>NZ_JBICUC010000009.1:0-438781 GCF_043197975.1 Kribbella sp. NPDC048928 | reverse complement strand
GGTCGGGGTGGCGGGTCGGGGTGGCGGGTCGGGGTGGCGGGTCGGGGTGGCGGGTCGGGGTGGCGGGTCGGGGTGGCGGGTCGGGGTGGCGGGTCGGGGTGGCGGGTCGGGGTGGCGGGTCGGGGTGGCGGGTCGGGGTGGCGGGTCCTCGCGGTTATCCACAGGGGGTACGGCGGCGGGCGGCGAAATCCGTCATTCTGAGGCGGGTGGACTGGTGGTGGACGCAGCAACTGCATGACAAGGGCCTTGGTGCGCTCATCGACGACCAGGACCAGATCGTGTCGCGGGCGCAACTCCTCGCGGCGGGCTGGCCGGAGCCGCGGATCCGGAAGTCGCTCCGCAACAAGCGGTGGCGGACCGTCCATCCCGGTGTGTACGTCGCCCACACCGGGCCGATCGGGTACCGCGAACGGCTCCTAGCGGCCCTGCTCTACGCCGGGCCCGAGGCGGCGTGGAGCCACTACACCGCAGCCGAGCAACTCGGCCTGCTCAAACCGGACCCTGCACGCCACGTCTACGTGACCATCCCAGAGCGCCGAAGGGTCCGGGCGCAGCCTGGTCTCGTGATCCGCCGCGACAAGCACTGGTCCGCGCGGCTCGCTGCGGTCATGCCACCACGACGTACACCTGCCGACGCCGTACTCGACATCGTCGGGATCACGCCGTCGCTGGACGACGCAGCCGCGGTCATCGCCGAGGCCTGTCAGAGCGGGCGAGTCGGCCTGGAGGATCTCCTCGGCGCACTCGCGGATCATTCGCGGATGCGGCACCGGGGCAGCCTGCGGCCGATCATCACCGATGTCGTCGCCGGCTCCCATTCGCTGCTCGAACTCCGCTATCTGCGGGATGTAGAGCGTCGGCACGGCCTGCCGCGCAGCCGGCGCCAGCGCGCGGTCGACGGCATGGTCACGGACGTGTACTACACGCATCTGAACGTCGAGCTCGACGGGCGGCTGCATCTCGTACCGCACCAACGGTGGCGTGACCTCGGCCGTGACAACCAGTCGACGCTCCGGGGCGACGCCACGCTGCGGTACGGATGGTTCGACATCACCAACCGCGCCTGCGATGTCGCGGTACAGGTCCTCCAGGTACTGCGCCGAAAGAACCCGTTCCTGACCGCCACCCCATGCTCCCCCACCTGTCCCGTCGTACCTTTCCGGAACATTTCCGCCAGCTAGCGCAACAAATGTTCCGCAAAGAACCCCTACAAGACAGGACAGAGGCGGAGCGGAGGATGGCGGGTCGCGCGGCGCGGGTCGCGCGGGGGCGGGGGCGCGGCGCGGGTCGCGCGGGGGCGTGGCGCGGCGCGGGTCGCGCGGGGGCGTGGCGCGGCGCGGGTCGCGCGGGTCGGGTCGCGCGGGGGCGGGGCGGGTCGCGCGGGTCGGCGCGGGTCGGCGCGGGTCGGCGCGGGTCGGCGCGGGTCGCGCGGGTCGGGCGGGTGGGGTCGCGCGGGTCGGCGCGGGTGGCGCGGGTGGCGCGGGTGGCGCGGGTGGCGCGGCGCGGGGAGGCTGGGCTGCGGGTGGGGCGCGCTGGGGTGGGTCAGCTGTTCCAGTGAAGGATGGCGGGGGAGCCTCTTTCCCAGCCGAGGGTGGAGAGGGTGGCGGTGTTCAGGACGAAGTGGCGGCCTTCGGTTACGGCTAGCTCGAGCCAGCGGGCGGTTAGGGCTCGGAGAGCGTGGGAGTGGCCGAAGACGAGTACGTCTCCGGGGACCGCGGCTAGGCGGGCGTTGACTCGGTCGAGGCGGGTGGCGACCTGGGCGGGGGTTTCGCCGTTGGGGACCGGGTTGTCCCAGACGGTCCAGCCGGGGACGGTCTTGCGGATCTCCGCGGTGGTGATGCCCTCGTAATCGCCGTAGTCCCACTCGACCAGGTCGTCGTCGACCTCCGCATCCGGGAAGCCGGCCAGTTCGGCCGTCCGGCGGGCGCGCTGCCGTGGTGAGGTCAGTACGAGGTCGAAGGACTCCCCCGCGAGGCGCTCCTTCAGGCTCGCTGCGACACGTTCGCCCTCGGGGGTCAGCGGGAGGTCGGTGACCGACGTGTGCCGGCCGGACCTGCTCCACTCGGTTTCGCCGTGCCGGACCAGGAAGACCCGGTCGTCTCGCTCCTGTGTGGTCACGCTTTCATCCTCGCAGACCGCAAGCCGACCGCGAGCCGGCCACGCGCAGCCCACAGGCAGCCACGAGCACGTCGACGGGCACGTCCACCGGCAAGTCCGCTAGCAGTCCCACAGGCAGGTCCGCCGGCAGTCCGCCGGCAGTCCACGGGCAAGTCCACCGGGCAAGTCCACCGACACGTCCGCCAGCAGTCCACGCGCAGCCCACGGACATGTCCACGGGCAGTCCTCCGGCAACCCACGAGCATGTCCACGGGCACGTCCGCCGGCAGTCCACGGGTAGGACGGCGCCGAAGCCTTGACCGTTTGAACGATCCAGGGCAGGGTATCCAAACTGTAAGCGCTTCCACTTTCATCCCGGGAGGTGAGCCCCGTGGCTTCCGGACCCACCGGCCGGCCGGCGACGATCTACGACGTCGCGGCTCGCGCGAAGCTGTCGATCGCGACGGTTTCGCGTGTCCTGCAAGGGACCGGACCGGTGTCGGCGAAGGCGCGGGCGCGGGTGGACCAGGCGGCACAGGAGCTCAACTACGTACCGTTGCGGGCCGCGCGGAGCCTCGCCGTCCAGCGGCACGAGGCGCACGGGCTCGTACTGCCGGACCTTGCCGGTCCGTTCTACGGCGATTTGCTGATGGGGTACGAGCGTTGGGCCGGCGAGCACGGTCAGAGCGTTGTCATCACGGTCACGCACGGCAACCCGGATCCGCGCCGCAGCGTGATGGATCTGGCCGGGCGGGTCGACGGGATCGTTGTCCACGGCAACGCTCTGGACCTGCCGACGGTGCAGGGGCTGCGCAAGGCCGGCGTACCGGTGGTGCTGATCGCGCATCCGCCTGCGACCGGGTGTGACTCGGTCCGCAGCGAGAGCGCCGCGAGCGCCGAGCTGCTCACCACCCGGCTGCTCGACCACGGGCGGAGCAGGCTGCAGTTCGTTGGTGATCCCGCCAGTTCGTACGACGTCTCCGAGCGGTACGCCGGATTCGCGAAGGCACACGAGCTGCGCGGCCTGCAGGTTCCCAAGCCGGTCCGCGTACCGCTGACGGAGGAGGCAGGACGCGCCGTCGCCGAGAAGGTGCTTAAGGCAACCGAACGGCCTGATGGGCTTGTGTGTGCGAATGACGAGTTGGCGTTGGCGGTGTTGATGGTGTTGGCGGGGCGTGGGGTTGGGGTGCCTGGGGAGGTTGTTGTTACGGGGTGGGATGACGTGATGGCGGCGCGGTACGTGTCGCCGGGGCTGACGACCGTACGGCAGCCGATGGCCGAGTTGGGGCGGGTGGCCGCGGAGCGGCTGCACGAACGTGTGACCGGGTCCCGGACCCGCGCGCGCAACGACGTACTGGCAACGGAACTGGTGCTGCGCGCAAGTTGTGGCACAAACACGGGGGATGCACCGCAGTAACCGAGTGAGGAGACAACAATGTTCACCCACAGCATCCGTCGCGGGTTGGTGATCGGCAGCGCCGCCTTGACGGCCACCGCGCTCGCGCTCACCGGTTGTGGCCGGTCCAGCGACAGCCCCGAGGCGGGGGCGAAGGCCACAACTACTGTCAGCGAAGGACCAGCGACCGGCAACCTGACGGTCTGGGCGATGGGCACCGAGGGCGAGAACCTGCCCAAGCTGATGGACCAGTTCAAGCAGGCGAACCCGGGCGTCAACGTGACCGTCACGCCGATCCCGTGGGACGCGGCGCACAACAAGTTCACCACCGCGATCACCGCGAACACGCTGCCCGACGCGGCGATGGTCGGCACCACCTGGATGGGTGAGTTCGCCGATCTCGGTGCGCTCGACCCGACGCCGCAGGGGTTCGACAACTCCGGGTTCTACGAGGGCGCGCTCGACACGACCAAGGCCGGCGGCACGCAGTACGGCGTTCCCTGGTACGTCGAGACGCGGCTCGTGTACTACCGCAAGGACCTCGCCGCGAAGGCCGGCTTCAGCACTCCCCCGACCGACTGGGACGGCCTGAAGGCGATGGCCAAGGCGATGAAGGACAAGGCCGGCGCGAAGTACGGGATCAACCTGCAGCCAGGCGGTGACGGGTCCTGGCAGACCGTGATGCCGTTCGCGTGGTCGGCCGGGGCGAACATCACCGGGGACGACCAGAAGGAGTTCACCTTCGACACCCCGGAGATGCAGGAGGGGCTGAAGTACTACCAGAGCTTCTTCACCGAGAAGCTGGCCGGCACCGACCTGCCGCCGAACCAGACCGAGGCGCAGTTCGTGAACGGGCAGGTGCCGATGTTCATCTCCGGTCCGTGGATGGCGGGCTCGGTGGCGAAGGCCGGCGGGGACGCGATCAAGCCGAACATCGGCGTGTTCCAGCTGCCGAAGAACAAGACGTCGACGTCGTTCGTCGGCGGATCGGACTTCGTGGTGTTCAAGTCGTCGAAGAACAAGGACAGTGCGTGGAAGCTGGTCAAGTTCCTGTCCGATCCGAAGACGCAGGCGTCCTGGTTCAAGCTGTCGTCGGACCTGCCGGCGGTGAAGAGCGCTTGGCAGGACCCGAGTATCGCGTCGGATCCGCTGCTGCCGGTGTTCGGCAAGCAGCTCGAGGACGCGAAGGCGCCGCCGGCGATCGTGAACTGGGAGCAGGTTGCGAAGGCGTTCGACACCGAGGTCGAGAAGATGGCGAAGGCCGGCCAGTCCCCCGCCGACACGGCCAAGGCCATCCAGACCAAGGCGTCCCAGATCGGCACCGGCGGTAGCTGATGACGGTTGTCACCGAGTCGGAGACCCGGGCGGTACGGCGGTCCGCGCCGCCCGGGCGTCCGCGCCGACGAGTCAGTCGTGAAGCGATTGCGGCCTGGACACTCGCGTTGCCGTTTGTCGTTCTGTTCTTGGCGTTCACGGCTGGGCCGGTGCTCGGGTCGTTGGGGATGTCGTTCACGGACATCAAGCAGCGGGATCTGCGGACGCCGTTCTCGGTGAACGGGGTCGGGTTCGGCAACTACGTGAAGGCGCTGCAGGACGAGACGTTCCGCAAGGCAGCGTTCAACACGGCGTACTTCGTCGTCGTCGGCGTGCCGTTGACGCTGGTGGTGGCGTTGGGAGCGGCGGTGTTGCTGGACCGTGGCGTCAAGCGGTTCCAGGCGCTGTTCAAGGTCGGGTACTACCTGCCGGTGGTGACGTCGATCGTCGCGATCGCGGTGATCTGGCGGTTCGTCCTCTCCCCCGACAACGGCCTGCTGAACACCGTCCTCGGCTGGGTCGGCATCGACGGGCCGAACTGGCTGGCGTCCAAGACCTGGGCGATGCCGTCGCTGATCGCGATGGCCGTCTGGCGGAACTTCGGCTCCGCGATGATCATCTTCCTGGCCGGTCTGCAGGGGATCCCGCAGTCCGTCGAGGAGGCCGGCCAGATCGACGGTGCGGGCTCCTGGCAACGATTCCGGCACCTGATCCTGCCGCTGCTGCGCCCGACCGTCCTGTTCACCAGCGTCACCACCGGCATCGGGTACCTGCAGTTCTTCGAGGAGCCGTTCGTGATGACGCAGGGTGGGCCGCTGGACAGCACGGTCTCGGTGTCGATGGCAACGTACGACCAGTTCGGCTTCGGCAACTACGGGCTCGCGACGTCGATGGCGTACATCCTGTTCGTCGTCATCGCCGTGGTCACGTTCATCCAGTTCCGGCTGCTGAGGGAGAAATGATGCGCCGTACCTGGTGGATCTATCTGATCGGGGTGCTCGGCCTGATCGCGGTCGCCGCGCCGTTCCTGTGGATGGTGCTCGGCAGCTTCAAGACCCAGGGCGAACTGCTCCGGGTGCCGCCGACCTGGTGGCCGAACGAACCGACCTCGCAGAACTACGCAGACCTGTTCAGCAAGGCGAACTTCCCCCGGTACTTCGTCAACTCGACGCTGGTCGCACTGGCCGTGACGGCGGGCAACCTGATCTTCTGCTCGATGATCGGCTACGCGCTGGCCAAGCTCCGGTTCAAGGGCCGGAACGCGTTGTTCGTGCTCGTCATGGCCACGCTGATGATTCCCGGCATGGTCACGTTCGTCCCACTGTTCGTCCTGGTCACGAACGCCGGCCTGGCGAACTCGTACCCGGGCCTGATCCTGCCGTTCCTGGTCTCGCCGTTCGGCGTGTTCCTGATGCGGCAGTTCTTCCTCGGCCTGCCCGACGACCTGATCGACGCCGGCCGTGTCGACGGCACCACCGAACTCGGCATCTTCGCCCGGATCATGCTGCCGCTCACCCGGCCCGCGCTGGCCACGCTCGGCATCCTCACCTTCCTCGGCTCCTGGAACAACTTCCTGTGGCCGCTCGTGATCGCCCAGACCGAGGACAAGTACACCCTTCCCGTCGCCCTGGCGCTGTACTCGACCGGCCAGAACGCGCAGAACTACGGCCTGTTGATGGCCGGCGCGGTCGTGGTCGTCCTGCCGGTGCTCGTCATGTTCCTGGCCTTCCAGCGGCACGTGACCAAGGGCATCGCCATCACCGGACTCAAGTAGGAGACTTCGATGACCGCCAACATCAGTCGCCGTACGTTACTGACCGCCACCGGCGCCCTCACCCTGACCGGCGCCGCAGCACCCGCCTTCGGCGGAACGCCCACGCCCGCCCAACTGCTGAACGACGGCTGGAAGCCGAGCCGCACCGACAAGGCCCTCGTCGGGCGGTGGGCCCGGGACACCTGGCGCAGTCTGGTCGCGATGACGGACGAGCACACCGGGCTGCCTGCTGACAACATCGGCGACTCGGTGACGAATCCGGTACGGAGCAACTACACCTCGCCGACCAACATCGGCGGGTACCTGTGGAGCACCGTGGTCGCGCGGCACCTCGGGATCATCTCGCCGCAGGAGTCGCTGCGCCGGATCACGCAGACGCTGACCACGATGAAGAACGCCGTCCATCACGTACCGAGCGGCATGTACTTCAACTGGTACGACGAGGCGACCGGCGAGGTGCGGTACGTCGACCCGGACGGCACCAAGCCGATCACACCGTTCGTGTCGAGCGTCGACAATGCGTGGTTCGCCTGTGCGCTGCTCGTGGTCCGCAACGCCGAGCCGCGCGCCCGTGCCCTCGCGGACCTGCTGCTGAACCGGATGAACTTCAAGTACTACTACAACCCCGCGGCGCGCCCCGGTGGCCTGATGCGCGGCGGATTCTTCGAGACCCCGCCGCCGGACGAGGAGACCGACAAGGGCAACCACGCCGGCGTCGGACCGGACGTGTACTACCGCAAGTTCCACTACGACACCTGCAACACCGAGGCCCGGATCGCCGGGTACGTCGGGTTCGCGCTGAACCAGGTCCCGCACACCCAGTACTTCGCGACGTACCGGACGTTCCCGGACAGCTGCGACTGGTCGTGGGTGGAGCAGAAACCGAAGGGCGTGCACCGGACGTACCTCGGGCTGGACGTCTTCGAGGGCACGTACGCGTACCGCGGTATGCGACTGGTGCCGTCGTGGGGCGGCGACATGTTCGAGTCGCTGATGCCGGACCTGTTCGTCCCGGAGTCGACCTGGGCGCCGTGCAGTTGGGGCATCAACCACCCGCTCACCGTCCGCGCGCAGATCGAGCACGGCCTGGACGACGCGAAGTACGGCTACTGGGGCTTCTCGCCCGCGTCGAACCCGAAGGGCGGGTACTCCGTGTACGGGGTCGAGGCGATCGGGATGGACCCGGGCGGCTACCCGTCCGATCTCGAGGGTACGAACTACGACGCCGGCTTCGAGGGTTGCCGCGAAGGCACCAACCCGAACCCGACGTACGGCGACGGGGTGGTGACCCCGCACGCGGCGTTCCTCGCGATGTCGTACGCCCCGCGGCAGGCGATCGAGAACCTGAGCAAGATCGAGAAGACACTGCACGCGTACGGGAGCGGCGGATTCTACGACTCGGTGGCGGTGAAGTCCGGGCTGATCGCCCGCCGCTACCTCGCCCTCGACCAGGCGATGGTGATGGGTGCCATCGGCAACGTGTTCGGCAACGAGCTGCTCCGGCGGAACTTCGGTACCCACACGGTCGAGCAGCGGATCCGCCCGCTGATCGCCATGGAACAATTCGAGTCGGGCGAGGCGTAACCCAGCCACCCGGGCCGGGCGACTGCTGAACCCGAGGAGAATGGTGATGACTGTTGCCTCGGTCGAGAAGTTCCGCGACTGGCGGTTCGGGCTGTTCGTGCACTGGGGGCTGTACGCGCTGCCCGCCCGCCACGAGTGGGTGAAGAACTACGAGCGGCTCACCGACGAGGACTACCAGCCGTACTTCGACCACTTCGAGCCGGACCTGTACGACCCACGCAAGTGGGCCCGGGCCGCACGCGACGCGGGCATGCGGTACGCCGTGCTCACGACCAAGCACCACGAAGGCTTCTGTCTGTGGGACTCGGCCGTGTCCGACTACACCGTGGCGCACACCGCCTGGGGCGCCGGGAAGGACCTGGTCAGGCAGTTCGTGGAGGCGTGCCGCGAGGAGGGGCTCGGTGTCGGGTTCTACCATTCGCTGATCGACTGGCACCACCCCGAGTTCCCGATCGACCTCGTGCACCCGCAGCGCGACGACGAGGAGGCGATCGCGAAGGCGGCCGGGCGGGACATCCGTGTGTACGCCGACTACCTGCACGCGCAGACGCGAGAGCTGCTGACCGGCTACGGGCCGATCGACATCATGTGGTTCGACTTCTCCTACCCGGGGCGCTCGTACCCCGACGGACGTGACGGGCACGGCAAGGGTCGCGACGACTGGCGGTCCGAGGAGCTGATGGCGATGGTCCGGGAGCTGCAGCCGGGCATCCTGATCAACGACCGGCTGGACGTCCCGGGCGACTTCGTGACCCCGGAGCAGTACCAGCCGGACGGGCCGATGCTGCGCGCCGGCGTACCGGTGCCGTGGGAGGCGTGCCAGACGCTGAACGGGAGCTGGGGGTACGACCGCGACAACCTGGACTGGAAGTCACCCGAGACGCTGGTGAAGATGCTCGTCGACTCGGTCTCCAAGGACGGCAACCTGCTGCTGAACGTCGGCCCGACCGGACGCGGCGAGTTCGATCCACGCGCTCTGGCGACGCTGGCCTCGATCGGCGAGTGGATGCGGCTGCACGAGCGATCGATCCGCGGCGCGCGGCCGGCTGCTCTCGTCGCCCCACCCGACTGCCGGTTCACGCAGAAGGGCGACCGGCTCTACCTGCACCTGTTCTCGTGGCCGATGGGTCACGTCCACCTGCCGGGCCTGGCCGGGAAGGTCAAGTACGCCCAGCTCCTGAACGACGCGTCCGAGATCAAACGCATCGTGAACGACCCCGCTCAAGAGGCGCAGAACACGACGATGGGCGGCGTCTCCTCGCAGACCCTCACCCTGAAACTCCCGATCCAGAAGCCGAACGTCCTCGTACCGGTGATCGAGCTGTTCCTGAGCTGACTCAGGAGGCCGGGGTGGGACGGCCTGGCTGCTCCCCGCCGCGGCTGTCGAGGTAGTTGTTCTTCGGGACCATGACCTTGCGGCGGAAGAGGCAGACGACGGTGCCGTCCTGCTTGTAGCCCTTGGTCTCGACGTACACGACGCCGCGGTCGTCCTTGGACTTGGACTCCCACTTGTCCAGGACGACCGTCTCGCCGTAGATCGTGTCGCCGTGGAAGGTCGGCGCGACGTGCCGCAGGGACTCGATCTCCAGGTTCGCGATCGCCTTGCCGCTGACGTCCGGCACCGACATCCCGAGCAGGATCGAGTAGATGTAGTTGCCCACCACAACGTTCTTGCCGAACTGGGTGCTGCCCTCGGCGTAGTGCGTGTCCAGGTGCAGCGGATGGTGGTTCATCGTGAGCAGGCAGAACAGGTGGTCGTCGTACTCGGTGACCGTCTTGCCCGGCCAGTGCTTGTAGATCGCCCCGACCTCGAACTCTTCGTAGCTACGCCCGAACTGCATCCGGTTCCTCCTCCGCCGCTGGATTCCCCATGCTGCCGGTCCAGGCGCATCCGGACCGTGGTCTGGCTCTCACCTGTGCGAGAGATACGTCACCTAGTCGGTGGGGCGCGGGGCCGGCTGGTCCGGGAGCAGCGGGTGCACCTCGCCCTTGAGCGCCAGCTTCGCCAGATGGTTGCGCGCCTCTTCGGCGAACTTGAAGTCGCACAGGACGTCGTACGTGGTCGCGACCACCGCGGTCCGCGACGTGAAGTCCCGCCGGCCGGCCGACTGTGCGTAGCTGAGCCCGCCGAACACCAGCCCGAAGAACGCACCGAGCACGATGCCGGTCAGCACCGCGGCGATCCAGTTGTTGGCGGTGAACAGCCCCAGCAGCAATCCGACGAACAGACCGAACCAGGCGCCGCTGGCGACACCGGCGGTCAGCGCCCGGCCCCAGGTCAGCCGCCCGGTGATCTTCTCGACCTGGCGGAGGTTGTTGCCGACGATGGTCGTGTGCTCGACCGGGAACTTCTCGTCCGAGAGGTAGTCGACTGCTCGCTGTGCCTCCCGGTAGGTGTCGTACGTCCCGATCGTCAGGCCGGTCGGCCTGGGGTCCATCGAGGGCATGCCCTGCGCGGTCATCGTCGTTCCTCTCCACGTGCTTCCCCCCATCATTGCCGACGGCTGGTTACCACGTCTTGATAGCCTCGCCGGTGATGACCGGGCGACGGTGGGACCTAGGCGCGACACGCCGGATGGGACGGGTCTTCGCCCGCCGCGCGGCGGGTGCCGGACGCCCGCCCGACGACGTCGTCAGAGGCAAGCTCGAGGGCGCCCTGGTCGACTGGGGGCTGTACCGCGACGGCGTCCGCGACCACCGGGTCAGTTCGTACACGGAGGCTCTCGACCGGGCTCAGCGCGGGCAGGGTTTCGTCTGGATCGGCCTGTTCCAGCCGACCGACCACCAGCTCGCGATCATCGGCGCCGAGTTCGGGCTGCACCCGCTCGCGCTCGAGGACGCGTCCGAGGCGCACCAGCGGCCGAAGCTGGAGCGGTACGGCGAGACGCTGTTCGCGGTCTTCAAGACGGTCACATACGTCCCGCACCGCGACCTGACCGCCACCAGCGAGGTGGTTGCGACCGGTGAGGTCATGGTGTTCTGCGGTCCAGGCTTCGTGGTCACCGTGCGGCACGGTGAGCACAGTGAGTTGACCGGGCTGCGTCAGGACCTCGAGAAGGAGCCGCACCGGCTCGAGACCGGCCCGGGCGCCGTACTGCACGCGATCGCGGACCACGTGGTTGACCGGTACCTGGAGGTCGCGGACGCCGTACAGGCCGACATCGACCTGATCGAGACCGACATGTTCACGCCGCGTGGCTGGCGCAACATCGACCGGGTCTATCAGCTCAAGCGCGAAGTACTGGAGCTCAAGCGCGCCGTGGCGCCGCTGACCGGGCCGATGCGGGCTCTGTCCACACTGCGGCACGCTCTGATCGCCGAGGAGACCAGGAACTACTTCCGCGACGTCGACGACCACCTGCAGCGGGTGAAGGAGCAGGTGATCTCGTTCGACGAGCTGCTCAGCTCGATCCTGCAGGCCGGCCTCGCCCAGGTCCAGGTCGCCGAGAACGAGGACATGCGCCGGATCTCCGCGTGGGTCGCGATCCTCGCGGTGCCGACGATGATCGCCGGGATCTACGGGATGAACTTCGACTACATGCCGCTGCTGCGGCTGAAGTACGCGTACTTCGCCGTCCTCGGAGTGATGGTCTGCGCGTGTTTCGTCCTGCACCGGCTGTTCAAGCGGAACCACTGGCTCTGAACGGATCCGCACGCTCACCCGTTGGGGTGAGGTGGCAACCTTTTGCCATGGCCGGGACTACTCCCGGATTGGAATGTTCAAACAGTTGTCGCCGGATCGGCTGCCTTGATTGAATTCGAGGGTTGCATTCGGTCAGGAAACGACTACTTTCCGCGACCGCTGGACGACCCGGGGGATGCGGTGACGACCTGGAACGGGAGGGGACGGCGATGCTCAGAATTCATTTCACGCCGCGCGACCTGACCCGCGTCACGGTGGCCACCAGGCCGGCTCCGCTCTGGGAGGTGCTGCTCAGCCTGCACATGCTCCAGCACTCGGAGGGCCGGCTGATCTTCGAGGACTGGCGCCGCCGCGTGCGGGCCACCGTTGCCCCGGATCAGATGCGGATGCTGCTCGAGCTGACGCCCTCGAGGGGGTACTCCCCCGACTTCCTGACCCCGGCCGAGTCCGCGCCGGACTTCGAGAGCGCGCTGGAGCAGACGCTGGCCACACCACGCCAGCAGGTGCGCAGCCAGCTCGATCTGCTCGGGCAGTACCGGCCGGCGTCCCCGTGGACGCGGGAGCTGGCGCAGGGCGCCCGGACGTCGATGGCGAAGCTCGGACGGGCCATCCGGACGTACCACGACGCGGCCATTGCGCCGTACTGGAAGTCGATCGGCACGCACGTGTCCGCCGACCACGCCCATCGCGGGGAGGCCCTGGCCCGGCACGGCGTGCACCGGCTGCTGTCGTCGCTGCATCCTCGGGTCCGGTGGGTCGCACCGGTCCTGCAAGTGCTGGACATGAACGACCGCGATCTGTATCTCGATGGCAGGGGAATCGAGTTGCAGCCTTCGGCGTTCTGCTGGCAGGTACCGACCAAGCTGCGGGACCCGGACCTCAAACCGATCCTGGTGTACCCGATCCAGCATGCGCCCGGGATCCTGCGGCAGGCGTCGGTGGAGGCTGCACCGTCGAGCGATCCACTGGGCTCGCTGCTCGGCTCGACCCGGGCCGCCGCCCTGGAGGCGACCGTCTCCGGCTGTACGACGACGGAGCTGGCGAAACGCTGCCGGATCTCCCCGGCGGCCGCCAGCCACCAGGCGACCGTGTTGCGGGAGGCCGGGCTGATCACCACCCGCCGCTCCGGCGCGTCCGTACTGCACGAGATCACCCAACTGGGCATCTGGCTGCTCTCCGGCCACGGCTCCGGTCGCGCCCCCGCGCCGGCAACCCCCCAGAGCCCTGCCCGCTAGCGCGCTGGGCCGACTGGCACCGCCCCGCCCGTCGACCCAGCGCGCCGGGCAGTTTCGCCCGGTAAGCGCGCAGTAAGCGCCCGGTAAGTCCCTCCCTGCAAGCTCTACCTGACCGCCGGCGCGGGAGACGGCGGCCAAACCAAGGGAGAACCATGCGAAAGCTCATCGGCGCTCTGGGTGCGTTGGCAGTCACCGCGACCGGTCTCGTCGCCGCGACGCCAACGGCGCAGAGCACGGTCTATCTGGGGATCTATGCGATCAAAGCACGCAACTCGAACTACTGCGCCGCCGATTCCAGCGATGGCCTGTGGGCGCAGCCGTGCGCCTACGGGGTCAACCAGCAGTGGGACGTCGACGCGCCGCCGAACACCCGCGTGTTCTCGAACCGCGGCTGGATCAACGACTGCCTGGACGACAGCATCAACGGGCTGAACACGGTCCGGTGCAACGGAACCCCTTACCAGCAGTTCACGCTGGTGAAGCAGAGCAACGGGTCGGTCGAGCTGAAGAACCTCAAGACGCGCAACTGCATGACGTTCGCGGGAGGCAATCTCTACGCCTCCACCTGCCGGGGGCTGGCTTCGCAGCAGTTCGTGCTGGTCAAGCTCTGATCAGAGTTTGTAGTCTTCGAGGAGGCGGCGGCCGATGATCATCCGCTGGATGTCGGCCGTGCCTTCTCCGATCAGGAGCATCGGGGCCTCCCGGTAGAGACGTTCGATCTCGTACTCCTTGGAGAAGCCGTAGCCGCCGTGGATGCGGAACGAGTCCTCCACGACCTGCGCGCAGTACTCGCTGGCCAGGTACTTCGCGACGCCGGCCTCGAAGTCGTTGCGGGACCCGCTGTCCTTCTTCCGCGCGGCCTTCACCATCAGCTCGTGCGCCGCCTCGACCTTGACCGCCATGTCGGCGAGCCGGAACAGCACCGCCTGGTGGTCGGCGATCTTCTTGCCGAACGTCTCGCGCTGCTGCGCGTACGAGATCCCCAGCTCGAACGCCCGCCGCGCGACCCCGCACCCACGCGCCGCGACGTTCACGCGGCCGACCTCGACGCCGTCCATCATCTGGTAGAAACCCTTGCCCGGTACGCCGCCGAGGATCTGCCCGCCGTCGATCCGGTACCCGTCGAACACCAGCTCCGTGGTGTCGACGCCCTTGTAGCCCATCTTCTCGATCTTCCCCGGCACGGTCAGACCCTTGTCGACCTCGCCGAACCCGGGCTCCTTCTCGACCAGGAACGTGGTCATGTTCTTGTAGACCGAGTCCTGCCCCTCGTCGGTCTTCACCAGGACCGCGACGAGGTTGCTCGAGCCGCCGTTGGTCAGCCACATCTTCTGGCCGTTGATCACGTAGCTCTCGCCGTCGCGAGTGGCCTTGGTCTTGATCGCGGAGACGTCGGAACCACAGCCCGGCTCGGACATCGAGAACGCACCGCGCACCTCGCCGGTGGCCATCCGCGGCAGGTACTTCTGCTTCTGCTCGTCGGTGCCGTGCTGGAGCAGCATGTACGCGACGATGAAGTGCGTGTTGATGATGCCGGAGACGCTCATCCAGCCGCGGGCGATCTCCTCGACGCACAGTGCGTACGTCAGCAGCGATTCGCCGAGGCCGCCGTACTCCTCGGGAATCATCAGCCCGAACAGACCGAGCTCCTTGAGGCCCTCGACGATCTCGGTCGGGTACTCGTCGCGGTGCTCGAGCTCGGTGGCGACCGGGAGAATCTCCGCCTCCACGAAGGCCCGGACCGTCTTCAGGATCTCCTCCTGGATGTCGGTCAGCCCCTCGGTCTGCTGCAACCTGCTCATCGTGCGCCTCCTTCGACCGGCTTACCCGCGAGTATCGCGGTTCCCAGCATCCCGGCACGACCCCAACACCCGCTGTGACACCGACCACCTGTCGGAGGTCGTGTGGCTCACTCGTTGTTGTGCTGAGGGCGTGGGAGTGACTGGGCGACGGTCGAGAAGAGGGTGGCGATCTGTTGGGTCGCTTGCCAGCGGTGGCGTTGTTGGGCTTCTGCTAGGCGTTGGCGGGCTTCGTAGAAGTGCTGGGCGGCGGACTGCAGGTCGCCCTGGTCGACTGACTGGGCTGCCTGGTCCAGCTGGTGGGCTGCGTCGCGTGGGGCCTTGCTGTGGCTGTTTTGTTGCGTGGCGCGTACCTGCGCCGCCAGCGAACGCAGCCGTTGCACCAGGACAGCACGCGGGTTCTGCGTCGGCTTGGGCGTCGTCGGCTTCTTCGTCGGCGTCGTCTTGGTTGCGGTGGGCGTGGGCTTTGGCGGCGTAGTCGTCTTCGGAGCGGTCGTGGCCTTCTTGACGGGCACTGACGGCGTACCACCAGCCTGTGCCGTCGGCGGGTCGTTACTGACGCCCTCACGCAGCAGGAGCAGCCCGCTGATTGCAGCGAGCACCACGGCGGCACCGATACCGACCTTGGCGAGCGGGAAGGGGCGCTTGGCCGCACGGTGCGAGCTGGGCTCGTCCTCCCAGTGGCCGACGCCGAGCGGCTCCGCACCAGCCGGCCCAGCACCAGCCGGCTCCGCAGGGCGAGGCTGCACGGCAGAGGGCTGCACAGCGAGCACCTGTGTGTTTGCCGGGGCGTTAAGGAGTGCAGCGACCTCACCGGCCGACGACGGCCGGTCTGCTGGGTCCTTCGCCAGCAGGTGCGTGACAAGGTTCGCCAGCTCGGCCGGTACGTCGGTCCGGGTGATGGGCGGCGGCGGTACGTCGAGATGCTGCCGCATCACCACGTCAACGGTCGGCCCGGTGTACGGCGGCGTACCGGTCAGGAGCTCGTGCAGCACGCAGCCGAATGCGTACCAGTCGCTGGCCGGCGTGGCGGGCTCACCACGGACCTGCTCTGGCGACACGTACGACGCCGTACCGAGCAGGACGCCCAGGCCGGTCGTCTCGTTGCCGGCCCGCTTGGCGATCCCGAAGTCGGTCATCTTGAGCGTGCCGTCCGGGGCGAGCAGCAGGTTGCCCGGCTTCACGTCCCGATGGACGATGCCGGCCGAGTGCGCCGCGTCGAGCGCCATGGCGCCTTGGGCGGCGATGTCCTCGACCAGATCGGCGGCCGGGAGTCCCGACGTACGCATCAACTGGGCCAGATCCGGCCCCGGTACGAGTTCCATCACCAGGAACACATGGTCGCCCTCGGTGCCGACGTCGTAGGTCGCGACCACGTTCGGGTGCGTCAATCGAGCGGCTGATTGAGCCTCGGCGCGAAACCGCTCGACCGAGTCCATCGGGTCGCCGTCGAGGCTGCGCAGCAGCTTCACCGCCACCTGCCGGGCGAGGATCGTGTCCTCGGCCCGCCACACCTCACCCGCACCGCCCCTGCCCAGCAGGGTCAGCAACCGGTACCGACCTGCCAGTACCTCGCCGTTCACACACTCACCTTCCGCAGCGGACCGCATCACCTTAGGCGGGATGCCGGTACGGATCGAGTCCGCGGCCAATTCCTTCAGAAACCTCTGCAGAAAGCGATCGGCGTACTACGGTGTGTCGATGAAGCGATCGATTCCCGCCCTGATCGCGACCGCGCTGGTCGCGACGACGCTGACCGCCCTGACCACCACGCCGGCGTCCGCGACGCCGTCCCGGCATCCGAAGCCGGTGGTGAAGTGCGAGTTCACCCCGACGCCGGAGAACCCGGCCGCGAAGCCGGTCCGGATCCCGTCCGCGAACGCCCGCGCGAAGGGCACCGTCGACGTGTACTTCGTGACCAACTACGGGCCGTTCGTGGTCCGGATGGACCGGGCGAACGCGCCGTGCGGCGTGCACAACTTCGTACACCTGGTGAAGAGCCGGTTCTACGACTTCACCCAGTGCTTCCGGCTGACGAACTCGTCCCGCCTCGGGGTGCTGCAGTGCGGTGACATCTACCGCCAGGAGGAGGGTGGGCCGGGCTACAAGTTCCCGGACGAGGTCACCGGCCAGGAGACGTACCCGCGCGGCACCGTTGCCTACGGCAACCAGGGTCCGGGGACCAACGGATCGGAGTTCTTCGTCGTGCACTCGTTCGCCAACATCGACCCGAACTACACCGTCCTCGGCCACGTGATCGCCGGCATGTCCACCTTCGACCGCATGGTCGCCGCCGGCATCGCCGACCCCGACCAGGACGGCCCCCCGGCAAAGCCCATCCACATCCTCAAGGTCTGGGCCCACTAAACCCCAGCCGACCCCCTGCGCAACACCGGTGGTTATCCACCCGTGTGGTGGGTTCTCCACACTTCTAACAGCGAAGAACCCACCACACGAGTGGATAACCACTCGCGTTAGGCGGGCCGACGGCGGCCGGGGCCGGGGGCGGGGGGAAGGGCGCGAGGCGGGAGGCGGTGCGGGGTTAGGTGGTTGGGGGGTGCCAGATGTTCGTGCGGGTCAGGGCGGCGGCGCGGCCCTTGGCGGAGATGACGAGGGCCATTTTGCGGCTGGCCTCGTCGATCATCTCGTCGCCGAGCATCACCGCGCCCCGGGCGCCACCGGCTGCGGAGGTGTAGTGGTCGTAGGCGTCGAGGATGTTCTCGGCGTGGTCGTAGTCGTCCTGGCGCGGCGAGTAGACCTCGTTCGCGGCGGCGATCTGGTCGGGGTGCAGGACCCACTTGCCGTCGAAGCCGAGCGCGGCGGAGCGGCCGGCCACCCGGCGGAAGCCGTCCGCGTCCTTGATCTGCAGGTAAGGACCGTCGATCGCCTGCTTGTCGTAGGCCCGCGCGGCCATCAGGATCTGCATCAGGATGTAGTGGTACGCGTCGCCGACGTCGTACCCGGGCGGCTGCTCCCCGACCACCAGCGACTTCATGTTGATCGAGGCCATGAAGTCCGCCGGCCCGAAGATGATCGTCTCGACCCGCGGCGACGCGGCCGCGATCGCGTTCACGTTGGTGAGTCCGAGCGCGTTCTCGATCTGCGCCTCGATGCCGATCCGGCCCGGCTCGTACCCGTGTACCTTCTCCAGCTGGGTGAGCAGCAGGTCGAGCGCGACCACCTGCTCGGCGGTCTGCACCTTCGGCAGCATGATGCAGTCGAGGTTCGCGCCGGCGCCGCCGACCACCTCGATCACGTCGGCGTACGTCCACTCGGTGGTCCAGTCGTTCACCCGGACGACCCGCAGCTTGTTGCCCCAGCCGCCTTCGTTCAGCGCGGCGACGATGTTCTTCCGGGCGTCCGGCTTGGCGATCGGCGCGACCGAGTCCTCCAGGTCCAGGAACACCTGGTCGGCGTCCAGCCCCTTCGCCTTGGCCAGGAACCGCGGGTTCGACCCGGGCGTGGCCAAACACGACCGCCTGCTCCGCAAACCCTTGTCCGTCACCTTGTCCACCACGGCCGACCTCCGCTCGGTTACCCACCGGTCACCGGCAGCGTACGGTGAAACGCGTCCGGACTGCCCGGTGACATCGCTCACTGTGTCAAGCTTTGTGACACCCTGGGGCGGTGGACACCGAGGAAGCTGTGACGGAGATCGCGACCGTCATGAAGAAGGCCGGCCTGGTCTGGCTGGCCTGGGACGGCCGGCGACCGGCTCCCGCGTGGTTCGCGAACGTCGACGGCCAGTACGTCGTGCTGGCGGACTCGGCCGACAGTGCGGAACAGCCGCTTCCCGGACTCGCCACAGCGTCCTCGGTCAACGTGGTCGTACCAACCAAGCCCGCAACGAGCCGCCTGGCGGGCTGGCAGGCCACGGTACGCCGGCTGGAACCAGGCACCGAAGAGTGGACAGCAGCCGCGCAGGTGCTCCGTACGGAGCGCCTCAACGCAGCCGAGCTGGACACGCAACTGGAGCGCTGGAAGACCCAGGCAGACCTCCTCGTCCTCGAGCCGACCGGTGACCTCACAGAGACCGCCGGGCGGTACGGCAACACACCACGGGCCGAGACTCCGATACCAACCAGAGCCACGACCCGCGGCAAACCTCCGACCACCCTGCACCGCGCCGTCAGACGCCGCCCGAAGCTGACCTAATGCAGTCCGAACGCCCGCTGGACCGTCTGATTGATGCTGTTGCCTGCATCGTCGTGTGCCGTCACACGCAGGCTCACGTACTCGGCTGACCTGGGTGCATCCAGCTTGACTCGCCAGCCCGCCTTGAACCGCTGTGCCTTGACGGGCTTCCACGTGGCGCCGTCGTCGTACGAGAACTCCACTGTCGCCGTACTGATCTTGCCGGTGCCGATAGCTCCCGGCAGGTGGGAGGCAGTCACAGTGAGGTCGGTGTGACGCTTGGCCCGGCCGGACAGGTCAGTTCCGATCGAGTAGTCGAGCTGCAGCAACGGCATCGTCTCGAGCCGCTCGAACGACGCCTGCCCCGAGCTGAACCCCCACTCGGTGTGGGTGCTGGGCGAGTACGGCCGGTCCGGCAGCGCCCGTTTGGTGTCGACGACGAGCCGGTACGGCAGCCGTTCCGGAGCGACCTCCACCGACAGCGCGTCAGCGCCCTCACCGAGTAGCGTCTCGCCCTGGTAGAACCTGGACGTCACCGACGCGCCGACGTCGTACACAACCCCCTGATGCGCACCAGAGTCCGCGAACCCGGGCAGGCTGAAGACGGACATGATGTCGCCCGTACGCGACGGTGGCGTGGACAACGCGCTGTCGCTCAACAGCCGCGGCCGCTGGATGCCCGCGAACCACGTGTCCCTCGTAGTGGTACCTGCACGGTACGACAACGAGGAGCTCTGCTCGGTCAGGTCAGGTACTGCGGCCATGCTCAGCCACTGCACCTTCGGTGAGGCCGTCACGAACACGGTGCGGTCGCCTTGCGCCGGCACCGGGGTCGCCATTGCGCCCACAGCCGTCACGAGATCCGGCGACAGGTCGAAACGGATGTCGAGCGCCTCACCCGGCTTGGTGTCCCGGAACGACTCGTCGATCCGCGCCAGGTCACGTACACCCGGCCGGTACGCCGGGTCCTTCGGCACTGCACCGTCGTGGTGCTGGACCAGGTCGTACAGGTAGTCCGGGTACGGATGCGACTCGAGCCTCAGCAGCTTCGGCCGGTGTGCCAGCAACTGTTGCGCCTGGTCCGTGTTCAGCGACGCCACCGGCAGTGTCGGTGCCTCCTCCTGCGGCAGGTCGGCCCACGCGTCCAGCGGGCCGTAGCCGTCGTTCAGGATCAGCAACAGCTTCGCACCGGCCCTGGCTGCGGCCGCGGCCTGCTCCGTCGGCGGTACGGCATCGTTGCGCTGGGCAACCACAATCTTGCCGCGGACGTCGTACTTCGCCGGATCCGAGCCGACGTACACGACCGGGGAGAGACCGATACCTTCCGGCAGTTTCGGCGACCAACTCTGGACGACGCTGTCGAACGACCCGACTGTCAGCGCGGGTTGTACCTGCCGCCAGCGCGTGGCGAACGTGTAGGAACCCTGTGTCACCTTGGGAGACGGCGTCGCCCAGAGCGAGTCGTAGATCCACCACTCCAGCTGGTACGAGTCGACAAAGCGATGCAGGTCGGCATAGCTGCGGTACTGGTCGATTCGTACGTACGTGTTCTGGCTGGGCCGTGGAGTGACAGCAGCCACCTTGTGCAGACCAGCCGCGTCGAAAGTGACCACGCGGTCCTGGTTGACGTCCAGTTCGGGCTGGCTGATCACAGCGCGCCCCAGCGAGTGCGGGCCGTCCAGCCCCGGTACGTCGGCGTACATCCACCCGGCGTACGTACTTGGGCGAACGCTGATGTCCAGGCCGCCGTTCACCTCGTACACCTGCGGTACCACGTCCCGCTTGATGTCCTTGAGTACGACGACACCGGACAGCGGCGCACCGTGCGGGTCCTTGGCGCGCAGCGACAGCTTGACGCGCTGGCTCTGCTTGCTGACACCGATGCTGGTGTGTGCGACCGCTGCCCCACTCGCGTCCGTTGCCGTCAGCATTGAGCTGTAGCCGGCGTCATCAGCGGCCAGGTCCAGGTGACTCACTACACCGACAGCCGCCGTACCGTGAGCCGGCACCGTCACCTGAGGAGCTGTCAGCGTGAACAGGCCAGCCGGAATGCCCTGGTTCTTAAGAGCCAGGTTCAACGTGACTGGCTCAGCACCGCTGTTGGTGTACGTAACGTCCTTCTGCACCAGTCCGCTCGCCGGGTACGGCCACTTGACCGCCGCGAACGCAGAACCGGTCGAGTACACAGTGCTGCGCACAGCAGCCGCCACGTCCAGTCGGCCAGTACCCGCTGCGAACGGGCTGTACTGCACCGTCGGCTTGGTCGTGCTCACCAACGCGTCCTTCAACTGCTGCCCGGTCCAGTCGGGGTGTACATGCGCCAGCAACGCCGCCGCACCGGCCACGTGCGGCGTCGCCATCGACGTACCGCTCATGGCGACGTACGCCCCCTCGCCTTCCGGCGAGTACTGCGACCGTGCGGCGAGCACGTCGACGCCCGGAGCAGTCAGGTCAGGCTTGAAACCGCTGTCGCCGAGGCGCGGACCGCGGCTGGAGAACGCGGCCAAGCGGTCGTTCCCGTCGACCGCACCGACCGTGAGCGCAGCGTCGGCAGCACCCGGCGCCGAGACGCTGTACGGGTCCGGGCCGGAGTTGCCGGCCGCGATGACGAACAGCGCGCCGGTCTCCGCGCTCAACTCGTTCACTGCCTGGCTCATCGGGTCCGTGCCGTCGGTCGGACCGGAGCCGAGGCTCATGCTGATCACCTTGGCGTGCTGGTCGCGTGCGGCCCACTCCATGCCCGCAAGGATCCAGGAGTCCTGGCCGTCTCCGTCGTTGTTCAGCACCTTGCCGATGTGCAGGCCGGCGCCAGGCGCGACACCGCGCTCCATGCCACCGGACGCGGCGCCCGTACCGGCGATCGTCGAAGCGACGTGTGTCCCGTGACCGTTGCGGTCCGTGACGTCCTGGTCCGGTACGAAGCTCTCGGAGGCGACGATCCGTCCGTCGAAGTCCGGGTGTGCTGCGTCGATCCCGGTGTCCAGTACGGCGACGTCCACGCCCTGGCCGGTGTCGCCGCCCTGCCACACCTCCGGCGCACCGATCTGCGCGGTCGTGTCGGACAGCGCGGCCTTCACCTTGCCGTCGAGCCAAACCTTGGCGACCGACCCGCCGGCTGTGAACGACGACCAGAACGACGCGGCGCGGTTGTGGTCCGCGGTCAGCGCCGCACCCTTGATGCTGCTGAGTGCGAGCGTCTGCCGCGCACCCGCCAGAGGAACCTGCTTGCGGCCCGGTACGTACGACACGATCAGCGGTGTGCCGTTGCTGTGCGCGTCGTCGTACCCGTCCGCGACGAGCTGGGTGACGTTGAACAGGCGTTCGTCGAGCACACCGGACGCCAGGTAGGACATCGCGGCGTCCGGGTAGACGTACAGGTCGTTGCCTACGGCCATGATGTGCGCGCCGGCCGGCGTCCCGTTGGGCTTGCGGACGGTCGCGGTCGGATGGCCGGCGACGGTGGTGACGGTGACCTTGTCACCGGTGATCAGGGTTACGGTGCGCGGCGGCGACGTGCTGACGGGCGGCTGTGCCGCCTGCGCAGCAGTTGGCACTGTGACGGCGGCGAGCGCCAGTGCCGCCGCGCCGAGGGCGGTCAGCCAGCGGCGGTACGAGGAGGGGAAGGGCACGGAAGCTCCAAGCTCAGGGGGAGTCCAACGATCTCCGAATTACATGTGGCTCCCGTGCCCTGCTGCTATGGATCTGGCTGGCGCAAACGGGTCACGACCAATCCGGTCACAGCCAGCCTCGGTCGCGGGCGTGCCAGCCCAGTTGGAGGCGGGAGCGGGAGTGGGTCTGTTCCATTAGCTGCTGGACTCTGCGGGCCACTGTGCGGCGGCTGATGCCCAGCCGGGCCCCTGCGGCGTCGTCGGTCAGTCCTGCGACCAGCAGCGACAACAGGTGCCTGTCCTCGGCGGACATCGCCTCCTCCGCCTGTAGCTCGTCGGAGTCGGTCACGGACAGCGGGCTGGCCCTGTTCCACACTGTCTCGAACAGCGCGACCAGTGCGTCCAGCAGGCTGCACGGGTGCACCAGCAGCGCCGCGTCCTGTGCCGGCGTCGCCCAGTCCAGCGGGAGCAGTGCCAGCTCCCGGTCCGCGATCGCCAGCTTGGTTGGCAGTACGTCAGCGATGCGGGCCCGCTCCCCCGCCCGGACGTGGCTGACCGCACTGGCTGCCAGCACCGGGTCGGCGAGGGCGGAGTTGTCGTACACCACCCGGTACGCCACACCAGCTCCCTGCCGGGCCAGCTGCGTACTGTTCACCTCAGCTGAGGCGACGTACGGCGGGGCCACCAATTCGCGCATCTCGGCACGGGCGGTCCGCTGCACCCGGTCGAACGCCAGCCCGACCGCCGTCTCACCGGCGACGATCTCGATCAGCTCCTCGGTCCGCCGGGCGCCGGTCTGGCGGCTCGCCTCGGCCGCCAGCCGGTACGCCGCCTTGCGGATCCGTTCGAACTCCTCCTCCTGCCGCAGGATCAGGTGCTCCACGGCCAGCTCCGGTGGCACCGGCACGATCAGCTCGCCCGGCGCCGGCGTCCGGTGCACGAAGCCCTCCGCCAGCAGTACGCCGACCGTCCGCTCGACGTCCGGCTCGGACAGCCCGAGCCGCTTGGCAAGGTCGGCCGGCGACGCCCCGCCCCGGCGGACCAGCTCCAGGTACGCCGTCTCCTCGTCCACGCCCAGTCCGGTGGATCCCAGCATCCCCACCCCACTCCGATCTGACCCGAGGAGCAGAAGTCTACGAAGCGTCCTGAGCCGGGACGCCGGTCCGCCGGGTTAGCCTTCGGGCATGAACGAGCGAAGCGAGTTCATCGGACAGCACAGAGCGGCGGTCCGCTCATCCCCGCCCGGAGCGGAGCGAGGACGGGGATGAGCGGATCACCGTCGCGGGTTTATGTCGCACGGCTGGCCGGTCTGCCGGTGTATGACCCGAACGGGGACCAGGTCGGCAAGGTACGGGACGTGGTCGCCATGCTGCGCCAGGGCGACCAGCCGCCGCGTGTCCTCGGGCTGGTCGTCGAGGTGTTCACCCGGCGCCGCATCTTCCTGCCGATGACCAGGGTCACCTCGGTCGACATCGGCCACGTCATCACGACCGGCCTGCTCAACATGCGCCGTTTCGAGCAGCGGGCGACCGAGGTGCTCGTACTGGGCGAGATGCTCGACCGGACAGTCACGCTGGCCGACACGGGCGGCACCGCGGTCGTGTACGACATGGCCATGGAGCAGTGGCGGACCCGCGACTGGCTGCTGACCAAGGTCGCTGTGCGGGAGGGATCCAAACGGTTCCGCCGGCGCGGTCAGACCCACGTGCTCGACTGGACCGACGTCAGCGGGTTCACCCAGGTCGAGGAGGGACAGGGCGCGACACACATCCTGGCTGCCTTCGACTCGATGCGTGCGGCCGACCTCGCCGGCGTACTGCACGACCTGTCCGCCAAGCGGCGCAAGGAGATCGCGGCTGCGCTGGACGACGAGCGGCTGGCCGACGTACTCGAGGAGCTGCCCGAGGACATCCAGGTCGAGATCCTGGCCGGTCTGGACACCGAACGCGCCGCCGACGTCCTGGAGGAGATGTCCCCCGACGACGCGGCCGACCTGATCGCGGAGCTGCCTACCGAGACGGCCGAGCGGCTGCTGACGCTCATGGAGCCAGAAGAAGCAGAGGACGTGCGGCGGCTGCTCACGTACGAGGAGCACACCGCCGGCGGTCTGATGACGTCGGAGCCCGTCATCCTGCCCGTGGATGCCACGGTGGCTGATGCGCTGGCGCACGTACGTAACGCGGACCTGAGTCCCGCACTGGCCGCCATGATCTACGTCTGCCGTCCCCCGCTGGAGACGCCGACCGGACGGTTCATCGGCATCGGTCACATCCAGCGGCTGCTCCGCGAACCCCCGTCCGAGCTGGTCTCCGCCGTACTCGACACCGACCTCGACGGACTGCGGCCGGACGACAGCCTGCAGACGGTCAGCAAGTACCTGGCGACGTACAACCTGGTCTCGGCACCAGTGCTCGACGACGAGGGCCGGCTGATCGGTGCGGTCACCGTCGACGACGTACTCGACCACCTGCTCCCCGACGACTGGCGTGAGCACGACCACCCTGATCAGCCCGACACGCCGCAGGAGGTGGCCCACGATGCCCCGTGACGACCGCAGGATGCCCCGCGGGACCTCCCGGCTCGACGTACCGCGGGACTGGCGGCGGACGTTCGTACCGCGGCCGACGTACGACGCGGACGCGTTCGGCCGGCTGTCCGAGCGGATCGCGCGGTTCCTCGGCACCGGGCAGTTCCTGGTCTACATGACCGTGACGATCCTGTTCTGGATCGGCTGGAACATCTTCGCGCCGGAGAGCATCCGGTTCGACCAGTACCCGTTCATCTTCCTCACCCTCGCGCTCAGCCTGCAGGCGTCGTACGCGGCTCCGCTGATCCTGCTCGCGCAGAACCGGCAGGAGGCCCGCGACCGGGTGCAGTACGAGCGCGACCGCGCCGTCGACGCCCGGACCCGTGCGGACATGGAGTTCCTGGCCCGCGAGATGGCGTCACTGCGGATGGCGGTCGGCGAGGTCGCCACCCGCGACTTCCTGCGCTCCGAGCTCCGCTCGCTGCTCGCCGACCTCGACACGCGCGAGGACGATCGGGTTTGACCCCGAGCTAGGCTCACTATCAGGTGAGGAAGAAGGACGTGGGATGAAGACTCGATTCGCGCCCGACCGGGGGCTTTCCAGCCGGATGGTGATCACGAGCTTCCTGCTCGGACTGCTGTACGTGGGTTTCGTGGCGCTGCTGATCGCGCTGACGAGCAGTGCGGTGCTGGCTGTGATCATCGCCGGCGGTGCGCTGTTCGTGCAGTACTGGTTCTCCGACAAGATCGCGCTGTACGCGATGCACGGGCGGATCGTGACGCCCGAGGAGGCGCCGCAGCTGCATGGCGCGATCGACCGGCTCTGCGCGCTCGCCGACATGCCGAAGCCGCGGGTCGCGATCGCCGACGTCGACCTGCCGAACGCCTTCGCCACCGGCCGCAACCCGAAGAACGCCGTCGTCTGTGTGACCACCGGCATCATGCGCCGGCTGGACGCCGACGAGCTCGAGGGCGTGCTGTCGCACGAGCTCTCGCACGTCGCGCACCGCGACGTCGCGGTGATGACGATCGCGTCCTTCCTCGGCGTACTGGCCGGGCTCATCACCCGCTTCGGGCTGTACGGCGGCCTCGGGCGCGGCAACCGCGACCAGAACGCGGCCCTCGTGATGCTGACGGTCATCGCGGTGTCGATCGCCGTCTACGCGATCTCGTTCCTGCTCACCCGCGCCCTGTCGCGCTACCGCGAACTGGCCGCCGACCGGGCCGGGGCGATGCTCACCGGCAGACCGTCCACGCTCGCGTCGGCACTGACCAAGATCAGCGGCGACATAGCGCGGATACCGTCGCGGGACCTGCGCCAGGCACAGGCGTTCAACGCGTTCTTCTTCGCCCCCGCGATCTCCGGCGGCAAGAGCGTCTCGGCCCTGTTCTCGACGCACCCGTCGCTCGAGACACGCCTGGACCGCCTCGGTGTCCTCTCCCGCGAGCTGGGCGAGCAAGCTTAGACACATGGGACTTCTCGACATTCTGCTCGGGCGCAGCAAGGCTGTGCCGCCGAACCTCGATCAGTTGTTCTCGCTTCCGTCGGCCGCGATCACGCTGGAGACCGCGGCCGACTACCGTCCGACTGGCAGCGGTTCGGTCTGCTTCAAGGCGGCCGAGGGCGGCGGGTTCTCGACGCTCCGCGACGAGGTCGACAAGCTGCTCGCGCTCGACAACGGCAAGTTCACCAGTACGACGGACTCGTACGGCTTCACCTGGCTGGTCCGGCAGACGTCCCCGGACGACCTGGAGACCCTGGTCACCGACCTGCACGCCGTCAACACATCGCTGGTCGACGCCGGCTTCGGCAACGCCCTCCTCTGCACCCTGGTCGCCTTCACCAACGGCACCGAGTCCCTGGGCCTCGTCTACCTCTACAAACGAGGCTCCTGGTACCCCTTCGTCCCAGTAGGCCCAGACCGCCGCGACAACGCCAAAGAACTCCAAATCAAGTCCGTAGTAGGCACCGACCTCAACTTCGAACAAGACCTCTCCCGCTGGTTCCCCATCTACGGCGCCCCCGGCCTGTGAAGTGAGCGTCACATGGACTGGGGTCGGGTGTGGTGGGGGGAGCACGTAGCCTTGGGGCATGGCTGCCACTGCTGAGCAGGTGACCGCGGCGCTCGGTGGAGTGCTCGATCCCGAGATCAAGAAGCCGATCACGGACCTGGGGATGGTCGAGTCCGTTGTCGTTCGTGAGGACGGTGTGGTCGCCGTCCGGGTACTGCTGACCGTCGCCGGCTGTCCGATGAAGGACACGCTGCGGCGCGATGTCACGGCCGCGGTGAGCAAACTCGACGGCGTCACCGGAGTCGAGATCGACCTCGGCGTGATGTCGGCCGAGCAGCGGTCGGCCCTGCAGACGCAGTTGCGCGGCGGCGTCGCCGAGAAGGAGATCCCGTTCTCGCGGCCGGACTCGCTGACCAAGGTGTTCGCGATCGCGTCCGGCAAGGGCGGTGTCGGCAAGTCGTCGGTGACCGTGAACCTGGCCGTCGCGATGGCACGGCAGGGCCTGTCGGTCGGCGTCCTGGACGCGGACATCTACGGCCACTCGGTGCCGGCCATGTTCGGCGTCGCGGACGAGCGCCCGACCGCCGTGGACGACATGATCATGCCGGTGCCCGCGCACGGCGTGAAGGTGATCTCGATCGGCATGCTGAAGCCGAAGCGCGACCAGGTGGTCGCCTGGCGCGGCCCGATCCTGGACCGCGCGCTCGTGCAGATGCTCGCCGACGTGTACTGGGGCGACCTGGACGTCCTGCTCCTGGACCTCCCGCCGGGCACCGGTGACATCGCGATCTCTGTCGGCCAGCGGCTGACCAGCGCCGAGGTGATCGTCGTGACGACCCCGCAGGAGGCGGCCGCGGAGGTCGCCGAGCGGGCCGGGACGATGGCGCAGATGGTGCACCAGCGGGTCGCGGGCGTGGTCGAGAACATGTCGTACCTGCCCTGCCCGCACTGCGGTCCCGAGCACCGGATCGAGATCTTCGGCACCGGCGGCGGTACGCGGGTCGCCGAGACCCTCTCCGCCCGCCTCGGGTACACGATCCCGCTGCTCGGCGAGATCCCGCTCGACGAGCGGCTGCGCTCCGGCGGTGACCTCGGTCAGCCGCTCACGATGGCCGACCCGGACACCCCGGCCGCCCAGGTTCTCGAGAAGATCGCCTCAACGCTCGGCGGCAAGCCCCGCGGTCTGCTCGGCCGTCAGCTGGGTCTCTCCCCCGCCGGCCGCTGACTCGCTGCCGGTCGCAGCTGACCAGATCGGACGCAGTACGTCGAGACCTTCCTCGACGTACTGCGCGACGGGCCTGACACCACCGTCGACGTACCACTGCTCCAGGGCCGAGAAGTACCCGAAAACGAGCGCGTTCGCCGCCACCCGGGCCTGTGTCTCGCTGAGGTGCCCGCCGGTCATGAGGGGCGCGATCCGCTGACTCGCGCGGTCCAGTGACGCACAGAACGCCGTCCTGACCAGCGGTTCCTTGAAGAAGTACCGAATCCGGCGCCACGGGATCGGCTCGCCGTCGGACGGCACCGCCTCGTAGTCGCGGACGATCTGGATCATGGCGCCGACCGGGTCCGCGGGGTCGAAGAGCTCCGCGAGCGCCTCCTCGCTCATCGTGTCGAACTCGTCGGCGACGATCAGCCCTTCCTTGGTGCCGAAGTACCGGTAGACCGACGAGGGCGACACCTCGGCCGCGGCCGCGATCTCCTCGATCGTCACCGCGCCGAACCCACGCTCGTCGAACAGGTCGAGCGCGCGCTCCTGAATCGTTCGCCGCGCCTTCACACGCCAGCGTTCCCGCAGACCGGTTGCCATGCCTCCGAGCTTAGGGACAGTTGCACGCTTCAGCAAGTGACTCTCTCAAATTCCTTGACCAGCGACGAGCGTCGTTTGTACAGTCACTTGCATGAGACAGTCACTATCTGAAAATCCTTCGACGCTGCGCTCGAAGGCAGCGCCCGGACGTGGCACGGCGATGCTCGCGGTCCTGCTCTCGCTGGTGCTGGCCGTCGCCGCAGTTGTGGACCAGGGCGGCGGGCACAGCCTGCTCGACCACGCGGCGGCCGGCTACGCCGCGCACGGCAAGGACGTGACGTCAGGGACCATCTACGGCCTGGTGTACACGGCGGCCGTCATCAACGTACTGATGTGGGTACTGGCCGCGGCCCTCGCGCGGACGCCTCGCCTGGTCGCAACTGGAGCCGCGGGGCTGGCGGTGCTGATCACGCTCGCCCTGGGCCTGACCCTGCTCTTCGCCAGCGAGTACGGCGTGCACCCGTTCCCGCCCGTCTGGGGGATTATCGCCCTGCTGCCCGCGGTCGCAGGCGTGCTGGCCTGCGCCGGATTCGCCCGCGCGCGGCGATGAGGGCGCTGACCCGACAGCTGCACGCACTGAAACGAAGGCTGTACCGCGGCGGCCGGCCCAGCCGGCTGGCGCTGGCGATCAACTGGATCGCTCGGTTGCAGCACAGCAGCGGACTTCTCGTACCCCGCTGCGCGATGACGCTGGAGGTCACCGGGAGGCTCAGCGGCCGCCCGGTGCGGCTACCGGTCGCGGTCGCCGAGTACGACGGCGGCCGCTACTTGGTCTCGATGCTCGGCGCGCACGCGAACTGGGTGCTGAACGTCAATGCCGCCGAGGGGCGCGCAGTCCTGCACCGGCGCGGCGCCGAGGCAGTCCAGCTGGACGAAGTACCCGCGGCAGACCGGCCGCCGATCCTCCGCCGCTATCTGGACATCGCGCCGGGCGCGCGGCCGCACTTTCCGGTCGACAGGCACGCATCGGCCGCCGACCTCGCGGCGATCGCCGACCGCTACCCGGTCTTCCGGATCCGCCCCGCGGGAGCGGTCAGGTCGACTCGGGATCGAACGGCGGCTTCGCGCCGGCCGGAAGGCGCTGCGGCGTCGAGTCCGAGAACTCGGTGACCGCCTTCTCGTCCTCGTCCATCGGGTCGAGCAGGTGTTTGCGAACGAAGTTCTTCGGGTTCAGGTCCTGGAGCTCGAGGTCGGCGAACTCCGGACCAAGCTCGCTGCGCAGATCGTTCTGCGCGTTGTTGACCATCTGCCGGACCTGCCGCAACAGCCGGCCCGCCGTCCGGGCGAACTCCGGCAGCCGATCCGGTCCGAAGACGAGTACGGCAACGATCGCGATCACGACCAGTTCGAGTGGCCCGATGCCGAACATGTCCCCACCTCTCCGTACGTTCCGGACCAGCCTAACCCGTAGCTGGTCAATGGCGCTCAGCCGATCTGCTGGCCGAGAGTGAGCGTAACCGTCCGGGCATGGCCGCCGCGCTCGAAGGCGAGTCGCACGGCCTCCCCCGGCTGATGCGTGCGGATCGCGACGATCAGCACCTCGGCGCTGTCCACCGGCTCGCTGTTGATCGCGGTGATCACGTCACCGAGCCGCAGGCCCGCCCGCGCGGCAGGCGAGTTCGGAGTCACGGCGCTGACCCGGCCGCCACCCTCGAACGTCATGTCCACACTCGCCCCGATCACCGGGTACGACGCCTGGCCGTTGGCGATCAGCTGCTGGGCGGTCCGCCGGGCCTGGTCGATCGGGATCGCGAACCCGAGCCCGATGCTGCCGCTCTGCCCCTCCTCGGCGCCGCGCACCGTGGCGATCGCGGAGTTGACCCCGATCACCCGCGCGTTCATGTCGACCAGCGGCCCGCCCGAGTTGCCCGGGTTGATCGCGGCGTCGGTCTGCAGGGCGCTGATGTAAGAGGACGCCTGGCCGGTGTCGTCGCCGGTCGTCACCGGGCGGTTCTTCGCCGAGATGATGCCCGACGTGACCGTACCGGCCAGGCCGAGCGGTGAACCGATCGCCACCACGTCCTGCCCGACGACCGCCGCGGCGGACTGCCCGAACTTCACCGACGGCGCGGTCAGGCCGGCCACCTGGACGACCGCCAGGTCGTACGCCGGAGAGCGCCCGACGAGCCGTGCGGTCGCGGTCTTGTTGTCGTTGGTGACGACCTGGATCGAGCCGCCCTTGGCGGCGCCCGCGACCACGTGGTTGTTGGTCAGGATGTGCCCGACGTTGTCGATCACGAAGCCGGAGCCGGTGGCGTCGGAGTTGTCCGAGCCCTGGACCCGCAACTGCACGACGCTCGGCAGCAGGGTCGCGGCGACCGCGGAGACCGAGCCGGTCCGGATCTTCGGGTCCGCTCCGGTGCCGACCGGCGGATCGGGCTGGGCGGTGATCGGAGCGTCTCGGCCGCCGAGCGCGACCACGGCAGTGGCCGCACCGGCGCCGGCGATGACACCGATGACGAGCGCGACCAGCGCCGCGATCGTGACGATCCGGTTCACCTTCGGCGGCTCGGGCGTGTACGAGCGGGCCTGCTGCTGGTGCCAGTCACTCGGGGGCGGCGGGAGGTACGCGGGGCGGTACTGCGGCTGCTCGGTCGGCCACGCCTGCCCTTGGTACACCGGGCGGAACGTCCCCTGCTGCGGCTCGGGCCGCCCGAAGCTGCGCTGCGTGGTCGAACGCCCGCCGTTGGCCTGCGCGCCGGACAGGCTGCCGTTGGAGAGACTGCCGGCCGAGGCGCCGTTGGTCTGCCGGTACGCGGCATCGGAGCTCGGCGTCCGCAGCGGGGTGTTGCCGGTGCCCAGCGGCGGCGGCGTCAACGCAGTCAGCGCCGAGCCATCCGCACCCGGAGCAGGCGGGGCGTCGGTTCCCGGAACGGGTGCGGTCGGCAGCACCGCGGTCGGTTCCGCGGTGGCCGGGTTCGGAACTGTCGGCTCGGCGTCGTCGCTCATGACGGTCCCCGCCTCACGTCTTGGTCGTTGTCTTCGGTCGGGAGCCCCGGCCCCGGAGGTAACCGGAGGGGCTTCCAGATCTGATTATCCCAGCTTCGGCGAGAGTGCACCCATCGGAGTGAGCCAGGTCGCGATTTTCGCCAGCCCGGTTCCCAGCCGCTGGATCGCGGACAGCTTCTCCGGGAGGTCGTGCGGGAACGACCTCACCACCTGTCCGAGCTGGCTCGGCGGCAGGTCGCCGATCAGCGTGTAGACGATCCCACCGGACGACCAGACGACGTACGACGGCATGCCGTACCGCACGTGCACACCGGGGCTGTCGGTGGTGCTGAAGCCGTCCACCGCGGACGGATCCAGCGTGCCGCGCTGCTCGAACAGCGAGACGTTGAACAGCCCGTCGGAGTACGAGAACTGCAGGGAGTCGTTACTGGTGTCCTGGTGGACGTCGTACAGCTTGAGGGAGGCGGGCAGCTCGGGGGCGCAGACCCAGCCGTCCGAGCGCAGGTTGTCGACCTTGCCCATCCCGACCGCCTGGACGCCGCTGGGCTGCATCGGCGGCAGGTGCCCGAGGAACTCGGACCCCTCGATCTCCAGCTCCGTGAAGACCGTGGCGCGCGCCTGCGTCTGGCCGTCCGTACCGAACAGCTGGCGCTGCAGCAGCAGCCCGCTCGCCTTGTCGATCCAGAACCGGGCAGCCAGCGTCCCGTCGTCGCGGAGCGCCTCCACGAGCACCGCGTGCCGGCCGATCAGGTCGGTGCAGCACTTGTCCACCAGTTGGTACGTCGCCTGCAGCAGCGCCAACGGGCCGCCGTCGATCGCGGCGTCCGTGGTGGTGGCGCGCTGCACGAACGCCTTCGCGCCGGGCGCGGACGAGCCGAGCACGCTGATCTCGGAGCCCTGCGAGGCAGCATGCACGATCTCGAGCGTCGCCGAGCTGGCACCCTTCGGTCCCCAGGCGGTGATCACCTGGGTGCCGTGGTACGAGATGTGGTTCGGCGCGGCGGCGGCCCGGCGCAGCCAGTTCACCGCGCTCGGTGAGTCCGCCTTCGTCAAATCCGGTACGGCGGCCGCGGACGTGGGCAGGCCGAAGCCGATCAGGGCGGTGCTGACCAGGATGGCGAGCCGGGACAGGCTCACCGGTCAGCGTCCTGTCAGGGCCACCGGCCGCACCGTCGAGCCCAGGGTCTGGTTGAGCCCCGCGTAGCCGGTCGGGCTGTAGGTGCTCATCAGTCCGACCGGGTCGGCGAACGGTGCTCCACCGCTGGTGGAGGCGTGGTCGGACGAGAAGCTCGCCACCGGCGGCTGCAGCGTCGGGGGCTGCTCCGAGCGGGACGGGTCGCCGACGACGAACGCCGTACCGAGCAGGGAGGCGACCGCGGCGGCCGAGCCGGCCGCACCCAGGACGCCGGCGCGACGGCGGGAGCGGCTGCCGCGGGTGGCTCCCGGCCGGGTGCCACCTGTACGCCCGGCCGGGAACGCGGACCGCTGCGGGAACAGGCCGACCGCCGGTGTCAGCACCGGACGGACCTCCTCCCGCGGCTCGGTCGAGAACGACGAGACGCCCATCAGGCGCTGCATCAGGTCGAGAGACGGCTCCGGGGCATCCTGCGTCGCCATCCGGGCCTTGAGCCGGCGTTGTGCGTCCACCTCGGACCGGCAGCTGTCACAGCCGACCAGGTGGCTCAGGACCTTGTCACGCGAGTCGTGGTCGAGGGCACCGTCGACGACGCCGCTGAGCTTGTCCAGCGGGTGCGTCATCCGAGGTCACCGCTCTCACCGAGCAGGCCGCCGTCGGTGGGCGGGCCGCCGACGCGGGTCTGGCCGGACCGCGGGGCCCGGTGCTCCAGGTGCTTGCGCAGCATCGACCGGCCGCGGTGGATCCGGCTGCGGACGGTGCCGAGCTTCACGTCCAGGACGTCGGCGATCTCGTCGTACGTCATGCCCTCGATGTCGCACAGCACGACGGCGGCGCGGAAGTCCTCGGGCAGCGCGTCGAGCGCGTCCTGCACGTCGTGGTCGAACAGGTCCGAGTCCAGCTTCTCGGCCGGGCCCTCGCCCTTGGCCGGCAGCCGGTCGTGGGCGTCCTCGGGCAGGCCGTCGAAGCGGATCCGCTGCTTGCGGCGGGCGCCGTCCAGGAACAGGTTCGTGGTGATCCGGTACAGCCAGCCCTCGAAGGTGCCCGGCGTGTACGACGACAGCGAGCGGAAGACCCGGACGAAGACTTCCTGGGTCAGGTCCTCGGCGTCGTGCTTGTTGCCGGTCAGCCGGTAAGCCAGCCGGTAGACGCGGGTGGAGTGCGTGCGGACGATCTCGTCCCACGACGGCAGCACGTCCGGCGCCGGTTGCGGCGCGGACTCCGGGACGGGTGCCGTCGAGGTGTTGAACGGCTTCACCGCAACGCCTCCCTGGGTCTTCTCGGCAATGAGCGTGAAGGCCATGGTGCCGCGGTCACCGTCCTCTGCGCACGTCGGGAAAACCCGGGTCGGACCCTGGTTTGTTCGTACGTCGGCTCAACGCGGCGCCCCGACCGGAAGTTCCCGCCCGGCGCCTCCACCTCTAAAGACGTGCGAGAGGCCATTTCGGTTGAATCAGCTTTCCTGGATGACTGCGATCGGGTCGCCGTCGCGGACGACCTCGCCCTCGGTGACCTTTAGCTCGGTGATGGTGCCGGCCACCTCGGCCAGCACCGGGATCTCCATCTTCATCGACTCCAGGATGACCAGCGTGGTCTCCGGGCCCACCGTGTCGCCGGCCTTGACCGTGACCTTCAGCACGTTGGCCACCAGCTCGGCCAGCACGGTGTGACTCAAGTCGCGCTCCCTCCCGTTGTCCCCGCGGCCAATCCTAGGCGGGTGGTGCGGGTCCTGGCGTAGGTGCCCCTCGGACAGCGCTTACAGGGGCACCTACGGCAGGTCAGTGGGCGGCTACCCGACAGCGGAAGGCGTCAACTGGATCGCGTTGAACAGCGCTGGGTTCTTGGTCTCCGCGACGCCCTTGCCCCAGCTCAGCCAGCCACGCCGGCCGGTGCCGTCGTTCTCGTTGACCACGACGGTCGCCGACAGCAGCCGGTCCTTCGCGGCGAACCCGAGCGTTCTCCACGGGACTGCGATCTCGTACGTCGTGGTGTGCGCAGCCGCGTCCCGTACGACCTTCGCCTGGACACCGGGCGGCGTACCGGCCTGGGTTGTCGGTGTCCAGCGCCACGTGTCCACCGGACCGGCATCCGTCAGCGCCACACCGATCTCCTGGGTCGCGGTGGCCTCACCCGGCGCACCGGCCGTCATCCCGAGCTGGATGCCGTCGCCGCCCCAGATGTTGCCGTCGCGGTTCGGTTGCGAGAACACGTCGTCGGTCACCTTGGCTGACAGGTACAGGTTTTGGTCGTCGTGTGTGAGCCACAGCGACCCGGACAGGTCAGTCGGGCCACCCCAACCGGTGACCGGCGGCGTACCGGTCCCTTCGAGCGCGATCGCGGGCTCTGCCGCGACTGCCGTGTCGATGACCCCATCCAGCTTCACCGTGTGCCGCTTGGCGACAGTGGGGCCGGCTAGAGCTGTGAGCTTGCCGGACGCCGTGATGGTGGCCTCCCCGGATCGCCGCAGGCTGGCAGACCAGGTTGACGGACCAGTGAGGCTCAGCGGCACGTCCACCTCGTGTGTGGCGTTCGCACCGATCGTGCAGCCCGCCAGCAGGGTCCCGGACGACGTACCGGATGCCCAGTCCAACCCAGCAAGCGTCAACCCATGAGAGGACGCATTGGTGACCCGGAATCGCAGCAGGTCCTTCCCACTCCCGTTCAGTACGTGTGACGCCGTCACGGACAGCGGTGGCGTCGCCGTACCTGTCGTAGACACCAGGGCGACCGCTAGACCGTCCACAGTGATCTTGGCCGAGTACGTACGAGCGCCCGTGGAGTTCTGCGCCGGGTACGTCACAGCTGTCATAGCAGTAGCACCCGCTGCGGCCGAGCCGCTCGTGTCGGTCCCACCAGCAGCCACGCTGAACGAGTGCGCCACCGCATCCGGATTGCTGAACGTCAGCGTGCCCGTGGCTGGATCGCCGGCGATCTCCGGTGCCACCGACAGCGCGAACCGGTTGGACGGCGCCACACCGCTGATCGCACCGCGCGCGTAGAACGGCTCCGGTCCGGCCGTCGCCCACACGTGTCCCCCCGCGTCGGCGGTCAGCGTGCTCGTTTCGCCGTACAGGCTGGTGATCTGGACCTGTGAACCGGCCGGCGCCGCCAGGTTCACCAGACCCGGCGTGGTCGACCAGACTGCGTGCACGCTCTGTCCGCCACCGGCGTTGAACGCCACGTCGTACCCGTTGGTGCCGAAGCGCGTCTCGCCGGCCAACGGAAGCTCGTCGATCTGACGGGCAAGTACGGCGGTCGCGACGTACGACGGCTTGGGTACGAGCGCGCCCCGCGGGTCGAGCCGGTTGCGCACCATGCCGAACCGGTGCTCGACGTTCGACGGGTCCGTGCCCGAGTCCATGAAGTTGTACGAGCTGTAGCGCGCCACACCGTTGCCGTACGCAAGCAACTGTCCGCGGACGAGGTCACGTGCCTGGGCCGGCTCCGACACCGCGCTCGGGTTGGTACCGGTGGCCCAGCCCTGTTCGCTGATGTAGATCGGCTTGCTGGAACCGTGTGCGGCCATGATGCTGCGGATGGTGTTGACGTACGTGACCGAGGCCTCCGGATCCAGCGGCTGCACGTACGGGTGGATCGTCACCGCGTCCACATAGTCCAGCCCGCCGAGGTCCGCGAACTTCGTGAACCAGCCCTGCCAGTCGTTGATGACCGCGAGGGACGGGCCGGTCAGCTTCACGTCCGGGTGCTTCGCGCGTACTGCGGCGCTCACCGACTTCAGTAGGGCGACGTAGTTCTCCGGGCTGGCCTTCGCGGCACCGTTCGGGTCCCGCAGGTTCCACTCGTTCCACAGCTCGTACGTGGTGTGCTCGGTACCGAACTCGTCCACGGCCGCCACGGCGTACCGGGTGAACGCGGCCCGCTGCTCGTCGGTCGACGGCGCCCCGTCCGGGTAGTAGAGCGGGTTGCCGTAGTCGAGGATGTTCAGGAAATCGACGTGGTTCGCGTCCAGCGCGGCCTTGTAGTTCTTGACGTTCTGCGGGAACTGGATGATGCCCTTGGTGGCCTCCGCGGCCGCCCAGAACGCCTCGTCCCGGTCGGTGGAGATGCCGCCGTTGGCCATCAGCGGTACGGCTTCCAGGCCGGGGTTGGACGCACTGCTGAATCCAAGGGCACCAGCGACCCCGATGCGGGTGTCGGTGGAGGTCGAGAAGTCGTGCGGCGTCAGTACGGCGAAGTCCGTACCACCGACTGTGCTCGTACCGTCGGCGGCGACCGCAGTCAGATCGGTCTGGTACCAGCCGGGCGTACTGATCGACAACGGGAGCTGGCCGTGCAGTGTGGCGGCCGCTGCGGAGCCTTTGGCCACCTCGGTGCCGCCGGCGTCGCGGACAGTCCAGTTGACGGTCGTGGCGTCGGTACTGAAGCCCAGCTTCACCTGCTGCCCGACGGTGAAGGTGTTGCCGACCGTGGTCGGCGTGATGGTCAGGGTCGGCGCCGCGGTGGTCGCGGCCCGGGCAGGTGACTGGAGTACGGCGGCCAGCAGCAAACCGGCCGTGAGAAGACTGACTGCGCCGGAGCGGCGACGGGTCATGGAGTTTCTCCTCCCTGAGAGCGAAAGCGGTTTCGCAGATCACACCCTGATACGCCGTCGACGCCCTGTCAACGGCTCGGAGCTGACTACGATGGGCAGATGGCCGACCAGGTGATCACGCTGTCCGATGTGGCCGCCGCGGCCGGAGTCTCGCTGTCCACGGCGTCCAAGGCGCTCAACGGCACAGACCGAATCTCCGAGGCCACCCGGGAGCATGTGCGGCTGACGGCGGACCGTCTCGGCTTCCGGCACAACGCGCTGGCCAGGTCGTTCGCCCGCGGCCGCAGCCAGACCATCGGGGTCCTCACGCACCGCGCGTCGAACCCGTTCACCCGCGTGGTGCTGGCGACGGCCGCGACCGAGCTCGGCGCCAAGGAGCAGGCCATCCTGCTGTACGACGCGCGGATGGAGGAGCAGCACGACGTCACCGAGAGCATCCTGCAGCTGCGCGCCCGGCGGATCGACGGCGTGATCGTGATCGGCACCAGTACGTCGTTCCGCACCCCGTCGCTCAGCAGCCGGTTCGACGTACCGGTGATCAACGCGTTCACGCTCCCCGAGGATCCGCAGGACACCACGATCACCGCCGACGACCACGCCATCGGCCGGCTCGCGATCAGCCATCTGCTGTCGAGCGGCCGCCGGCGGATCGCGCACATCACCGCGGAGACACACGACATCGCCGCGCAGGGACGGGCCGAGGGCGCCGTCGAGCTCCTCGCCGACGCCGGGCTGGACTGGGCGGCACCGGTCCGCTTCGGGCGCTGGCGTGAGGAGTGGGGCGAGCAGGCCGCTGCCGAGCTGCTCGCCGAGGTGCCCGACCTGGACGCGATCTTCTGCGGCAGCGACGCGATCGGCCGTGGTGTGGAGCGCGTGGTCCGGGCCGCCGGCCGCCAGGTGCCCGATGACGTCGCACTGGTCGGCGTCGACAACTGGGAGAGCCTGATGCACGACCAGCGCGGCACCCGGCACCTGACCACGATCGACGTCGGCCTCGAGGAGATCGGCCGCCTGGTCGCCAACCGGCTTCTGGAGGGCGACCTCAGGCCCGGCGTCGAGTACGTCGAGCCTCACCTGGTCATCGCGGACACCGCCTGATCGTGGATCGAGTGCTCCGGGGCGAATCCAAGGAGCTCCCGTGCTCGGCTGGTGTCGACCAACGACCCACGTCCTTCCACAGCCTGCCGCAGCGGCACGTCAGGCGCGTATTTGCGCAACAGCTCGTCGGTCTGCCGGTCGATGAGGATGTCGTCGGCGGCGAGCCCCACCACGTGCGCTCCGGGAACAGGTGACTCGAGCGCAGCGATGATCGCCCGGACGCCGTCTCGCAGGTCCAGGTACGCCCAGCCCTCCCGCGCCATGATCGACGGGTCGCGCTCGGCCATCGCGGCGAACCTCAGCAGCTCCTCGCGGGCCTTCACCAACGGGAAGCGCAGTGCGATCACGTCGGTCCCCCATCGGCGCCAGGCCATCCGTGCGCTCTGCTCGTCGACGCTCTTGGACAACGAGTACGCATCGGCGATGTCAGCCTCCACCTCCTCGTCCAGTGGGTAGTACGCCGGCTCCACGTCGTTCACGTTCATCGGTACGCCGAACGCGTTGATGCTGCTGGCGATGACGGCACGACGTACCTCCTGCTGTCCTGCCTGCGCCAGCACGTTGAACGTCGCCGCCACGTTGTTCTCGAACACCTCCTCCGGCGTACCCAGGCTGGGATGCGGGATGGCGGCCAGGTGCAGTACGGCGTCCACACCGTCGAGTGCGGCGCTCACATCCGTCGCTGAACGCGCGTCGCCGACCAGTGCGCGGTTGGCCGTACTCGCATGGTCGTAGCGCAGCGAGAGACCGGCGACGTCGTACCCGGCTGCTTGCAGGCCACTCACCGCGGCACGGCCGATCGATCCGTCCGCACCGGTGACGAGAACCCGGTTCACGCCTTGATTCCCCCAGACAGACCCACGCCACGCAGAAATGCTCGCTGGAAGACCAGGAACAGCAGGACCGGGATCAGCAGGGCCAGGAACAGGCCCGCCAACTGGATGTTGAGCTCCGTCACCTTGGCGATCTTCGGCAACGCCACCGAGACCGGTTGCAGATCCGGGTTCGTCAGCACCAGCAAGGGCCACAGGTAGTCCTTCCACGAGGAGATGATGCTGAGCAGCACGACCACACCGAGGATCGGCCGCGACAGCGGGAGTACGAGGGACGTGAACACCCGGATCGACCCGGCGCCGTCGATCCGTGCCGCTTCGAAGTACTCCCGCGGGATGCTGTCGAAGAAGCGCTTCACGATCAGTACGTTGAACGCACTGGCCGCGGGTGGCAGCCAGACCGCCCAGAACGTGTTGGTCAGGTTGGCGTGCACGAGCGGCACCTTCAGCACGGTCAGGTACAGCGGGACGAGCGAGACGATGTGCGGCACGAACAGCGTCGCCAGGATCGCTGCGGACAGTACGAAACCCCAGCGTGGGCGTAGAACGCTCAGTACGTAGCCGGCCGTCGTACAGACGATCAGCGACGCAACCGCCGTACCTGCTGCGATGTAGGCAGTGTTGGTCAGGTAGTAGCCGATGTGGCCCTGCTGCCACGCAGTAGCGAGGTTCTCCCACTGCACCTTGCCGGACGGGAACCAGGCGAGTGGTGAACGGATGCTGTCCTGCGTCGGCGAGATCGCTGCCTTGAACAACCAAAGCATCGGGCCGAGACCGGCAACCAGCAGGCCGATCAGTACGACGACCTGTCCGATGACGAATGGCACCCGTACTCGGCTGAGCTGCCGGTCCGCATCCGACAGCGCACCCCGGTCCCCGCTCACTCCGTGCTCCAGCCACGGGTCGCCAGCTGGAAGACCGCGGCCAGTACAGCGAGCACCAGCGCCAAGAGGACGCTCAACGCGGTAGCGGCGCCGTAGTCACCGTTCACGAAGGCGTAGTTGTAGATGAGCAGCAGAATCGTCATGGTCGACCCCTGTGGTCCACCGCCGGTGAACAGCAGTGGTTCGGTGAACAGCTGCATCGTGCCGATGATCTGCAGGAGCAGCATCAGCAGCAGCACGCTGCGCAGGTGCGGCAGCATGACGTGCCACACGCGACGTACCACTCCTGCTCCGTCCAGCTCGGCGGCCTCGTAGAGGTCCGCGCGTACCGACGTCAGTGCGGCCAGGTAGATGATCACTGCGTTGCCCGCACCGGCCCATGTCGCCTCCAGCACGATCGACGGCATCGCGGACGACGGACTGTCCAGCCAGGGGTACGGCCCGAGCCCGAAGACGCCCAGGATCGTGTTGAACATGCCACTCGGCGACGGGTCGTAGAAGAACCGCCAGAGCAGGATGGCGACCACGGGTGGCGTGATGACAGGCAGGTACGCCAGTGTGGTGTAGAGCCAGGACCTGCCACGCAGCTCGGACAGGAACATCGCCAGCAGCACCGGAACCGGGAACCCGAACAGCAGCGCCAGCAAGGTGAACCAGACCGTGTTGAGCGCCGCCTGACCGACACCGGGGTCGGTCAGTACGTAGCGGAAGTTCTCCAGCCCGACCCACTTGACCGGATCGACCAGGTTGGTCTGCTGCCCGCTCATCACCAGGCCCTTGACGATCGGGCCCCACGAGAACACCAGGAAGACCAGGAGCACCGGCAGTGCGAACAGCACTGCCGGTACTCCGTTGCGCAGGCGGCGGAGCAACTCAGCGCCCGAGCTTGGCATTCACGGTGCCGGCGGCCTTCGTCAGCAGCGCCGGGATGTCCGCCTTCTCGTTGCCCAGTACGGTCTGCACGACCGGATCGAGAGCGGCGTACACCTCCTGAGCCTTCACCGGCGGCTCAGGGATGATCTTCTCCTCGGCCGCGACCTTCGTGTACGGCGCGAACTGCTCCAGCGGCACATTGACGTACGGCTTGATCCAGCCCTGGTACGTCGACCACTGATCCGCCGAGATCACCGGCAGGCCCGGGGTCCCGACCGGCAGCTTCGCCGCCACGCCGGCCTTCGCGCTCGTCACCGCGGCGTCCTGGTCGACGTACTTGTTCAGGTAGTTGAACTTGATCCACTTGATCGCCGCCACCTTCTCGGCGTCGGTCGCCTTCGGGCTGACGATCTGCACACTGCCACCGGTCAGAGTGCCGTGCTCACCGCCCTGCTGCGGCATCGGGCCGATCCCGAACGCCGCCGACGGCAGGCCGTTCTGCTGCACCAGCGTGCGGTAGCCGTCCGGAGCCGCCATGTACATCCCGATCCGGCCGGCCGCGAAAGCCTTGGAGATCCCGGGGATGTCGTACAGGACCGCCTGACCCATCGACTTGTCGGTCCATTTCATGTCGTGCAGCGCCTGCAGCGCGGCCTTCGACGGCGCGTCGTCGAACGTCGCCTTGCTGCCGTCCTCGTTCTCGATCGAGCCGCCGAACGCGTACGTCTGGGTGGTGAACATCCAGCCGCCGGTGTTGTTGGTGGTCAGCTGCGCGTAACCGGCCTGACCGGTCTTCTCGGCGATCTGCTTCGCATCCGTACGCAACTCGTCCCACGTCGCCGGCGGCTTGTCCGGGTCCAGGCCCGCCTTCTTGAACAGGTCCCGGTTGTAGACCAAGCCGACCGAGTACGCCGCGGTCGGTACCGCGAACACGTTGCCGGACTTGTCCTGGGCGATCTTCAGCACGTTCGGGTTGAACTTGTCCATCAGACCCTGGTCCTTGAGCACCTGGGTCAGGTCCGCCACCTGCTTGCGGGCGATCATGCCCTGCGGCTCGGTGAACGGCACGTTCAGTACGTCGGGCAGCTGGTCGCCGGCCGCCTGCGCCTGGAAGGTGGTCGCGTCCCAGATGGTCTCGACCGGGTTCAGCTTGATGTCCGGGTTGGCCTTCTGGAAGTCGGCTACCCGATGGTCGAACGTCGCCCGGTTGGCCGGGTCGGAACTGCTCGGACGGTCGCCGACCGTGATCGTGACCTGGCCTCCGGGGCTGGAACCGGTCCCCGGGTCGCCGCCCGAAGACGGCGCGCTCGAGCAGGCGGCGAGCAGGAACGGTACGGAAAGCCCTGCAGCACAACGGAATGCAAACCTGTTCATCGGAACTCCTCTGCGGGGATGGCGGTCAGCGGGCCGACCGTTTCCGCACCGTAGCGCAAGCGCTTTCGCAAACACCAGACCTCACGCGAAACTGCTTTCGCAACAATTCGGAATCTCCGGGGTTGACCTCTGAGCTTGTGGGTCGTCCCATCGGCATGCCGACCGCAGACCCACCACCTCAGAGGTCAACCCGGCAACTGGTCACCCGTCGCCGGTCGGGGGCGCCGGCCGGTGGAGTTACCTGCCCGGCGTGGTGCCCGACGGGCAACGGATCACGATCCGCCAACTGCTGAACCACACCAGCGGTATCTACGACTACGCCCACGACGACGGCTACTCGACGAACCGCTGGCGTGGCATGGACAGGTTCAAGCACTACGAGCCGGAGCAACTCCTCGCCGTCGCCTTCCGGCATCCGCCGTACTTCGCGCCGGGTGACGGCTGGCACTACTCGAACACCAACTACGTGATCGCCGGCCTGCTGATCGAGAAGATCACCGGCCGGCCGTACGGCACGGAGATCCGCCGCCGCATCCTCACGCCGCTGCAACTGACGCGGACCAGCGTGCCGGGCAACCGCCCCACCACCAGCGAGCTGAACAGGTTCTTCGAGGCGCTGCTGGGCGGACGACTGCTCAGCAGCGCAACGCTCGGTGAGATGCGGGGCTACGTCGCCGCAACCCCGCTCTTCGACTACGGCCTCGGGCTCCAGCGCTTCCACCTGCCGTGCGGCAAGTCGGTCGAGGGCCACAGCGGTGAGCTGCTCGGCTACACGACGTACTCGCTGCACAGCACGACCGTCGACACCACGCTGTCCTACAACCCGCTCCCGAACACCGATCCGGCCAGCACCCTGTTCTCGCTGTTCGGGAAGCTCTACTGCTGAGGCTCGAGGATGACCGAGCGGCTGAGGCTGCGGGGCTGGTCGGGGTTGAGACCGAGGGCCAGGGACTTGGCTACCGCGACACGCTGGGCTACGACGAGCGACGCCATCGGGTCGAGGTCGCCGTGCTGGACGATCGTCGCGCCGGTCGCGGTGACATCGTCGACGAGACCGACCGGCGGCTCGCCGAAGATCCAGACGCCACGGCCGGGCTGGGCGATCGCGATCGGGCCGTGCCGGTAGTCCATCGCCGGGTACGCCTCGGTCCACGCGGACGCGGCTTCACGCTGCTTGAGCGCGGCCTCGTGGGCGAGGCCGATCGTCCAGCGCGTCCCGAGGTACGTGACCTGCTCGAGCTTGGCGAGCTCGTCCACGTCGACGGCCAGTGCGGTCTGAGCGTCCGCAGCGGCCTTCGTCAGGTCCTCACCGAGCGACGCGCGCAGCAGCGCCAGCGTCGTGGTCGCGAACCGGGTCTGCACCACGGACTGCTCATCCGCGAAGTCGAGCATGATCGTGTGGTCGGCCAGCTCGACGATCGGCGAGCCCACGGTGGCGGTGATCGCGATGGTCGGTACGTCGGTGTCGCGAATCAGGTCGAGGACCTCGGTCGTCGTACCGGAGCGGCTGATCACGACGATCGCGTCGTACGGACGCCCGGCCGGGAACTCGGAGCCGGCGAACGCGTCGGTCTCACCCTGACCGGCGTCCTCGCGCAGCGCGGCGTACGCCATCGCCATGAACCAGGAGGTGCCGCAGCCGACCGCAGCGACCCGCAGGCCCGCCTTCGGAAGCGAACCGCCGTACTGCGCGAAACCGTCCGAGACCTGTCGCCAGAGGTCCGGCTGAGTGGCGATCTCAGTGCTCACACAAGGCGTCTTGGGCATCATGTACTCCTACGTGTCATGGTCGAAACTGCTCGAACGTGATCGAATGGTGCCAACCAGCCGCCACCCGGCTGACCGATTGTGTGAAGGAGGAGCCCCGGGTGAAGCGTTATGAACGCCTCAACACCTTGCTCGAGTCGCTCGCCGAGAAGGGCGCCATCGACGTCGACGAGCTCGCCGAGCAGCTGCACGTGTCCGCGGCCACGATCAGGCGTGACCTGGACCATCTCGGCAAGCAGCAGCTCCTCACCCGGACCCGCGGCGGCGCGGTGGCCAACGCGGTGTCGTACGACCTGCCGCTGCGCTACAAGACTGCGCGTTTCGCCTCCGAGAAGCAGCGGATCGCGCAGGCGGCGGCCACGCTGGTGCGCCGCGGCATGGTGATCGGGATGAACGGCGGCACCACGATCTCCGAGGTGGCGCGGACGCTCGCGACCCGGCCGGAGCTGTCCGCGGAGCACGGTGAGCCGGCGTTCACGCTCGTCACCAACGCGCTGAACATCGCCAACGAGCTGATCGTCCGGCCGCACGTGAAGATGGTGCTGACCGGTGGCGTGGCGCGGCCGCAGTCGTACGAGATGATCGGCCCGCTGTCGCACCGGATCCTGTCCGACCTGTCGCTGGACATCGCATTCATCGGCGTCGACGGGATCGACGAGACCGGCGCCACCGCCCATCACGAGGGCGAGGCGAACATCAACCAGATGATCGTCAGCCGGGCCGCCAAGGTGGTCGTGGTCGCCGACTCCTCCAAGCTCGGGCAGCGGGCCTTCGCCCGGATCTGCGAGCTGAGCGAGATCGACACCTTGGTGACCGACGCCCAGGCCGACGACAGCCAGCTGGCCGTCTTCAAGGAAGCGGCCATCGACGTCATCCGCGCCTGATCGCAACCCCACACACCTCCCTCACCAGGTGAGCCACGTCTCGATGAGACGATCATATCTGATCAGGGCAAGGTTGTTATGAGCAGGAGTGCGCAGCCTCAGCGCGTGCAGCACGGAAAGCGGACTCCGAACCGCTAGGCTTCGGTTCAGCATGGGTACCGCAGCCGCACATCACGCAGCCGACCACTGGGAGGACGCCATCGCCACCGGCATCGACCCGACGTCCTGGGCGTACGCCGAGGACTACACCGGTGAGGACGAAGTCGTCACCGGTGCGCGGGCGAGCGCCGCGGACAGCGGTGTCGTCCCGATCGGCCCCGGCGCGACCGCCGCGCTGAGCCTGCTCGCCGCGGGTGCAGGCGCCAAGGCGGTCGTCGAGATCGGCACCGGGACCGGTGTCTCCGGCCTCGCGCTGCTGCGTGGCATGCGCGCCGACGGCACGCTCACCACGGTCGACATCGACGCGGAGAACCAGCGGCTGGCCCGCAAGACGTTCCTGGACGCCGGCGTCCAGTCGAACCGGTTCCGCCTGATCGCGGGCGCCGGGCTCGACGTCGTCACGCGGCTCACCGACGGTCACTACGACCTGGTGTTCTGCGACGCCGACCGCCGCGAGAACACCGCGTACCTGCACGAGGCCCTGCGGCTGCTCCGCCCGGGCGGACTCGTCGTCTTCGCCGGCATCCTCACCGGGGGCCGCCTCGCCGACCCCGCCCGCCGCGACGCCGACACCATGGCCCTGCGCGACCTGGTCCGCGCCGTCCGTGACGACGACGACCTGGTCTCCGCCCTCCTCCCCACCTCCGAAGGCCTCCTAACCGCCGCCAAACGCCTGCAGTAGGCCCCCGGCCCTAGCCGGTGAGGCGGGTTAGTTCTGTGGTTACTTCGTGCCAGGGGTCTGTTTGCGGGTCTATCAGCTCGTAGTGGGCGCAGTGGTCGATGCGGTGGTAGCGGGCCGTGGGGTGGGCGGCGAAGTACGAGTCGGTGATCGAGATCGGGACGACGGTGTCGTTCACGCCGTGGATGAGGCTGACCGAGGCGATGGACGCGGGCAGGTGGACAGGGTCCAGGTCGTTGCGTACGCCGCCACCGATGAACGCCTGAACGGCGCCCTCGCCGAGCATCTGCTGGTCAGCCGCCAATAGATCGGCGACTGGAGCCAGAGCGACCACAGCACGTAGCCGCACCGGGTTGAGCGTGGACGCGGCCCACAGCGCCAGTTGGCCGCCGGCGGAGTGCCCCATCAGTACGTAACCCGCGTGCACGTCCAGCAGGTCCGGCAGTGCGTCGAGGGCCGTACGGACGTCGGAGGTGGTCACGTCCGGGTTGCCTGGCTCGCGGCGGTACTCCAGCGACACGACCGGCCAGCCGAGGTCCGAGAGCGCGGCGCCAAGCGAGCGGGCATGCAGGCGGTCGTACTTCGGCCGCCAGAACCCGCCGTGCAGGAACACCACCAGCGGACGATGCTCCCGCCCGTGCCAGTAGTCGATCACCTGGTCCGGGTGGTCGCCGTACCGCAGTTCCTGGTCGGGTTCGGGCGCCTTGCGCGACAGTACCGACCGATCCTCACTCATCCAGCCTCCCGAGGTAGCGAAGGGCGTTCGCCGTCAGCAACTTGTGCTGCTGATCCGCGGTCAGGAAGCCGGCCTTCCGTACCACCTCCCCGACCGGCCGCTCACCCAGTGGATAGGGATAGTCACTGCCGACCAGCACGCGGTCTTCCCCCAAGGTATCGACAAGTAGCCGCAAAGGGGCTGATTCGAACACCACCGTGTCGACCAGGATCCGGTCCAGGTACGTCGACGGGGGGTGCTGTGAGCAACCGCGGACGATGTCGCCGCGCCGGTGCCAGGCGTTCTCCAGCCGGCCGAGCCAGAACGCGAAACTCCCGCCCCCGTGGGCGAAACAGATCCGCAGGTTCGGAGGCAGGGCGTCGAAGGCACCGCCGAGGATCATGGCCAGCAGCGACAGGTGTGTCTCGGCGGGCATCCCGGCCAGCCAGCGGGCCATCCAGCGGTCCAGCCGCGGGCCGCCCGGCATGTCCCACGGGTGTACGAGAACCGGTGTACCGGTCTCCGCGCAGTGTTTGAGGAAGGCAACGATCCCCGCGTCGTCGAGGTCCTTGTCGCCGACATGGTTGCCGATCTCGACACCGACGTGTCCCGCGGCCCGCGATCGGTCCAGCTCGGCGCAGGCGAGGTCCGGGTCCTGCAACGGAACCTGGCAGAACGGGACGAACCGTTCGTCGCCGGCCAGCGTCTCCAGCGTCAGATCGTTGAAGATCTCGGCCAGCTTCACCGCCTGCACGGCCGGCCGCTCGTAGGAGAAGAACACCGGCGTCGGCGACACCACCTGGAGATCGATGCCGTCGGCATCCATATCGGCCCGCCGGACGGCCGGATCCCAGGTCTGCGGTCCGATCGGACGGAACTCCGTCGAGCCGATCATGATCATCGCGGCCCGCTCGGAGTCGATCCGCAGCCACGGCCACCCGTCCCCGCCACAAGCCGCCGCAAGATCCGGCCACCCGTGCGGCACCAGATGCGTGTGTACGTCGACAGTCATCCTGCGCCTAACGACAGGACGTAGCCGTATACGTACGCCGCAGCGCACGCCTGAGCGCGCCCGCCGTCCGCCTGAGAATGGCACTACCTCCTGTCGTTAACCCCACATCAGCCCTTTCCCGGGTGGACTGTTCCGCACTGTGGGCAGGTGCGGGCGTCCTCGCTGTCGTAGAACGCCTTGAAGACCGGGGGCAGGTCCTCGACGATGTCGTTCACCTGGAGCTCGACCTCGTGGACGATCCCGTTGCAGTTGGCGCAGTACCAGCGGAACTTCTCCAGGGTGCCCTGTTCGCGGACCCGCTCGATCACCAGGCCGATCGAGTCCGCGTCCCGCTGCGGGGAGTGCGGCATGCTGCGCGGCAGCATCCACATCTCGCCCTCGTTGATGTCCACCCGGGCCGGCCCGTCGTCGGTCATCACGTCGACGTGCATGGTGCCTTTGATCTGGTAGAAGAATTCCTCGTACGGGTCGACGTGGAAGTCGCTGCGCTGGTTCGGGCCGCCGACCACCATCGTGATGAAGTCGTCCCCGGCCGGAAACATCTGCTTGTTGCCGACCGGCGGCTTCAGCAGGTGCTTGTTGTCCTCGATCCACTGCGGGAAGTTCGTCGACTCCAGGTTCGCCATGCCCTACTCCTCCTTCTGACGCGGGCTGTGTCCTTGTGAGACGGCCGCGATTCCGGATATCTCGATCAGCAGCTGGGGATGCGGCAGCTGATGCACTGCGACCGTCGTCCGCGCGGGACCGGTCTCGTCGAAGAATTCGCCGTACACCTCGTTGTACCCGCCGAAGTCGTTCATCGACACCAGGTACGTCGTCACGCTCACCAGGTCCTCGAGCCCGGCCCCGACCGCGCCCAGGACGTCGCGGATGTTCTCCAGCACCGCCCGCGTCTGCACCCGGATGTCCAGCTCGACGGTACCCAACTGATCGACCGACGCCCCGGCGATCGAGTTGTCCGGCCGCCGGCTCGACGTACCCGACACGAACGCGAACCCACCGGACACCTGCACATGCGGAAACCGCCCCCGCGGCATCGCCTTGCCCGGCACAACAGTCATGGGGCCTCCCGGTCTGGACTGAGGAGCGGAGGGAGCGAAGCGACCGGAGCGACGAGGGAAGACCGGGAGTCACAGCCCCATGACTCATCGCGACGGAGTCGCGACATCAGTAGAGTCATGAGAGTTCCACGCAGACGTTGGTGGTTTCGGTGTAGAAGTCCACCGAGTGGCGGCCGCCTTCACGGCCGACGCCTGACAGTTTCACGCCGCCGAAGGGCGTGCGAAGGTCGCGGAGGAACCAGGTGTTGACCCAGCAGAGGCCGACGTCGAGTGCAGCGCCGGCTCGATGCGCGCGGCCCACGTCGCGGGTCCAGACCGTTGCCGCTAGCCCGTAGTCGGAGTCGTTGGCGAGCGCGTATGCCTCGTCCTCGGTATCGAACGGGGCGATGTGACAGATCGGCCCGAAGATCTCCTCGCGGTTCGTACGGGCATCCGGCGAAAGCCCTGTCACCACAGTCGGTTGGACGTACCAACCACCGTCGCGGGCGTCGCCGAACGTCGGTACGCCACCGCCGGCCAGCACCTCGGCGCCCTCGGCCCGGGCGAGGTCGTAGTACGTGAGGACCTTGTCGCGGTGCTGTTTCGAGATCAGCGGCATGTTCATCGTCGCCTCGTCGGCGGGCCAGCCGTACGTGAGTTCAGAGGCCCGCGCGGCCAACCGGGCACAGAACTCGTCGAAGACCGGCCGCTGCACGTACAGGCGCTCGGTGCACAAACAGACCTGGCCGCCGTTCGTGAAGACCGACCGGACCGAGCCCTCGACCGCCGCGCCCAGGTCGGCGTCGGCGAAGACCAGTCCGGCGTTCTTGCCGCCGAGCTCGAACGACACCGCCTTCACCCGGTCCGCCGCCACCTTCGCGATCGCCGTACCGGTCGCAGACTCGCCGGTGAACGTGATCGCGTCCACGCCGCGATGCCGGGTCAGGTACTCCCCCGCTGACGACGGCCCGAACCCGTGTACGAGGTTGAAGACACCGGGCGGTACGCCGGCCTCCGCCATCACTTCCGCGAGCACCGTCGCCGACGCAGGTGTCTCCTCGGACGGCTTCACCACAACCGTGTTGCCGCAGGCAAGCGCCGGCGCAACCTTCCAGGTGAGGAGCAACAGCGGGAGATTCCACGGCACGACGATCGCGACCACACCGACCGGTTTCCGTACGGCATAGTTCAGCGCCCGGCGTCCGTCGGGCAGCACCGTGGTGTACGACTCGGCCGGGATCGTCGTCGCGAAGTCCGCGAATGCCCGGAAGTTCGCCGCACCGCGCGGGATGTCGAGCGTCCGCGCCTGACTGATCGACTTCCCGGTGTCGCCGACCTCAGCCGCGACCAGGTCCTCGAACCGCTCCTCGAGCCGGTCGGCGACCTTGCGCAGAACGGCCGCCCGCTCCTGCTCACTGAACTGGCCCCACGGTCCACTCAGTGCCGCCCGAGCAGCCCCCACTGCCGCGTCCACCACGCCGGCGTCCGCCTCACACACCTCAAAAATCTGCTCCCCCGTCACCGGCGAAACCTTCGCAAACCGCGAGGCACTCTCCACAAAAGCGCCATCCACAAAGTGCCGCAGCACCCCAACCGACGACGGCTGTCCGGTCAGCAGCTCAGGCGACCACAGGCTCATTTCCGTCGCCTCCGCATCAGCCCCAGCAGGACGCTGCCGACGGCAACCGCACCGGCGGCCAGGGCTTGGTGTTGGCGGTGGACCCGGCGTTGGACTTCGGCGTAGGGGGTGGTGGAGAAGGAGACTAGTTCGTAGCGCGAGACGTACTTGCCGGGGAGCAGCCGTTCCAGGGTGTGCTCGATCTGCTTCTGCAGGCGGAAGACCGGGGAGGCGACCTTGTCGCGCATCTCGACGAAGTTCGCCAGGGCCATCTCGGCGATCGCCTCGGTGTTCTCCCGCCGGCGCGCCTCGAACAGCGGCAGCGCCCGCGCCCACGAGCCGCCCGTGTCGTCCAGGCAGCGGTCCAGTTCGACGACGTCCTCGAACGCGCAGTTCGCACCCTGACCGTAGAACGGCACGATCGCGTGCGCCGCGTCGCCGAGCAACGCCGTCCGCCCGTGGGCCTGCCACGGCAGCGTGTGGACGGTGCCGAGCACGCCGACCGGGTTGTTCAGGTAGTCGTCGACCAAGTTCGGTGCCAGGGGCAACAGGTCGGGGTAGTTCTCCCGGAAGTGCGCCGAGATGCCGTCCGCGGTGGTCAGAGCGTCGAACGACCCGGCCGGCCAGAACAGCGTGCAGGTGAAGGATCTGTCCGGGTTCGGCAGGGCGATCATCATCGACGTACCGCGCGGCCAGATGTGCAGCGCCCCCGGATCCAGCGCGAACTCGCCGTCGGCGGCAGGGATCGACAGCTCCTTGTAGCCGTAGTCCAGGAAGTCGACATGCTCGGCAACGATGCCCTCGGCAAGCAGTTGCTCGCGAACGGCCGAGCCCGCACCATCGGCACCCAGCACCACATCGGCGGAGACCGACACCTTGCCGGCCGGCGTCGCGAACACGAGCTGCCCGGCCGCCGAGTCCAGCTCCACCAACCGGTGCTCGAACTCCACCGTCACGCCGTCAGCCTCCGCAGCTGCCGACAGCAGGGCGTTGTTCAACGCGCCCCGGCTGATCGAGTTGATCGCGCGCTCACCCGACGCCGAGTACGCCTGGAAGTCGAGCTCCCCGGCCACCGGGTGGATCATCCGGCCCTTCATCGGCAGCGCGTCGGCCATCACCTGATCGGCCAGGCCGATCCGCCGCAGCGCATCCAGCCCGCGTTCGGAGATCGCGAGGTTGATCGACCGGCCGCGCTCGACCTGCGCGACCCGGGGATCCGCCCGCCGCTCGTACAAGGTCACCGACAGCCCGCGGCGCGCGAGGAAACAGGCGAGCAGCGAGCCGGTCAGGCCCGCCCCGACGATCGCAACCCTCATGCCGTCACTCCAACAAGCGCGGCGCTCGCGCGCCAGCAGTCGTGGTATGTCGAGTAGAGCGGCACCGGCGCCAGCCGCAGGACGTCGGGCTCGCGGGAGTCCGCGATCACGCCGTACTCGAACCGCAACCGCCGCGACAACTCACCCGCGCCGTCGCCGACCCGCAAGGACAGCTGCGCCCCACGCCGCGCCGGATCGCTCGGTGTGATCACCTCAAAGCCGGTCAGCAACCCAGCCAGGTACTCCGTCAACCGCACACTCCGCTCCCGCAGTACGTCGATGCCGATCTTGTCGAAGAGTTCCAGCGACGTACGCACCGGGCTCAGCGAGAAGATCGGTGGATTCGAGACCTGCCACGCATCCGCGGTCGCCGGCGGACGCGACTCGGGCGTCATCTCGAACCGGGTCGACGCCTCCGTACTCCACCAGCCCTCGAACCGCGGCCGCTCCCCGCCGAGGTGCCGCTCGTGCACGAACGCCCCGGCGAGCGCGCCGGGCCCCGAGTTCAGGTACTTGTACGAGCACCACGCCGCGAAGTCCACATCCCAGTCGTGCAAGGACAACGGCACGTTCCCGGCCGCGTGCGCGAGGTCCCACCCGACGATCGCGCCGGCCGCATGCCCGGCCTTCGTGATCGTGGGGATGTCCATCAGCTCACCGGTCAGGTAGTTCACACCGCCGAGCAGGACGAGCGCCACGTCGCCGCCGAGTTGCTCGACGACATCCGCCGTACGCAGATTGTCCTCCCCCGGTCGCGGCCGCAGGCGGATCACCGCGTCTTCCGGGTCGTACCCATGGAAGCTGGCCTGCGACCGGACGGCATAACTGTCCGACGGGAACGCTGCGTCCTCGATCACGATCCGGTGCCGCGAAGGCGTCGGCCGGTAGAACGACACCATCAACAGGTGCAGGTTGACGGTCAGCGAGTTCATCACGACGGTCTCGCTCGGCAACGCGCCGACGAGTCGCGACGCGGGGCCGGTCAGCAGCTCGTGGTACGGCAACCACGGTCGCTCGGCGTCCAGGTGCCCCTCGACACCGAGCGCCGCCCACGCGTCCAGGTCCTCGAGCAGCTCGGTCCGCGTCGCCTTCGGGCGCAGGCCGAGCGAGTTGCCCGCGAAGTACGCCACGTCGGGGTAGTCACCACCCTGCGCGGGCGGTACGTCGAACAGCTCCCGGTGCCCCGGGTCCGCAGCATCAAGCGCGCGGGCTTGGTCCTCGGCGTTCACGCCTCGGCGACCTCTTGAGCCGCGCCCTCCTCAGGCCCGTCCGCGGCGGCCGCCTTCGGCGGGTCGATCACCTGGCCCTTGCCGAGCACGGTCACGCCGCCCTTGGAGACGGTGAAGCCACGCTCCCGGTCGAGGTCGTGGTCGACACCGATCTCGACCCCGTCCGGGATCACGATGTTCTTGTCCAGGATCACGTTCTTCAGTACGACGTTCTTGCCGATCTTGCAGTTGTCCATGATCACCGAGTGCTGGATGTCGGCGCCGGCGCTGACGATCACGTTCGACCCGAGCACCGAATGGTCCACGTGCGCGCCGGACACGATCGAGCCCTGGCAGACGATCGACTCGCCGACGGTCGCGTCGTCGGTGAACTTCGCGCCCGGCAACTGCGGGTGCGAGGTGAAGATCGGCCAGTCGTGGTTGTACAGGTTGAAGACCGGCTGGATCGACACCAGGTCCATGTGCGCCTCGTGGTACGAGTCCAGCGAGCCGACGTCGCGCCAGTACGAGCGGTCGCGGTCGAGCGCGCCTGGTACGTCGTTCTCCTGGAAGTCGTAGACGCCGGCCTTGCCCTCGGCAACGAGCATCGGGACGATGTCGCCGCCCATGTCGTGCCGCGACGCCGGGTTGGCGGCGTCCTTGCGCAGCGCCTCGACGAGCACGTCCCGGCTGAACACGTAGTTGCCCATCGACGCGAACGTCTCGTCCGGCGAGTCCGGCAGCCCCGGCGGGTCGGCCGGCTTCTCCAGGAACTCCTCGATCACGTGCCCGTCCGCGCCGGTCTTGATCACGCCGAACTCGGTCGCTTCGACCCGCGGGACCCGGATGCCGGCCACGGTCACGCCGTTCCCGCGCTCGATGTGCGCGGCGACCATCTGGGACGCGTCCATCCGGTACACGTGGTCGGCGCCGAAGACCACGATGTATTCCGGGTCGGCGTCGTTGATCAGGTTCATCGACTGGTAGATCGCGTCCGCGCTGCCCTGGTACCACTGCGGGCCGAGCCGCTGCTGGGCCGGCACACAGGTCACGTAGTTGCCGAGGAAGGTGGACATCCGCCAGGTCAGCGTGACGTGCCGGTCGAGCGAGTGCGACTTGTACTGGGTCAGCACGCAGAGATTTCGATAGCCGGCGTTCACCAAATTCGAGAGCACGAAGTCGATGAGGCGATAACTGCCGCCGAACGGCACGGCCGGTTTGGCCCGGTCCGCCGTCAGCGGCATCAGCCGCTTCCCCTCACCACCGGCCAGCACGATTCCGAGAACTCTGGGCGCCTTTGCCATGTCCGCACCTTAGGCCATGTGCCCCCCTCATGTGCAGTGCGAGCGGGTGCCCGGTGGAGTGCATCGGGGCGCCGGGGAGATGACCTCGATGCGGAGCATCGTGGTCGGCTCTCCGGTGCCGCGAGGTGCCCACCGGGTGCCCGATTCGCGCTGTGCAGGAGGGGGGTACATGGCCTTAGCTCCCGATGCCCCGCTGCATAAGCGGTTGCGAGTGTCGCGACACTGTGAAGATGCCGATCCTCGTCGTTCCGACCGTTGCCGTTCATCGTTCGTTCCTCGCGGCCTGGGACGAGCTCGCCCCGGAGGACCTGCACTGGCTGGGGCCGAAGTCGATCGCCGAGGAGGACGAGCTGTGGACTCGGGAGCGGGCGGCCGATCCTGCCGAGTTCCAGCACCTGGTCGACGCGATCCGGCGGGAGGCCGAGCCGGAGACCGTCCTGCCGCCCGGGCTCGTGCACCAGACGGTGCTGTGGTTCGTCGACGGCGTGGAGCTGCTCGGCCGGCTCTCGATCCGGCACTACCTGACGCCGCCGCTCACCGAGGTCGGCGGCCACATCGGGTACTGGGTCCGGGCGTCCGCGCGCCGGAAGGGGTACGCGACCCAGATGCTCGCCCAGTCCCTCCCGATCGCCGGCGCCCTCGGCATCGACCCGGCCCTGGTCACCTGCGACGTGGACAACACCGGATCGCGCAAGGTGATCGAGGCAGCTGGTGGCGAACTGGAAGACGAACGACACGGAAAGCTGCGCTTCTGGGTGCCGACACACGCCGCTTGATGACTTATCGTCGGAGCTTATGAGGGTCGCCATTCTGACGCGTGAGTTTCCTCCGGACGTGTACGGCGGGGCGGGGGTGCACGTGGACTTCCTGGTCCGCGAGCTTCGCCGGCTGATCGACGTGGACGTGCATGCCATGGGCGAGCCCCGGCAGGGCGCGACCGCGCACTCCGAGGACGACCCGCGGATGCCCGGCGCCAACGCGGCGCTCCGGATCCTCTCCACCGACCTCACCATGACGGCGGCGGTCGGCGGAGCGCAGCTCGTGCACTCGCACACCTGGTACGCCAACATGGCCGGTCACTGGTCCAAGCTGCTGTACGACGTACCGCACGTGGTGACCGCGCACTCGCTGGAGCCGCGGCGGCCGTGGAAGGCCGAGCAGCTCGGCGGCGGGTACCGGCTGTCGAGCTGGGCCGAGCGGACCGCGTACGAGGCGGCCGACGCGGTCGTCGCGGTCAGTCGCGGGATGCGCGCCGACGTACTGGAGTGCTATCCGTCGATCGACCCGGCCAAGGTGCACGTGATCTCGAACGGGATCGACGCGAACTTCTACCACCCGGACCCGTCGACGAACGTGCTGGAGCGGCTGGGCGTCGACCTGAGCCGTCCGTACGTGACCTTCGTCGGCCGCATCACCCGGCAGAAGGGGGTGCCGCACCTGCTCCGCGCGGGGCTGCGGCTCGACCCGTCGGTGCAGCTCGTGCTGCTCGCCGGTGCCGCCGACACGGTCGAGCTCAAGGCCGAGACCGACGCGCTGATCGACGACCTCAAGCTGGCCCGAGACGGCGTGTTCGTGGTCTCCGAGATGCTGCCGCGCGAAGAGGTCCGGCAGGTCCTGACGCACGCGCTGGCGTTCTGCTGCCCGTCGATCTATGAGCCGCTCGGCATCGTCAACCTGGAGGCGATGGCCTGCGAGACGGCGGTCGTCGCGAGTGCGGTCGGAGGCATCCCCGAGGTCGTCGACGACGGCGTCACGGGGACCCTGGTGCCGTACGACGAGAACGACACGGACACGTTCGAGCGCGGCCTGGCGGACGGCATCAACGCCCTCGTCGACGACCCCGCGAAGGCCGAGGCGATGGGCAAGGCCGGCCGCGAACGCGCCGTCTCCCAGTTCGGCTGGGACGCCGTCGCAGACCGCACAGTCCAGCTCTACACAAGCCTCCTCACCTAGCCGGGGGTTGGTGGGGAAAAGTCCACCCCTGTCCGGGACCAGAGTCCCTCGTGGGCTGAGTGGCGCGACGGTTGGCTGGTTCTTATGACAACTCGCCTGACGAAGATCGTTGCCGCCTCGATCGCCACCGCGGCTCTGCTTACCTTCCCAGCCTCGGCGTACGCCGCCGTACAGCAGCCGAGGCTCTCGGAGTCCGCCGTCTCGAACGTGCACGCTCCGCGCGGTGCACTCGTCTCCGCGGTGCCTGTTGTACAACTGACCGCGGCCCAGCTCGACGCGGCAGCGGCTGACTTCGAGGGCGCTCCGCAATCGCGGTACGGCGTGACGGCGTACCGGCTCGTCTACCGGACCGTCGATCCCGACGGGCGTCCGACGACTGCCAGCGGGCTCGTCGTGCTTCCGGACGGACGCCGCGGTGCGCTGACTGTCGCGGAGTACCTGCACGGAACGACCACGACCAAGGCGGACGTCGCGTCGGTCAGCGATGATTCGACCGACCGGCTCGTCACCGCACTGTTCGCGGGTCAGGGGCTCGTCGGCGTGGCGCCGGACTACCTGGGGCTCGGGCTGGGTCCGGGGCGGCACCCGTACATCGACACCCGCAGCGAGACGACCGCGTCGACCGACCTGCTGCTCGCCGCGCGATCGTTCGCCGCGAAGCACGGGGTCGCGCTGAAACGCGACGTACTCGTCACCGGGTTCTCGCAGGGCGGGCGCGCCTCGCTCGCCGTCGGGCGGGCGCTCGCGCGGCATCAGGCCGGCCCGTTCCGCCTCGGCGAGATCCGCGCCGTCGCGGGGCCGTACGACCTGCTCGGTGAGGAGCTCCCGGGGACCTTCGACGGCCGGGTGCTGCCGACGACCGCAGCGTTCTACCTCGCGTACTTCGTCACCGCGTGGAACCGGATCGTCGGGTTGTACGACGACCCGACCGAGGCGTTCCAAGCGCCGTACGCGCAGACGGTCGAGGCGCTCTTCGACGGTGAGCACACCGAGGAGCAGATCATCGCCGGACTGCCGGACTCACCGGAGAAGCTGTTCACGCCCGAGTTCGCCGCGAAGCTCGAGCACCCGACCGGGCGCTTCCGCCAGGCGCTGCGGGCGGCCGACCAGATCTGCCACGACTGGACGCCGCGGGTCCCGGTCCACCTCTACAACGGCACCGCGGACACCGACGTCGTTCCCGCGAACGCGGACTCCTGCGCGACCTCGCTGCGCGCCCGCGGCGCTGACGTGACCGTGCACTCGATGGGCCCGGTCAATCACTTCGGGACGGCGTTCGCGGCGTACCCGGAGATCATCCGCGCGTACGCCCACTGGGCCTGACGCGGCCGCGATGCTTCAGCGGAGCTCGTGCTGGAGCATCGCGATCAGGGTGTCGACGTCGTCGGAGACCATCGGCTCGCCGGTGATGCCCATCCGGTGCAGCAGCGTGCCGATGACGACGTCGATCACGAACAGGACCCGCTGCTCCGGCAGGCCGAGCGACTCCATCAGGGCCTGCCGGTACGGGTCCTGGAGCTGGGTGGTGAGGAGCTCCCGGAGCCCCGGATCGCCGATCGCGTCGGTGAAGACACCGGCGAACGCCGCGGCCACGCCCGGCTCGGCGAGTTGGCGCGCGCCGTACCGGACCGCAGCGGCGATGTCCTCCTCGCGGCTGTCGACGCCGAACGACAGCGGCTCGAACGTGTCGACCAGGCACGCGGTGACGAGCGCTCCCTTCGTCGGCCAGCGGCGGTAGATCGTCGTCTTCGCGATCCCGGTCGCGGCCGCGATCCGCTCGACGGTCGCCCGGGTGTACCCGAGGTCGTGGATGGTTCGCAGCGTCGCCGCGAACACCTCCGCCTCAACGCTGGACCGGGGCCGTCCGGGCGGCCGGGTGCTGGAAGTCATAGTGACACCCTAGCGGGTTACGCTACGATCGGTATCGATACCAATCGTAGCGAAACCATGGGAACGGTGCCCGATGCGCAGATCCGCCACCACAGAACAACCACCGCTGGGCGTTCGGCTGATGTACTCCGTCCGCAAGGAGCCCGACTACCGCACGATGACGTCCGCGGACCTCGCCGCGTTCGGCGAGGTCGCGAACAAGGTCGTCACCTCCCGCCTCGCCCACCTGCTCACCGGCTTCCCGCATCGCGGCGCGACGATCGCCTGGCGGCAGGTCCAACTGGCCGACCGGACGATCCGCGTCCGCGTCTACCGTCCGCTCCGATCAACCGCACAGAAGCTCCCGCTGGTGGTTCACGTCCACGGCGGCGGTTATGTCGGGACCGCGGTGCAGTGCGACTGGATCAACAGCCACATCGCGGCGCAGGTGTCGGCCGTGGTCGTGTCGGTCGAGCACCGGTTGATGGACCACGACACGCCGTTGGCCGCGATCGTCGACGACGGCTGGGACGTACTGCGGCACATCTTCGCCGACGCGGCCTCGTGGGGCATCGACCCGAGCCGGGTGGCCCTCGCCGGCGAGAGTGCCGGCTCGATGGTCGCGGCATTGTCCGTACTGCGGGCCCGTGATGCCGGTCTGTCCTTGCGGGCTCAGGTCCTCGTCAACCCGTGCGTCGACGTGACGTCGACCGCGCTCGAGTACGACTCGGTCGCGCAGTACCCGGAGACGCCGACCCTGACCAGGGAAGGGCTCGAGTTCTACTTGCGCCTCGCCGTACCCGAAGGGACCGACCCGCGCTCGGTGTCACCGCTGTACGCCGGCGAGTTGGCCGGCCTGCCGCCGACGCTCGTGGTGATCCCGACCCTCGATCCGGTCGCCGACCACGGTCGTGTCTACGCCGAACGTCTACGCGAGGCCGGCACCCGAGTTGAGGTCAGCGAACATCCGAGGGCCGGGCACGCGTTCATCAGTCTGCCGGGCCTGGTCCCCCAAGCCAGGCCGGCCCGCGACCGCATCGTGACGTTCCTGCACGAGCAGTTCAGGTAGGTCAGCCGATGCCCGAGGTGGGCGTGTCGGAGGCCAGCCAGGTTGTGAGGAGGCGGGCGCCCGCGCCGGTGGCTCCGGTGCTGTACTCGAAGCGCTCGCCGGGAGACTCCGCGATCGACGACAGGTCGAGGTGGGCCCACGGAACGTCGCCGGTGAACGCCTTCAGGAACAGGGCCGCGGTGATCGAGCCGGGACCCTTCGAGCTGTTCACCGAGTCGGCGATCGGGGTCGAGATCAGGTCCTCGTACTCGGCCGGCAGCGGCATCCGCCACAGGTCCTCACCGGACACCTGGCCGGCGTCGGCGAGGTTGTCGGCGAGCGCGTCGTCGGTCGCGAACATGCCGCCGTACAGCATCGCGCCGAGCGAGACCTTGATCGCGCCGGTCAGCGTGGCGACGTCGACGAGGACGTCGGGCTTGAGCTCCTGCACCGCGTACGCGAGACCGTCGGCGAGCACCAGGCGGCCCTCGGCGTCGGTGTTCTTCACCTCTGTGGTGCGGCCGCCGAAGTGCCGGATCACGTCGTCCGGACGGTACGCCGAACCGGACGGCATGTTCTCGGCCGCGCAGATCAGGCCGGTGACGCGGACGTTCGCGCCGAGATCGCGGAGCGCCGACAGCGTCGCGATCACCGAGCCGCCGCCGGTCATGTCGCGCTTCATCGACACCATGCCCTCGCGCGGCTTCAGCGACAGGCCACCGGTGTCGTACGTGATGCCCTTGCCGACGAGCACGACGTACGGCGTCTTCTTGCTCGCACCGGCCGGGACGTAGTCGAGCCGGATGAACCGCGGCGGCCGGGTCGAGCCCTTGCCGACCGCAAGGATGCCGCCGAAGCCGTCGGCGGCGAGCCGCTTCTCGTCCCAGACCGTCGCCACCAGACCGGTCGCCGTGGCGATCTCGGTCGCGCGCGCGGCCAGCCAGGACGGGTCCTTCTCGTTCGACGGGGTGATCGCGAGCCGCCGGGCGAGCCAGCCGGTCCGGCCGATCACGACACCGCGGTCGATCACGTCCTGCCGCGCGGCGTCGGAGCCGTCGGTCAGCGCGACCGTGCCGACCGCGGGCTGCCCGGGATCGACGGTCTTCTGGGTGTACGAGAACGAGCCGAGCACGACGCCCTCGGCGAACGCCTGGAGCGCCGCGTCGTCGATGCCCTCAGCAACGACAGTGGTGAGCTCGTCCTTGCCGCGGCCGAACCGCGCGATCGCCGCTCCGGCGTGTCGCAGGTCCTTCGCGCTGCCGTCACCGGCGCCGACGAGCAGCACCTCGGCCACGTCGCCGGTGAGCAGCGGGTACGCCGCGGTGGCGCCGGCGGCCGCGCTGAAGCCGGTGCCGCGCTGCGCCTCGAGCAGCCGGTCGAGGTCGACTCCGAGCCGCTCGCCGGCTTCCTTCGCGGCGGCCGGCAACTCGTCACCGACGACGACCACCCAGGTCGACGAACCATGCACCGGCAGACCGGGCTGCCAGGCAACGACCGGAAGACTGGGGAAGGGAGACGAACTGCTGCGGCGAGCCACTAGGACGACCTCACTGTTTGATCAGATAGGGCAAAGCACACCGTAACGACCCCGGCCAGTGCCGCAAGAGACCGGCACTCACCGGGGTCGCCGGGTGATGGGTACGGGGGCGAGCGGAGCCACACCCCCGGAGGATGTGGTCAGCCGACGACGGCCTTCAGTGCGTTGCCGAGCTCGGTCGCTTCCTCGGCATTGAGCTCGACGACGAGCCGGCCGCCGCCCTCGAGCGGAACCCGCATCACGATCCCCCGGCCCTCCTTGGTGACCTCGAGCGGACCATCGCCCGTCCGCGGCTTCATCGCCGCCATGCGCGCACCCCTTCCCAGTGTCGGTGTTGAGCGACGACACCGCGCGGGAACCGTCGCCGGCGCCGTTGCGGTGATGCGCCGTCGGCGCGTATCGCAGTGTGTATCAGACCCCATTATTCCCGATCCCGGGCCAGAGCCGTGCACCATACGGCAGACTCGAGTCTTGTGCACGCCCGATCAGCCCTCTTCGACCTGTACGGCGACCACCTGCGCGCCCGCGGCGCGCAGGCTCCGGTCGCGGCCCTAGTCCGGCTGCTCGCGCCGCTCGGCGTCCATCCGCCGGCGGTCCGGACGGCCGTGTCCCGGATGGTCCGGCAGGGCTGGCTGGAGTCGGTCCGGATCGAGGGACAGCCCGGGTACGGCCTGACCTCCCGGGCGCGTCGCCGGCTCGACGACGCCGCCGCGCGGATCTACCGGACCGCGCCGGACGGCACGCCGGTGGCCACCGGCTCGGAGGGCCCGGGCGACTGGGACCGGCACTGGCACCTGGGGATCCTCCGCGAGGTGCCGAACGCCCGGCGCCGCGAGCAGCTGGCGAGCCAACTCTCCTTCCTGGGTTGGGCTCCGCTGTCCGACGGCGCGTGGGTCGGGTTGCGCAACGACGCGGAGGTGGACCAGATCCTCGGCATGGAGGCCATCGCCGCGGACCGGTTCCGGGCACCGGTCGACGCCGGCGCTCCTGCGTTCGCCCGCCGGGTCTGGAAGCTGGACGAGCTCGGCGGGTCGTACGAGGCCTGGCTGATCGAGGCGAAGGCGCTGGTCGACGGCGCCGGCCCGGACACCGGCGACGAGCAGGCGTTCGCCGTGCGGTCGGAGCTGGTGCACGAATGGCGCAAGTTCCTGTTCCGCGATCCGGGGCTGCCGGACGAGTTGCTGCCGGCCGACTGGGCCGGGACGAAGGCGGCCGCGTTCTTCGATTTCCACGCCGAACGATTGAGCCCCGCGGCCGGGCGTTTCGTCGACGACTGCCTGACACAGCACTGAAATACCTCACTGACAGTCAAGGAGCTGAGCACGATGAGTGATTCCGTCACGTACGCCGTCACCGCGGGGGTCGCGACCATCACGCTGAACCGGCCGGACGCGATGAACTCGCTCGACACGCCGACCAAGGTGCTGCTCCGCGACACCGTCCGGGCCGCGGCCGACGACCCGGCCGTGCGCGTCGTCGTACTGACCGGCACCGGCCGCGCGTTCTGCGTCGGGCAGGACCTGAAGGAGCACATCGGGCTGCTGCAGGCGAACGACCAAGCGGCGCTGTGGAGCACGGTGCCGGACCACTACGCGCCGATCGCGCAGGCGCTCGCCGAGATGCCGAAGCCGGTGATCGCGGCGGTGAACGGCGTGGCGGCCGGGGCCGGGGCGTCGATGGCGTTCGCGTGCGACTTTCGGCTGGTTGCGGACACGGCCGGCTTCAATCTCGCGTTCACCGGCATCGCCCTGTCCTGCGACACCGGAATCTCGTGGACGCTCCCCCGGCTGATCGGTCACGCCAAGGCGCTCGAGTTGCTCTACTTCCCCCGTACCGTCCCGGCCGCCGAGGCGCTGGACCTAGGCCTGGCCTCGTCCGTCGTCCCGGCCGCCGACCTGGACGCTGCCGTCGCCGAGTTGGCCACCAAGCTCGCGGCCGGCCCGACGGTCGCGTACGGCGCCGTACGGCAATCCCTGTCCTACTCCGCGAGCCACACGCTCGCCGAATCGCTCGCCTTCGAGGCGGGGAAGATGCAGCTGACCGGCGGGACCGAGGACCACCACAACGCCGTCGCTTCGTTCGTCGCCAAGCAGAAGCCGAGCTTCACCGGCCGCTGACCTCACCGGCATCCAGCTGCCTGTAATCGTTTACGTAAGCGATTACAGGCAGGACGTCCCGGATCGGTGCCCGGGAGAAAGTTTGGTGGGCTCCACGACCGCGTTCCGGCCGGGCGAGTCACGGCCGGACAACCACCTGACAGTCGGGGAGCCCGCTGAACACCACATCACGTTCTGTGCCCGGAGCACAACTCGTTCAGCCGTTTGTCTTTGGATTTCGCCAAAGAGCCTTTTGCAGCTGCCTTTTGCAGATGCACGTGCACGAGATTACCGGGCTATACAGGTCTTCAAATGGTCGTTCACGATGCCTGTCGCCTGCATCAACGCGTACGCCGTAGTGGGTCCGACGAACACGAATCCCTTCTTCTTGAGCGCCTTCGACATGGCCACCGACTCAGGCGTGGTGGCCGGTACGTCGGCGAGCGTCCGCGGGATCTTGCGCTTCGCCGGCCGAAACGACCAGAGCAGCTCGGTGAGCTCGCCGTCGTCGAGCTCGAGCAGCGCGCGGGCGTTCGAGATCGTGGCGTTGATCTTCAGCCGGTTCCGGACGATGCCGGGGTCGGCCATCAATCGCTCGAAGTCGTCGTCGCCGAACTTCGCGATCGTTTCCGGGTCGAACTGCGCGAACGCGGCCCGGAAGTTCTCCCGTTTGCGCAAAATGGTGATCCAGGACAGGCCGGACTGGAATCCTTCGAGTGTCATCCGCTCGAACAGTGCGACGTCGTTGCGGATCTCCTTGCCCCACTCGTTGTCGTGATACGCGATGTATTCCGGCGCGGAGGTCGCCCAGTCACAACGCGGTTGCCCGTCGGGGCCGATGACAGTCACTGGATCTCCTTGATCAGCCGGCGCAGCGAAACCCGCATCAGCACCTCGAACGCCGGACGGACCACCGGCCACGCCAGCACCCCGAGCCGGCCGAACGGCGGCACGACATCCTCCGCCCAGGTGAACGCACTGCCCGACGCCCCACCGGTTGTACGGGGCTCGAGGGTGAACGTGCCGGTGCCGCGGACGATCTTGCCGAAGTGTTTCACCGTGCAGTCGCGCGGTGGATCCCAGTGGGTGATGACCATGTCGTCAGTGAACCCGATGCCACCGACAGAAGTACGCGCCGCGACTCCCCCGCCGACGCCCTCGCCGCCGTTCTGCGTCGCCCAGACTCGGGTGAACAGCATCCAGCGGGACTGGCGGTCCCAGTCCATCACCACGTCCCACGCCTGGTCGGGCGCGAGCGGCAACTCGACCGACGCCTCGGCGTGACAGCTCCCTGGCCCGTCCATCAGCTCGGCCGTTGGTAGGCCCCGTCGCTGTCCTGGTCAGCCGGCGGCCAGAACCGCCAGCCTTCGCCACCCTCGTCCTCGACAGCCCCGTTCCCCGCACTGTTTCCCGCACTGTTTCCTTCGGCCGGAGCATGCCCCGCCTGCTGCTGGGTGTGCTGCTCGTACGACGCCGCCTGCGACGACTGCTCATACGACGGCTGCGGCGACTGCTCGGGACCCTCGGAGTGGGCTTCCGGCTGCTCGGCCTGAGGCTCCGGCTCTTGGGGCTGCTGATGCTGGGCGTGAGGCTCGGGGTTCTGGGGCTCGTTGTCCTGGGGCTCGGGATCCTGAGGGGCGCTGTTCTGGAGGTTGGGCGCCTGGGGCTCGGTGGCCGGGGACGGTTGCTGGGGTGGCGGGGCCGAGGTCCAGTGCACCGACGGCTGTTCTCCTACGCCCTCGACCTGCGGCGCATCCGCTGACTGCTCCGGCGCAGGTTCCTGCGGAGTGGAGTGGTCGTCGGGGGTCGGGTGTGCGGGCGCGGGGATGCGGCGCGGAGGTCCGGGCTGCGATTGGGCTTCGAGTACGGCGCGGGCCTCGGCCTGCAGCCGTTCGTACTCGTCGGCGGCCTGTCGCGAGGCCCGGGGCAGCTCGCTCGTCGGCGGCTCGTCGTCCTCGTCCTCCACCTCGGCGTTCGGCGTAGCGAGGGCTTCGGGTGCCGGCGTAGCTGGTGGGGTGGTGGGCTCGGGGTCTTCCGCGGGCGGCAGCTCGGCCTCGGGGTCGGGGAAGTCGCCGCCGACGAGGATCGGCTGCTGGGTGCCGGTGTCGTCGAAGTCGGCGGTGTCGTACGGCCTGGAGGTGAAGCTGTGACCCTCGGGCGACTCGACGATCGGGGCGACCGCACGCTCGAGGTCAGCGATCCGGCGGTCGCGCTCGGCGACCTCCTTGGCGACGCGTTCGAGCAGCGTGTCGACCTCGTCCATCCGGTAGCCGCGGACGCCGACCGCGAACCGGGCCGACTCGATGTCGACGGACGTCAGCGCCTGCCGCGCCGGCACGGTCATGTCGGGCCGGTCGTCGTACACCGCACCCATGGCACCCCAACGACCCGAGGCCACTACTGCGACAGCCCCGATCAACAGCACCACGATCAGCCCGAAGAACCACATCACGGGTCCGATCGTGCCATGCCGGACGAGTCAACCGCGAAACACCCGGCCTCTGCGCGCTCGCGCACGCGGGATCTTCAGCTCCCGTCCGAGCCGAGGCGGTGCTCGCGAGCCGCTTCGTCCTCCGCGGCGCCGACCTCGCGGGCTGCCTCGGCGGCGGCTTCGGCGGCCGCGGTGTCGGCGAGCTCGCCGGCCTTGACGATGTAGCTGATCGCCTCGTCGACGTCGTCGGTGACCACGAACATCTCCAGGTCGGCGGCCGAGATCTTCCCGTCCGCGAGCATCGTCGAACGCAGCCAGTCGACCAGACCGCCCCAGTACGAGGTACCGAACAGCACGACCGGGAACGAGGTGACCTTCCGGGTCTGCGCCAGCGTGAGCGCCTCGAACAGCTCGTCGAGCGTGCCGAACCCGCCCGGCATCACCACGAAGCCCTGCGCGTACTTCACGAACATGGTCTTCCGGGTGAAGAAGTACCGGAAGTTCATGCCGATGTCGACCCACTCGTTCAGGCCGTTCTCGAAGGGCAGCTCGATGCCGAGCCCGACCGACACGCCGCCGGCCTCGGACGCACCCTTGTTCGCGGCCTCCATCACGCCCGGACCACCGCCGGTGATGACGGCGTACCCCGCCTCGACGAGCTTCCGCCCGGTCTCCTCGGCGGCGGCGTACATCGGGTCGTCGGGCTTGGTCCGCGCGGACCCGAACACGCTGATCGCCGACCCGAGCTCGGCGAGCATCCCGAATCCCTCGATGAACTCCGACTGGATCCGCAGCACCCGCCACGGGTCGGTGTGCACCCAGTCCGACGGGCCGCGGCTGTCCAGCAGCCGCTGCTCCGAGGTGGAGTGCTGCACCTGCTTGCGGCGCATCACGATCGGCCCGCGCTGCTGCTGGCCGACCGGGCGGTCGGGGTGGATCGATGGTTCTGACATGTGTCCAGGTTATTGCCTGACCGGTAACTCAGCCTGTTCAGGCGCGGTCTGTCAACCAACTCCTCAGCCGCTGTTCACACAGCTCGATCTCGGCCTCCGGTACGAATTCGTCCTGTTTGTGCGCGTACAGCGGGTCACCAGGTCCGTAGTTCACGGCCGGCACGCCGAGCAGCGTGAACCGGGCCACGTCCGTCCACCCGAACTTCGGCTGCGGCTGTCCGCCCACGACCCGCAGGAACGCCGCCGCGGCCGGCCGCTCGAGCCCGGGCAGCCCGCCCGGCGCCGAGTCCGTGACCACGACGTCGTACCCCTCGAACACCTCGCGCAGGTGCGCCTCGGCCTCCGCCTCGGAGCGGCTCGGCGCGAACCGGTAGTTGACCGTCACCGTGCACAGGTCCGGTACGACATTGCCCGCGACCCCGCCGGTGATCGCGACTGCGTTCAGCCCCTCGCGGTACTCGAGCCCGTCGATCGGGACCCGGCGCGGCTCGTACGCCTGCAGCCGCGCGAGCACCTCGCCGGCGGCGTGGATCGCGTTCGACCCCATCCACGAGCGGGCCGAGTGCGCACGCTCTCCGCGGGTCGTGACCTCGATCCGCATCGTGCCCTGGCAGCCGGCCTCGACGACGGCGTTCGACGGTTCCATCACGACCGCGAACACGCCGTCGAGCAGCTCGGGGTTGGAGCGGGTCAGCTTGAACAGGCCGTTCCGTTCCGCCTCGATCTCCTCGCAGTCGTAGAAGACGTAGGTGATGTCGCGGTTCGGCGCGTCGAGGGTCGCGGCGAGGCGGAGCGCGACCGCGACGCCGCCCTTCATGTCGCAGGCGCCGAGCCCGTGGATCAGTCCGTCGGCGCGCCGGGCCGGGAGATTGTCGTTGAGCGGCACCGTGTCGAGATGACCGGCGATCACCACCCGCTCGGCGCGGCCGAGGTCGGTGCGCGCGACGACGGTGTTGCCGTGCCGGAAGACCTTCAGATGCGCGTACGCCGCGAGCGCCTGCTCCACCTGATCCGCCAGCGGTTCCTCGGTGCCGCTGACCGAGGAGATGTTCACCAGCGTCTCGGTCAGGTCAGGTGCAGGGACGGTCAGATCCATCAGGCTTCCTTGGTGGGTGGGAGGAATACACAGAACTCGTTGCCTTCGGGGTCGGCGCAGACGTGCCAGCCGATCTCGTCGTCCTTGGGCCGCAGCAGGGTGGCGCCGGCGTCGAGGATCGGTTGCAGGGCGGGTGCGGTGACGTCCCAGTGCACGCGGTTCTTCACCGTCTTCGGTTCGGGGACCGGCACGAACACCCAGTACCGGAACGGGAGACCCGGCACGTTCTCGAGCCAGTGGTACGGCGCGCCCTCCCGGCTCGAGAGGTCGCCGCCGACCACGCCGGCCCACCAGCGCGCCTGCGCCTCCGGGTCGGCCGAGTCGACCACGAGCTCCATCAGCCGGTACGCCGGTACCGTGTCGCGGACGAATCCACAGAAGTCGCCGCCCTCCGGGTCCTGCAGGACCGTCCACGGCTGCTTTTCCGTCTCCGGCACCTGGATGCTCGCGCCGGCGCGCTCCAGGTCCGCGAGCTGACCGGTGATGATGTCGAGGTGGACGCGGTTCTTGACCGTCTTGGCTTCCGGGACCTTGCACATCCAGACGGTCTTCTCCGGTACGTCGCCGACCAGTACGCCCGGGTTGTCCGCAGGCGTGGTCAGACCGAGGACCCCGCCCCAGAACGCCGCCATCTCACTCGGCGACGCGACATCCACACACAGGTCCTTGAACCGGGAAATGCTCATGCGGCACAGGCTATCCGGCGGTGCGTTTGCGGTAGTGGCGGTTCACCCGCTCGCGGTTCCCGCACCTCGACGAACACCACAGCTGCCGCGGATCGTCCTGCAGGAAGTACTTCACGCAGCGCGCGGCCGGGCACGCCCGCAACCGCTCCCGATCCGGGCCGGTGAGGAAGTCGATCGTCGATCGGCCGACCGCACCGATCAGCAAGGCGACCGGGTCCTCGGTGCGGTAGGCCCAACGCACCGTCGGCTCCCCGACCCACTCCAGGTGGGTCGTCCCGAGCAGATCCGCCGCCGCATTCACGAGCTGGAGCGCTTCGCCTGCGTCCATCAGCCGGTCAGCATCCGCCGTACTAGGAGCCCCCGGCGCCACGGCCCGCGCAAACAAGGCCCGTACAGCCCGCCGCACGCGCAGCAGCTCCCGCCATGCCTTGTCGATGTTGGGGAGGATTTCTTCCTGAATCGGGGGCAAGAACCTCCCCACATCCGTCGCAGACGTCGGGCCCAGGACGTGCTCGGTCAGCCAGGCGGTCGTGTCCTCGGGGGTTGAGAGGAGGTCTGCGATGCCGCCGTGGCCGTCGTGCTTGATCGTGGTGGCCAGGGCGAGGGCCAACGTGCTCATTGGACGATACTAACGGGATATCCGCTTGCTGGCGTGTGAATGTGTCGCTTAGGGTTCCGGGCGTGAGTGATCTTCGGGCGCGATTGCGCGCTGTGCCGACTCTGACCGGGACGCCGCCGGAGTGGGACCCGCTGCAGGCTCCGGCGACGCCGTACGAGTTGTTCGTCGACTGGCTGCTGACGGCGATCGACGGAGGTGTCACCGAGCCGTGCGCCGCGACGCTCTCGACGGTGCGCGGGGACGGCCGACCGAGCGCGCGGGTGCTGATCCTCAAGGACGTCACCGCCGACGGCTGGCAGTTCGCGTCGTCCGCGACCAGCCGCAAGGGCCAGGAGCTGGCGACCTCGCCGTACGCCGCCCTGACGTTCTACTGGATCTCGCTCGGTCGCCAGGTCCGCGTCACCGGTCGAGTCACGCCCGCCGCACCCGAGGAGTCGGCGCGCGACTTCCTGCTCCGACCGGTCGCGGCGCGCGCGGAGGCGCTCGTCGGGCGGCAGAGCGCCGTACTCGCGGACCGCGCCGACATCGACGCCGCGGTCAAGGAACAACAGGACCGGATCGCGCTCGACCCCGACCTCGTCGCGCCGAACTGGACGCTCTACACGCTGCGCGCCGACGAGGTCGAGTTCTGGCAGGCTGATCCCGACCGCCGCCACGTACGACTGCAGTACCGCTTCGAGGACCGCCTTGAAGACACCTGGACGAAGGAGTTGCTGTGGCCCTGAACGACGTACGGACGATGGCTGACCGGCTGCTCGCGCTGACCGCGGACCTCGACGACCCGACCGCGCGCGGCGACTCGGTCCTCCCGGGCTGGTCGCGCGGCCACGTGATCACCCACATCGCGAACTTCTCCGAAGCGATGACGCGGCAGGTCGACGAAGCACTCCAGGGACGGCTCATCGAGGTGTACGACGGCGGCCGCCCCGCGCGCAACGCGGCGATCGACGACGGCGCCGACCGCTCCGCCGACGAGCTCCGGACCCATCTGAACGAGGCCGTCACCGCTCTGTTGGCGAGCTGGGACAAGGTGAGCCCGACCGACTGGCCGCTCCCGATCCTGCACCGCAACAGCAACCTGTCCGCGGGTCTGCAGGCGTCGTGGCGCGAGCTCACCATCCACACGTCGGACCTCGGCCTCGCGTTCACGCCGGCCGACTGGTCCGAAGACTTTTGCCTGCACCTACTCGACTTCCTCCGCGCGCGCACCCCCGACAACACGCACCTCATCCTCCAGTCCCCCACCGCCACCTGGGACAACGGCACCGGCAAAGAGGTCCGTCTGACCGGCGCCCTCACCGACCTCACCGCCTGGTACGCCGGCCGCCCCACCGCCGCACCCATCTCCGGCCCGGAGCTCCTCCCCTGGCCGTGATCTTTCCGGAAAGAAGTTCGCACTGAGCGCAAACTTCTTTCCGGAAAGCCGCCGTCACCCCACAGTGAAGTCGTCGGTCTGGATGAACGTGTCTTTGTTCGGCCCGTTGAAGCCGGCGTAGACGGTTAGTTCGTGGACTCCTGCTGGGACCTTCACGGTGACTTCGTGGTGCACGTACCCGGTCCCGGCACCGAAGGTGGTGCTGGCGAGGTCGGTGGATCCGTTGCGTACACCGAACCGGCCTTGATCAGCGGGGAGGTTCGCGGACGCGTTGATCCAGGAGCCGAACGTATAGGTCGTGCCCGGGACGACCGGCACCGTTTGGTACAGGTCGCTGAATCCTGTGCAGGTGCAGCGGATCCAGCCGTTGTTGGCGCCTGAGTGCGCGAAGCCGAGTCCACGGTCGACGCCGTTGGCCGCCGTACCTTCGAAGAGCCAGGCCGGCTTGCCACCGCCCGTACCTTCAAAGCCGCCGTCCGCCAACTGCGACACGAACCGCACCCCCAGCTCGGACACGGTTGTGTACGAACGCGTCCCGCCCGGTAGACCGATCACCCGGACGCCGTCGGTCTCCTGCGCCGGGAAGGTGATTGTGTAGGTCGTGTTCGCCCCCGCGGACGCATCGCCCGGGTACGCCGGGGACACGGTCTGCGAGCCGACCTCGACCCACTGCCCGTCACGCTTGACCTGTACCCGCGGCCGGCCGGTGAAGTACCCACCCTCGACCGACACCGCACCGGACGTGAACTCCACGTTGTTCACCTTGTGCCGCGCGGGCCACTCGTACCCCCACCACGACGCACCCTTCACCTCGTCGTCGAAGTCGGACTCGCTGCCGGTCTTCGCGCCGTCGTTGAGCAACGCGAGACTGCCCGAGTTCGTCGACTTGGAGATCGCGACCGCACCGGTCGCGGGCGCAGCGAGGTTGTCAGTGCCTGGAAGGTTCGCCGCCGGCGCGCCGGACGACGGATTGATGACCAGCTTGCGCAGGTTGAAGTTGTAGACCGACGTACCGATCCCACCGCCGCCACACGGGCAGACGTTCGCCTGGAGGTACATCGTCTTCCCGTCCGGCTGCACGAACTTCGACGGGATCGTGACCCCGTACCCGCCGTACTTCGACGTCGACCACGGATACCCGCCGAAGTCCTTGCTCATGAAGTGCTTCCACGGCCCCCACGGCGTCGGCGACTCGTAGAACTCGAACGTGTACTCCGTCCACGACGTGTAGACATATCTCTTCTGCTGCGGGAGATAGGTCACCCCGCCCTGGCTGATCACGCTCAGGTTCGAGGCGTTCGTCCCGTACGTCTGCGCGTACAGCCGTCGCGTATCGGTCAGTACCGGCTTCTTGTCCTGTACGCGGGACGACCACCCGGCCCCGGTGTAGAACTTCCACGCCCCACGGTCCTGCACCTTGTTCTTGGGCACCCGCGCCAGGAACACGCTCTGCGGATCCGCGACCGTGTCGTCGAACGAGTCCCGCCAGTTCCCGTCCAGCCCGTACGCGTACACGTACCCGTCCGGCGCCAGCGCGCCGCCCTTGCCGAAGTCCGCGAACCAGATTGTCGTGAACACATGGTCGGAGAACATCGGCTTCTTCTTGTCCCACGTCCACGTCTTGCCGTGGTCGGTGGACTTCAGGATGGTCGCGGCCGGTACGTCGTTGAAGTCCAGCGCCAGGTCCTGGACAGCGAGGTACAGCGTGTCGCCGACGCACACCATCCCGGTCGGCTTCCGGTTGTACCCGGCGCCGCTCCAGATCTGGCCGACCTGGTCGCCCTTCGAGATCGTTGCCCCGGACAAGTTTCCGGGCGTGCCGTTGATCTCGCTGACGGCGACGTCGGCGAAATCGCCGTCGACCGAGAAGCCCTTGCCGTCACCGTTCGCGGCGTAGAGCTTGTCGTTGCCGGCCCAGCAGGACGGCCACAGGTCGCCGTCGCTCGGGCTGGGCGTCCCCTTCGACTCGACCTGCGCGGTGCCGACCGGAGTGGACGCGGCAGCGGGCGGCTGCGCGTCGGAGGACTGGGTGAGCAGTGCCGCCGTTCCGAAGACCAGCGGCAGGACAGCAAGCAAAGCCCCACGCTTCATGTCATGTCCTTTACTTGAGGCCGGTGGTCTTCATCGCGTCGACCAGCCGGCGCTGGCCTGCGACGAACACCACGACGGTCGGGATGGCCGCGATCACGGCGGCCGCGAGAATCAGGTTCCAGGCCGAGGCGTACTGCCCCTGCATGCCCGAGACGCCGAGCTGGATCACCCGCAGGTCCGGGTTCCGGGTGATGGTCAGCGGCCAGAGGAACGCGTTCCAGTTCGCGAGGAAGAACAGCACCGACAGCGACGCCAGTACCGGACGGCTGAGCGGCAGGATGACGCTCCAGTACCGACGCCAGTAGCCGCAGCCGTCCAGGTCGGCCGCCTCCTCCAGCTCGCGCGGGATGTTCAGGTAGTACTGCCGGAGCAGGAAGATCCCGAACGCGTGGAAGATGCTCGGCACGATCAGCCCGGCGTAACTGTCCAGCAGGCCCAACTGCTTCGCCACCAGGAACAGCGGCACCAGGATCACCGGCAGCGACACGAGCAGCGTCGACATGATCCCGGAGAAGATCACGCCGCGTCCCGGGAACCGCAGCCGGGCCAGCGCGTACGCCGCCATCGAATGGAAGAACAGTGCGATCACGGTGACCGTCACGGACACGATCGCCGAGTTCAGCATGAACCGCGGCATCGGGATCTTGAGCAGCACGTACTGCAGGTTGCTCAGCGTCAGGTGCTGCGGCCAGCCGAAGTTGAACACGTCCTCGGCCGGCCGCAGCGCACTGATCAGGATCCACAGCAGCGGAGCGATCGCGACGATCGCCAGCACATGGGCAAGGATCGGGAGGACTCTAATCCTCGTCAAAGCGACCTCCTCGGGTGAAGCCGAACATGAGTCCGGTGCAGACGACGAGGATCGCCACCACCACGGTGGTCAGCGCGGCGGCGTACCCCATGTTGTTGAAGGTGAACGCCTGCTCGTAGATGTAGAGCACGACCGTGCTGGTCGCGCGGGCCGGGCCACCTTTGGTCAGGACGAAGACCAGGTCGAACGCCTGCAGGCCGGTGACCGCGCCGATCGTCGAGTTCACCACGACGAAGAAGCTGGTCGGCCGGAGCAGCGGCCAGATCACGTACCGGAACCGTTGCCAGGGGCCCGCACCGTCGATGGCGGCGGCGTCCTCGAGCTCCTTCGGCACGTCCTTGAGGCCGGCCAGGAAGACCAGCATCTGGTACCCCATCAGGAACCAGACGCTGATCACCACATAGGTGCCGAGGGCAAGTGACGGCGTACCGAGGAACGACACGTCGCCGAGCCCGAACGGGGCCAGGATCCTGGACAGGGCACCGCGCTTGTCGACGAGCAGGAACTGCCAGATCAGACCGACCACGACGAGGCTGACCACGTTCGGCAGGAAGAACGCAGACCGTACCCAGCCGATGCCCTTGAAGTGGTTGCGGACGAGCATTGCGAGCGCGAAGCTGACCACGAACGCGATCGGCACGAACGCGACGACGTACGTCGCGGTCACCTTCAGCGAGGCCCAGAGCTGGTCGTCGCCGGCCATCAACTTGTAGTTGGCCAGGCCAACGTACTGGTAGTTGCCGAAGCCGTCGACCTTGAAGAACGCGACTCCGAAGGCGAGCACCATCGGGATCGCGACGAAGATCAGCAGCCCGATGGTGTCCGGCGCGAGGAAGGCGTACGCGGCCAGGGCCTCGCGGCGTTTCCTCGTCATACCGGCCTTCGGCTTCGCCCTCGTGCGAGCCGTGGGTTTGGACGGAGCAGCGGTTGTCGTCACCATCAGCTGATCGGCGCGCCCTGGTAGGTCTTGAGGAACGTGTCGATCTTCTCGGCGGCCTGCGCGGCGGCCTTGGCCGGATCGGCGGCGTTCAGCTGGCAGGCCTGGATCGCGTCCGCGATCGGCTGGTAGACCTCCGGTGGGAACCGCGGCTCCGGCTTGCCGGTCGGCGCGATCTCGCCGACGAACTTCTTCAGCGCGCCGTCGGCGAACGCGCCCTTCGCGTCCGCGGCCTGCTGCACCGACTTGCGCGGCGGCAGGTTGGTCTTGACGACGGTGTTCCACTGCCGCTGCCGCTCGACGCCGGCCGCATCGGTGGAGCCGAGCGCCCAGGCGATGAACTTGGCCGCGGCCTCCGGGTTCGCGCCCTTGGAGTTCGCCACGAACGCCCAGCCGCCGAGGTCGGTGGCCGGCTTGCCACCGTCCGGCGTCGGCAGCGGGACGATCCCGTACTTGAAGTTCTTCGCCTTCGCCCGCAGGTCCGCGACCGCCCAGATCCCGGTCTGCTGCATCGCGGCCGCGCCGGAGACGAGGTTCGAGACCACGTCGCCACCGCCGTCGCCGAGCGGCTTGCGCGGGGCCAGCTTGCTCTTGACGGTGTCGCCCCAGAACTTCAGCGCCTGCACGGCAGCCGGCGAGTCGAAGGCGGACTTGCCGTCCTTGATCGCGTTGCCGTCGCCCTGCCAGAGGAACGGGTACCAGGTGAAGTTCTGGTAGTAGCCGGGCAGCGTCTCGAACATCACGCCGTACTGCTTGCCGTTGGTGAGCTTCTCTGCGACGGCGAGCGTCTGGTCCCAGGTCTTCGGCAGGTCGGCCTCGGACAGGCCGGCCTTCTCGAACGCGGTCTCGCTGTAGTACATCGCGAGCGGCTCGATCTCCATCGGCAGGCCGTAGACCTTGCCGTCGACGCTGCGCGCCTCGAGCAGGCCGGGCAGGTAGTCCTTCTTGGACTCGTCCGGCAGCGCGGACCCGAGATCCTGCAGTACGCCGCCGTTGTAGTAGCGCAGGAAGTCACCGGGACTGATCAGGAAGATGTCCGGTCCCTGCCCGGACTGGAACGCGGTCTGCAGCGTCGTCCCGTTCAGGTAGTCCTTGCCGGGGATGTAGCGCAGCTTGACCTTGACGTCGTTGTTCTTGTTCCACTCGGCGACGGTGTCGACGAACCACTTGCTCTGCGGTCCCTGGTCGTCGGACGGGCCGTAGAAGTTCCAGAACGACAGCTCCTTGGCGTTGCCGCCGGAGGAGTCGCCGCCACAGGCGGAAAGCAGCGGCACGCCGGCCGCGGAGGCGGCGAGGGCACCGAGCCCGCCGCGCAGGACGGACCGGCGACTCAGCTGCCGGACAGGGGAGGGTGTTGCGGCCATCGGGTGCTCCAGAGGTGTCGAACGATCGGGCCGAACTGCGCAGGTCGTCGATGCCGGACGGCAATCGATTTCTCGCAATGTACGAGTGACGGCCTGGCCGGTCAAGGGGCGGCGGGGTGACGATGTGGTCAAGCCGAGCGATTTCCGCGTACACACAGGGTTTCTTCCAGGGTGAAGCCGTTGACACCACCTGGGCTCGCTGCCTAATCTGCGGAAATCGATTTCTGAGATGAGAGGCGCTGGGATGCCAGTTGTGCCGAACCGTGCGTCCGCCCACCGCACGGCCGACGAGCTGTCCAGGGACCTGGTGGCACGGGGATTGCAGGCGGCGCGGGAAGCCATCGAGACCGAGGCGGCGGCGGTGTCCGCGCTCGCCGATCGGCTGGACGGCGTCTTCCTCGACGTACTGACCGCGGTCGCCCGGTGCGAAGGTCACCTGGTGGTGACCGGCCTCGGCAAGTCGGGTCTGGTCGGCCGGAAGATCGCCGCGACCCTCGCCAGTACCGGTACGCCGGCCACGTTCATCCACTCGGGAGACGCGCTGCACGGCGACTCCGGCGCAGTCACGTCCCGCGATCTCGTACTGGCCCTGTCGGCGTCAGGCGAGACGTCCGAGGTCTGTGCGTTCGTGCGGATGCTGCGCGAACGGTCGATCCCGGTGATCGCGATGACCGGGCAGGAAGAATCGACGCTGGCCCAACTGGCGACGTACACGCTGGACACGATGGTGCTGCGCGAGGCCGATCCGCTGAACCTGGCGCCGACCGCGTCGACGACCGCCTCACTGGCGATGGGCGATGCGCTCGCCTGCGCCCTCGTCGTACTGCGGGAATTCAGCCATCACGACTTCGCCCAGTTCCACCCGTCCGGTGCCTTGGGCAAACGTCTCACGGAGGGCCAGGCATGAACGACGTGTGCGTACTGGGGTCGTTCATGAAGGATCTGGTGGCGTCGGCGGAGCGGCGGCCGTTGCCGGGCGAGACGTTGCACGGGACCGGCTTCGCGGAGTTCCTCGGCGGCAAGGGCGTGAACCAGGCGATCGCCGCAGCGCGGATGGGTGCGCGGACAGCTATCGTCGGCACGATCGGCGAGGACCGGTACGGCGAGGAGTTCCTGGAACTGCTCACGTCGAACGGCGTCGACACGTCCTGGGTGGTGCGCCATCCGGAGCTCGGCACCGGGGTCGGCCTGCCGCTGGTGCTGCCCGACGGCGGGAACTCGATCATCATCGTCTCCCGTGCGAACGCGGCGATCACCTCGCGCGACGTCGAGGCGGCGACCGACGTACTGACCGCGAGCAAGGTGCTCAGCGTGCAACTCGAACTCCCGGTCGAGGCGAGCCAGGCTGCCCTCCGGCTCGCCTCGACCGCGGGTGTCACCACGATCCTCACCCCGGCGCCGGTCGGCCCGATCGATCCGGCGCTGGCCTCGTACGTCGACATCCTGGTGCCGAACGAGGTCGAGGCCGCAGCCCTGACCGGCCTGGACTGCGACGACGAATCGCAGCTGCCGATGATCGCGCGCAAGCTCGCCGACGACTGGAACCTGCAGGCGTGCGTGGTGACGCTCGGAGCCCGTGGCGCGTTCGTTCTGGACCACGCGAACGGGTTCGCAGAACGGGTGGCGGCGCACGACGTGGACACGGTCGACACCGTCGGCGCCGGGGACGCGTTCTGCGGATCGCTGGCCGCGTCCCTCGCGCACGGCGCCGGCCTCGTGGACGCCGTACGACTCGCGAACGCCGCCGGCGCCCTGTCCACCACCGTCAACGGCGCCGCCGACTCAGCCCCCTCCCAAGCTGCGGCCCTGGCACTGCTGGACGGCGCAACCTCCGTCACATGACATCCTTTGGTTCGGATCGGAGTTAGAGTGCGATCCAGACGACCATCGGATCTCCAGCGGGGAGCGGGTATGACGACGATCTACGACGTCGCGCGTAGGTCTGGGGTGTCGCCGGCGACGGTTTCGCGGGTGCTGAGCGGCCGGCGGAACGTGGACCCCGAGCTGTCCGAGAAGGTCCGGGCCGCGGTCGCCGAGCTCGGCTACCGCCCGAACGGCGTCGCGCGCAACCTGCGGAAGTCCTCCACGAACCTGTGGGCCGTCGTCATCTCCGACATCGAGAACCCGTTCTTCACCTCACTGGTCCGCGGTCTCGAGGACGTCGCACAGACCGAGGGGTACCACGTGGTGCTCTGTAACTCCGACGAGGACCCGGTCAAGGAGGCTGCGTACGCGTCGGCGGTGCTGACCGACCAGATGGCCGGGGTGGTGATCTCGCCGACGTCGACAGCGGAGGGTGTGCAACTGCTCGCGGACGCGAAGATCCCGCTGGTGATGATCGACCGCCGGGTCGAGGGCGTCGAGGCCGACACCGTACTGGTGGACAACGAGCACGGTGCGTTCGAGGGCGTCAAGCACCTGATCGACGGCGGCTACCAGCGGATCGCGTGCATCACCGGCCCGCGGAAGGTCTCGACCGCGATGGACCGGCTGTCCGGGTACCGTTCGGCGCTGCGGGCGGGCGGCATCCGGTACGACAAGGATCTGGTACGGCACGCCGACTTCCGTGAGGCCGGTGGGTACTCGGCAATGGAAAGTCTGCTGGAGCTGGCCGATCCGCCCGAGGCACTGTTCGTCACCAACAACCTGATGACCGTCGGCGCGCTGGAATGCCTGGCCCGCAAGGGGCTGCGCGCCCCGGACGACATCGCGATCGTCGGCTTCGACGACATCCCGTGGGCCGACCTCGTGATCCCCAGTCTGACCACGGTCGCGCAGCCCACCTACGAGCTGGGCCGGACCGCCGGGATGCTCCTCAAGGACCGGACCACGGCCCCTGGCCGGCCGCCTTCCACCGTCACGCTCCGTACCGAACTGCACATCCGATCCACCTCGGCCGCCAAGAAATAGCCCGCTGCGGTCCGATCGGAACCCAATAATGTCAACGTTGACATTACACTGGGGTCATGGAGAGTGAAGTTCCGCGGCGGCCGCGGCTCGAGGATGTGGCCGCGACGACCGGTGTCAGCATCAAGACGGTGTCGCGGGCCTTGCGGGGGGATCCGAAGGTACGGGAGTCGACGCGGCAGCGGATCGTCGCGGAGGCGGACCGGCTCGGCGTCCAGCTGAACGACGTCGCGGCCGGGCTGCGGCGGAAGAACCAGGCGATGACCTCGATCGGGGTCACGCTCGGTGACTGTACGAACCCGTTCTTCGCGCCGATGCTGCGTGGGATCCACTCGATCGCGTCCGAGCGCGGGTACCTGGTGCTGACCGCCGACGCGCAGAACGACCCGGAGCTCGAGCACCGCGCGATCCGCTCGTTCTTCGCGCACCGGGTCGCGGGGCTGATCATCGCCCCGGTCGGGAACGATCTCGGCTATCTCGCGAACGAGGCGCGGTTCGGGTCGGCGATCGTGTTCGTCGACTCCCCTCCCCCGGGCCTCGGCGAATCGATGGACTCGGTCACCACCACCAACGCGGCCAGCACCCGCTCTGGTGTCGAGCACCTGCTGGCGAAGGGGCGCCGCCGGATCGCGTACCTCGGTCACCCGCGCAGCGGCAGCGGCGCCGAGGAACGCTGGGCCGGGTACGTCGCCGCGCTCGAGGCCGCGGGCATCGCGGTCGACCCGACCCTTGTACGGGACAACCTGGTCAGCGAGGAGGACGCCCGCCGTGCGGCGGAGGACCTGCTGCCGAGCGCCGCACCGGACGCCGTCTTCGTCGACAACAACCGCCTGTGTACGGGACTCCTGCAGTCGCAGGCGTTCGCACAACGCCGGATCGACACGGTCTGCTTCGACCGCTTCGAACTGGCGGCCGCGTTCGGCGTCTCCGTGATCGACAGCGACCCGTACGACGTCGGCCGCGCCGGCGCCCAACTCCTCTTCGACCGCCTGACAGACCCCTCCCGCGCCCCCCAACGCCTGGAGGTCCCCGCCCGCCTCGTCGTCAACGACACCCCGACGTACTGACTGCGTACCGAAGAACGGGTAGTGATGCCGTTCTCGGGCCGTCCTGGACACCGACTCCGCGGAACCGGCTGATGCCCGCGCGGTCAACGGCCCACCACTACCCGTTCTTCGGTACGACTAGCCGACCTGTCGAAGCCAGGCTTCGGACAGGGCCTGGTGGCCCGCGGCGGTTGGGTGGACGCCGTCGGAGAGCCAGTGCTCCGGGTTGTTGCCGGCGGCAAGCTCGGCGAACATGCCGTCAGCGGCGACCAGGCGGGCGCCGAACTCGCGGGCGAGCTCGCGTACGACCTGGATCTTGGCGTCCAGGTCGGCGCGCCAGGCCCATTGCTCTTCCTTCACCGGCAGCAGGAACGGCTCGATCAGTACAAGTTGGACGCCGGCGAGCGGCTCCAGCAGCTGGCGGTAGCCGGCGCGGTACGAGTCCGCCGTCACCTCGTCGTGCCCGAACGAGAACCGGTACCCGCAGTCGTTGATCCCGATCAGGATCGACACCACGTCCGGCCGTTCGTCCAGTACGTCGGTCTGCCACCGGCTGCCCAACCCGGCGAGCGTGTCCCCGGAGATGCCCGTGTTCATCCAGACCGGTACGCGATCCGGTTGCCGAAGGCCCCATTGTCCTGCCACCAGCAGTGGGTACCCGTACCCGAGCGGGTTGTCGGTGTCGCGGCGATGGCAGTCGGTGATCGAGTCGCCGGTGAACATCACCCGCGCGCCGTCCGCGAGCATCATCACGATTCCTCCGGGGTGAACGTGGCGACACCGATCGTGGTGTCGCTCTGGCCGTAGTACGCGAACCAGGTCCCGCGGTGGAACACGAGTCCCTCGACGAACGTCACGTTGTCGACGAGTCCATGCTGGTCCTCGAAGGTGCTCGGCTCCAGCCACGGCTCGGTCAGCTTGGCGACGACCGTGTCGGGCCGCCGCGGATCGATCAGCACCTGGCCGCAGGCGTAGTACACGCCACCCTCCGGCCGGACGACGGCGCTGTTGTGCATCAGCAGTACGTGACCGGTACGGGTCCGGATCGGCTGCGGGCCGGTCTCGACCAGGTCGCCCATGAACGTGCCGGGCTCGGGCCGCAGTACGGGCGTCGGATCGGCCTTCCAATGCAACAGGTCGGACGACGTGGCGAGGTGGATGTTGCCCTCGCCGAACCACATCAGGTACTGCCCGTCGATCTGCTCGGGCAGGATCACGCCGCCCTTGCTCCACTCGGGTCCGGGCGTCTTGCGGACCCCGGCGAAAGTGTTGATGCCCGGGAACATCGGCCCGTGCTTGTCCCAGTTGCGCAGGTCCGTCGAGGTCGCGAGGCACAGTCGCGCGGTGTGCCGGTCCCAGCCGGTGTACGTCAGGTAGTAGGTGCCGTCCACGAACACCACGCGCGGATCCTCACACCCGTACCGCTCGTAGTCCTCGGTCGGCACCATCACCGGATCCGGCTCGGTCTCGAACGTGATGCCGTCGTCGGACCAGGCCAGCCCGAGGTGCGACACGATGTCGTCGGCATGGGCGCGGTAGACGAGCGCGATCCGCCCGTCCACCGAGAGCGCCGCCGGGTTGTAGACGTTCGCCGACTCCCAGTCGTGCCGGCCGGGCCGGAGAACGGGGTTCTCCGGCCGCGGCACGAACGGCCCGAACGGGTAGTCGACCGCAGGCGCACTCACTTGGCCGCCAGCTTGTTGATCCCGGCAACCATTGCGTCGATGCCCGCGTTCAGGTCCTTCTTCCCCGACAGCGCCGGGTTGAAGGTGGTGCCGACGACGTCACCGGCCGGAGTCGACCACGGATCCAGGAACTGCGTGACGAACTTGTCCTTGACCCCGAGCTCGTACGTCGCGGTCGCGGCAATGCTCTTGGCCGCGGCGTCGCCCGCCTGCAGCGCCTCGTAGTACCCCTTCGAACCGGGCTCGTAGGCGATCGGGGCGATCGGCTGCTCCTTCATGGTCTCGTTGAAGCCGGTGACCTCCATGTAGCTGATCACCTTCCAGGTGTTGTCCGGGTCCTTCAGCGTCGCCGGGGAGCAGACGCCGTTGGTCTCGATCGGCTGCACGGACTTCGCCGTACCGGCGGGCCATGGCGCGTAGCCCCACTCGAACTTGGGCTTGTTCTGGGTGATCGACTGGTGCAGCCACTGGCCGCCGAACATCAGCGGCATGCCGCCGTTCGCGAACTGGGCCACGGCGTTCGTGCCGTCGTAGTCCGGGTTGGTCATCTCGCCGGCCTTGATCGCCTTCGTCATCTTCTCGGCGCCGGCCCGGAAGGTCGCGTCCGCCTTCACCTCCTTGGACCCGATCGGCTTCTCGATGATCGGGGCACCGCCGTTCGCGACCGAGTACGCCGAGATGCCCTGCGGGCTCTCCAGCAGTGCCCACGCGTTCACCAGCGGCGTGGCCTTCGGGTTGGCATGCTTCAGTGCGGTGATGTCGGCGTACAGCTCGTCCCAGGTCCAGCCGATCGCCGGGGTCTTCAGTTTGGCCTTGTCGAAGTCGGCCTTGTTGTAGAAGAACCCGTACGTGTTCGCCAGCGTCGGGATTCCGTACAGCTTGCCCTCGGGGTTGCGCCAGAGGTCGAGCGAACCGGGCGAGAACTTGTCCTCCTGCAGGCCGTCGCCCTTCTTCAGGTACGAGGACCAGTCGTAGAGCAGGCCCTCCGCGGCCAGGTTCTGCTCCTGCGAGTTCGAGCACCAGAAGAAGTCCGGCGCCTTCTTGGACATGATCAGCGAGGCAAGCTTCTGCGCGTAGTCGGCGTTCGGCGACTCCTCGCGCTTGACGCCGACGCCCTGCAGCTTCGCCATGCTCTTGTCCAGCGCGGCGTTGGTGGCCACGGACTCCCACGTCATGTAGCTGATGGTCCCGCCGCTCTTGCCGCCGGCGTCGGAGCCACCGCCGCACCCGGCCAAAGCCAGACCGGCGACCACCAGTACTGCTGTCGCCCTCAGTTTGGGCATAGTCGTACTCCTCATTTCGCGATGGTTCCGAGGGCGCCGAGGCCCTCCATGAAGTAGCGCTGGGCGAGGAAGAACAGCACCAGCGGCGGTACGACGAACAGCAGGTTCGTCGCCATGTAGTAGTTGTACTGAGAGCCCGCCTGGTCGGACAGGAACGCCGCCATCCCGAGCGGGAGCGTGAACTTCTTCGAGTCCTGCAGGTAGACCAGCGGGCTCAGGTAGTCGTTCCAGGCGAACTGGAAGGACATGATCGCGATCGTGATCCAGACCGGCTTGGTCAGCGGCACCATGATCCGGGTGAAGATCATCCAGTGCCCGGCGCCGTCGATGGTGGCCGACTCGTCGAGGTACTTCGGGATCGACTGGTAGTACTGGCGCGCCAGGAACACGAAGATCGGGCTGCCGAAGAAGGCCGGCAGGATCAGCGGCACCCAGGTGTCGATCAGCCCGAGGTTGATGTAGAGGTGCTGCAGCGGGATCAGCCCGACGATGCCCGGTACGAAGATGCTGCCGGAGATCAGTGCGAACCAGAGCCGGCGGCCCGGGAACTCGATCCGGGAGATGCCGTAGCCGACGATCATCGAGCTGACCACGGCGCCGACCGTCGAGAGCACCGTGACGATCACGGTGTTGAGCAGCAGCCGGTAGAAGCCGATCTGCGCCGGGCCGTCGACGAAGTTCGCCGCCCGGAACTCGCGGGGCAGGAACGCCGGCGGCAGCTGGTTGATGTCGCCGTTGCCCTTCAGCGCAATGCTGATCATCCACACCAGCGGCAGCAGCATCGAGACCGCGAGCAGCCCGCAGAGCGCGTACCAGGCAACCCGCGACAGCATGAACGGCACCCGCTGCGTCATCGCAGCCGGGCGTACTACGGCAAGAGCTTCGGCGGTCATGGGGCCTCCCGGTCTGGACTGAGGAGCGGAGGGAGCGGAGCGACCGCAGCGACGAGGGAAGACCGGGAGTTCCAGCCCCATGACCCGCCGCGACGGAGTCGCGGCATCAGCACCGTCATCAGCCCTCCCCTTGGTAGACACGGCTTCGGGTGAGGCGGAGCATCACGACCGTCACGATCATCACGATCACGAACAGCACCCACACCTCGGCGGTCGCGTACCCGAGCTGCGGCGAGGTGATGAAGTCGGCGAACCCGTCGTTGTAGATCTTGTACATCAGCAGGTTCGTGGAATGTCCCGGTCCGCCCTTGGTCAGGATCGCGACCTGGTTGAAGGTCTGGAACGCACCGTTCAGCGCCAGCATCAGCTGGAGCATCATGATCGGCCCGATCATCGGCAGCGTGATCCGGGTGAAGCGCCGGAACGCGTTCGCGCCGTCGACCTTGGCCGCCTCCTGGATCTCCTCCGGCACCGCCTGCAGCCCGGCCAGGAAGATCATCATCGTGCCGCCGACGCTCCAGATCCCGACGATCAGGATCGCCGGCAGCGCCACGTGCGCGTCGCCGAGCCACAGGCTGGTCGGCAGGTGCAGGAACTTGAGAAGCTGGTTGGCCAGTCCGTACGTCGGGTCGTAGATGTACTTCCACAACGTCAGTACGGCGACCGCAGGCAGGACGACCGGCAGGTAGAAGATCGTCCGGAAGATCTTGACGCCCTTGATCGTACGGTTCACGACGACGGCGAGCGCGAGGCCCGCGACGAGCGTGGCCGGGACCGAGATCACCACCCACAGCACGGTCACCTTCAACGACGGCCAGAACGTTGGGTCGTCGGTGAACAGGAACTTGTAGTTCTCCAGGCCGACCCACTTGGCCGGGGTCAGCCCGTTCCACTGGGTGAAGGAGTGGTACAGCGACGTCACCATCGGATAGACCACGAACAGCAGCAGGCCGATGATCGCGGGCGAGATGAACAGGTAGCCCAGGATCGTGTCCCGGCGGCGTTTAGTCATCGGCCGACACCTCCCGACGCTCTTGGCGCCGGATCCGGACGGTCAGGATCTGGAACGGCCGCAGCGCGAACCGTGGCTCGTCGACGGTCTCGAGCGGACGCTCCAGCAGATCCACGATCTCGGTGCCGGTAGCAACGAAATCCCAGGTGAGCCGTGCTGTGGTGCGGGCTCCGAGGGCCTCGTACAGCCGGACGATCAGGTCGCCGGAGCGGTCCTCGGCGAGTTTCACCGCTTCGACCACCACGCCTGCGCCCTCGACCGTCACGATCGGCCCGGGTGCCGACGTACCGCGGACCTCTCGGACCGGAAGGTTCAGCCGGAGCCCGGCCTCGACCGCGGTTGCGATCTCGGCGCCGGACACCAGCGTGTAACGCGCCTGATGCCGGCCCTGATCGGTCTCCGGATCCGGGTACCTGGGTGCCCGGAGCAACGAAAGCCCGATCCCGGTCCCGGTACGGCCGGCCAGCGGATCGCCCGTCTGCCCGGCGAGTCGGCGCAGGTCGTGACCGTACGTCGAGTCGTTGGCGATCGCGACGCCGAACCCGGGCTCGCCGACGTGCACCCACCGATGCGCGCACACCTCGAACTTCGCTTCGTCCCAGGTGGTGTTGTCGTGCGTCGGCCTGCGCAGGTGCCCGAACTGGATCTCGGCGGTCGCCTGGTCGGCGCGGACATCCACACCGAACATTGCTTTGAGCAACTTCTCGCGCTCGTGCCAGTCGACGTCGATCGTGAAGTCCACCCGGTCGGCTCCGGCCGGCACCGTGATCGTTTGCGTGTACGTCGACGCGCCCTGCGACCGGCGTACCTCGACGACTACCGCGTCGGGGCCTTCCGTGACGCGCAGCGAGTCGATGGCGCGCAGCGGTTCGGCGGTCGCGCGGTACGACGCGTCGAGATCCCAGGCGTCGAAGGCGTTCGGCAGGTCGTGATGCAGGACCAGGTCGTTGAGGCGGGAGCCCTCGGCAACCAATTCGCGATCGTACCGGGTGTCGACGAGTGAGGTGATCGTCCCGTCCGCGGCGATCGTGACCCGCAAGACGCCGTTGTCGACGAGCCACTGCTCTCCGTCGAACTGCGCCGTCACACTCGGTCCGTTGGGAGCCGCCGTATTCGAAGCGCCCAGCGCGGGCACGCCGTCCACGGACATCGGTACGGCATTGAACCGGATCGAAGTATCACCTGCGCCGGCCAGCTGGGTCAGCGCGGTCGCGATCAGCTCCTCGAGCTCCGCGACAGCCTGTTCGTAGGCCGCTCGTGCCTCCCGATGCACCCAGGCGATCGACGAGCCGGGCAGCACGTCGTGGAACTGGTGCAGGAGCACCGTCTTCCAGATCCGGTCGAGATCGTCGTACGGGTACGGCGCGCCGGTCCGGATCGTCGCCGACGCGCACCACAACTCGGCCTCGCGCAGCAGATGTTCGGTACGGCGGTTGCCGCGCTTCATCGCCGCCTGCGACGTGTACGTACCGCGATGGGCCTCCATGTAGAGCTCGCCGACCCACACCGGCGCATCCGGGTACTCGGCCTCGGCGCGCTCGAAGAACGCCGTCGGCGTCAGGTGCTCGATCGGCGGCGCACCCTCGAGATCGGCCTGCCGGCGGGCGCGTTCCATCATCACCGCGGTCGGTCCGCCACCGCCGTCGCCGTGCCCGAACGGGACCAGCGAGGTCGTCGCACCGGCGTGGTCGCGGAAGTTCTTCGCGGCGTGGTTGAGCTCGGCCGGGGTCAGCTCGGCGAGGTAGGTGTCGACAGGCGGCAGGTGCGCGAACAGCCGGGTGCCGTCGATCCCCTCCCACCAGAACGTGTGGTGCGGGAACGGGTTCGTCGGATGCCAGGCGAGCTTCTGGGTCAGGAACCAGCGGAACCCTGCCAGCGCGGCGATCTGCGGCAGCGCGGCCGAGTACCCGAACGAGTCCGGCAGCCAGACCTCGCGCGGCTCGACCCCGAACCGTTCCGCGAAGTACCGCTTGCCGTGCACGAACTGCCGGACGAGCGCCTCGCCGCCCGGCATGTTGGTGTCCGACTCGACCCACATCCCGCCGGCCGGTACGAACCGGCCGGTGGCGACCGCGTCGGCGATCCGTGCGAACAGCTTCGGCTGGTGCTCCTCGATCCACGCGTACTGCTGCGCCTGCGAACAGGCGAAGCGCAGCTCGGGGTAGTCATCCATCAACGCGAGCACGTTCGCGAACGTCCGCGTGCACTTGCGCACGGTCTCGCGCATCGGCCACAGCCAGGCGGAGTCGATGTGCGCGTGCCCGACGGCCGCGACCCGATGCGTACTCGCGGCGGCCGGCTGCGTCAGGACCGTCGCGAGCTCGGCGCGCGCGGCCTCGACACACTCGTGGATCCGCTCCGGGGCGATCTCGTCGCAGGCCCGATCGAGCGCACGGAGGATCTTCGAGCGGCGTGGATCGTCGGCGGCCAACTCCTCCGCCCAGCCGATCAGCACGTCGAGATCGACCGCCAGCGCTCCGGCCTCGCGATCCAGCTCGACGAGCTCGGCCCGGCGGAAGCGGTAGTGCGCTTCGCCGTCCACGTCGAGCCCGTCACCGAGCTGGGTCGGCCGGAACGCGCGCGCCGCGATGTCCGGGTTCGCGGCACCCTCGACGTACAGCTCGACCGTGGTCGTCCCGGGATCGAGGCGGACGTACTGACTGCGCGGGTGGACGCCCTTGATGATGCTGCCGTCCGCGCGGTGGACCAGGCCCTCGGACTGGAATCCGGGACCGCCCTCGAAGCCGAGGTCGACGACGACCGCGGCCTCCGCCCCGGTCCAGTCGGCCGGAACCTCGCCGTCCAGCCGGAACCACGCGGTCGTCCACGCCTCGCCCCAGGTGGAACCCTTGGTGAACGGCTCGAACGGTCCGGCGGTTGCCCGGTCGAACGGTTCGGGCTCGCCGGGCAGCCGGCGTACGGCGACCTGCAGTGGCGCCGTCCGGCGCTCGACGGCGGGACGAACCCGCTCGTCGAGCATCCGGCGCGCCCGATCGATGGTGCGTTGTGGATGCTGGTGCATCACGAGCCCTTCGCGAAGCGGACCTTGACGAGCATCTGCGCGCCGGTCGACGACGTGTAGTAGGTGTAGTACTTCGTCAGCCCGTCGGCGCTGGTGTACTCCGGGTGCGCGAACGCGGCGTACTCGGTCCCGCTGGTCTTGGCAGCGGTGAACAGCTTGTTCGGCGTACTCCACGGCCCCCACGGGTTGGGTGCCGTCTGGTACATCACGTCCTGCGCCAGGAACTGCATGTAGGTGTTGACGTACGCGCCGAACGCGCTGTCCCAGTAGACGGTCGAACCCGCGGCCCCGTTGGCCTTGACCTGCACGGCCTTGGTGGGATCTGTCGACCACTGCGGCGTACCGTTGCCGTTGGCACCGGCATAGAAGCGCCACTGGGAGATGTCCGTGACCTGCGCGACCGGGACCTTCGCGACCGCGCAGCCGTCCAGGGTGCACTTGCCGTAGCCGTACAGCGTGTTCCCGACCAGCACCATCGCCTGGCCGGTCCAGTCCTGGCCGACCGGGAAGAACAGCGTGTTGTCCGTTCCCTCCGGGCTGGGGATGTCAGCGGGCCGGTTGGTCGCGGTCAATCGCGTGACTGTCTTGCTGTTCATGTCGACCGAGACCAGGCCGGTGCCTTGCGCCTGACCGACGAAGCCGGACTCGCACGGGGTGCCGACGCGGCCGCCGCGGCACAACTTGCCGTACGACACCAGGATCCGGTGCCGGGCCTGGTCGGCCACGACCGGACCCGGCCAGTGCGCGAACACGGTCCCGCAGTACTCGTCGGTGGAGTTCGTGCAGTCGGCCGACGCGTGCTCGGTCTGGAAGGCGGTCTCGGCAGCGGAGAACGGGACGAACTCGGGCGGTACGCCGGTCGAGTGCTCGTCGAACGGGTTCGCCGCGGTCATCGTGATGTTGTCGCTCGCGTCCAGATCGCTCGTGGTCGCGGCGGTGCTGGTCAGGAACCCGTCCGGGTCCTTCAGGATCGTGTCGTCGAAGAACCAGACCGACTGGTTGCCGTACCGGACACTCTGGCCGTTGTCGCGGGCGGCGTTGTGCGGGTTCTGGGTGATCGGGCCGAGCTCGGTCGTGCTCTCGACCACCAGGTTCGAGGCGCGCCCGGGGTGCTCGTTGGGGTTCGATTGCGCGGCCGAGGCGGGGACGCAGAGGGCGGTGGCGGCGAGCAGGGCCGCGGCGAAGAGGGCGGATCGGGGTTGACGCACGGTTGGTACTCCCTCACTGAGTGACAGCAACAAGGTGCGAAGCGATTTGATGATGTCAACGTTGACATAGCCTTGTCAACGTTGACATTTCTTCCTAAGGTGCCTGCCGTGACCACCGTTTCCCGCCGTACTTTCCTGCGCACCAACGCCGCTCTGGCCACCGGCCTGGGCGTCTCCGCCGCGCTGCCGGCGCAGTCCTGGTCCTCCCCCACGACCCCTTCCTCGCCTACCTCGTCGCCCGTCGGCCGGCCGTTGCGCGCGACCCGCGCGGACGACTGGACCCAGCTGTTCGACCGCCGCTCCGGCTGGATCGGCGCCGACGGGATCTACTCCGTCCCGCTCGACGGCCGCGACGGGCTCGGCGCGGCGACGCCCGGCTCGCGCACCGCGTTCATCTTCAGCGACACCCGGATCGGCACCGTCGATCCGCAGACACTGACGTACGACCAGACCGGATTCATCAACAACTCGTCGGCGGTGCTCGTCGGCAATCGTCCCGACCCGGCACACGCGACGTTCGTGATCCCGGACGGCGGCGCCTTCGGCAACGGGTTCTGGATGAACGACGGGATCGCGATCGGCGACACGCTGTACGCGACCGGGTTCGCACCGGACTCCAACTGGAACGCAGCGCGGGTCGACCTGATCGCGGTACCGCTGGTCGACGGCACGCCCGACTACACCGCCGTACGCCGGACCGAAGACGTCGGTCTACTCGTCCGGGACGAGACGTTCATCGTGATGTTCGGCGTCGGCATCACGCCGGCCGCGGACGGTTACGTGTACGTCTACGGCTATCGGAACAGGTTGTCGAACGGGCAGAAGGACCTGGTCGCGGCACGGGTCCGCCGGGACTCGTTCGCTGACATCTCGACCTGGCGCTTCTGGAGCGGTACGTCGTGGAGCCCGGATGTCACGGTCAGCGTGCAGGATGCCGCCGTACTGCATCCCGACGTCTCGACCGAACTGAGCGTCACGCCGATCCCGACCGGGCGGTACGCCGGGAAGTACCTGCTGGTGTACCTGCGCAACGTGAACTCCACCGGGCTTGAGTACGCGGTCGGATCGTCGCCGGTCGGGCCGTTCTCGGACGGGGTGCGGTTCTACAACTGTCCCGAGCCTTATGTGTACGAGTCGCAGACCGAGGGCGGTACGTACTGCTACAACGCGAAGGCGCATCCGAGCCTGTCGTCCGACGGGCGGTTGCTGATCAGCTACAACGTGAACCGGCTCGGGGCGGATCCGCTCACCACCGAGATCTACCGGCCGCGCTTCGTCTGGCTCGATCTGCGGCAATGGGCTGACGTACCTGATGTTCCGCGCGCATCGTCCGATGTTGCTGCAGTACGCGACTGGACGGCGGTCGGGGCACGGCCGCGGTTGGTGCTCGATCTGGAAGGCCGGCGCGTGCTGTCCGGGTATCGGATCAAGCATGCTGGGTACGAGGGCGCGAGTGCCTTCACCACCAGGGACTTCACAGTCGAGGCGGCGTCATCGACGCGCGGACCGTGGCGGCGGGTGGATGTTGTCACCGGCAACATCGAGAACCTCACCGACCACCGCTTCGAACGTCCGGTGCCCGCAAGGTACCTCCGGCTGACAGTCGATCGGCCGACGCAGTCCGACGATCAGACCGCTCGGGTGCTGGAGTTCGCTGCTGTCGTTGATGCTTCGGGTGTTCCTGATCTGGCGCAGTACCGGCCGGTTCTGGCGGACGCCGCGAACAGCACCGCGCACTACGTGACGGATCCGTCCGCGGGCTTGTGGGAGAACGCGTCCGGCCACGCGCCGACCTGGTTGTCCGTAGACCTCGGCGTCGACCGCACGATCGGCAGCTACATCGTCGAACACGCCGGCGTACCAGACCTCAACACCCGCGACTTCCAACTCCAGTCCAGCACCAACAACAAACAATGGACCACCCAGGACACCGTCACCAACAACACCTCCCCCACAACAACCCGCCCGGTAGTTCCCTTCACCGCCCGCTACATCCGCCTACTCATCACCACCCCAGCAACAACCCCAACCCAACCCACCCGAATCAAATCCCTAACCCTCCACCCCCCAACCTGACCCACCCAACCCCAGCCCCGCCCAGACCCTCGAGTCGTGGCGAATGGCTCAGCGCATCAGCCGCGAGTCGTGGATTTAGGTTGCCCCACACAGCCCAAATCCACGACTCGACGAAGGTTGATCCGCGGACCGCGCCGCCAGGCCACACCAACAGCCAACTCCACCGACTCGTGGCGAACGGCTCGAGGCGTCAACCGCGAGTCGTGGAAATCGGCCGCCAAACCGGCGAATCCTCAACCCAAATCCACGACTCGGCGACCCGCCGCTCCTCCAGGCCGCCGAGTCGTGGCGGATGGCTCGGAGAGGGCGGGTTCGCATAGTCGGGGGTGGTTTAGGCGAGGAGTTCTAGTTGGGCTAGGGGGGTGGGGGTGGGGAAGGTTAGGCGGTAGTGCTGGTGGGGGGCGGGGGTGGGGATTTTGAAGGGGCGGGTTTGGTGGGGCCAGCGGAAGGTGGTGGTGGTGCGGGTGTCGAGGACGGTCCACGTGGTGCCGTCGATGGAGCCTTCTAGATGCCACGTGGTGGGTCCGGCGCCGGAGCCTGATGTCAGCGTGTAAAGCGTCGCGGTGGCGGGCGCCGGGAGCGACCAGGTGATGGTGTCGACCGTGGTCTCGGTTGCTGAGGTGTCGTCGAAGAGCGGGTTGTCCGGATCGACCGGTACGAGGTCGACGAGCGGGCTCGCAACGGAGTCGCCAACAGTCAGCGCGGGCGGCAACTCCAGCGTCCCCCAGTCGGACGGCGAAGCGCCCAGCGTGAAGTCGAGTCGCCCCGCAGCAGTCAGGTCCGCGTGCGTTATAGATGCCACAGGCAACTGCTTGCCGTCGACCTGAACCTCTTGCACATAAGGATGTTCGGCACCCGAAGCAGTGATCGTCAACGGACGACCGCCAAGCGGAGACACCAGTACGCGCGGGAACAGCGGCGACCCGATCGCGTACTCCGGCGCGCCCATCCGCAGCGGATACAGACCGAGCGCCGCGAACAGGTACCACGCGGACATCTCGCCGTTGTCCTCGTCGCCCGGATAGCCCTGACCGATCTGCTCCCCGACGTACAGCCGATCGAGCACCTCGCGCACGATCGCCTGCGTCTTGGAAGGCACACCGGCGTAGTTGTACATCCAGGCGATGTGGTGCGCCGGCTGGTTCGAGAACCCGAACTGTCCCATCCGGATCGCCTGCGCCTCGAGCATCTCGTGGATGACGATCGAGTATGTCCCCTTCTTCACCGCCAGCTCGGGCGTGGAGAAGTACCCGTCGAGCTTGGCCTCCAGGCCGGCCGGACCGCCGTACAGGTTGGCCAGACCGCGCGGGTCGTGCGCAACGTGGAACGCGAAGTTCCAGCCGTCGGTCTCGGTGAAGTCGCCGCCCCACTCCTCGGGGTCGAAGTCGGCCGGGCTCTTGGCGAACGTCCCGTCGGGACGCCTCCCCTGGAAGAAGTTGATGTCGTTGTCGAACAGCAGCACGTAGTTCAGCGAGCGCCGGCGCAGATACTCCGCCTCCTCGAGCAGCTCGGCGCGACGCTCCGCCGGTACGGCCGGGTCATCGGCCAGCCGCGATGCCATCTGGGCGAGACCGAAGTCGTTCAGGTACGCCTCGAGCGACCACGACACGCTCTCCTCGGTGTCGGTGCTGACGTACCCGGCGAAGAACCCGGTCTCGACCCCCTTGCGCCCGACCTCGGTCGCCGCCGGCGCGACGGTGGCGTTCCGCAGTCCAGCGTCGTAGGTCGCCAACGGATCGGGCAGCGCGACACCCTTGAGGTAGGCGTCGGCGAACGACACGTCCGAACTTGTCCCGGTCATGCAGTCTGCATACCCGGGCGAGGACCAGCGCGCGATCCACCCGCCGTCGCGGTACTGCTGCACAAAGCCGTCGACCAGTTCCGCGGACAGCTCCGGGTAGAACAGTGCGTACGCCGGCCAAGCCGTCCGGTACGTGTCCCAGAACCCGCTGTTGACGTACATCTTTCCGGGCTGCACGACCGCGTTGGTCTCGCGCTCAGTGGCCTCGCCCTGCACTGGCTGCACAGGGCTCGCGTAGTGGTATTCCGGCGCTTCCACCGTGCCCACGTTCTCGAAGTGCGAGTTCGGGTAGAGGTTGAGCCGGTACAGGTTGCCGTACACGGTCCGCAGTTGCGGCGGCGTCGCGCCCTCGGGGCGGATGACCTGCAGCCGCTCGTTCCAGATCGCGTTCGCGGCGGCCTGCAGCTGCTCAAACGATTGTCCGTCGAGCTCCAGCTCCAGGTTGTGCCGCGCCTGGTCGACCCCGATGAACGAGGTCGCGATCCGCAACGTCACCTCGGGTACGTCGAAGCTCGCCGCGCGGGCGTTGTCGCGACCACCCGAGGCTGCGCCGAAGGTGGTCGGTGCGGTCGAGAACACGCCGTAGCAGAACATCCGGGTGGCCCCGGACTCGGAGCGCGGCGAACCGTTCTCCACCCAGCCGGTGAGCGCGGTCCCGTCGTACGAGAAGCCGCCGTTCTCGTCGATCGTGTCGAAGATCAGGTGCCGCCCGGCGGCGCCGGCCGGGAAGGTGAACCGGAAGATCGCGCCGTGATCCGAGGGGGTGAGTTCCGCGCGGACGCCGTTCGCGAGCGCGACCGAGTACAGGTCGGGGCGCGCGATCTCGTCGTCGTGGCTGAAGGCGGTCGCGCGCTCGGCCGGATCGCCGAGCGGTTCGGCGGCGGCGACCGGCATGATCGTGAGCTGGTCGCGGTCGCCCATCCAGGGGCTCGGCTGGTGCGAGAACGTCAGGCCCTGGAGCTCCGGGCGGTTGTCGGCGTTGTTGGCGCGGTGGTACTCGTACGGCCAGCGGTGCGTCGACGCGTTGGTGACCGGGGTGAGGAAGTTGAACCCGTTCGGCCAGGCGGTGATCGGGAGCGTGTTTCCGCGGGAGAAGTCGTGGCTGGCGTTGGTCCCGCGGCGCGTGTCGACGTACGCCGCCAGATCCGAACCGTTCGGCTCGGCCGGCGCCGGACCGACCTCGACATCGTCGATCCAGCCCGCGAACTCGTGCCCCGCCTCCGGCGCATCCACCACCAGTAGCAACTGCGCAATCGTTTGCCCCGCAGCTGCGGTGAGATCCACCTGGACGTCGTTCCACTGTCCGGCGTACAGGATCTTCGCCGCCCCCTGCCCCGCGGCGTCAGCCGGCTTCCCGTACTGGTCGATCCCCACATGCCGCGACCCGTCCGCGAACACGACCTCGACCGCCACGTACGTCGCGGAGTACGTCAACGCCTCATCGAGCTCCGGATAAACCTTGTACCGCAGCCGATCCCCCGCCGAGACAACCGTTCCCCCACCAGGCAGCCCCACCTCCTGCCGCCCACCACCAGCCCCCGAGTACCGCGTCCCCTCAACGGAACTGAACCCACCCGACGAACTAGTAGCCCCACCAGGCCCACGCCCACTCTCAATAATCACCCCACGATCCTACGAACCAGCCCAGCCAGTCGGCGCTTGGCGGCGACAACCGTTCAGCAGTTGGACAGGTGTGGGTCAGTGGGGTGGTGGGGGTGGGGTGTTGCCGGCGTTTAGCCAGGTTAGGTAGTCGGTGGCGGTGGCGTGGGTGGGGCGGAGGGTCAGGCCGGCGGTTTGGGCTCGGGTGGTGTTGAGGTGGAAGGTGCCGTCGTTGGAGCCGTCGTGGGGGAGGTGGAAGCGGTCGACGGCGGGTGACCAGTCCATCGGGGGTGGGTCGGGTACGACGGAGCGCCAGGTGGTGGCGAGTTCCGCGAGGGTTTGCGTGGGGCCGACGGCGTTGAACGGGCCGGAGGCGCGGTCCACGGTGAGGCGGAGGAGGAAGGCCGCCAGGTCGCGGGCGTCGATGTACTGGACGGGCTGCTCGGGACGGGCCGCGCACTCCATCGGTTCGCCGTGCGCGAGCGCCCAGCCCCAGTTGCCGAAGTCGGGGTTGTACGGGCCGAGAACGAACCCGGACCGTACGGCGGCGGTACCTTCGCCGAAGGTGGCAGTGAGCAACGATTCGCACCGGACCTTCGACGGCCCGTACAGATCCATCGTGAAGTGGTCCTCGGGAGCTCCAGCAGGCCAGTCGAGCAACGCGGCGGACTCCGTCATGCCGACGTCGGTCTTGCTCGCGTACACCGCGATCGAGGACATGTACGTGTAGTGCCCGCACCGATCGCGCAGTACGGCGGCACTCAGCGACACGTCCCGGACGAGGAAGCCAGACATGTCGATCACGCCGTCCCATTCACCGCCGGCGAGCGCATCAGGCGCGGCGCGCTCGCCGATGATCCGGCGGACGGAGGGGAACAGCGACGGATTCGTCAGGCCGCGGTTGAACAGCGTGACCTCGTGGCCGTCGGCGAGCGCCGCCTCGACCACATGCCGGCCGAGGTTCTTCGTGCCGCCGAGTACGAGCAGCCTCATGGCAGCTGCTCCACGACGTCCGCCAGCTCGGCGATCAGCGGATCGATCCACTCCTCGGATCCGGGGATCGTCCGCAGACCCTCCTCGACGACGAACGCCAACGCGAGCAGGCAGAAGCACGCGCCGCCGACGAGCAGCTGCCGATCCACGAGGAACGGATCAGCCCCCGCGGCCTCGACGTACCGTGCGACGATCGGCCCGCGCTCGTAGCCGAGGGCAACGGCATCGCGGACCAGGGTGTACAGGTCGCTCAGGTGTGGCGCGACGTACGCCAACGGCCAGTCGACCGCGGTCCAGTGGGTGCCGTCCGTCACCAGGTTCTTCGGTACGAAATCTCCGTGCACGATGCCAAGCGGCGCATCGCGGTGCAGCCGCTCGAGTGCGTCCACCAGCGGCTCAAGGTCGAAGTCGATCCGGCCGATCCGGGTTGCAAGCTCCTTCACCTGCCCGGGCGGGAAGTCGCTCGCCCCGTCCACAGGCTTCCCGCGGATCTCCGCGACCAGCGCGGCCGCCGCCACGAACCCGTCCGCGGTCGGCTCCTGCTCGAGCGTCACCCGCCCGACGTCTTCCAGCATCAGTACGCCGTCAGCGCCGTACAGCAGCCGTGGTGCCGGCATCTCGAGCGGTACGACGAGACGCTCGTACACCGCGTCCTCGCCGGCCTGGGTGTCCGTCCCGCGCTTCACGATCACGCTGCGCAGCCCGTACGACAGCCGCCAGACCTCCGACGATCCCCACTGCCGCAGCAGCTCGGTGTGCACCGCCTCCACCGCCGGCGCCTGCGTAACCTCCAGCACGACGTCACGTGGAATCCAGCCAGGAACCATCCGAGAAGTAGACCACGCACAGTCGCCAGGTCGCCGCCGAATTAGGGTGTCCATATGACTGACAACGCCTGGGGCTTCGGCCTCGCCACCGTTACGACCGCCGGCGACGTCCTGGACGTCTGGTACCCGGCGCCCCAGCTCGGGTCGCGGCCGGACGACGCGAAGGCACCGGCGGAGCTGATCGCCGCCGAGGGCGCCGACGAGTTCCGTCAGGTACGGCGTGCGGTGGTCGAGACCCAGATCGCGCTCGACGACGCCCCGAGCGGTACCGCGGACGCGTACCTGCGGCTGCACCTGCTCAGCCACCGCCTGGTCCGCCCGCACGGCGTCAACCTGGACGGCATCTTCGCCGCCCTCCCGAACAACGCCTGGACGTCGCTCGGCCCGGTCCCGGTCGACGAGATCGAGAACGTCCGGCTGCGGACCCGTGCCGCGGGGCAGCACCTGAGCGTGACGAGCGTCGACAAGTTCCCGCGGATGACGGACTACGTCGTACCGTCCGGTGTCCGGATCGGTGACGCGGACCGCGTCCGGCTCGGCGCGCACCTGGCCGAGGGCACGACCGTCATGCACGAGGGATTCGTGAACTTCAACGCCGGCACGCTCGGAACGTCGATGGTCGAGGGCCGGATCGTCGCCGGGGTCGTGGTCGACGACGGCAGCGACATCGGCGCGGGCGCGTCGATCATGGGCACCCTGTCCGGCGGCGGCAAGCAGGTCATCTCGATCGGCAAGCGCTGCCTGCTCGGCGCGAACGGCGGCACCGGCATCTCGCTCGGCGACGACTGCGTGGTCGAGGCGGGCCTGTACGTGACTGCCGGTACCAAGGTCACGCTCCCGGACGGCGCCGTGGTCAAGGCCCGCGACCTGTCCGGGCAGCCGGGCCTGCTGTTCATCCGCAACTCGGTCACCGGCGCGGTCGAGGCGCGTCCGCGGACCGGCCAGGGCATCACGCTCAATGAAGCACTGCACGCCAACGCCTGACCATCCGAAAGTATGAGCCGGGACGAAAGTATGAATCCGGCAACCGGTGTGCGGCTGCGCACGTCAACCAGTTCGTGACCCGCGAACCGGAACCTGTCCCCCGCCCCCGGACGTTGGGAGCGGTATGCCCGTGAAGCGTGGTGCCGTGGTGGCCGTCGGTGCCATCGGCGTGCTCAGCCTCGCGATCGGGGCCGGGATCGCCTGGCTCGGCGGCAAGCACGTGGGGACGCTGCTGCCGCCGACCGAGGAGTGCACGGCGACGGTCAACGAGACCCTGGTTGTGCTCGACTTCGAGCAGGCCGAGTCCGCCGCGATCATCGCCGGGATCGCGGTCCGGCGCGGGCTGCCGGCCCGGGCGGCGACGATCGCGCTCGCCACCGCGTACCAGGAATCGAATCTGCGGAACCTCGCGCACGGGGACCGCGACTCGCTCGGGCTGTTCCAGCAGCGGCCGTCACAGGGCTGGGGTACCGCGAAGCAGGTCCAGGACCCGTACTACGCGACCGGCAAGTTCTACGACGCGCTGGTGAAGATCAAGAACTACCAGAAGCTCGAGATCACGGTCGCCGCCGACAAGGTGCAGCGCAGCGCGTTCCCGCGGGCGTACGCCGATCACGAGGCGGATGCGCGGGTGCTCGCGTCGGCGCTGACCGGGCAGTCGAAGAGCGCGTTCAGCTGCACGGTGAACACCCGCGACGTACCGCAGGAGACGATGGGAGCGAACGGGCTGACGCCGCGCGCGGAGCTCGTCCGGAAGGACCTGCTGCGGACGTTCGGGAAGCTGTCCACCGGCGGGTACGCCGCGGGCGGGGTCCGGGACGGGCACATGGAGGGGTCCGCGCACTACGACGGGCGGGCGGTGGACGTGTTCGTGCGGCCGATCTCGACGGCGAACACCACCAAGGGGTGGGCGATGGCGCAGTACCTGGTCGCCCGGGCGAAGTTGCTGAACATCAAGACGGTGATCTTCAGCGACAAGATCTGGACGGCCGGCGGGCAGTCGGACTCCGGCTGGCGGCACTACACCCCGCCGGAACGCTCCGGCGACCCGAAGATCCTCCGCCATCTCGACCACGTCCACGTCGACGTCCTCGCCCAATAACCACAACGTCCGAAGAACGGCGGCCCCAGAGCCGCCATCCTTCGGACGTTGAGTGATCTAGTAACTACTCGTCGTGCTCTTGCGGGGGCAGGGCCGCGATCTCCCTCACTCCCGCCTTTCTTCTTTACTCGTCGTGCTCTTGCGGGGGCAGGGCCGCGATGAACGGGTGATCCTTGTCGATCTTGCCCATCTTGGACGCACCGCCGGGCGAGCCGAGGTCGTTGAAGAAGTCGACGTTCGCGGTGTAGTAGTCCTTCCACTGCTCCGGGGTGTCGTCCTCGTAGTAGATCGCCTCCACCGGGCAGACCGGCTCGCACGCTCCGCAGTCGACGCACTCGTCGGGGTGGATGTACAGCATCCGGTTGCCCTCGTAGATGCAGTCGACGGGGCACTCCTCGACACAGGCGAGGTCCTTCAGGTCAACACACGGCTGCGCGATGACGTAGGTCACTGCTACTCCTCCTATGGCAGGCAAGCGCAGCGTTGAGTTGGGGGTGCTGCGATGCGGTGATGCAAGATGTCTCTAGTATCACGGTAGTACGTCGCCCACTGTGCCAGGAGTCCGGATCGTGTCAGGCCTGGGTGGCCGTGATATCGGCCACCGTGTCGTCGTCCGGCACCGGATTCCGGGCGGATTGACCGACGTGATCGGCGTCCTGCAGGCGTGGACCTCTGAGTTCGTCACCGTCCGGCACGCGGACAGCACCCTGCACGAGATCGCCACCGGCGACGTGACAGCGGCCAAACCGATCCCCGAAATGCCGCTCCGGCCCGTCGACGTGGACCAACTCTTCCTCACAGCCGCACTAGGCCGCCCAGCGGCGGAGACGGCGCACATCGGCCAATGGTTGCTCCGTGCATCCTCCGGCTGGACAGGTCGCGGCAATTCCCTGCTCCCGGCCGGCATCCCCGGCGTCCCGGTCGCGGACGCACTCGAGCGGGCCGTCGCCTTCTACACGGAGCGCAACCTCCGCCCACAGGCACAGGTACGCGTCGGCAGTCCCCCGGACCAGGAGATTCGTGCGCTCGGCTGGGTCGACGCCCGCCCGGAGCAGTCCGACGTACTGGTCATGCACACCACGCTCGACCATGTGAACGCCAAGCCTGCCTACGAGGTGCAGGTGGCCGAGCGGCCGAATGACGCGTGGTACGCGACCGCCTTCGAAGGCCCCGTGCCAGCGGTCGCCCCGCAGGTGCTCGAAAAAGCGGCCAAGACGATGTTTGCGTCGGTAGTGCTGGACGGACGTGTGGTGGCGGTCGGGCGTGGGTCGATGACGGGGCACTGGCTGGGTGTGGACGCCATCCGGGTCAGCGCGGACTTCCGGCGTCGCGGGCTCGGTACGGCGATCGTCCAGGGCCTGGCGCGCTGGGCAGGACCCGACGGCGGCCGCCGTACCTATCTCGAGGTCCTGCTGGAGAACGGTGCCGCGATGGCGACGTACACCCGTCTCGGCTACCAGGAGGCGTACCGGTACCGCTATCTGACCAACCGCTGAGCCGCACGTGCCCCGATCAGCGTCAGCACGACAAACCCGGCCAGTACGACGCTCAGTGCGCGGCCCGGGTCAGCAGCGAGGGCGGCGTACGTAGAGCCAGCCAGCGCAACGCCCAGAGCACCTGAGAGCTGGGCGTTCGTCGCCACGACGCCGGACAGGTCAGCCGCGTACTCCGCCGACATGCTGGACGTCACGGCGCCTATCAGCGTGTTGGCGCTGATCCCGAGCCCCAGACCGCCAACACCGAGCAGGGCGAACAGCAGTGGTCCAGTCGTACCGCCCAGGACCAGGTAGGTCAGTACGGACACGTAGCCGACAGCCAGAACCAGGCAGCCCACCACTGGCATCCACCGCGCTGCCCTGCGCAGCCTGGGCAGCACAGGTCCAGCGAGACCGAAGGCCGCGACCCAGACGACCATGGCGAAGCCGGAGTAGGCAGGGCCCTTGTGCAGACCGCCCTGGAGGTAGAGGGCGAGTACGAAGAGCAGGGCGAAGTACGAGCCACTCGTGCACCCATGCGCTAGCAGACCGGCTCGAACGGACGGGTTGCTGAGCACCTGCCGCGCGATGAGCGGCCGGCCACCACGGGCGGCTGTCCGACGTTCGCCGTACTCGAAGACCATCAGAGCCGGGATGCTGAGCAGCAGGCACAGCCAGGACCAGGTGGGCCAGCCGCGTTCGGAGCCGAGCAACAGCGGGACGATCACGAGCAGGACGGCTGTGGACAGCGCGAGTACGCCGCCGAGGTCCAGGCGATCGCGGTGGCCGGGCGGATCCGGCGGGAGCAGGCGACGGCCGGCCGCGGCGAGCACGAGGCCGATCGGAACGTTGACGAGGAAGATCGGGCGCCAGCCGGTGCCGAACAGATCCGCCGCGATCAGGACGCCACCGAGCAACTGACCGGCCACCGCCCCACCGGACAGTGCGATCGAGAAGTACCCGAGCGCCTTGAGCCGATCGTGGCCCTGGAAGTGCAACTGGATCCCGCTCAGCACCTGCGGGACCATCAGCGCCGCCCCGGCACCTTGGACGAAGCGGGCGCCAACCAGTGAGGTGATGCCCGGCGCGAGACCGCAGGCGAGCGAGGCGGCAGTGAACACGGTCAGCCCGGCCAGGAACGTCCGTCGGTACCCGAGCGATGCGCCGAGCCGGGCCCCGGTGATGAGCAGTACGGCGAACGCGACGACGTACCCGGAGACGACCAGACCCACCGCCCCGGCCGAAGCGTGCAGGTCGGAGCCGATCGACGGGCCGGCGATGTTCGCGACCGCGGTGTCGATGTTGGCCATGAACTGCCCGGTGAGCAACACCGCGAGCACCGCGCCCCGGTTACGAGTAGTAAGCACGCCGGTAGAACGGTGTGAGCCCACAGAGATGTGAGGGGGTTAGGCTCCGGGGCTATGGCGGATCACGTGGTTGAGCGGCCGGAGTATGCGGGGGACTTCGAGGGGACGGTGCGGGTGGAGTACACGCCGCATCCGGACGACGGGGTGGCGGATCCGGGTGAGATCGTCTGGACCTGGGTGCCGTTCGAGGAGGACCACCACCGCGGCAAGGACCGCCCGGTGCTCGTCGTCGGCTGGGACGAGCCGTACCTGCTGGCCCTCATCCTGACCAGCAAGGACCATGACCGCGACGCCGCCGACGAGGCGCGCTGGGGCCGCGTCTGGCTCGACATCGGCAGCGGCCCGTGGGACAAGGAGCACCGGCCGAGCGAGGTCCGGCTGGACCGCGTCCTGCGCATCGACCCGCAGCAGGTCCGCCGCGAGGGCGCCGTCATCGACGAGCCGCTCTTCGACCAGGTCGCGAACGGCCTCCACCAACTACACCGCAGTTAGCTCGGTGGTGGGGTGGTGATGCCTGCGGGCGGGGTCGGCGTGGTGCCGGGCTTGGGGCCGCAGCGGATGTCGTCGGCGGCGTTGTACTTCGTCATGAACGACTCGGTCTTCTGCCGGGCGCCGTTCTTCGCGAAGTACCGGTAGACGGTGATGTCGAAGCCCGGGGTCGGCGCCTGCGGCTTGCAGTCGGCTTTGGTGTTGTAGATGACCTTGGGCTGCCGGACGTTCGACTTGCCGGACGCACCGGCAGTGATGTCCCAGACCTTGGTGCCCCAGATGACGACCTTGATGCTGCCCTTGCTGCCGGACGGCGTCGAGGCCTTGAAGATGGTCTGCACCAGGACGCCGTGGCCGGAGTCGTTGAGGAACTTCAGGTCGACCGTCGGCCAGGCCACGGTCGCCTCGCGGCCGACCGGGTAGCGGGAGATGTAGACGCTGTGCGCCTTGTGCGCCACGATCTTCAGCCCGGAGAAGAACGCCGCGTTGAACGTCGTCGTCGCCGACTGCGAGACGCCGCCGCCGAGGTCCTCCTTGAACTTGCCACCGCTGATGATCGTGCCCTCGGTGAACCCGTTCTCCTTGGTCCGCTCGCCGACGATCTTGTTCAGGCTGAACTCTTCGTTCGGCTTCAGCAGGGTGCCGTTGATCCGCGCCGCCGCGGTGCCGATGTTCACGTTGCGGTACGTCGCCGGCGGGAAGGTGGTCTCGAACTCGCCCATCTTCTGGGTGATCCCGAGCGCGGCCGCCTGCTCGGTGGTGAACTTCGCCTTGGTCGGCGTCAGCGGCACGGCGGCCCGCCGCTCGCCGGTCGGCTTCGGCAGGGCGGACAGGATCGCGGCCCCGACCTTGGTCCGGTCCACGACCAGGCCGTTGACGGCCGGCACCACCTTCGGCGCGGCGCCGACGATCTGCACTGTCGCGTCCTTCGGCAGCGTCTCCAGGGTCTTGAACCGCTGCACGAACAGCGGCTCCAGCGTCTTGACGTTCAGCGCCGGGATGACCTTGCCCTCCTGGACGCTGACCGACAGCGCCGGGGCCAGCTCGGCCGGCTCCAGATCCACCGACTTCGAGCCGACGGTCAGCCGGACCGGGCCGGACATGGCCGGCTCCGCGAACTCCTTGACGGCCTTGTCGATCGCGTCGGACCCGGCCTGCGGCTTGGTCACGCCGACCGGCAGTTCCTTCGCTTTCCCGTCCGAGGGGTACGCGGCCACCACCGCGCCGGCCGCCTTGGCGGTGTCCAGCTGCAGGCCCTCGCCCGGCTCGTGCTTGACCGGCTGGGTGCCCTTGAAGGTGATCGTGCCCTCGGTTGCCTTGCGGTTCACCTGACCGGCCAGCTTCTCGACGGCGGCCTTGAGCTTCGCCTCGTCCTTGGCGATCACCGGGTCGACCGCGTCGCCGCCGGTGAGCGCCCGCCAGATCCGGCCCGGCGCCAGGCTGCGGCCCGCACCGGCCGCGTCGACGGTCTTGTCGACGTCCACCGAGAGTCCGGCCTCGGCCGGCGCGACCTGGAACTTCGACCCGCCCGCGGTCAGCGCGATCGGTGCGCCCACCCGGTCCTGCAGGCCGGCGGTCAGCTTGGCCGTCGCGGCGTCCTTGGACAGGCCCCCGATCGGGACCCCGAGCACCGTCGTCGAGCCGGGAATCTTGTCACCGGCAAACGCGAACGCCGCGCCGTAGCCGACGACGATCACACCGAGCCCCGCGGCGGCGATGATCCCCGCGAGCTGCTTTCTCCCCACCGGAAAGAGTCCTCCTGCACGAGCCGTGGTCAGGGCACAAGCGCACATCCTACGGGACGTGGGAGGCCCGGCCACCCCTCGGGGCGGCCCCTTGCTGCCCCGCGGACAACGTTCAGTTTCCGGGCAGTTCCCGATAGTGACCGGAGTAGTAGAGCAGCGCTCCCGGAGCGGCCGGATGCCCGGTTCCGAGGCTCAGCACCTCGCCCACCACGATCGTGTGGTCTCCCCCGTCGTACGTCGCCCAGGTCCGGCACTCGAGCCAGGACTGGGCGCCGTCCACCGTCGGGCAGCCGGTCTTCGGGCCGGCCGACGTGGCGATCCCGTCGAACTGGCTGTACAGGTCCCGCCCGGACCGGGCGAACCGCTCCGCGATCGGCTGCTGGTCCGCGGCCAGCACCGAGATCGCCCAGTACCCACAGTCGAGTACGGCGGCGTGCATCCGGACGCCCTTGTCGACGCAGACGAGGACCAGCGGCGGATCGAGCGACACCGAGCCGAACGCGTTCGCGGTCATGGCGTGCGCGACGCCGTCCTGCAGCGTGCTCATGATCGTGATGCCGGACGCGAACCGGCCGAGCGCGGCACGGAACTCCGCCGGCGGCACGCTCCCACTGGGCTCGGTCGAGGACACGTCAGCAGGCTATGCCCACTGCGACAGCCTCGCCCCGACCGAGCGTGTGGGAACGGTCACCTCACAGTCGGACCGCTGAAACCGTCTACAGGCCGGCGAACAGGTCGTGCTCGAGGCCGTCCGCGTCCGGGGCGGCGGTGCCCTTGACCAGCCGGTACGGCTCGGAGGCCCAGATCTGGTTGCCGTTGTTGTTCGACAGGGCGAAGAACGGGCCGTCGACGGTGATCTGGGTGGCGTGCGCCTTCATCGCGTTCATCTTCCGGTCGAGGAACTCCTCGCCCTCGATGACGCAGTCGATCAGCCGGTCCGGGGTGATCATCGGCGGCAGCGGGCCGTCCGGGTCCATGCCCTCGAAGGTCGTGGTGTCGCCGGAGTCGCGGAGCGCCCGCAACTGCTCGCGCATCCGGGACTCGGCCATCGCGGTCCAGTAGATCTTCGGGACGTCCCACGCCGGGCCGAGATCCTCCCGGTACGAGCGGGCGGCGGCCAGGTCCGCGGCGTAGGTCGCGACGCGGTGCGCCTTGATGTGGTCCGGATGACCGTAGTTGCCCCACTCGTCGTAGGTCACCAGGACCTGCGGCCGGAGCTCCCGGATGACCGGGACCAGATCGTTCGCCGCGGCGACGAGGTCGGCCTGCCAGAAGCTGTCCTTACGGGTGTCCGGCGGGACGTCGGCGTTGCCCTCGGCGTTGTAGATCATCCCGGTGTCGCGGTACTTGCCCGGGCCACCGAGGAAGCGGTGGTCGGTGACACCGAGCTCGGCCATCGCGTTCGTCAGCTCGCCGATCCGGTGCGGGCCGAGCCCGTCGGTCTGGTCGGCGGCCAGGTGCGCGAGCTCGGGGACCAGGACCTCGCCCTCCTCGCCGAGGGTGCAGGTGATCAGGGTGACGTGCGCTCCCTCGGCCACATAGCGCGCCATCGTCACACCGTTGTTGATGGTCTCGTCGTCCGGGTGGGCGTGCACCAGCAGCAGCCGGCGCTCAGCAAGCTCAACCATGCCGAAAGCCTACGTCGGCCCTCGGACAGTCCTGGGATCGCGGCGGCTCAGCCGAAGCGGCGGACGAGCAGACAGCCCGCCTGGAACCGCGACTTCGCGCCCAGGCCGGAGATCAGCGCGCTGATCTCCGAGCGCACGGTCCGCAGCGACAGCCCGAACTCGCGGGCGATCGCGGCGTCCTTCGCGCCGGTCGACATCATCCGGCCGATGGCCACCTGGCGGGTGGTCAGCTCGCGGACCGCGGCGGGCGTGCGCCGGCGCGATCCGAGCTCGTACACCTCACAGACGGCGTCCGGCGCGAGGTCGATCCTGGACACCGCCGGGACTGCCGGGTACACCGACATAGGTCACTCCTCCCCAAGAGTCAGGCAAGGATTCTCGTCCCGCGACTGGACCACTTGCCAGGTACAACCCATACAAACGACCCATACAGTTTCGCTGCGTGAGCGAACGGCGCCGGATGGCAGTGTGATGTCTACCACTTACAAGCTGGTACGAAGTTTCGCGACGAACGGACGGTCCGGGACCAGCCAGCCCGTTTCGTCCAGCTCGGCGGCCGCGAACCACCGGAGTTCGGAGTGTTCCCGAAGGACCGGATCGCCGGACAGGACCGTCGCGCGATAGACCCGCAGCCGGTACTCGGGCGAGATGTCCACACCCGGCCCGAGCGACTCCCCGACCTTGATCTCCAGGTCCAGCTCCTCGCGGATCTCCCGGACCGCGGCCTGCTCGTCGGTCTCCCCCGGCTCCACTTTCCCGCCCGGGAACTCCCAGCCGCCGTCCGGTCCCGGCCGGTACGCCGCCAGCACCCGCCCGTCCGCCACCATTGCCACTCCCACGACGGTCCTCATGGCGCGACTCTGCCAGAAACTGTCCATCGGATGCGGCACGATGCCCCCATGCCCTTACAGAACAGGGTTCTGCCCACCCAGGAGATCGTCGCCGACCCCGGCCGCGGCCTGCTGATGGGCAACCGCGGCAGTATCCACCGCCCGGACCGCACGCTCGGCAGCACCCGCTGGCGGTCGAAGGCGTGGATCTGCTGCGTCCTTGAGTGGAAGGGCGTCCGGCGCGATCCGATGCCGCCCGGCCGCTGGACCGCGCTGTTCTTCTTCGACGAGGCGGTCGCGCTCGCCGCCGGCCACCGCCCCTGTCATTACTGCAGACGCAGGGATTTCCTGCTGTACGCCGGAGCATGGGCGACCGCCAACGGTCTTCCCGAACGCCCACGGGCGGCCGAGCTGGATGCCGTACTGCACCACCAACGAGTCGTTTCGCGGACCAGGCGGCAACGCACCACCGTTCAGGACCTTGCGGAGCTGCCTGACGGCGCAATGATCCGGTTCGACGGAAGGCCCGCGCTGGTGCTCGGCGGGCAGGTGCTGCCATGGTCCTGGGAGGGATATGAGGCGCCGCGGCAACCACCTGGACTGCACCAGGTCGAGGTGCTCACGCCGGCGGCGAATCTTCTTGTCCTGCAGGCCGGATTCGCTCCATTACTCCACCCGTCGGCACGGTCGCAACTGAGGTAACCCTAACCCGGAACACGCCGTACCGACGGGTCTTCCGTTGGGCGCTTCGCGGGGGCAAAGTGTGCCCATACTGACAGCTACATAACCATCACTGGAGTAGGCATGGGTGAAGGCAACAACAGCGTTGCCGCGGTCGCTCGCGCGCTCGAAGGGCTACACGCTGCCGTCGGCAACCTCGGCCAGGAGTACGGTGACACCCTCGGGATCCGCCGCCTGGTGTCCGATGTGGCGCGGTTGAGCGACGATCTCGCAGAGCTCGGCCAGCCCGACCCCAAGCACAGGCCCGGACCAGGTCCGGAGGAACTCGAGGAGATTTCCGACGTGGAGTACGACGCGTCCATGTGGACAGACGCGGAACATGAAGGCTTCGGCGCGCCTGACAGGCACGCTCCCTGATGGCCACCGGGGTAAGCGCACCCGGCCGCGCACAGGTCGGCCTCAAGACCGCAAGATCGGACAAGTGGTGGCTCGCGCCGTTGCGGATCGGCGTGATCCTGCTGTTCTTCATCGTCTACGCGACGATCCGGATCTTCATGAACAAGTGGTACTGGGTCGGTGACTTCCACTACCTGACACCGCTGTACTCGCCGTGTGTGACCAGCAGTTGCGTCGAGGGCTCCAGCCATCTCGGCACCTGGTTCGGCGACTTCCCGCGCTTCCTGCCGTTCAGCCTGATCACGTTCGTGATCCTGGCCGGCTTCCGCGGCACCTGCTACTACTACCGCAAGGCGGGCTACCGGTCGCTGTTCTTCGCGCCGGCCGCGTGCGCGGTGCCCGAGCCGCACAAGAACTACACCGGTGAGCGGAAGTTCCCGCTGATCGCGCTGAACCTGCACCGCTACTTCTTCTACGGCGCGCTGGTCTTCGGTCTGCTGAACGTCTACGACGGCGTCCAGGCCTTCCACGGCGACGGCGGCGGCTTCGGCATCGGGCTCGGCACGGTGATCATCTGGGTCAACCTGGTCTGCCTGTGGCTGTACACGCTGTCCTGCCACGCCTGCCGGCACATCGTCGGCGGCCGCCTGAAGAACTTCTCCAAGCACCCGATGCGCTACCGGTACTGGACCTTCGTGTCCAAGCTGAACCCGAAGCACGGCACTTTCGCGATGACGTCGCTGTTCACCGTGATCCTGACCGACTTCTACATCATGGCGGTCTCCGCCGGGTGGTTCTCCGACCTGCGCATCATCAACTGACCGGGAATCTCGAGACATGACTGAGCTGGAACGACACTCCTACGACGTCGTCGTGATCGGGGCCGGCGGCGCCGGTCTGCGCGCGGCGATCGAGGCCCGCGCGCAGGGCAAGCGCACCGCGATCATCTGCAAGTCGCTGTTCGGCAAGGCGCACACGGTAATGGCCGAGGGCGGCGCCGCCGCCTCGATGGGCAACGCCAACTCCAAGGACAACTGGCAGGTGCACTTCGGTGACACCATGCGCGGCGGCAAGTTCCTGAACAACTGGCGGATGGCCGAGCTGCACGCCAAGGAAGCCCCGGACCGGATCTGGGAGCTGGAGACGTACGGCGCGCTGTTCGACCGGACGCCGGACGGCAAGATCAGCCAGCGCAACTTCGGCGGTCACACCTACCCGCGGCTCGCGCACGTCGGCGACCGCACCGGCCTGGAGCTGATCCGCACCCTGCAGCAGAAGATCGTCTCGCTGCAGCAGGAGGACTTCGAGGCCACCGGCGACTACGAGGCCAACCTCAAGGTCTACGCCGAGTGCACGATCACCGAGCTGCTCAAGGACGGAGACGCGATCTCCGGTGCCTTCGGGTACTGGCGCGAGTCCGGCCGGTTCATCCTGTTCGACGCGCCGGCTGTCGTGCTGGCGACCGGCGGCGTCGGCAAGTCCTTCAAGGTCACCTCGAACTCCTGGGAGTACACCGGTGACGGGCACGCGCTGGCGATGCGGGCCGGCGCGACGCTGATCAACATGGAGTTCATCCAGTTCCACCCGACCGGCATGGTCTGGCCGCCGTCGGTGAAGGGCATCCTGGTCACCGAGTCGGTCCGCGGTGACGGCGGTGTGCTGAAGAACTCCGAGGGCAAGCGCTTCATGTTCGAGTACGTCCCGGACGTGTTCCGGGCGCAGTACGCGGACAACGAAGAAGAGGCCGACCGCTGGTACAAGGACGCCGACAACAACCGGCGCCCACCGGAGCTGCTGCCGCGCGACGAGGTCGCCCGGGCGATCAACTCCGAGGTGAAGGCCGGTCGCGGGACGCCGCACGGCGGTGTCTTCCTGGACGTGTCGACCCGGCTTCCGGCCGAGGAGATCACCCGGCGGCTGCCGTCGATGCACCACCAGTTCAAGGAGCTGGCCGACGTCGACATCACCGCGGAGCCGATGGAGGTCGGTCCGACCTGCCACTACGTGATGGGTGGCGTCGAGGTCGACCCGGACACCGCGTCGTCGACCGTGCCCGGTCTGTTCGCGGCCGGTGAGGTGGCCGGCGGCATGCACGGCTCGAACCGGCTCGGCGGCAACTCGCTGTCCGACCTGCTGGTCTTCGGGCGGCGAGCCGGCCTGGGCGCCTCGACGTACGTCGACGGCCTGCAGGACCGGCCGAAGATCGACGAGGCGGCGGTCGACTCGGCCGCAGCCGAGGCACTGGCGCCGTTCGAGCTAGAGGGCGGCGAGAACCCGTACTCGATCCACCAGGACCTGCAGCAGTCGATGAACGACCTGGTCGGCATCATCCGCAAGGAAGAGGAGATGGAGCGCGCGCTCGGCCGGCTGGCCGAGTTCCGCGGCCGGATCGCGAAGATGACTGTCGAGGGGCACCGCCAGTTCAACCCGGGCTGGCACCTGGCGCTCGACCTGCGGAACATGCTGACCGTGTCCGAGTGCGTGGCCGGTGCCGCCCTGCTGCGGCAGGAGTCCCGCGGCGGTCACACCCGCGACGACTACCCGGGCATGTCGGCGGATTGGCGCAAGAAGCTGCTGGTCTGCAAGCTCGACGCCGAGGGCCAGGTGAACGTCACCGAGGAGCAGCAGATCCCGATGCGCGAGGACCTGCTGGACCTGTTCGAGCTCGACGAGCTGAAGAAGTACCTGACGGATGAGGAGCTGCCGGCCAAATGAGTTACCAAGGCAAATTCCGCGTCTGGCGCGGTGACTCCGAGGGCGGAGAGCTCAAGGACTACGAGGTCGAGGTGAACGAGGGCGAGGTCGTCCTCGACGTCATCCACCGGCTGCAGGCCACCCAGACGCCGGACATGGCGGTGCGGTGGAACTGCAAGGCCGGCAAGTGCGGCTCCTGCAGCGCCGAGATCAACGGCATGCCGAAGCTGATGTGCATGTGCCGGATGAACACGTTCGAAGAGGACGAGGTCGTCACGGTCACGCCGATGCGGACGTTCCCGGTGATCCGGGACCTGGTCACCGACGTGTCGTTCAACTACCAGAAGGCCCGCGAGGTGCCGTCCTTCAAGCCGCCGGCGGACCTCAAGCCGGGTGAGTACCGGATGCAGCAGCAGGACGTGGAGCGCTCGCAGGAGTTCCGCAAGTGCATCGAGTGCTTCCTGTGCCAGGACACCTGCCACGTGATCCGGGACCACGAGGAGAACAAGGAAAGCTTCTCCGGTCCGCGGTTCCTGATGCGGATCGCCGAGCTGGACATGCACCCGCTCGACACCGCCGACCGGCAGCACGCGGCCCAGGACCAGCACGGTCTCGGCTTCTGCAACATCACCAAGTGCTGCACCGAGGTGTGCCCCGAGCACATCAAGATCACCGACAACGCGCTGATCCCGATGAAGGAACGCGTTGCCGACCGCAAGTACGACCCGCTGGTCTGGCTCGGCAACAAGATCCGCCGCCGCCCGGCCTGATCGACGACGAAGCGCCCGGAACCCATCCAGGTTCCGGGCGCTTCTGCTTGTTCACTGCCGGTAGACCGACAGCTCGTAGACGATCGGCGCGTTGTCGTTGCCACTGAGGTAGAGGATCCGCGCCTTGCTACCGGTGACATCCGGGAACGTGACGGTGGTCGTCTCGCCCTTCTGCCCGAAACCACCGGTCCCCGAGTACGCCGGCTGCCAGGCGGATCCGTCCCAGTACTCGATCCGGTACGCGGTCGTACGGTTCGCGTACTCGGACACGGCGACCGCGTTGAACGTCGTACTGCGACCGAAGTCCACCGCAAGCCACTGCCCGGCCCAGCAACCGTTGCAGGCCTGCCAGTTCGTGCCCGGATCGTCGTCGAACGCGTTCGCCGCAACCTGCTGCACGTCCCAGCTCGAGCTCGCCGAGTAGGTCCCGCCGTACGTCAGATCCGGCGGGTCGGCGAGCGGATGCCGATACAGCCCCAACTCGCTGACCGTCACCGCCGCCGAGGCCACGAACCGCACCTTCGACGTAGAGATCCGCGGGAAGGTCAGCACCGTGCCCTCACCGGCCCCTCCGATCGTTCCCGCGCCGGACGCTGCCGTCTTCCACACCTGCCCGTCCAGGTACTCCACCCGGTACGACGCCTCACCGGCACCGGTCACGATCAGCGTGTCGAGCGCCGTCTCACCCCTGAACGTCGCCTCGAGGGTCGTCCCGGTCCAGCTGGTGCTTCGGTTGCGGTCGGCAACCTCTGGCGGGACTGTCGCCGCCGACGTCAGGTCCGGCAACGACTGGCGATAGGTGGCCGTCATCGTGGTACTCGTCCGGCCGTCGCGGGTCGCGACCGCTCGCAGTGTCACGTCCATCGGGTCGGCGAGCTGCATCGGCTTCGTGTACGGCTTCGTCGGGGTGCTGCCGTCGGTGGAGTAGCGAATGTCCGCGTGGGCGGTCGCCGTCCGAAGACCGACCGAGGTGGTTCCTTGGTACGGACCGCCGGGTGGGTCGGCGATGGGCTGGCGGGGTGCGTTGGCGATCGGTGCGGCTCGGGTGATCGACAGGACCCAATCCTCGGCGGACGGTCGCTGCGGAAGCATCAGGGCCCCTGCGGGTGCTTCGACCTTGCCGACGGGCGTGCGTTGTCCGGTACGAGGGTTGAACCACTCGGCCGTGTAGTAGTGATCCGGATCGAGTTTGCGGATCGTGCCGGTGGTCGTGCCGGCGCCGGTGAAGAGTGCGACGTACGCCTTGTTGCCGTCACTGGCCAGCACGTTGTCGCCACCGGAGCCGAAGTCCGACCACGCCGGGTCGCCGAAGTGCGGCGTGAGCTTCCACCAGTCCAGACCGCGGAAGAACTGGACGCCGTACGTGAGCTGATTGGCGGTCTCCCGGTCCGCGCCCGTCTTCCACCATTGGTACCGGGCGGGCAGCTCGTAGTCGGTGCCGGCGTCGATCGGCTCCCCCGGCGCGGAGTAGACGTCGTTCCAGACGCCCGACACGCCGTACCCGTAGCCGCGCAGCCCCAGCAGATACGCCTTGTAGAGCGCACTCAACGCGTGTCTGCCGTCGGTCCAGAAGTCCTCGTACGGCGTCTCGTAGGCGAGGCTCGGTTTGCCCGAAGCCCAGTACTCGGCGACCTTCCCGAGGTTCCAGCCGTCGGTGTACTGCAATTGAGCGGCGAACCCGTCGTGCCAGGGCTCGGTCCCGAAGCGTGAGTTCGCGACGCTGGTCTGGTCGGTGTTCTCCTGGTGCGGCATCAACGGCTGGTCGTACGCGTCGGCCGCATCGAGCGCCGTGATCGCGGCCGTCCACGGCGCCATCGCGTCACCGGCGTACACACCGTAGAAGTCGTTGTCGATCTCCTGCGCCACGGTCCAGATCACCGGGTACGCGCCGTAGCGAGCATCCCAGTAGCGCGCCACCGCGGCCATGTACTCAGGCGTCATCACCGCGGGGTTGTCGTGTGGTTGCGCGGCCCAGGAGATCATCGCGTTCGCGTGCACGAGACCGGCGTCGGCGACGTACGCGAACTTCTGGTCGAGCTGGGCGAAGCCGGCCAGGTCGGCGCTCGTCAGGCCGTTGGTGAGATCGGCCTGCGGCTGTTCGTCCGGCCGGTCGTGGACGCCGCCGTGCGGCTGCCAGATCGGCTCGGACTGGAACACGGTGAAGCCCTGCCCGACGCGCTTGTCCACGGTGTACTTGAACTGGTCGGTGCGCTCGTGCGGCAGGATCCAGTGCGTGTCACCGAGGTAGAAGAACGGCGTACCGTCGGCGTGCTGCAGGTAGTGCCCGTCCGCACTCGGCTTCAGGAAGCCGTGCTGATAGATCTCCAGGTTGCCTTGGTACGGTACGGCCCGGATCGTCGCGGACACGTTGCCGAGTCCGGCGTCGTTGGAGCTCGTACGCATCGTCCACGTCCCCGCGGACGGTGGAGCGAACCGCACCTTCCACGACGAACCGCCGTCCCAGAACGCGGGCCGCGTAATGACTCTCCCCTGCGGTCCTCGGAACGTCGCGGTCGCCTGTACGTCGGCGAACGGGTCGGCGTACGTGGCACGCGCGGTCAAGGGGATCTCGAGGGACCGCCACGTCTCGACGGTGTAGGACGCCGATGCCCCGCCGGCCTCGGCACCGGGCACGACGAGCGTCCCGAGGGACAGAGTCACCAACACAGCCAACACCCTCACGAAGGTCGAGCGCATCTCAGGTCCTTCCCACGCCATCGGCAACAGGTGCGTCCCCGTAAACGATCAGCTTCACGATCTCGTCGACCGTGGTCTCGGTACGGCGGCGGATACCGGCCACCCGCCCGAGGTGCATGACCATGATCCGGTCGGCGGTCTGCCATACCTGCTGCAGGTTGTGGCTGATCAGCACAACCGCCTTCCCGGCGTCGCGCAGGTCGCGGACCAGACGCAGGACCCGCTCGGACTCCTGGACGCCGAGCGCCGCGGTCGGCTCGTCCATGATCACGACCTCCGCGCCGCCGATCAGGACGCGGGCGATCGCGACGGCCTGCCGCTGGCCACCCGACAGCAGGTAGACGGGGACCCTTACGGACGGCAGCTGGATGGTCAGCCCGGACAGGATCCGCTCGGCCTCCCGGTAGATCCGCCGCCGGTCGACGAACGGCCCGCGGCGGAACTCCCTGCCCAGGAGGAGGTTCTGGGCCACGTCGCGGGTGTCGACGAGCGCGAGATCCTGGTAGACCGTCGCGATCCCCGCCGCCGTCGCGTCGGCGGGTTTGCCGAACGTGACCGGGTTTCCGTGGACGTGCAGGCGGCCTTCTGTCAGGTCGTAGACGCCGGACAGGATCTTGATCAACGTGCTCTTGCCGGCGCCGTTGTCACCCACCACCGCGAGCACTTCTCCGGGGTGCAGGTCGAACGAGACGTCCTGCAGCGCCCGGACATGGCCGAACAACTTGCCGACGCTGTCGGCCGCCAGTACTGGTGCGGTCATCGGGCCCTCCGCCGTTCACCGATCGCGCCGAGGACGACGGCCAGGACGAAGACCGCGCCGCGGGCGAGCTGCTGGTAGTAGGAGCTGACCGACAGCAGGGTCAGCCCGTTGTTCAGCACGCCGATCACCAGGACGCCGGCGAGGGTGCGCTGGATCCGTCCCGAACCGCCCGCGAGCCCGATGCCACCGAGCAGCACCGCGGTCAGTACGTCGAACTCCGCGCCGTTGGCGTAGTTGGGACCGCCGCTGCTGGACGTCCCGGTGGTGATGATGCCGCCGATCGCGGCGAGTACGCCGGTGGTGACGAACACCCCGGTGTACAGCCATTTCGTCCGGATCCCGGCGCGCAGGGCCGCACTGGCGTTCCCGCCGACCCCGTAGATGTGCCACCCCATCCGGGTGAACGTCAGCAGCACCCAACCGACGAAGAACACGGCCGCCAGAATCCACACGGTCGTGGGCACTCCGAGCGGCCGCAGCTGCAGTGCATCCGGCAACGCGAGATTGGTCAGCGGTTCGGTCTGCCCGCCGGTGCTGACCAGCGCGATGCCACGCAGCACGATCCCGAGCGCGAGCGTGGCGATGATCGAATTGATGCCGACAGCAACCACGAGCACGCTGTTCGCGAGCCCGATCCCGACACCGACGGCAAGGCCGAGCAGCACGGCCATCGGCGTACTCCACCCGAGGCTCTCGATCGCGAGCGATACGACCACGCTGGTCAGCGCGATGTTCGCGCCGACGGTGAGGTCGAGTTGCCCGGCGATCAGCGCGATCGTCATGCCGGCCGCCAGCACGCCGGTGACCGCGACGGCCGCGCCCACGTTGAGCAGGTTGCGCTGGGTCAGAAAGTACGGCGACGCCTGGGCGAAGTAGACGACGAGCACGATCAGCGCGACGTAGATGCCGAGGTCGAGCACCCGGTCGGAGACCCGGCGCCGGCCCGCGCGGCCGGACTTCGGCGCCGGGCCCAACAGCCGGCGTGGATCGAGGACTCCGAGGACCCCGTGGGCTCCGGTCATCGCTTGCTGTCCCCGGGGTAGAACTGGTCGACGTTGGCCGCGGTCAGCACCCGGTCGACCCGGAACGTCTCGAACGGCTTCCCCATCGCCGTGGCGATCGCGGCCTCGACCCAGTTCCAGCCCTCCGCGTACGGCTGGTAGTCGACGGCGGCGACCAGTACACCCGCGTTGCTGGGATCGCGCAGTGCCAGCCGGGCCGCACTGTCCCCACCGTTGCTGACGGCAAGGATATCGCCGTCCCGGTTGGCCGCCTTGGCCGCGTTGACCGAACCGATCACCGGCTCGTCGCCGTACGAGACCACCAGCACGGCGTCGTCGGGATGGGCGGTGAGGAAGTCGTTGAAGGTGGTGCCGGCCGACGTGGTCGGGTCCTGGCCCTGCGGGGTGAGCATGGTCATGTTCGCGGCCGGGATGCCGAGCGCCGAGCCGGCCTGCGCGAACGCGGCCTTCACCCGGGCGTCGCACGGCTCGCAGTTCGCCGACGTCAGCCCGGCCACCAGGACCTTCCGGCCCTTCCACGGACCGGCCAGCTTGGCCTTGGCGGCCGCCGTCATCGTGTCGATCGACAGCGTGCCGACCTGCTTGTCGTCGACACCGAAGTGCGGCACGTCCTTGAACGACCCGTCGATCAGGACCAGCTTGGCCTTGTCCTGGCGGGCCTGGTTGTAGGTGGCGTCGTTCATCGGCTGCGAGCCGACGACGTCCGGCAGCTTCACCGCCAGTTGCTTGTACTGGTCGAGCTGGGTGTCGTACTTGAAGTTCAGGTCGGCCTGATCCAGGTCGACGCCGTAGAACTTGGCGGCGGCCTTCATCCCGTCCGCCCAGGTCGCGAAGTACGGGTAGCTGAGGCCGGGGTTCAGGAACGCCAGCCGGTACTTCTTCGGCAGCGTCTTCGGGACGGCGAACAGCGGTTTGACCTTGTAGGTCCCGGTGGCGGACGCGATCTCCGCCGCGGAGTAGGTGGCCGTCGACGCCGCACCGGCGGCGTCCGAGGTGCTGTCCTGCCCGCCGCCCGCCGAGCAGGCGGTCGCTGCGAGCAGGACGCAGGCGGTGCCGACCACGGTGGCGAGCGCGTGTTCGGCCGGCCGGGTACGTCGCGGACGCATGGGCTCTCCTTGCTTCTCGAGAGGAGTTGTTGAAATGTTTCAACACTCGGACTGTAAGGATGGCCCCGAACCTCGTCAAGGCCTCGTGAGCAGGGTTGTCCGATCCCGGACAGCCAACCTGGACAGCCGTCGACGGCCCGATCTAGGCTCATGGTTGAAATATTTCAAGACTGGAGCGTGATCGATGGAACGCCCGAAGGTCCTCGCCTATTACTTCCCCGGCTGGCACCGCGACCCCCGGAACGAGCGCTGGTTCGGAGCGGACTGGGACGAGTGGCAACTGCTGCGCTCCGCGACGCCGCGGTTCGCCGGCCACCGGCAGCCGCGGATCCCGCTGCTGGGGTACGCCGACGAGGCCACACCCGAGGCTGCCGAGGCGGAGATCGGCCTCGCGAAGGAGTACGGCGTCGACGGCTTCCTGGTCGACTACTACTGGTACGACGACGGGCCGTACCTGCAGGCCGCGCTCGACGAGGGGCTGCTGTCCGCGGCGAACAGCGACGACGTCCAGTTCGCGCTGATGTGGGCGAACCACGAGCTCCTCGACATCTTCCCGCACGGCGATCCCGCGAAGGGCACGCCGCGCAAGCTGAAGCAGGGTGCGATCGACCGCGCCGCGTTCGAGAAGCTCGGGCGGCACGTGATCGACAACTACTTCTCCCGGCCGAACTACCTCACCGTCGAGGGCCGGCCGTGGTTCTCGATCTACGAGCTCGGCAACCTGATCACCGGCCTCGGCGGGGTCGACGAGGCCGCCGACGCCCTGCGCTGGTTCGACCAGGAGGCCCGCCGGGCCGGGCATCCGGGCATTCACTTCGACGCCGTCGTCTGGGGAATCGCCGTCCTGCCGGCCGCTGTCACGGTCGACGACCCGCAGCAACTCGTGCGCGCGCTGGGGTTCGCGTCCGCGACGTCGTACGTCTGGGTGCACCACGCCGACGCGCGCGACTTCGACTTCCCGGTGGCGGACATCGGGCCGATGCGGGAGGCCGCGTTCGCCGAGTACGAGAAGTTCGCGGCCGAGCTCGACGTACCGTTCTATCCGAACGTGACCGTCGGCTGGGACGCCTCGCCACGCACCGAGCAGACATCCGCCTTCGAACGCGGCGGCTATCCGTGGACGCCGGTGTGGGACGCGACGCCGGAAGAGTTCCGGGACGGGCTGCTCGCCGCGAAGGCGTTCCTCGAGAAGCACCGGCCGCCGCACCCGATCGTCACGATCAATGCCTGGAACGAATGGACCGAAGGCTCCGCCCTGCTGCCCGACACCCACCACCAGCACGCCTTCCTGGAAATGATCCGGGAGGTCTTCGGGCACTAGGATGTGAGCCTTCCGGGTGGTGCGAGGGGTTTCTGTGGCGCGGAGCGTGACGATCAAGGACGTGGCGGCGCTGGCCGGCGTCTCGCTCGGCACCGTGTCGAACTATCTGAACGGGACCCGGACGGTCTCGCCGGACACCCGGGCCCGGATCGAGCGGGCGATCGAGGTCACCCGGTTCGTGCCGAACCGGGCCGTACGGGCGCTGCGCGGGAACCGCACGCACACCGTCGGGCTGCTCGTGCCGGATGCGGGCAACCCGTTCTTCACCGAGATCGCCCGCGGCGTCGAGGACGCGGCCCGCGGCCGCGGCGACGTCCTGGTCTACTGCGACACGGCCGGCGACGCCGAGCGGCAGTCGCTGTACATCCGCCGGCTCGCGGAGATGCGGGTCGGCGGGCTGGTGATCTCGGCGACCGCCGCGATGCCTCCCGACCTCGGCGACCTGGAGGCGGTCGGTACGCCGATCGTCGTGGTCGGCGGTGAGGGGATGTCGCTGAATACCTCGCGGGTCACGCTCGACCAGCGGCTCGGCGGGCAGCTCGCGATGCGGCATCTTCTCGACCTCGGCCACCAGGAGGTCCTGTTCGCCGGTGGTCCGGGCGGCGAGCTCGTGATGCAGGCCCGGTACCAGGGCGCGCTCGACGCTCTGGACGAGCGCGGCGCCGACCGTTCGACGCTGCACCGCTTGGACGCCGCCGGCCGCAGTGTACGGGAGCGCAGCGAGCTGGCCGACGAGATGATGGCGATGCGTCCGCGGCCGACGGCGGTGCTGTGCGGCAACGACCTGATCGCGATCGCGATCGTCAACGCGCTGATCCGCAGCGGGCGATCGGTCCCGGGCGACCTGGCGATCGTCGGGTACGACGACATCACCGACGCCCAGCTCGCGGTCGTACCGCTGACCACCGTGCGGCAGCCGGCGTACCGGATCGGCGCCTCCGCCGCGGAGCTGCTCTTCGAGCGTGCCGACGACCAGGCGAGCCCGCACCGGGAGATCGCGTTCGCCCCAGAGCTGGTCGTCCGCGACTCCACCGGGGCCTGACTGTGACAAGGCTCGGGGTCGGCTCACCCGCGTGGGGGAGTTGCCGAGACACCTTTGATCTCTAGGGTTTCCGGCATGGACGTCGTCGTGCTCAGGCTGGTCAATCTCGTCGCCTTCATGGTGATCTTCGTGCCGATCTCGCAACGGCTGCTCGGCGTACGGTTCGGAGTCGGGCGGCTCGCGGTCGGGGCGCTGATCACGTTGAGCGTGTCCGGACCGCTCGCGATCGCGATGATCGGGCAGCCACCGTGGACCGGGTCGAACGGCGCCGCGATCGCGTACATGGCGCTGATCGCGGTCTGCTCGATGCTCGCGGGGCTGGTGTTCCTGGTGCTGGCGGAGGCCATGGTGCCGACCGGATCGTTGCCGCGGGCACGGGATCTGCTGCGCGACCTGAGCGGCCGGATCGCCCGCACCCGCCGGTACCTGCAGATCCTCCGGATCGCGATCAAGCACGGTCTCGGCCCGTACCTGCGCGGCCGCCGGCGCCCCGGCCGGGAGAACGCGGCCGGCCAGGCGGACCTCGCCCGGTCGCTGCGGCTCGCGCTGGACGAGGCCGGCGTCACGTTCGTGAAGCTCGGACAGGTGCTGTCCACCCGCAGCGACATCATCCCGGTGTCGGTCGCCGAGGAGCTGAGCCGCCTGCAGGACCAGGTCACGGCGGCACCGTGGGCGCAGATCGAGGAGGTCCTCACCGACGAGCTCGGTGCGTCGCCGACCCAGCTGTACGCCGCCTTCGACACCGAGCCGCTCGCCGCCGCCTCGGTCGCCCAGGTCTACACCGCGCAGCTCGCCGACGGGTCCGACGTGGTGGTGAAGGTGCAGCGCCCCGGGATCGCGACCCTGGTCGATCGTGACCTCGACATCGTCCGGCGGCTCGCCCGGGTGCTGGACCGGAACACCGACTGGGGCCGTTCGATGGGTGTCCGTGCGCTCGCCGACGGGTTCGCGGACGCGATGCGCGAGGAGCTCGACTTCACCGTCGAGGCCGGCAACATGGCCACGGTGGCGGCCGGCAGTGCCGTTGCCGGCAGCAATGATCTCGTCGTGCCGCGGCTGTACCCGGAGCGCAGTACCCGCCGGGTCCTCACCATGCAGCGCCTCGACGGGGTCGGCCTCGGCAACGCGAACCAGGCGATCACCGAGCGCGGGCTCGACGGCAACCGGCTCGGCCGATCGCTGTTCGAGTGCCTGCTCGGTCAGGTGGCGATCGACGGGGTGTTCCACGCCGACCCGCACCCGGGCAACTTCCTGCTCCTCACCGACGGCCGGATCGGCATGCTCGACCTGGGCTCGGTCGGACGCCTGGACCCAGCCACCCGCGAGGCCCTGCAGCGGTTCCTGCTCGCCGTCGACCACGGCGACCCGGTCTCGGCGACCGACGCGCTGCTCGAGATCGTCGACCGGCCGGACGTGATCGACGAGCGCGGCCTGGAACGCGCGGTCGGGCAGTTCATGACCAAGCACCTGGCCGCGGGCGTCGCGCTCGGCCCGGCGATGTTCAACGACCTGTTCAAGATCATCACCTCGCACGAACTCGGCGTACCGCCCGAGGTCGCCGCGGTGTTCCGGGCCCTGGCCACGATCGAGGGCACGATCTCCCGGATCTCCCCCGGGTTCGACCTGGTGGCCGCGTCGCGGCAGTTCGCCGCCGCGCACGTCACCGACCGGCTGACCCCGGATTCGCTCCGCCGGACGGCGACCGAGGAGCTCACGCACCTGCTGCCGATGCTGCGCCGGCTGCCGCGCCGGATCGACCGGATCGCGGCCGCCGCGGAGAGCGGGCGGCTCGGCGTGAACGTCCGGCTGCTCGCCGACGAGCGCGACCGACGGCACTTCACCGGCTTGCTGCACCAGGCGTTGCTCGCGATCCTCGGCGCCACCGCCGGCATCATGGCCGTCCTGCTGCTCGGCACGCCGGGCGGCCCGAAGGTCACTCCGACGATGTCGCTGTTCCAGCTGTTCGGCTACAACCTGCTGGTGATCTGCGTGGTCCTGGTGCTCCGCGTCCTGGTCCTGGTCTTCCGCCTCCCGGGCAAAGCTTGACTTCAACCTCGCTTGAACTTCAACGATAGCGAGCATGACTGTACTGATGCCGCGACTCCGTCGCGGCGGCTCATGGGGCTGGAACTCCCGCTCTTCCCTCGTCGCTCCGGTCGCTTCGCTCCCTCCACTCCTCAGTCCAGAGCGGGAGGCCCCATGAGCACCACGGCCGCCGTGCCCCGGCCCAAATTGTTCAGCGGACAGCACCTGCCGTTGGTGCTCGGGGTGATCGGGCTCGTCACGCTCGGCGCGTTCGAGAACCGGGCGGTCGGTACGGCGCTGCCGACGATGGTCCGCGAGTTCGACGCGCTCGGCAGCTTCGGGCTGGCGAACGCGGCGCCGAATGCGAGCTACCTGATCTCGCTCGCGATCGCCGGCCTCTGGTCCGACCGCCGCGGCCCGATCCCGACGCTGCGCGCCGGCGCGATCTCGTTCGCGCTCGCGCAACTCCTGGTCGGGACCGCGACCGCGATGCCGATGGTGATCGCCGGGCGGCTGCTCAGCGGTCTCGCCGAGGGCCTGCTCGACGTCTCGTTGATGGTGCTCGTCGCCCGTGCCCTGCCCGCCGTCCTGCGGCCGCGGATGTTCTCGCTGTTCGCGGCGATGTGGATTCTGCCCTCAGTACTGGGTCCGGTGCTGACCGGCGTTGTCACGGAACAGTTCGGCTGGCGCTGGGTGTTCCTCGGCGCGGTCGCTCTGCTCGTGCCCAGTTGGCTCCTGCTGCGCCCGGCGATGCGGCAGGCTGCCGACGTACCCGCCCCGGAGCGCACCGCCGAGGACGCGGCTGAACTGGCGGCCTGGCGTGCTGCTCTCCCCTGGGCGCTCGCCGCATCCGTCGCACTGTTCTCGATGACGCTGGCCGGTGACCACCTGGAAGCGCATCCCATCATCGGCGGTACGGCGGTTGTGGTCGCGCTCGTGGTCCTCGGGCTGGCCGCCGTCCGCGTGATGCCCGCAGGGACCTTCACCGCGGGTCGCGGGTTCCCCGCCGTGGTCGCGGTCCGAGGACTCGGTGGAGCGGCGTTCGCCGGGACCGGATCGTACCTCCCGCTGCTGCTCACGCTGCAGCACAACTTCAGCCCGTCGCGGGCCGGTGTGACGCTGTCGATCACCGGTGTGTGCTGGGCTTTCGGGTCCTGGCTGCAGGGGCGCGAGCACGGGTTCGAGCGGATCGCCGTAATGCGAACCGGGCTGGCGTTCATGACGATCGGACTGGCCGTGACATCACTGCTCGCGTGGACCGACGCGACCAGCTGGATCGGTCTGATCGGCTGGGGTTTCGCGGGGATCGGGATGGGGCTCAGCTCGTCCAGCCTGTCGGTGCTGACGCTCGACCTGTCCGACCAGAACAACTCCGGCCGGAACAGCAGTTCCGGGCAGATGGCGGCGACGATGAGCATCGCCACCGCCCTCGCGGTCAGCGGCACCCTGCTCGCGTTCAACGCCGACGACCCGCAGGCGTGGGTCTTCGGCGCGATCGTCACGACAGGCGCCGTCCTCGCCCTGCTCGGCTTCCTTGCGGCCCCCCGGGCCCGCCGCTCCTGAGCCCCTCGCAGGCTTCGAGATTGATCGAAGCTGCGCGCAGCAGAACAGTTTCAGGCACAATCACGCCTTGACACGCCGTAATCCCGCATTTACGGTGAGGCCGAATTGGTAATTCGGTCCCGACCGTAATTCCTTGCGGGAGTGTGAGGCGACGGATGCTGACGAGGATCTGGCGGGAGCGCGGCATGTACGCGTTCGCCGTCCCGGGCTTCCTGTTCTTCGTCGTGTTCGCCTATCTCCCACTGCTCGGGAACATCGCCGCGTTCCAGAACTACTCGCCGTTCCTGGGCTTCTCCGGCTCGGAGTGGGTCGGCTGGCACAACTTCGCCACGATCTTCAGCGACCCGTCGGTGGCGATCGCACTGAAGAACACCTTGATCATCGCCGTGCTGCAGATCGTGTTCGCGTTCCCGGCGCCGATCGCCCTCGCGCTGCTGCTGAACTCGCTGATCTCCGAGCGCACCAAGCGGATCGTGCAGAGCGTCGTCTACCTGCCGCACTTCCTGTCCTGGGTGATCGTGATCGCGATCTGGCAGGCGGTCGTCGGCGGCGCCGGGCCGCTCGCCGACCTGATGGGCGCGCTCGGCGCCGACCACGTCAACGTGATGGCGAACCCGGACACGTTCAAGATCCTGGTCACCTCGCAGGTGATCTGGAAGGACATCGGCTGGGGCACGATCATCTACTTCGCCGCGATCAGCTCCGTCTCCCCCGAGCTGTACGAGTCCGCCGCGGCGGACGGCGCCGGTGGGTGGCGGCGGATCTGGCACATCACGCTGCCGGGCATCCTGCCGGTCACGTTGCTGCTGCTGATCCTGCGGATCGGCAGCGTGCTCACGGTCGGCTTCGAGCAGATCCTGCTCCAGGAGCCGACGGTCGGATCGGACGCCGCCCAGGTGCTCGACACGTTCGTGTACTTCCGCGGTGTCGTGGGCGGCGACTGGGGACTGTCGACCGCAGCCGGACTGCTCAAGGGCGTCGTCGGCACCTGCCTGGTCGTCGCCGCCAACAAGCTCGCGAAGCGGGCCGGCACGGACGGGTTGTTCTGATGGCGGGCCGCACCGGTACACCGCTCTGGCTGGAGCGCCCGTCCACTCCGGTCCGGATCGGCAAGGCGGTCGTGATCGGTTTGATCCTGCTCGTGATGCTGTACCCGTTCGCGTACGTGGTCCTCGCGTCCTTCGGCAGCAACCACTCGCACAAGCAGATCGGTCTGATCCCGAGCGACTTCTCGCTGAGCTCCTACACGAGCATCCTGAGCGGGGGTGTCGTCACGAGGGCGCTGGTCGTCTCGATCGGCATCACCACCGTCGGCACGCTGCTCTCGGTGTTCTTCACCGCGACGCTGGCGTACGGCCTGACCCGGACCAAGGACGTGCCCGGGACCAGGACGATGCTCTACCTGATCCTGGTGACGATGTTCTTCGCCGCGGGCATCATCCCGAACTACCTGCTGGTCAAGCGCCTCGGGCTGATCGACTCGTACTGGTCGCTGATCCTGCCGACACTGATCTCGGCGTTCAACATGATTGTCCTGCGCAACTTCTTCCTGCAGCTGCCCCGTGAGCTCCTGGACGCCGCCCGGATCGACGGCGCCGGCGAGTGGCAGATCTTCGTCGGCATCGTGCTGCCGCTGTCCAGGGCGGTGCTCGCGGTGATCGCGCTGTTCTACGCGGTCGGCTACTGGAACTCGTTCTTCAACGCGATCCTCTACCTCAACGACTCGGCCAAGTGGCCGATCCAGCTGGTGCTCAACCAGTACGTGCTGCGCGGCTCGTCGCTGCAGCAGATCCAGAACCCGGAGGCACCGGTCCCACCGGCCGAGGCCGTCCAGATGGCGGTGGTGGTGCTGGCGACCCTGCCGATCCTCGTCGTCTACCCGTTCGTGCAGAAGTACTTCACCAAGGGCGTCCTCACCGGCGCCGTCAAGGGCTGACCTGCCCTCTCGAAGGAGCCTCGAAGGAGCACCGTCATGACCAACACCTTCAGCCGCAGAAGCCTGCTCAAAGCCGGACTGGGCGCCGCCGCCGTGGCCGGCCTCGGCGCCGGCTGCAGTTCGGGCGGCAAGACCGCCTCGGGCGCGTCCGGCTCGTTCACCGTGCCGAAGTACATCCCCGCCGAGACCTTTCCCGGCGCGATCACCTCCAAGGTTCCCGGCGTACCGCTGGGTTACTCGAAGTACCCGCGGCCGCTGGTCAAGACGGTGGCCGACGTCCCCGGCAAGGGCGGCAAGGTCACGTCCCTGACGATGACCTGGGGCGGCCAGCCGAAGCCGCTGACCGGGAACAAATACTGGGAGGGCCTCAACCAGCGGCTCGGCGTGGACTGGGCGCCGACGATCTCGCCGGCCGACGGCTACGAACAGAAGCTGGCCACGATGCTCGCCGGTGGTGACCTGCCGGACCTGATGATCCTGCGTCCGTGCGCGGCGACGAACACCGCGCTGCGCCAGGGCGCGTTCGCGAACCTGAACGACGTCCTCGGCGGCGACGGCATCTCGAAGTACCCGCACATCGGCTGGACGCGGCCGGAGCAGTGGAAGCAGGTACTGGTCAGCAACAACCTGTACGGCATCCCGCTCGACGTCCCGATCTCCAACCAGCAGGTCCGGATCCGGATGGACTGGGCCCGCAAGCTCGGCTTCACCAAGCCGCCCGCGAACGCCGACGAGTTCCACCAGTTCCTGACCGCGGTACCGAAGGGGAACGTCGGCGCGAACGGCGGCAAGGCGTTCGGGCTGGCCACGTTCAGCGGCAAGGGCGGCGGCAACATCTTCGTCAACGAGATGTTCAAGGTGCCGAACGTCTGGCGGCAGGACGGCGACAAGCTCGTCCACATGTTCGAGTCCGACGAGTTCGCGAAGGCGATGGAGTACTCGGTCAAGCTCTGGAAGGACGGCGGCTTCCACCCGGACGCGCTCGCCCTCAGCCAGCAGAACGAGAAGGAACTCGGGCTGTTCACCGGCGGCCAGCTCCCGATCCTGTCGATCTCGATCGCGGGCTGGTACCAGGCGCCGTACAACGCGGTGGTCCGGGCGTCGAACGGCGGCATCGTGCCGTACGTCGTCCCCGGCGCGGACGGTGGCACCGGTACGTACTGGCTGGGCGGATCCGTGTACGGGCTGGTCGCGGTGAGCGCCAAGGCGGCGAAGAAGGACGGCCGGCTGGACGAACTGCTGCGGGTCGTCAACTACCTGAAGGCGCCGTTCGGCAGCGCCGAGAACACCTATCTGATGAACGGTGCCGAGAACGACTACTGGACCTGGAAGAACGACGCCCCGACCTTGATCGACGAGGACAAGTTCCGCGCCGACTCGGCCGCGCTGTACTACGGCTACCGCCCGAACGTCTGGTACGTCGCCGGTGAACCGACCGCGGCGAAGGAAATGATCGCGTACTGCGAGCAGGTCGTGCAGACCGGTGTGAGCAACCCGTGCGACGGCATCTCGTCGACGGTCGCCGATCGCGTCCAACCGGTGCTCGACGAGGTCGCGGGCAACTACCTGAACCAGATCGTCACCGGCCGCCGGCCGCTCATCGACCTGAAGGCGTTCACCGACGAATGGCGGAACCGGGGCGGCAACCAGATGCGGGACGACCTGCACAAGGCACTTCAGGAGCGCTGATGAGAACTTATCCGACAGTCGACGACGCCAGCGGACGGACGATCGGGGCGGCCGAGATCGCGGCCGTCACACGGGTGCTGGAGACCGGCCGCCTGTGGCGGGTCGGCGGGACCGAGGCCGATGCGCTGGAACGCGAGTTCGCCGAGCTGATCGGTTCCGGCTACGCGGTGGCCAGTGGGTCCGGATCGTCCGCGGTGCACCTGGCCGTGGCCGCAGTCGATCCGGAGCCCGGCGACGAATTCGTCGTCCCGCCGCTGACCGATTTCGGCAGCGTGCTCGGCGTGTTGTCGAACAACGCCGTACCGGTGTTCGCCGAGGTGGATCCGCTGACCGGTTGCCTGACGCCCCAATCGGTCGAGGCGTGCCTGACCGACCGGACCCGGGCCGTGATCGTGGTGCACCTGTTCGGGGGGCCCGCGGATGTCGAGGGCATCAAGGCGGTCTGCGCGCCGCGCGGCGTCGTGGTCATCGAGGACTGCGCGCAGGCCTACCTGACCGTCCCGCCGGGTGGCAGCACGTACGCCGGAACCCGCGGGCTGATCGGCTGCTTCAGCCTGCAGCAGTCCAAGCACATCACCGCCGGCGAAGGCGGCCTGACCGTCACCGACGATCCCGAGCTCGCGCGGCGGATGCGACTGTTCGCGGACAAGGGCTGGCCGCGGGACACCGGTCAGCGCGATCACCTGATGCTCGGGCTGAACTACCGGATGAGCGAGGTGGCCGCCGCGATCGGCCGTGTACAGCTCACCAAGCTGCCGGACGTCGTACGGCGTCGCACCGAGGTCGCTGCTGCGCTGTCCGAGCGCTTGCGCGACCTGCCCGGGCTCGTGCTGCCACGTCCCGAGGGGCATTCGTACTTCCTCTACCCGCTGGTCCTCGACGTCGAGACGACCGGGTTCACGAACCGGGAGTACGTCGCGCAACTTGCGGGGACGGGCGCTCCGGTCGGAGCCGGGTATCTCCAGCGGCCCGTGTACCGGACGACGGTCCTGACCGAGAAGCGGACGTACGGGACGTCCGGCTACCCGCTGCACGCACCGCCCGCGGCGACCGAGCCCGACTACGCCTCCGTGCGCTGCGAGGTGACCGAGGACCTGATCGCGCGCCGGCTGGTGATCGCGCTGATCAACGAAGGATTCGGCGACGCGGACGTCGACGCTCTGGGCGATGCGCTGACCGATGCGTACAAACACGCGGCAGACCAGGTCGCCTGACGGCACGGGCAGGGCGGTTACAGTGCGGTCATGGCGGATCAGGGCACCGGTGCTCGCTACGAGGAGGTCTCGGTCGGGCTGGTCGGCGGCGAGTCGTTCGTTCGCCGGATGGTCCAGATCGCGCGCCAGGGCAGTACGCCGGGGCTGCGCGTCGAGCCTGCCGTCTACCAGGACGAGAGCGAGGCTCCGCAGCGCGCGCGGGCCTTGATGGAGCGCGTGGACGTACTGCTGTTCGCCGGCCCGCTGTCGTACGACCGCACGCTGGCCGAGGGTGATCTGGCCGTGCCGGGGCTGTACGTGCCGCCGAGCAGCGCGGCCTTGCACGCGGCGCTGGTGCAGGCGATGAGTACGTCGGCGTTCGACCCCGCCCGGATCAGCGTGGACTCGGTCAAGGAGCAGGAGGTCAAGGACTGCTACGCGGAGGTCGGGCTGTCCGCGCGGCGGGTCCGGGTGCGGCCGTACCAGGAGGAGCTCGAGCCAGGCGACTACCTGGAGTTCCACCGCAAGCTCTTCGCGGCTGGCCGGACCTCCGGTGCGGTCACCACGATCGCGGCGGTGGCGGACGCTCTTGAGGCGGACGGCGTGCCGACCGTGCTGATGCGACCGTCGACGCAGACGATGCGCGAGACGTTGCGGGCGGCGATCCTGACCGGGAGCGGCGCGCGGCTGTCCCGTTCGCGGATCGCGGTCGTGATCGTGCAGGTGCCGGACTCGGCGCTGCCGACGCGGACGAGCCCCGCGCAGTACTGGTACCAGGAGCTGCGGCTGTCGCTGCACCACGAACTGCTGCACGACGCCCGCCGGATGGACGCGATCGTGCTCCCCCACGACCAGACCAGCTTCCTGGTGATCAGCACGCTCGGTTCGCTGGAGACGATCACCGGCGAGCTCGAGACGGCACCGTTCCTGGCCCGGGTCCGCGAGGCGCTGAACCTCGATCTGCAGGTCGGCATCGGGCTCGGCCGGTCCACGCTCGAGGCGGAGAACAACGCGTACCGTGCGATCGCGATGGCGGTCGCCGACGACGCCGACCTCGCCTACCTGGTCGGCTCCGACGAGCTCGTCCTCAGGCTCCCGGCCGGACCAGCCACCGAGGTGCCGCCGGTCGTGGACGAGACCCGCGACCTGGAGACGCTGCGGATGCTCATCCAGGACCTCGACAAGTCCGGCGACGAGGCCCGGCTGGTGGATGCCGAACAGGTCGCCGGGATCCTCGGCGTCACGTTGCGGACCGCGCGCCGGACGCTGCGCGGTCTCGTCGACAGCGGACTGGCCTGGCCGATGCCGGCGGCCCGCGCGGGCAAGGTCGGCCGGCCGCCGATGGTGTACCAGCTCCTGGACGAGCGCCTGAATTAAGGTCAGCGGAAATTCCAATTAGGCTCTTGCGCATATAGCGGATCCCCGGGCAGTCTTGGGCGCGTCGACCGAGGAGAGGCGCGCGCCGTGAGAAAGCTCGGATTGTTGCTGATCGCAACGACATTGGTGGCCGGACTGGTCCAGGCGGGTCCGGCCCAGGCCGCCGCACCGGCCGGGGTGTTCCAGGATTTCGAGACCGACGCGGACCTGCAGGGCGCGACCGTCACGCTGCCGCAGGCCGACAAGCTCGAGCGCACCGCCGACCCCACACACGGCAGCTCCGGGCTGAAGTTCACCGTCGGCCCGGCCAACACACCGGGCGCAAGTGCCTCGTCCGGCATCAATCTGTACGCCGGTACGCCGAGCCTCCCCGTCTCCGACTGGTCCGGGCACACCGTGCTCGGCTTCGACTTCTTCACCGAGCAGGACTACACGACCGTCGGCCGGATCACGGTGCGGGACCAATCGAACAAGGCCTGGGGCGTCGACTACCCGATCCGCGCCCGCGACTGGACCCCGATCGACCTGCGGCTGAGCACGATCGCGGCCGCCGGGGTCGACATCAGCCGGATCGCCTACATCGGGTTCTCGATACCGCGGTCCAAGACGCCGGTGATCGGCCACTACGACGCGTTCCGGCTGGTCGACAGCTACCCGTACGACGAGACGCCCTACGCGGACCAGGCTGCGACGCAACTGCTGCGGCTGGCGGATTTCAACGGCGTACTGACAAAGCTCTCGGAGCAGATCAAGGGCCTCGACCGGTCGCTCGGGCACGGCGCGGCTGACGAACGGTTGCGCAGCCAGGTGCGGGGCGCGGCGGCGCAGTGCGCTGACCTGCTCTCACAGCTCGGTCCGATGACTTACTTGCAGTACAAGCCGTTCAACGCGGCTGTTGCGGCGCTGCAGCGGACAGTCCCGCGGCTCGCGAACACGATTCAGGCCAGAGCACACGCCCGTACGGCGGACTTCGGGCTGGAGTCCGCGGACTCGATGAGCCTGGTGTATCCGAAGGACCTGCCGTTCGTCTCGACCGGCACGGCGCCTTCCGTGTCGCTGACGCGTGGTGAGTACGAGAACGTGCAGGCCGTCGTACTGCCGTTTGCGGAGCCGCTGTCGGACGTACAGGCGCGGGTCACCTCCGTTTCGGGCAAGGCAGGTGCACTGCAAGCGACGGTGGCGCCTGTCGGTTCGCTGAACGTGACGCCGACGAGTCAGTACCACCGCCCCACGTACGCGGGGTGGACGCCGGATCCGATCCGCGACGATCTGAAATCGGTGGACGTACCGGCGGACTCGTTCCAGCCGTACTGGATCCGGTTGAAGACCGCGCCGACCGCGGCGCCCGGGACGTACCACGTGACCGTCACGTTCTCGGCGGGAGGCAAGCACACCCGGACGATGACTGTTGCAGCGAAGGTCTGGCCGGTGACGGCACTGGACGCGCCGAAGCTCAACACGACGTTCCAGTTCACGCCGGCGATCGTGAACGACATCTACGGGATCACCGATCCAGCGGCGCAGGAGGCGACCAAGCACCAGTACTGGTCCTTCCTGCACGACTACAAGATCGAGCCGGACCAGCTCTACACCTGCTCGTGCATCCCGTCGAATGCGAACCCGGTGATCGTGCCGACGCCGGTCGAGGACGTGCTCTACATCCGCGACCACTACGGTCTGCGCGACTTCAACGCGTTCTACCTGTGGGCAGGGTTGCTGAACCCGTCCAAGCCGGAGACGTGGCAGGCGCAGATCGATACGTGGATGGCGCAACTGCGGACCGCGATGGCCGACTACAAGGCTGCGGGGGTCGACAAGTACGCGTACGTGTACGGATTCGACGAGGCCAGTGGACCGTTGCTGCAGGCGGCGAAGCAGACCTTCGCCGCAGTGAAGAAGGAGTTCCCGGACCTGCCGATCCTGACCACGCTGCGGGACAACTCGATGGGCGTCGACACCGGGCTCGCCGGACTCGTCGACATCTGGGCACCGCAGCAGGATCTCTACAACCAGGCGGTCGCCGAACGGACCCGCGCCCGCGGCGACCAGGCGTGGTGGTACCCGGACATCGCGACCGGCTCCCCGCTGCCGAACTGGTTCAACGGCTACCCGCCGATCGACAGCCGAACGTTGGCCGGGCCAATGTCCTACAAGGCCGGTGTGGAAGGCATGCTGTACTACGCCACGAACCGCTGGCTGCGCACCGACCACGCGAACCAGCTGCTCGTGAACGACGGCATCCTGTCGGCCTGGAAGGCAGCGACCTTCAACGGTACGGCCGGCGACGGCTCGATGTTCTACCCGGGTCCGAACGGTCCGATGGCATCGATCCGGTTGGAGAACTTCCGTGACGGCATGGAGGACTACAACCTGCTCTGGATGCTCGACCAGAGCCTGAAGACCAACCCGCAGCTCCCGCCGCCACTGCGGGCCCTGGCCACCAGACTCCTCAGCGCCGACGCCGTGGTCACCGACCAGCGAACCTTCACCGAGGACCCGGTGCGCTACCGCAACTGGCGCACCAAGGTCATCGCAACGCTGACGGCAATTGAAGGCTAGAGTGAGCGTATGGCTGACCTTTTGACCGACGATCAGATCGACCTTGCGTTGCGCGATCACCTGCCGGAGTGGAAGGTCGTGGACGGCGAACTGGTCCGCAGCGTCTCGAACGGCAACTTCCTGGACGGCATCCGCCTGGTCGCCACGGTCGCGCAGCTCGCCGAGTCGATGAACCACCACCCGGACATCGACATCCGCTACACCACGATCACCTTCCGGGTCAGCAGTCACGAGGCCGGCGGCATCACCGAGGACGACCTCGTCCTGGCCCGGCACATCGACACCGCAGCCGGCTGACGACTTCCCGTCATGACGCCTGTCGGCCACGACAGGCGCTGGTGTGGTGTGCCCAAAGCCCTTAATTCTAAGGGATGACAATATCTTCGGCCGCGACTCCGTCGCGGCGGGTCCTGGGGCTGTTACTCCCGACCGGACACCGCCTCATCCTCGTCAGCGCCCTGACCGTCCTCTCGGCGCTCCTGCCTACGTCCGCCCAAGCTGCGGAGCCCGGCTGGTTCTGGAATCGGCCGCATTGCGACACCGTGTACGGCGACGGGTCGGTGACGATCACCGAGACCGACGGCGAGATCCTCGCCCCGACGACCGGCAAGCTCCGCGCCGTCACGTACGCGAAGGTCGCCGCCCTGCAGGAGCCGAACACGTTGATCAGCATCGGCCAGCAGACCATCCAGCGCTCCAGCGACGCCGGCTGCAGCTGGCAGTTGCTCGACAAGACCCCCGACGACCTGTCCACGTACGACGTTCAACCGGGGCCGGGCGATTCGGCGTACGTTTATAGCGTCAACGACCAGCCGATCTACCGCGTACACGGCGGCCGGGTCAGCGCGGTCCTCGGCCCGGTCGAGTGGCACGGACTTGCCGCGCTCGACGCGCGCCCGGGACGGCTGCGGGTGGTCTCCGGCGACGGGCAGTTGTATGACTCCACCGACGACGGGGCCAGCTGGCAGCGCGTCGGCGTACCGGCCGCTCGCAATCTCTTCCTGTACGACGCTGCCGTCGATCCGCGGAACCCCGACCACATCGTCATCGGTGTCAGCTCCAACGGTGTCTACACGACGTTCGACGGCGGCCGTACCTGGACGCAATCGCGCCCGGTCGAACGAGTGAACGCGTTCACCGTGGTGATGTCGCCGGCCGATCCGTCGAAGGTGTGGATGGAGGGGTACGACCGGGACCGGGCGACCCGGTTCATCTGGGAGTCCACCGACGGCGGGCTGAAGTTCCGCGAGGTGCTGGACCAATCGCGGGCCACGCTGATCAACGGCAACCATCTGTGGGCCTCGCCGACCGATCCGGACCTGCTCTACTTCAGCTACGGCACCTCGTTCGCGAACTTCGGCGCCGATCTCTACCGCTTCGTGCCCTCCACCGGCGCGCTCACCAAACACCACAACCGCAACGACGGCATCCCGTCCCTGGCCTTCAACCCGGCCAACCCGCAAATCCTCTACCTCGGCCTCGCCGAAGAACGCTGATCAGCCCGCCCGACGACGCGGCCGGCCGTCACCGCCGCTGAGCTGGCGGCGGCGCGGTCGACTCGCGGAAGATCAGGCGGTTGATACCGGTGGGCGGCGCCGGGACCGGTTCGTCGCGGATCTCCGCAACGAGCCGACGGATCAGGGCACGACCCTGCGCCTCGCGGTCCACCGACACCGTGGACAGCGACGGCGTCGTGAACCTGCCCATCTCATCGTCATTCCAGCCGAAAACGCTGAGGTCGCCAGGCACGCTCCAGCCACGCTCCGATGCTGCGCGAATCGCGCCCATCGCGATCAGGTCGTTCGCCGCCACGACGGCTGTCACAGCGGTGTCGGCCGGCAGCATGGTGATGGCGTCGTACCCGGACTGCGCGGACCAGTCGCCGTCGACGGCGCCGACCGAGGTCAGGCCCAGGCGCTCGACGGTCTCCAGGTAGACCTGCTTGCGGTTGCGTGCCGAGGCGAAGCTCTCCAGGTCGCCGGAGAGGTGCAGGAAGGTCCGATGTCCCAGCCCGGCGAGGTACTCGATGGCCTCCCGAATCACGCCGGCGTCGGCGAAATCCGCGAGGTCGTGCAGCTTGTCGTCGTAGGCACTGCTCTCGACGATCGGCACCCGGTTCGCCTTCTTGCCTTTCAGGTTGAGCGGTGACAGGGCGAGAATGCCCTCGACCTGTCCCGACCTCGCCAGTTCGTCGACCCGAACCGAACGCGCCGCGGAACCACCTTCGACGCTGACGATCTCGACCTGGAACCCTGCCTCGTGAGCGGTCCGCGACGCCGCGGCCAGCAGCCGCCCGGGAAAATGGTCTCCGGAGGCGAGCACGATCGCGAGCCGGTTCGTGTGCCGGGTGCGCATCGACCGCGCCACCAGGTTCGGCCGGTAGTCGAGGGTCTTCACGGCGTACTCGACCTTGATCCGGGTCTTCGGTTTCAGGCTGTCCTTGTCCTGCAGGTACCTCGACACGGTCGTGTGCGAGACGCCGGCCAGGCTCGCCACTTCGTGGATGGTGGCCGGCCGTCTGGATGCTGACTCTGCCACGTTCCCCCCTCCGGACACAACGACGTGTCTTGCGCTCCGCAGCGTATCACCGGGTCTTGACACCCCAACAATGCTGCGGTTAGCTACCGGCTCAGAAGTGGATCGATCACTTTTTATTCTGACGACCAGGGAGAGCCTGTGGCTGAAGCTGACACCGCTCCTCGGGTGCGTGACGAAGCGTCGCGAGCTGCGGATTCCTCCCACCCCACGGGGGTCCGGAAGCGCTCGCTGCTAGTGCGTCTGAGGCGTGACTACCCCGTACTCCTGCTCGCGGTCCCCGGAATGCTGATCCTGCTGGCATTCCAGTACTACCCGCTGTGGGGCAATATCATTGCTTTTCAGGATTATCAGCCGTACCTCGGGATAGGTAAGAGTCTGTGGTCCGGATTCCAAAATTTTTCCGTCATCTTCAGCGGTGACCCGGAATTCCTGAATGCGGTCAAGAACACCCTGGTGCTGACCGCGATCCAGACCGTGATCGTCTTCCCGGCGCCGATCGTGGTGGCCCTGGTGCTGCACAGCCTGCTCTCGAACAAGCTCCGGCAGTTCGTCCAGACGGTCATCTACCTGCCGCACTTCATGTCCTGGGTGATCGTGGTCGCGATCTTCCAGCAGGTGCTCGGCGGCACCGGCATGATCAACAACTGGCTGCGCGGCCACGGGTACGGCCCGATGCACATCATCGGCAACGCGGAAGCGTTCCGGGCCTTGCTCACGTCGCAGGTGCTCTGGAAGGACACCGGCTGGGCGACGATCCTCTTCCTGGCCGTGCTGTCCCAGATCGACCGTGCGCTCTACGAGGCGTCGGCGGTGGACGGCGCCAGCCGCTGGCGGCAGACCTGGCACGTCACCCTGCCCGGCCTCAAGCCGATCATCATCCTGCTGCTGATCCTCAAGCTCGGCGACTCGCTGACGGTCGGGTTCGAGCAGATCGTCCTGCAACAACAGGCGGTCGGTGTCGATGCCAGCGATGTCCTCGACACGTACGTCTACAACAACGGCATCCTCGGCGGGAACTGGGGGGTGGCAGCGGCGGTCGGCCTGGTGAAGAGCGCCGTCGCCCTGGCCCTGGTGCTGTCCGCCAACAAGATCGCTCACCGCCTCGGCGAGGAAGGCGTGTACCGCGGATGAAAACCAAAGCACCGACCACGATGGTCGGCGGGATGCCGATGCCGGGCCTCGCGGAACGCATCGGCAAGGCCGTCTTCCTGACCGTCATCTGCGCGATCGTCGTGGTGCCGTTCATCGGCGTGATCTCGACCAGCCTCGCCACCCCCGACGAGGTGACCAAGGCCGGCGGGTTCGTGATGTTCCCGACGCACGGGCTCGACTTCACGGCGTACCGGTCGATCCTGTCCGGCGGGACCGTGACCCAGGCGCTGCTGATCAGCGGCTTCGTGACGGCCGTCGGGACCACGATCGCGATCCTGCTGACCTGCACGCTCGGCTGGGCACTGAGCCGTCGCGGCACGGTCGGCAACCGGGCGCTGCTGCTGCTCGTACTGGTCAGCCTGCTGTTCAACCCGGGACTGATCCCGTCCTACCTGGTCGTCCAGCAGTTCGGACTGCTGAACAGCCTGTGGGCCGTGATCGTGCCGGTCAGCGTGAGCGCGTTCAACGTGATCGTCGTCCGCTCGTTCTTCGTCGGCCTGCCCGCCGAGATCATCGATGCGGCCCGGATCGACGGTGCCTCGGAGTGGAAGCTCTTCCGGCACATCGGCCTGCCGCTGTCCAAGGCGGTGATCGCCGTGATCGGGCTGTTCTACGGCGTCGGCTACTGGAACAGCTTCTTCAACGCGATGTTGTACCTCAACGACAGCGCCAAGTGGCCGCTGCAGCTGGTGCTGCGGACCTACGTCGTGAACGGCGTCGAGATCGGCGGCCAGGACCTCGGCCTCGGCAGCGAGGCGGTACCACCGCAGACCTCCATCCAGATGGCGATCCTGATGATCTCGATCGTCCCGGTGCTCTGCGTCTACCCGTTCATCCAGCGGCACTTCGCCAAGGGCGTCCTCACCGGCGCCGTCAAGGGCTGACCCACAGACTTCGAAGAGAGGGAACACCAATGAGTGTCTACGATGCGCGGCTCGGCCGCAGAGCCGTGCTGGCCGGTGCCGCGGCGCTCGGGCTGGCCGGTACGGCCGCCTGCTCCAACGACGGCCGCGGCGCCTCGGGGGCGGGCAACGACGCGGCAACCCAGACCAAGATCCGGCCCACGTACGAGCGCTACACCGGCGTGAAGCCTGATCTGGCGGGCGCCGAGTACAACATCCCGGACGCGTTCAACAAGTACCCGGCGAACCCGGTCCAGGCGATCACCGAGGCTCCGGGCGACGGCAAGCCGATCACGGTGACGACGTACACGAACACGCCGATCCCGCCGAAGCTCGAGCAGAACACGTTCTGGCAGGAGTTCAACAAGCGCGTCGGTTCGCCGGTCCAGGTGAACCTGACGCCGTCGGTGGACTACGACAAGAAGTTCGCCACCGTGGTCGCCGGCGACCAGCTGGGCGACCTGTTCGTGGTCGGCGGGATCCCGCAGAAGCCGCAGATGCTGGCGGCGAAGGCCGTCGACCTGACACCGCACCTGTCCGGGGACAACATCAAGAAGTACCCGTACCTGGCGAACCTGCCGGAGGTCGCCTGGAACTCGGGCATGTTCGACGGCAAGATCTACGGCGTCCCGATCCCGCGCGGGGCGATCAGCTCGCAGGTGATGTACAGCCGCGGCGACATCCTCAAGGCGCAGGGGCTGAACCCCGAGGTGAAGAGCGCCGACGAGTTCCTCGAGCTCTGCAAGGGCCTGACGAACAAGAAGCTGAACCGCTTCGCGCTGGCCACCGCGCCGACCCAGTTCGTCCGGAACATGTTCGGGATCCCGAACAACTGGAGCAAGGACGGCGACAAGCTGGTCAGCAACCTGGAACACGACGGCCACGAAGAGGTCTTCGCGATCCTGCAGAAGCTCTGGAAGTCGGGCTACATCCACCCGGACGCGTACGCCGGGCAGAACCTGGACATGAAGACCCGGTTCGCGAACGGCTCGAGCCCGCTCGTCCAGGACACGCTCAGCGGCTGGCCGACCTACTTGCAGACCTTCACCGACGACAACGCCGAGATCGCGATCATCGCGCCGCCGAAGCACGACGGCTCGGGGGCCGGCAACGTCTGGCTGGGCTCGCCCGCGATCGGCGTCACCGCGATCAGCAAGAAGGCCGAGGCCCGGGTCGACACGCTGCTCGGCTACCTGAACTTCCTGGCCACGCCGTTCGGGACCCAGGAGTATCTGTTCCGCAAGTTCGGGCTGCCCGGCGTGCACCACAAGCTGGTCGACGGCAATCCGGTGCTGAACGCGAAGGGCTTCAGCGAGGTCCAGCTGGGCCTGATGTACCAGGCGGACGGGCCGTGGACGATCTTCCTGCCCGAGAAGGCCGGCAGCGCGGAGAACCAGTTCAACGCGATGAAGACGGTGATCCCGACCGCGCTGGCCGACCCGGCCGCCGGCTTGTACTCCGAGACCAGCAACCGCAAGAGCAAGCAGATCGGCGACGCCATCAACCAGGTCACCGACGACATCGTGCAGGGCCGGAAGCCGGTTTCGGCCTGGGCGCCGGCGGTAAAGAAGTGGAAGAGCGACGGCGGCGACAAGATCGCCGACGAGCTCGCCCAGGCACTGAAGGCCGCGGGCTGATCCGCCCGCCGGCCAACGCATCTCACCACAGATCGGAAGGAACACCTTGTCCTCCAGTCAGCCCATCAGGTTCGCCGCCGTCGGACTCGATCACTCGCACATCTTCGGTCAGGTCGGCGGCCTGATCCGGGCCGGCGCCGAGTTCGCCGGGATGGCCACCGACGACCCGGCGGCCTCGGTCGCGGTCAAGCTTCGCGAGCGGTACCCGGACGTCCCGGTCGTCGAGGACCCGGACGAGCTGATCGCGGCCGACGGGATCGACCTGATCGTGACCGCCGCCGTACCGGACCGCCGGGGGCCGATCGCGGTCGCCGCGCTGCGGGCCGGCAAGGACGTGGTGGCCGACAAGCCCGGGTGCGTCACCCTCGAGCAACTGAAGGACGTCGAGCGCGCGGTCGCCGAGTCCGGCCGGTTCTGGTCGGTGACGTTCTCGGAGCGGTTCGAGGTCCCGTGCGTCCTCAAGGCCGGCGAGCTGGTCCGCGAGGGCCGGATCGGTACGGTCGTGCAGACGATGGGCGTCGGGCCGCACCGGATCGGGGACCGGGCGCACCTGGCTGGTGGCGACGGCCGTCCGGACTGGTTCTACGACAAGGCGCGGTACGGCGGCATCATCACCGACATCGCGTCGCACCAGATCGACCAGTTCCTGTGGTTCACCGGGGCGCGGACCGCGGAGGTCGTGGCGAGCACGGTCGGGAACTTCGCCAACACCGACGAGCCCGGGCTCCAGGACTTCGGTGAGGTCCTGCTGCGCAGCGACAACGCCCAGGGCTACGTACGGGTCGACTGGTACACACCGGACGGCCTGCCGACGTGGGGTGACGGGCGGCTGACGGTGCTCGGCACCGAGGGCTACATCGAGATGCGCAAGTACATCGACCTGGAAGGCCGCCCCGGCGGCAACCACCTGTTCCTGGTCGACAAGGAGGGCACGCACTACATCGACTGCTCGGACGTCCCGACGACGTACTCCGCGGACATCGTGCGCGACGTCCGGGAGCGGACCACCACGGCCGCGCCGCAGGAGCACACCTTCGAGACGATGCGGCTGGCGCTGACCGCCCAGCAGAACGCGGCGATCCGCGGAGCAGCCCGATGACCGAACCGGACCAGGTCCTGAAGGTCGCGATCGTTGGCTGCGGCAACATCAGCCGCTCGCACGTCAGGGCGTACGCGAACACCGGCCGTACCACTCTCGTCGGCGTCGCGGACATCGTCGTGGAGAAGGCGCAGAAGCTGGCCGAGCAGCACGACTCGACGCCGTACGCGAGCGTCACCGAGTTGCTGGCGGCGGAGGACCCGGACCTGGTCTCGGTGACGACGCCGCCCGGCAGCCATGCCGAGATCGCGATCGAGGTGCTGGCCGCCGGCAAGTCGGTGCTGCTGGAGAAGCCGCCGGTGCTGAGCCTCGCCGAGATGGACGCGGTCGCGGCGGCCGAGCGGGCCAGTACGGGCTCGGTGCTGGTCGTCTTCCAGCACCGGCACGGGTCCGGGGCGTTGCGGGCCGCGGACCTGCTCGGTCGCGGCGCACTCGGCCGACCGCTGGTCGCGGTCTGCGAGACGCTGTGGTTCCGGCCGGTCAGCTACTTCGACCCGGAGTGGCGCGGCACCTGGGTCGGTGAAGGTGGCGGGCCGACCCTCGGTCACGGCATTCACCAGATCGACCTGCTGCTGCATCTGCTCGGACCGTGGCGGACGATCAGCGCCACCGCCGTACGGCTGGATCGCCCGGTCGAGTTCGAGGACGTGTCGCTCGCGACGGTGACCTTCGAGAGCGGTGCGGTGGCGAGCGTGGTCAACAGCCTCCTGTCTCCGCGAGAGCTGAGCCGGATCCGGATCGACACCACCGGTGGAACGCTCGAGGTGAACCACCTGTACGGCTACGCGGACAAGGACTGGACGTTCCGCCCGACGCCCGACGCCGCCACGGCGGCGACGCTCGGCATGGATCCCGGAAACCGGAAATCTCCCACCGAGGCCGACGGCGCCGAAGCCAACCCGTGGACCGCATCGGCAGGTGCGGACGTGCCGAGCAACCACATCGCCCAGCTCGGCCATCTGGTCGACGACCTACTGGCCGGCAGGTCCCACGACACCACGCTGGCCAGCACGCGACCGACGATGGAATTCGTCGCCGCTCTGTACGCGTCGGCGATGACCGGCGTCGCGGTCCACCGGACCGAACTGACGCCGGAACACCCGTTCTACCAAGCACTCAACGGAGGAATCCCCGAGCCCCGGCGCGGGGACTCGTTCCTGACCTGAGCCCTAGGACACCTCCGGCGAACGCAGGCCGATCAGTACGTTCTCGGTGTCGCGGACGTAGCTGAGCCGGCCGACGCCCGGGAGCTCCTGGATCTCGCCGACCGGAGTGCCGCCCGCCACGCGGGCGGCCTCCAGCGCGGCCTCGAGGTCGTCGACCTCGATCCACGCGATCGTCGGCTGCGACTGGTACCGGCTGCTCATGATCGCGCCGTCGATCCCCGCGCCCGCTCCGGTCCTGGCGAGCAGGTACCCGTCCGGCACCGGCGCCGGCGTCACCTCCCAGCCGAACACCTTGCGGTAGAACGCCGCGGCCCGATCGTGGTCCTCGGCAACTATCTCGACATGAATGATTCGTCCCATGCCCTGATCGTCACCCATCGCCCCGGGCTTCGTCTTGGACGGATCTTCCATGCATCAGCGCGGCGATTCCGTTCTGTACGGCGCGGAACTCGGTGGCGCTCAGGCCCGTGTAGCGCTTGAAGTCCCGGGCTGCGTGCGCCTGGTCGTAGTAGCCGTGGAACGCGGACAACGCCGCGGGCGCGTCCGCGGGACCACCGAGCAGTCCGCCCGCGAAGTGGTAGTACCGGATGATCTCGGCGTACTGCTTCGGGCCGATCCCCACATCTCGCCGGAACAACCGGTACAAGGTGCTGTACGAGGTCGCGCACCGCCGTACGACCTCCGCGACCGCCACCTGTCCGCGCAGTTCGTCGATCGCCCGCACCGCCTCGACCGTCACCGAACGTACGGTGCTGTCCGTCAACCGCGCCGCGAGAAATCCCGCGAGCCGCTCCGCCCGTTCGGCCCCGAACGGCACCGCCCGGAGCTCCGCCACCAGCCCTCCGACGGCGCTCTCCCCCACCCAGTCCTTCAGCTCGAGTACCTCGTCCACCAGCGCCGGCAAGCCGAACGCGGCCAGGCCCCACGGCGTGAACACGACGCCCGCATAACTCGACGTACCGACCTGGCCGAGCACGTGCGGCCGCGTCATCACCCCGAACACCGACGCCGCGTTCACCCACTCGGTGCCGGTCACCGGATCGTGCCGCGTCCCCGGATCGCCCAGCGCAAGAGCCAGACCGGGCCGCCCGTCGGGGATCAGCACCTCTCGCCGCAGCTCAGCGAGCGGTGCGGACTCGACCAGCCAGACATGCTCGATCACGTCCCGCAACCGCGCGGGAGCCGGGAACCGCTGATAGTTCACAAGGCAGATCGTAAGTCTCTGGCGACGGGTGGATCGGTTACCGTTGACCGGTGACGACTGCTGAGGAGTTCCGGCTGCTGGGGTTCGCGGAAGCCGATCGGGAGGCCGCGGAGGCGTACTCGCCGGATCCGGCGGCGGTGAAGGACCTGGCCGACCAGCTGCGTGCGGCGGTCGGGAAGCTCGGGAGCGAGCCCGATCCGCGGTTCCCCGAGGACCCGCGGGTCTCGGTGCAGGCGTACCTGGACACCGTGCCGGACATCCGCCGCTTCCACACCGAGCGCGGCATCCCGGACGACATCAGCTGGGCCTCGCTCGCCGACCTCGGGCAGCAGCTCAAGGTCAACCGGCGGACCCACGGCGACTACGGTCTCGAGACGCACTGGTGGCTGCGGCACTTCTGGAACGGGCAGATCTACTCGCTCGGCCGGCTGCAGTACATGCTGTACGAGGTCACTGACGACGACCCGGTGCCGGGCGTACCGACCGGCGAGTGGGTGATCGGCGTGCACATCCCGGAGACCGGCCCGCTGACGCCCGAGCTGGTCGACGACAGCCTGCAGCAGGCGCGCGAGTTCTTCCCGCGGTACTTCCCGGAGCACCCGGTGCGGATCGCGACGCTCTGGTCGTGGCTGATCGACCCGTACCTGCTGGACCATCTCCCGCAGGACTCGAACATGGTGAAGTTCGGCCGCCGCTTCACGCCGTACGGGACGCCGAACGACAGCCAGGACAGCGCGATCTTCTTCACGTTCCGTACCCACGGCACCGACCAGCTCGACGAGCTCCCGCAGGACACCACGCTGCAGCGGCTGGTCGTCGGCCGGATCAAGGACGGCGGCACCTGGCAGAGCGGGTACGGCTACCTGGAGCTATGACGGGCGGGGCCGGCTGCTCGGTACGCCGTACTTGGTCAGCCAGCTCGCCAGCTCCATGTTCGACACGCAGCGGACGTCGGGCTGCTTGCACGTCTCCTGCACGAACTGCGTGAGCGCGTCGGAGTACACGCTGTTGTTCCAGTGGTTGAAGTGGTTGCCGAGGAACAGCGGCGGGTTGCCGCTCGCCCGCGACTGCGCCAGCGCCGCCCGGTACGTCGCCAGCACCTGCGCCTTGAACGCCGGCGCCTGGGCGAGCGGGGCCTTGCGTGCCTGCGTCTGCGCGTACCAGAGGTTGTAGTCCATCGTCAGCGTCTTCTTGCTCGTCCCGGCGAGCGTCACGGACTCGAGCGGGAAATTCCAGACGCCGTTCTGCTTCTTCGGCCAGGTGATGTACCCGGGCGCGGACGCGTCGTACAGCATGCCGCGCTTCACCATGGCAGCCCGGTACGCGGCCCGGTTGCCCTCCAGGCACGGCGTCCGCATGCCCTTCACGGTCGCCGGGTCGAACGGCGGTGCGACCGTCTTGCCCGCCGCGAGCGACGGCCCGGTCCGCACCATCCGGTCGAACGCGGCCAGTTCGGCGGTCCACTGCGCGGTCGTCCAGCGGCCGATGCCGTTCGTGCCGCAGAAGTGGCCGTTCGCGTGGGTGCCGATCTCGTGGCCCTCGGCGATCGCGTCCCGCAGGACCTTCGTCCGGCCAAGGATGTTGGCGTTGTCGCCCCAGCCGATGTCGGACGCGCCGGGCTTCTTGTACGGGGGTTTGTAGTCCGTGCGACGCGCCTCGGGGTACAGGTAGGGGCCGGACAGGAAGAACGTCATCCGCGCGTTCACCTGCTTGGCGACCGCCCGCCAGTGCGCCCAGAGGCCGAGGTCGCCGGCGCCGTCGAACGAGACCACGACGAACAGCGGCGGCTTGCCGGTGGGCAGCCGGCCCGGGAACGCCCGCAGTACCGGAGCCGCAGCAGGCAGCTTCCCAACCGGAGGCGGCGTCGTGACCGGCGTCGACGGTTTTGTGGGCGTCGGTGGCTTTGACGGTGTGGTGCTGGGTTTGGCAGTCGGTTTGCCGGTGGGTTTCGGCGAGGGCGACGAGGCGCCTTGGAGCGGTACGTCGGCACACCCTGCCAGGACCGCTGCACCTACGAGCACAACGGCCGCGAGGTTCACCCCAGCCCTCACCACTTGTCTACTGACGCACGGATTGCGCGAAAGGTTGGTGCGGGACACGCGCCGGCCGGAGAACCGGGGCGGGGATTGTTAGGCGCCCGTGACTTTCGCCGCGCGGCGCCGGACCACGATCCGGCGGGAGGTCTCGACGACCAGACCGATGGTCGCGGCCAGGCCCAGGCTGAACGCGAGGCCCTTGAGCTGGTCGTGCGCGAACGCGTCACCGCCGACGTACCCGAGCAGGGCGACGTAGGTGTAGGCGATCGTCACGCCCGCGAACGTGAACACGATGAACTTCTTGAACGAGTACCGCGTCGCACCCGCGGTCAGCGTCGCGACCATCCGCGCGCCCGGGATGTACCGGACCGTCATCAAGATCAGCCCGCCGCGCTTGTGCAGCGCGGCAGCGACCCGTTCGTAGAGCTGCTGGCGGCGCTCCTGGCGCTTCATCCAGCGGTGCAGCGCCGGGCCGGAGCCACGGCCCAGGAAGTAGCAGGTGGACTCGCCGATCACCGAGCCGAGCATCGCGACCGTGATCACGAGCAGCAGGTTCTGGTGGCCGGCGGCCGCAGCCATGCCGGCGGTGATCACCATGCCCTCGCTCGGGACCACCGGGAACACCGCGTCGACCGCCGCGGCGACGAACAGGATGAGCAGCAGCCAGTGCGAGGCCATCGCAATACCGAGCAGGTGTCGCGCGACCTCCATCAACTCTGTCACCCCGAAAGCATGCCATTGCTCGTCAAGGTTGCCGCAATCCCATCGATGTCATTCAGGCGCGGTTCACGCTCTGTTCAGGTCCGGCAGCGGGGAGTGGTCAGAGCAGTACGGGCAGTTCGCGGATCGCGTTCATCAGGAAGCTCGGGAGCCGCGGCGGGTCCTGCTCCGGTACGGCGAGCCGCAACCGCGGGAACCGCGCGAACAGCAACTCCAGCGCGACCCGCCCCTCCAGCCGCGCCAGCGGGGCGCCGAGGCAGTGGTGGATGCCGTGCCCGAACGCGAGATGCGCGGAGTCGGAGCGGGTGACGTCGAGCTCGTCGGCGCGCTCCACCTTCCGGACGTCGCGGTTCGCAGGCAGCAGCGCGAACACGATCACCTCGCCGGTCTCGATCCGGGTGCCGGCGATCTCGATCGGCGCGCGGGCGACGTACGGGATCGCGGCCTGCAGCGGGCCGTCGTACCGGAGCAGTTCCTCGACGGCCGCGGGCAGCCGCTCGGGCTCGGCCTTGAGCAGCTCCAGCTGCTCGGGATGCCGAAGCAGAGCGTGTACTCCGTTACTGATCAGGCTGACGGTCGTCTCGTGGCCGGCCGCGAGCAGCAGGAACACCATCGAGGTGAGCTCGTCCTCGCTCAGCCGATCGCCGTCGTCCTGGACCGCGATCAGCCCGGACAGCAGGTCGTCGGTCGGCGCCTGCCGCTTCTGCGCGATCAGCTCGTGGACGAACGTACGCATCAGCGTGATCGCGTCGACGTACTCCTCCGGGGTGTGCACGGCCGCGTTCACGAACACCGACGACCAGCGCCGGAAGTCGTCGCGACGCACGGCCGGGATGCCGATCAGCTCGCAGATCACCGTGATCGGCAGCGGATAGCTGTAGGCGTTCACCAGGTCGACGGGCCCGTCCGGGTGCTCAGGGCCGTCCAGCTCGTCGAGCAGGCTGGTGGCGATCTCACGGATCCGCGGCTCCAGCGCCTCGATCCGGCGGCGGGTGAACGCGGCCGTGACGAGTTTGCGCAGCCGCGTGTGGTCGGGCGGGTTGAAGTTCAGCATGTGCTGCTCGGTGCTCGCGATCAGGTCGTCCATCACCACGTCGCGGTGCGGTCCCTCCATCGACGAGCGCACCACGTCGGGGTGAGCGAGCAGGGCGCGCGTCTCGGCGTACCCGGTGACGAGCTGGACGGGGACGCCGGTGAACATCGTGAAGCGCTGCACGGGTCCGGTGGAAGCGAGGTCCTCGAACCCCCAGTGCCGGGCGATCCCGCTGGTCTCGGTGAACGGCTGCCGCATCCAGCCAGCCTACGTTCGCCCAGGGGTGAGTTGTTCGGCCAGTTCCGTGCGGGAGTGGATGCCGAGCTTCGCGTACACCTTGCGCAGGTGGTACTCGACGGTCTTGGGGCTCAGGAACAGGCGGGCTGCTGCTTCCCGGATGCTGTTGCCGTCTGCGAGCAGTACGGCGATCTGCCGCTCCTGTGGGGTCAGCTCGTCCGCAGTGCTCGGCACGCGCCGCCGTGCGGTCTCCCCCGTCGCCTTGAGCTCGGCCGCTGCCTGGTCGGCCCACCCAAGTGCACCGAGTGCGTCGAACCCTTCGACAGCGAGCCGCAGTTGACTACGCGCGTCCACGCGCCGCCGTGCCCGCCGCAACCAGGCCCCGTACGTCAGCCGGGTCCGTGCCAACTCGAACGCATCCAGCGTCTCCTCGTGCCGTGAGAGCGCTTGTACGAAGTCCGGCTCGCTCTCACCGACCACACCGCGCGCCCGGGCCGCCCGCGCCAGCGACCACGGCTGCCCCTTCGCCTCGGCCTGTGCAGAGTGTTCGCGTACCACCCGCTGCGCGTCGTCGGGACGTCCCAGCCGCAGGTACACCTCAGCCAGCTCAGGTGCCGGTGAGAGATCCGGGTCCTTCAGACCGTACTCAGCCAGTACGTCGACCAACCGCTCGTACTGCGGTAACGCGGCAGCCGGGTCGCCCCGCCCCAGCTCCAGGTCGCCCAGTGCGAACAGGGACCACACCGTACCTAGATGAATCTCATGCTCCGCACAGTGCCGCAGTGACTCCACCGCAAGCTCCTGGCATTCCGCCCTGCTCTGGTGGGACATCAGCCACGCCAGCCCGGCCAGGTTCATCGCCAGCTCAGTCGTTTGACCTGTCTCGCGCGACAGCCGGATCCCCTCGTCGTACGACGTCGCCGCATCGGCCCACCGATCCGTGGTCGCGTCGTCGCGGGCCAGTACGAACAGCAGACCAGGCAACGTACCGAGGGCGACCTGCTCACGCCGCTCGAGCATCGCCTGCTGCAGGAGCGTGCGACCGGTGTCGGTCTCCCGAAGGAAGAGCGCAGCCATCACCATCCAGACCTGGCGCCGGCGATCGCGGTCCAGCTCGTCGGACGGCGCCAGGGCGATCGCCGCGCGGATCTGGTCCGTCCCACCGCTTCCCGCGAGCACCTTCGCCACGCCACTCGCGAGCATGCCGATGATGCGCGGACCAGGCCGCACGACCGCGGGCAGCAGACTGTCGAGGTCGTACGCCACCGCTAGCCCGGCAGCAGCGTCGCACAGGCGGAAGCAGGCACCGACGGCATCGGCGAGCAATCCCGTGGCGATGGCGGGATCCGTGGACTCCGCCGCGGCCGCGACCAGGATGTCGCGGGCGCGCCGTGGCGACCCGCATTTCACCTCGATGTCGCCACGGATCTCCTGCGCCCGGATCCGCACCTGTGGCGGCGGCTGCAGGACCAACGCATCGCCCAGCAACGCCTCGGCCCGCTCTGCCAACCCTGCAGACCAGGCTGCCTCGCCTGCTGCGACCAGCCTGACCGCACGATCCGGCGCACCCCGGCTCAGCCGCCCAGCTCGCTCGTATGCCGTCGCGGCGACCGCGTGTGCACCACGGGCAGCCGCATGCTCGGCCGTAACGACCAGTCCGGCCGCCACGTCGTCGTCAGCACCCAGTACTGCCTCGGACAAATGCCAGGCCCGTCGGTCGCGGTCCGGTGTCGCCAGAGCGACAGCACGATGCACGGTGCGTCGTTCTGCCGGGTCGGCGCTCGTGTAGATCGCAGAGCGGACCAGGGGGTGCCGCCACTGGACCTCACCGTCGCGGATGGAGACCAGACCGGCCGCCTCGCCCTCCTCCAATGCGGTGACGTCTACGCCGAGCTCCGTACACACTCGCGACACCGCCCCGAGTTCGCAGTCGTCCACAGCCGCGACGAGCAATGCAGTACGCGCGTCCGTACTCAGCCTGTTTGCCCTGCTGGCAAAGGCTTCTGCGAGCATCGCGGGGACCGGGAACGGCACACCCGGCGGCATCCGGTGCAAGCGGTCCGGATCGTCGGCCAGCTCCAGCAACGCCAGCGGGTTCCCTGCCACGGTCTGGTGCAGTTGCTCGACCAGGTCGTTCGGCAGCTGATGCACTATCTGCCGGGCGGCTTCGAGCGGGATGCCTTCGAGCAGGAGCCGTGGCAGGTCGGCCTCGAACGGATGCGGTTCGTGGAGGCGAGCCGCGATCAGCATGACGATCGGGTCGGCCACCAGGCGCCTGGCCGCGAACAAGAGCGCCTCCGCGGACGGACGGTCCAGCAGGTGCGCGTCATCGATGATCAGGACCAGGGGCGTGGTCTCGGCGTACCGGCAGATCAGACTGAGGGTTGCGGCGCCGACAGCGAAGCGGTCCGCGGGCCCGGCGTCAACGGCGCCTAGCGCCAGCGCAGCAGACAGCGCTGACCGTTGTGGTCCAGGGATGCGGTCCAGGTCTGCCAGTGCGGGCCGCAGCAGCTGGAGGAGTGCTGCGAACGGCACCTCACGCTCCGCCTCCGTACCGCGTGCTCTCAAGATCTGCAGCCCGCCGGCCAGTGCAGCAGCCTCGTCCAGCAAGGTGGTCTTGCCGATGCCGGGCTCGCCGGTGACGAGCAGTACGCCTGCGGCTCCGACCCGCGCCCCCGCGACCAGTTGCTCGACCACCCGGCGCTCCGCGTCCCGCCCGATGAGCATGTCTCGCAGTGTGCACCAGGTCCCCCACCTGATGCGATGGTCCGCGTCCGCTGCCTAGGTTCGCCGTATCAATCGCAGAGGGGGAGAAAGAGCAATGACTGTTGCAATTGACGGCGACAAACTGATGGGGCTGGTCTACAAGGCGGTCGACGAGGTGGGCGCGACGCTCAACGCGGCCCTGGTGGTGATGGGCGACCGGCTCGGCTACTACAAGGCACTCGCCGACAACGGGCCGGCCACGGCGACCGAGCTGGCCGAGTGGACGAGCACGGACGCGCACTACACCCGCGAGTGGCTGAACGCCCAGGCCGCGGGCGGGCTCGTCGAGTACGACGCGAGCACCGGCCGCTACACGTTGCCGCCGGAGCAGACCGTGGCGTTGACCGATCCGAGCAGCCCGGCGTACCTGCCCGGGTTCTTCCAGATCGCGCTCGGGACGGTGCAGCACACGACCGAGACGATCGAGGCCGCGCGGAGCGGTGCGGGCGTCGGGTGGCACGAGCACACGTCCGACGTGCACGTCGGCTGCGAGCGGTTCTTCCGCCCGTCGTACAACGCGAACCTGCTGACCAGCTGGCTGCCGGCGCTCGACGGCGTGGTGGCCAAGCTCGAACGCGGCGCGTCGGTGGCCGACATCGGCTGTGGGCACGGGGCGTCCACGATCCTGATGGCCGAGGCGTTCCCGCGGTCCAGGTTCGCCGGGTCGGACTACCACCAGGAGTCGATCGAGACCGCGCGGCAGCGGGCTACGCAGGCGGGGGTCGGCGAGCGCGCGTCGTTCGAGGTCGCGGCGGCCGACCAGTTCAGCGGGTCGGGATTGGACCTGGTGACGACGTTCGACGCGTTGCACGACATGGGCGACCCGGTCGGTGCGGCCCGTCATGTGCGCGAGGCGCTCGCCCCGGACGGCACGTGGATGCTCGTCGAGCCGATGGCCGGTGACCGCGTCGAGGACAACCTCAACCCGGTCGGTCGCGCGTACTACGGCTTCTCGACGCTGCTGTGCACGCCGGCCTCGCTGTCCCAGCCGGTCGGGCTCGCACTCGGTACACAGGCCGGTCCGGCGCGGATCCAGGACGTCACCAGGGCAGCCGGGTTCAGCAGGTTCCGTACGGTCGCGCAGACGCCGTTCAACCTGGTGTTCGAGGTCCGCCCTTGACAGATACTTCACCAGTTGGTGAAGTGTACGGGTGCTGACTGGACTGCCGAGGACGTTCGGGGCGCTCGCGGATCCGACCCGGCTGGCGATCGTGGGCCGGCTGAGTCACGGCGAGGCGACCATGGGCGAGCTCGCGGCGCCGCACCGGATCACGCCGCCGGCGATCACCAAGCACGTCGGCGTGCTCGTCGACGCGGGCCTGGTGAGTCGCCGGCGGGTCGGCCGGACGGTCGTCTGCGCGCTCCGTCCGGAGGCGATCTCCGAGGTGGAGCAGTGGCTCGGCGACCTCACGTCGTACTGGAACCGTACCGTTGACCGGCTGGAAGAGCTCTTGCGAGAGGACCACGATGGACACTGAGATCCGGATCGAAAGAGTGCTTCCGGCAACGATCGGGAGGGTGTACGACGCCTGGACCCGGGCCGATGTGCTGGCCCGGTGGTACTGCCCGAATCCGCAGCTCGAGCTGAAGGTCCAGGCCGACGTGCGGACCGGCGGCTCGTACGTCGTGGAGATGGGCCCGCACGTGGTGCGCGGCACCTACCTCGAGGTCGAGCCGCCGGCCCGGCTGGTGTTCAGCTGGCAGTGGGACGGCACCGACGACGAGCCGACCCGCGTCGAGGTCGTGCTGTCCGAGGTCCCCGAAGGCACCCGCATGCTGCTCACCCACACCGGCTTCGCGACCGCAGAAGACGCCGCGAACCACCAACTCGGCTGGGACCCCGAACTGGACCGCCTCGCCAACCTCTTGACGTCGGTAACGCAGTAGACAGGCCCACAAAGGTCGAGCCCCGGGCGGCAACCCGGGGCTCATGTCGGACAGGTGGACAGTTGGCGGAACTCAGCTGCCGGACTTGCGCCGGAACTGGCGCTGCTGCTTGTCGTTGTGCGCTTCGCCGACCCCTTGACCACGGGCCCCGCGACCGGGGTGCGAGTGGTTGCCGGAGTTCTTCTTCTCGAGCGCTTCCCGAAACTTCTTCTGCAGATCGTCCGCCGGCTCGCTGGCCTTGTCGCTCATACCGTCTCCTTCAAACCGTAGGGCGTACACACCCACGCTAACCGAGGGTGAGCACACTCCGCGAGTGAATACCGTCCCGTGGGCAGTAAGGCGCTGTCTAAATCGTGTGCAGCACACGGAACGCTCCCGGATACTGCTGAGCGTGATGCACGAGGGACAACTGGATGTGACGGTCGCGCTGGTCGAGGCGCTCGTGCAGGAGCAGTTCCCGGAGTGGAGCGGCCTGCCCGTGCGCGCCGTACCCTCCCACGGAACCGTGAACGCCCTGTTCCGGATCGGCGGCGAGTTGGTCGCCCGGCTCCCGATCCTGCCCGGTGAGCCGGGCGTCCTGCAGCAGGAGCTCGAGAACGAGGCGGCTGCTGCGCGGCGGCTGCACGCGATGTCGCCGTACCCGACGCCCGAGCCGGTCGCGATCGGTGCGCCCGCTCCGGGTTATCCACAGCCGTGGGCGGTGCAGACCTGGCTCGACGGAACGATCGCGTACGACGCGGACGTCGCCGGCTCGACCGGGTTCGCGGAGGATCTCGCGCGGTTCGTGCTCGCGCTGCGGGCGGCACCGACCGAGGGACGAGTCTTCACGGGATCCTGGCGCGGCGGCGTGCTGACCTCGCAGGACGAGTACGTGGAGGACGGCCTGGGGCGCAGCCGCGGCCTGATCGACGTCGACGCGCTCACCCGGTTGTGGGCGGAGCTCCGTACGGCACCGCGCACCGAACCGGACGCGTGGACGCATCGCGACCTGATGCCCGGGAACCTGCTCGTCAAGGACGGCCGGCTGGCCGGAGTGATCGACGTCGGTACGTTCACGGTCTCCGATCCCGCGATGGACCTCCAGCCCGCCTGGAACCTGCTCGACCCGACCGCCCGCGCGGCGTTCCGGACGACGCTCGGCAGTGACGACGACGAATGGCGTCGCGGCATGGGCTGGTCGTTCGCGCAGGCGATCGGCTGCCTCTGGTACTACGTCGAGACCAACCCGGTCATGTCGCGGACCGCGCACCACACCCTGACGGCACTCCTCAAAGCCGTCTAGCCACAAACACCCATTCCTTGCCGGGACGATCCGGGGCGCCGCGTACCTCGTCCACCACGAACCCGGCCGCGGCCAGCGACGCGTCCACCTCGTCGCGCTCGCGGAACCGCAGCGTCGAGTTGGAGGTCAGCACCGCACCGTCGCTGCCGAACACGTACGTTCCCCGGAAGGTGACGTACGGCAACTCGACGGAGAGCAGCTCGCCCCACGCCTCGACCGTCTCGCCCTCGATCTGCCGAATCTGGTGCGTCTGCTCCCGCGTCCACTCCTCCCACTGGCGCCGCGCCGGATCCCTGGTCTCGAACACGAACCGACCACCGGGTTGCAGCGCCGCATGCACACCGCGCACCGTCGCCGCCCAGTCCTCGTCGGTCAGGAACACCTGCGCCACGTTCCCCGTCATCAACGCCAGCTCCACCTGCAACGGCGGGAGCGTCGTCGCGTCCCCGTGGATCCAGTGCACCCGATCCGCAAACTCCTTGCCCCGAGCAACCTCCAACGAAGCCGCCGCCGGATCCACCCCGGTCACGTCGACGCCGCTGCCCGCCAGCAGACAGGACAGCTCACCCGTACCGCAGCCCACGTCCAGCACCCGCCGGACGCCGAACTCCTCGACGATCGCGGCGTAATGCTCCAGATCCCCACGATCCGGATCCAGCGCGTCGTACACCGCCGCCAACCGGGGCACCCCGAACAAGTCGTCAACCATGCCCGCGACGCTAACCCGCCCGACCCCGCCCCGGCGACCGGATTTGCCGCCGCTAACGACAGGACGTAGTGATGTACGTATACCCCGCCGTGAGCGTGAACGCGGACCCCAACAGAGCCGATTCGGCCACTACCTCCTGTCCTTAGGTCACGAGGTCGCCCCGGTATAGCGCCGCAACCCCGCTCGCCACGCCAGCACCGCCAAGCCGGCAGCACCACCCGCCGCCGCGATCCCGGCCGCGAGCACACCGAGCCGCGGCCCGCGGAGCAGTGTGGTAGACGGGACGCTGGCGATCAGGGCCATCGGGAACACGTACGTGAGGAGGATGCGGAGCGGACGAGCGAAGACGTCCGTCGGGTACCGGCCGAACTGCCAGGCCGAGTGGTAGAAGACGTCCAACTGCAGCTTCGGCGCCCAGAACGCCAAGCAGGCCAGCAGAACGCTCAACGCCCACGTCACGACGATCCCCGCAATCACGAGCACCAGCCAACTCGCCACACCACCCACGCCAGGCGTCCGATCCGCCGTCGCGATCCCCCAGCCCAGCACGCCACCGCCGAGCACCAACTGGATCAGCTGCAACGGCGAGGACAACGACAGGCTGGCCAAGAACAAGCTGGGGGCCGGCTGCAACAGGTAGCCGTCCAGCTTCCCGTCCCGGATGCCGGTCTCGGGGAACCACGACAGGTTCGGATCGATGAACATCGTCCGCAGCCCGGTGATCAGCTGATAGGTCCCGATCAGCACCAGGAATTCCGGCCGCGACCAGCCGGCCAGCGTATCGGCCCGCGTGAAGACGAGCAGCACGGCCGCGATCGTCGTACCGAGGCCGATGAACGCGAGCAGTACGTCGAAGACCAGGTTGACGCGGAACGCCACACTCCGCCGCAACGACATCGAGAAGCCCGCACCCAGCAGGCTGAGCAGCTTCCTCACGATCCCACCGCCGTGTAGCGCCGTACGCCAGCTCGCCACAGGACTGTCACCGCACCCATCAGGACCACCACCCAGGCCAGTTGAAATCCCACCGGTCCGCCCGCTCCGGTACGAGCTGCGATCTCAGCCGGCAGACCGTTCATGCCGTAGAACGGCAACACCTCCGCGACCCGGCGCCAGCCGTCCGGCAGCAACCCGATCGGTGCCGCCGTACCGCCGAACAGGAACACCAACTGACTGCCGAAACCCACCACCGCGTGCACCCGATCGGTCCAGAACGCGGTCAGCGACAGCAGGAACGTCCACAGGAAGACGAGCACGGCGGCGAGCAGGAGGTACGGCACCGACCGCAGCACCGCCCACCAGTCGAACCCGACCCGCAGCGCGATCGCGGTCAGCAGCACGATCGGTGCCCCGAGCAACGTCAGCCAGGCGCGGATCGCCAGGTTCATCCCGATCACCCCGATCACGACCGGCTGCGGACGGAGCAGTTCGTGGCTCAGCATCCCGTTGTAGATCCGCTCGGAGAACGTGTGCTGCTCGAACGATTCGGTCATCAGCGTGACCAGGACGACCGCGACGTAGTACCGGCCGATCGCCGGATCGTCCGGGTACACCGCCGACCACACGAACAACCCGATCAGCGGCGCCACCACCGCCTGCACCACGAGCGTCAGCAGGAACCACCACGCGCCGGACCATTCCAGTACCTCCTGCCGGAGGCGGAATCCCAGCAGGGCCGCGGTTCTCATCGCAGCCCCTCGCGGTATGCCTGGTCGATGACGTTCTCCAGCGGCGGCTCCTCGACCGCGAGGTCAACCACCTCCAGCGCCTGCAGCAGCCGCGCCGTCGTACCGGCGACCTCGTCGCGTGGCACCCGCAGCACCCACTGACCGTCCGACTTGTCGATCACCTCGCCGAACGCGGAGGGATCGTCCTGCGTCGAGATCCGGATCAGCTTGTACGGCGACAGGCGCGCGGACAGCTCCACCAGCGGGCCGTCGTACTGGACCTGCCCGTGGTCGATGAGAATCAGCCGCGGGCAGAGGGAGACGACGTCGGCCATGTAGTGGCTGGTCAGCAGTACGGTCGCGCCGGCCTGCTCGACGTACTCCCGGACGAAGGTGCGGATCTGGCGCGCGGCGCTGACGTCCAGCCCGATCGTCGGCTCGTCGAGGAACAGCACCTCGGGGCGGTAGATCAGCGCCAGCGCGAGTCCGACCCGCATCCGTTCGCCGAGGCTGAGGGCTCGGAGTTGGCGCTCCAGCAGGGGTTCGAGGTCGAGGAGCGCTTCGAGTTCGGTGAGAGTACTGCGGTAGGCGGCGCGCGGGATGTCGTAGAGCAGCCGCTGGTACTCCAGGGAGTCCATTACCGTCAGCTCCTGCGATCCGCCGACGGGTTGGCTGCCGCGGACGAACGCGATCCGCTTGAGGAAGGCCGCGCGGCGCTGCCAGGGCACGTTGGCGAGGACCTGCACGGCGCCGTCGGTCGGGTACAGGATCCCGCTGAGGATCTTCATGGTCGTGGTCTTGCCGGCACCGTTCGGGCCGATGAACCCGGCCACCTCGCCCCGGGCGATCCCGAACGACACGTCGTCGAGGGCCTGCACGGTCTTGTACTCGCGGTGCACCAGCGAGCCGAACGCCGCCCGCAGCCCACCTTTACGCACCGGGGCCTGGTAGGACATCGAGAGGTTTTCCACCTCGACTGCAGTCATGTCCGCGACCGTAGGAGCTAAAGACGACAGCCTTTGGCTTGTTTTCCTGAGATAGTCGGAGGATGCGCGCCGAACGGCTCCTCCGACTGCTGCTGCACCTGCAGACCCGCGGTCAGTCGACGGTCGCGCAACTCGCAGAGGCGCTGACCGTCTCGCCGCGAACGATCCAGCGAGACCTGGACGCGTTGAGCCTGGCCGGCGTACCCGTGTACTCGATCCGCGGCCGCGGCGGCGGTTGGGCGTTGCTGCCCGACTACCGCAGCCGGCTGACCGGGCTGACGCCGTCCGAGGTGATGTCGGTGTTCGTCGGCGCGACGGCGCACGTGCTCGCGGACCTTGGCCTCGACGCATCGAGCGACCTGGCCGTCACGAAGCTGATCGCGTCCTTGCCGGAGGGCACCCGGCGCGAGGCGGAGTACGCCCGGCAGCGCCTCCTGATCGACCACGCCGGCTGGGACGACCGCCGCGAGATCCCCCGCTGGCTCGACCTGTCCCGCCAGGCCCTCTGGGAAGAACGCCAGCTCAGCATCACGTACGGCGACGGGCAGGACGGACGTGGGCCGTTCGCGGTCGCGCCGTTGGGGCTCGTCGCGAAGACCCGCACCTGGTACCTCGTGGCGGCGCGCACCGACGGGCGGCTGCGGACCTACCGGCTGTCGCGCGTCACCTCGGCAGAACTCACCAACGACACGTTCACGAGGCCGGCCGGCTTCGATCTGGCGGCGTACTGGGCCCAGTCACAGCGCGACTTCCAGGCGTTGCGGCCGTCGTACCCGATCGTCCTGAAGGTCCGCGACCATGCCGTCCGGCGCTTCCGGCCGATCGAACCGCTGCTCCCCACCGACGACGGCTGGTGGATCGTCCGCGCCGACCTCGAGTCCCCCCATGAAGCCTGCGCTGCCGTCCTCGCACAGGCCGGTGCCGCCCAGGTCATCGCTCCCCCGGAGCTCATCGCCATGGTTCGCGAAGCCGCCGAACGGCTCGCGGCCGCCCACTGAGAGCCGGAGGGCGTGCAGGAGAATTGCCGTCATGATCAGCCCGCCGATCTCCGTCGTTGCCCGGCAGCCCGATTGGCTGCGCGTCCGCCGCAGGCTCGCCAACCAAGCCTGGGCCGGCAGCGTCGTCAGCGAACTCAAGGCCGACGCCGAGTACTGGCGATCTCGGCTGCAGGTCCCGGCGCCTACGGAGCAGACCGCCTGGACGCACCACTACTTCTGCGACACCGACGGCACCCGGCTCACCTTCGACCCGGCCGATCCGGCGCATCATCGGTGCAGTACCTGTGGGCGGACGTACGCCGGTGGCGTCAAGGACGGCGCTTGGCGTACCCACATGCACAATGCCGTCGCAGCCCAGGTGCAGCGCGACGCGATTCTCGTCCGTGCGGCGGGTTCGGCCCCGGACGTCGGGGAACGCGACAAGAGCGCTGCGGTGGCGGAGATCTCAGACCTCATCGGGCGTTACAGCCGGGACTATCTGCAGTACGAACCTCACGGCCAGAACGTGGGCACCGGCAGAGTGCAGCCGCAGTGTCTTGACGAGGCGATCTGGGCGCTGACCCTGCTGCGCTCGGTCCGGTGGGCGGCCTCTGAACTGCCTGCAGCCACGCTGGAGGCCGCTCGCGAACTGGCGGCCGAGGTCGCCGAACTGCTCCGTCCGCAGGTCTCGCTGATCCACAACATCCATTGCTGGATGCTCGCGGCGCTGGCCGAGTGCGCCGTCCACCTCGGCGACGCTGAGCTGCTGGAGTTCACTGCGGATTCGGAGGTCGGGGTCAAGGCCCAGCTTCGCGAAGGCTTTCATCCGGAGGGGATCTGGTTCGAGATCAACCCGCACTATCACTTCTACACGGTGGCGGCGCTGCTCAGCTGGCTCGAGATTGCCGGCCCGGACGTACTCGATGGCGAGGCCACGGCGCGACTGGCGCGCGCGGTGACTGCTCCGCCGGCGTTGGCTTATTCCGATGGCTTACTTCCGGCGTACGGCGATGGCTGGCCGGACGCGTCCTTGTCCACCTTCGCCACGCAGGCCGAGGCCGCCAGCGGCCTGATCGCGGAGGCGGAGATCGACCTTGCTCGCTACTACGCGGCAGGCCGTGTCGCAACTGGCCAGCTGTGGTCCGCAACTCCAGTCCCGCCGTTCGAGGCCCAGCCGCCATCGGGCCGACCGGGTGTCGACGCGCGGCCGCCGTCGTCGGGCCGGGCGGGTGTCGCGGCTCTGGTCTTCGGGCCGGACACCGTTGCCGACGGGCCCGCGGAACCCGCACGATCGCTGCACTGGCCAGGACCTGGGATCGTCGTGCTGCGCGACGACCGGACGCGGGTCGCGATGCGTTCCGGGCCGGACTCGGGCTGGCACGACCATCACGACAAGCTGGCCGTCGACGTCGAGCTGTCCACCGGCTGGCGAAGCCTCGACCTCGGGACCAGTGGGTACGGCGCCGAGTTCACCAACTGGATGCGATCTCCCGCAGCCCACAACACGGTCTACATCGGCAACGAACCGCAACCACCCTGCGACGGCAAGATCGTCAGCTACTCCGAACACCGCGCAACCGGCACCGCCGCCTGGTCCGGGAGCGAGGTGCAACGCAGCATCGAACTGACCGACACAGGATGGACCGACACCACCGAGCTCACCCTTCCAGAGGTCCGCCCGATCACCTGGTTCTTCCACGGAGACGGTGAGGTCGCCAGTGACCAGGAGGTGCTCGACACAACCGACCCCGCCGACCCCGACTCGCCGCTCGGCCTCAACCACCTGAGCAACTGGCGCCGGATCTCCACGCCAGACGGCCACCTCCACGCTCGCTGGACAACCGCCGGCGCCCCAACTGTCTCGATCACCGTCCCCACCGGCTTCACCGCCTACCTGGCCGAAGGACAAGGCAACCCCACCGGCGCCCGACTAGGAGTCCTCATCCTCACCGGCCCCGCCCACCGAACCACCATCACAGCCACGTTCAACACAACCGCCCACTCATCCTGACAACCGAGCAACCGCCCCAATCATCAACCTGTACGCCGCCACAACCGGCCACGAAGCCTCGACTGAACCGAGCTCCCTCCTCCAGCAACTGGGGGCACGAGTTCGGTGGCCAGAGTTCCCTCGGCGCCCCCACCGCGGCGGCTCGACGTGAGCGCTACGACCGTGCTCTGGTGAGGATTTCGGGGCCGTTGTCGGTGATGGCGATGGTGTGTTCGGTGTGGGCGGTGCGGCAGCCGGTGATGCTGCGGAGGGTCCAGCCGTCCTTGTCGGTGACGAGCTCGGCGGTGTCTTCCATCACCCACGGCTCGAGCGCGAGCAGCAGGCCGGGGCGCAGTTTGTAGCCGCGGCCGGGACGACCCGTGTTCGACACGTGCGGGTCCTGGTGCATCGTCGAGCCGATGCCGTGACCGCCGAACTCGGTGTTGATCGGATACCCGGCGTCGCCGAGCACGGTCCCGATCGCCCGGGAGATGTCGCCGATCTTGGCACCCGGGACGGCCGCCGCGATCCCAGCAGCCAGTGCGCGCTCGGTGGCGTCGATCATCGCCAGGTCGGCCGGCGCCTTGGTCTCCCCCACGACGAAGCTGATCGCCGCATCCGCCGCGATCCCGCCGAGCAGGACGGCCAGGTCGAGCGTCAGCAGGTCCCCGTCGGCGAGCTTGTAGTCGAACGGCTTGCCGTGCAGGACGGCGTCGTTCACCGCCGTACAGATGTAGTGGCCGAACGGCCCGCGCCCGAACGACGCCTCGTAGTCGACGTAGCAGGACTGTCCGCCGGCCTCGACGATCAGCTCCTTCGTCCACTGGTCGAGGTCCAGCAGGTTCGTCCCGACGGCGGTCCGGCTCTTCAGCGTCTGCAGAATGCCGCCGACCAGCGCGCCCGACTCCTTCGCCTGCGCCAGCTCACGGGTGTCCAGGATCTCAATCATGCAATAACTATACCGGCCATATTATCCCGGTACTATTATCGGATCATGGTCAGGCTCCCGCTCACCCCCGCGGAAGTCGAGCGCGGCGAACGCCTCGGCGCGCTCCTCCGCCGCGCCCGCGGCAGCCGCCCGATGCTGCAGACCGCCCTCGACGCCGGCGTCTCCCCCGAAACTCTCCGCAAGATCGAGTCCGGCCGGGTCGCCACCCCCGCCTTCCCCACGATCGCCGCGATCGCCGCCGTCCTGGACCTCTCCCTCGACACCCTCTGGTCCGAGGTCAACGGGTCGACGGCCAAGCGGCTCGTTTCCTGAGCGTCAGGCTCTTTCGACCCTGGTCCTACGGCCGGAGACAGCACCCGGTGCATCGATGATCTCGCGGGCCTCCCGGGCGGACATCGTGACCGCATTCGGTGACTCGAAACCCGCCGCGCTCCAGGCACGATGCCAGCGGCTCATCATCAGCCCGTGCCCTCCGCCGACGGCGATCATCCCGACGACCACGACGATCACCCCGGGGAGCACCAGGCGCCGGGCCGGATCGACCCCGAGCCATGCGAGCACGATGCCGCCCACGAAACACGCGAACGCCACGGCGATGACGACGACGAGCACACCGACGTACCCGCCGATGACCTTCTTGTCCCGCGCGAGCCGATCATCCAGGGCGTCAAGGTCGGCGAGCCCGAGTTGCCTGTTCGTGGTGTAGCTCCCGTACAGCTGCTGATGCGGCTGGTCCCCCTTGGATCGCTGCCTGATCACGGTGCCGTCCGCGGCGACATGCCACTGGACGGTCCAGGGCTTCTGCTTCGAGCTCATCACGATTCGCCCTCCGTCGCTGATCCCCAGACGCTACCGAGTCGCGGGATCCCGGTTGCGTCCGTTGTCGTCCGGGCGCCGAACCGGTACCGTGAACCCAGCGCGATCGAGGCGCACCTGGAGAGTCCGGAAAGGGCCATGCCCACTCGTTCATCGACCATGGATGAACTCGAGAACCTCAGGAAGCGCGCGAAACACCTGGTGCGCCAGCACCGTACCGGTGTCTATCCGGTGGCGGCACGCCTGCGTGTGGCGTTGCCTCGGTTTGCCGGTCTGACCGATCGCGAGGTGCTCGCTGCGGAGTTCGCTCTGCACGAGGCCCAGGAGGTCGTCGCGTCCGAGCTCGGGTTCACATCCTGGTCCGACCTGAAGGAGAACCCACCGATGCCTGTCACCGGTACGTCCGCACTCCAGCTCCAGCAAGCAAGCGCCCAGGTGTTCGTCACCGACTTCCAGCGCGCGTTGACCTTCTACCGGACCCTTCTCGGGTTCGACGTCGTCTTCACCTACGGCGAGCCGCCGTTCTACGGCGAGGTCCGCCGTGGCGATGCCGTCTTCAACCTGCGGCACGTCGACGAGTCGCCGTTCGTGGCTGATGTGCGCGAGCGGGAGCAACTCCTGTCGGCAAGCATCCGGACCACCAACGCCAAGGAGCTCTTCCTCGAGTTCCAGGCTGCGGGCGTCGAGTTCCAGGAGAGGCTGCAGCAGAAGCCCTGGGGAGCCAACGAGTTCGTCGTCCGAGACCCCGACGCCAACCTCATCCTCTTCGGCACACCACCCACCCAACAGTGACCCCCAACCAGCACCTCACACGTGTTCCGCCTCGATGAGCCACCGACCAATTTCACGATCTTGGGTCTCAGGCAAGTTGCTGCGCGAGGCGCTCGCAGTGGTCGCGTAGCGCCGGCAGGGTCCGAGCACCGACCTCTGCGGCTCCCGGGATGTCCTGGGCATTGGACACCGCTCGTTCGAAGGCATCCGGATACCTCTCGACAAGCCCGCCGGCGCGGCCGATCAGCAGGTCAGGCCCTAGGCCCAGAGTTCCGGCCGCCTTTTCCCACTGCCTGCGCCGCACCCGACTGAACATCCGCTCGCCTCCGATTGAGAGCGCAACGCTTCGTTCGACCGAGCCCCGGTCGTAGCTCAGGCCGGTGGCGAGGTCGTAAAGAGGTGCAATCCGGCGGCGCCCGTCGGGCGCGATGAGAAGCGAGATGTTCTTCGAGTGCCCATCAGGCGCGCCTGCGACGAGATTGATGGCTGCGAAATCCGCGAGCGCCATCAGGTCGTCGTCCCGGTCTGAGGACCATCGCCTGACAAGGCCTGCCATATCGGTAAGCCTGGGGCCGCCACGAGACTCGTACTTCATTTCAGGGAGCCGGCCAAGCGCTTGACAGAAGTCCTCTTGATGGACGCGGACGACAGAACCGTCGCGTCCGACAACCCGGTCGAAGCGCTCGACCACAAGCGCCCACTGATCACCGAACTGAACGACGCGACTGGCCGCAACATCAACTCCGAGCTCAGACGCGGCAGCCATCGTGAGGTGTTCGACAAGCGCCTGATGATGCAAGACCTTGATGCCGGGCTTGATGATGTGCGTTGTGGCTGCGGATCCGTGCGCCTCATGCCATTGACCGGCGAGCAACGTCAGGGCGAACTTCTCCTGTTGCCCTCCGAGCGACCAGTGCTCGTCGGGCATACTCCACGAGGCAGGTTCGGCAACGAGTTCGCGCAGGCGCTCGGCAATGTAAGCATCGTCAACCGGCCTGTGTTCTCCACCGCGGCTCTGCAGGTCATCAACATCGTCGATGCGGCAGAACTGCACCGCACCAGGACATTCCCAACCCATCTCGGCCAAGATCGCGAAGTAGTCGTCCGGTGCCACTCCGAGCCGATCTGCCCATCGCCCGAGCGTCATCCCGTTCTCGGGAAGGAGCCCGCGCAGGTAGGGCTCGACTCGTTGCGCCGAATAGGACGTCGACGCGATCGGGAGCCGCACCGAAAGGGGCACCGTGCCGACGGCCGCATACGCGTCCTCATAGCTGAACACTGGAGGACCTCCTTCGGCTGTCCGCTCCAGTTGGCCAACCACCTGTCCGTACAGCAGGACAGCCAGGCGCTCAGCCATTGTCGGAGCGGTCCGGCTCGAGCACGTCGGGGTACCAGGCGCGTCGGCGGATCTCGGCGCTGTGCTGATGCTTGTCCATCAGCTCCCGCAGCGCCCCGAAGTCCGGATCTGCTCGGTGAGCTGAAGCTGCGCTCGCACTAACCCCGCCCTCGGCGGGCGCAGAGCTGTCCGAACGGAGGATGAGCGACACGCCAAGTGCATCCAGTAGCCGCAGGATCTGCTCGAACTCCGCTCCACGATGACCCGCTTCAAGCTTGGCCAGCCAGGATCGAGAGACTCCGGCTCGGGCAGCCAACTCGTGCTGACTCAGAGTCAGGCGCGTCCGCTCAGCCTTGATGGTCGCGCCGAGCTTGTTCCAGTCGGCGATGGTGACGTCACGCATCGAACCTCCTCCCATTGTCCTCGTTCATAGACATCATCCTACTGTCCATGAACGGAGACAAGCAGCAAATGTCTACGAGCGAAGACACTTTGCCGGGCGAGGGACCCGGAGCTCCTCCAGCAGCCGCCGGTGCGCTTTTCAGACGTTGAAGCGGAATTCGACTACGTCGCCGTCTTGCATGGTGTAGTCCTTGCCTTCCATGCGGACCTTGCCGGCGGAGCGGGCGGCGTTCATGGAGCCGGCGTCCATCAGGTCGTCGAACGAGACAATCTCGGCCTTGATGAAGCCGCGCTGGAAGTCGGTGTGGATGACCCCGGCGGCCTCCGGCGCGGTGGCGCCGCGCTTGATCGTCCAGGCGCGGGACTCCTTCGGCCCGGCGGTCAGGTACGTCTGCAGACCGAGGGTGTCGAAGCCGACCCGGGCGAGCAGATCGAGGCCGGGCTCGTCGATGCCCATCTCGGTGAGCATCTCGCGGGCCTCGTCCTCGTCGCCCAGCTCGACCAGCTCGGCCTCGAACTTGGCGTCCAGGAAGATCGCCTCGGCCGGCGCGACCAGGTCCCGCATCTTCTGCTTGAGCTCCTCGTCGGCGAGCTCGTCCGCGTCGCAGTTGAAGACGTACAGGTACGGCTTGGCGGTCATCAGCATCAGCTCGCGGATCGCGTCGGTGTCCACGTCGGTCGCGATCACCGGCGTACCGGCCTCGAGGTGCTTCTGCGCCTCGCGGACCGCGTCGAGCACGACCGCGCTCTCCTTCTTCAGCCGGGCTTCCTTCTCCAGCCGCGGGATCGCCTTCTCGACGGTCTGCAGGTCGGCGAGGATCAGCTCGGTCTGGATGGTGGAGATGTCGTCGGCCGGCGAGACCTTGCCGTCGACGTGCGTGACGTCGTCGTCGCGGAACACCCGGGTGACCTGGCAGATCGCGTCCGACTCGCGGATGTGGCTGAGGAACTTGTTACCCAGCCCCTCACCCTCCGACGCGCCGCGGACGATGCCGGCGATGTCGACGAACTGCACGGTCGCCGGAATCACCTTCTGCGAGCTGAACAGCTCGGCCAGCTTCCCCAGCCGCGGGTCCGGCACACCGACCACCCCGACGTTCGGCTCGATGGTCGCGAACGGGTAGTTCGCGGCGAGCACGTCGTTCTTGGTCAGCGCATTGAACAGGGTGGACTTGCCCGCGTTCGGGAGCCCGACGATTCCGATGGTGAGTGCCACGGGCGTCAAGGTTACGCGGCGAAGACCCAAGTACCCCAATCCGTGGTCCGAACCAGAGCTCGCCGGGGGGCGTCTTCCCTGGGTGACCACCTGGACCGACCGTGCCGGAATCCCTTCACGCTTCGTGACCGGTTGCCTGCAGCTCCTCCGGTTCGGGTGGCTCGAACTGGTGTCTTGCCTGTTCCCGGCGTTCCTGTTCGCCGGCCTGGCGGTCTCGAAGTACGTCGACCTGCCGATCGCCCGGTACGACGCGCTGCTGATCTACTGCCTCATGTTGACGATCCTGTTCTGGGCGGTCCGCCTGGAGACGTGGCGTGAGGTGGCGGTGATCTTCGCGTTTCACCTGATCGGACTGGGGCTGGAGCTGTTCAAGGTCCAGATCGGCTCCTGGCAGTACCCGGGCGACGCGGTCACGAAGTTCGCCGGCGTACCGCTGTTCGCCGGCTTCATGTACGCGGCCGTCGGCAGCTACCTGTGCCAGGCGTGGCGCCGCTTCGACCTCCGGGTCAGCAACTACCGCCCCGTGCTCACCACGATCTGCGCGGTCGGGATCTACGCGAACTTCTTCACCCATCACTGGATCCCCGACCTGCGCATCCCGATCACGGTCGCTCTGCTCTTCGTACTCCGACGCACGTGGGTCTTCTTCACCGTCGGCGTCCGCAGGTACCGGATGCCGCTCGCGGTGTCGTTCGCGCTGATCGGGTTCTTCCTGTGGATCGCGGAGAACTTCGGCACGTTCCTGGACGCGTGGAACTATCCGGACCAGGTCAGCGTGTGGCGACTCGTGCATCCGGCGAAGTTCGGTGCGTGGTCGTTGCTGGTCAGTATGAGCTTCGTACTGGTGGCGAGCGTGAAGGCGCTGGAAGGCCGGCTGTACCACCGCGGCACGACCGCAACGGTCGAGATCTCACCGCAACATCGCGATGCCAACCAACCTGCGGAGTAAGGCGTCTCTTGTGGTGTGAGGCGCTCCTGACGGGGAGCACTGGGGACAGAACCGTCTGATCTGCAAGGGGAAACGCCATGACCCGCAAGTTCGCCGCATTCGTCACGACGTTGGTTGCGCTCGCCGCGGTCGGCGGCTGGATGATGGCAGCCGCGGTCGGGCATTCGCGTCAGCCGCACCCGGCCGCAGCGACCACGCAGGCCTCGGCGACACCGACCGGCACTCCCACGGAGGCCGTCAGCAGTACGCCGACGCAGAGCACCCCGCCCTCGACGCCCGCCAAGCCGCTGCCGCCGAACCCAACGCTTGCCGCAGGCAACGGAAAGGTGCTGTTCCTGACCTTCGACGACGGACCGGACCCGACCTGGACCCCGCAGGTGCTGGCGACGCTGGCGCAGTACGGTGCGCACGCGACGTTCTTCGAGCTCGGCGAGATGCAGAGCGAGCACGCCGGGCTCCGCGAGCAGGTGCTTGCCGCAGGCAACACCATCGGCAGCCACTCGATCACGCATCCGCAGCTGACCGCGGTCTCGCCGGCGAAGCGGCACCACGAGATCTTCGACGGACCGCACTCCACCTGCTTCCGCCCGCCGTACGGCGCGACGAACACGAAGGTCCGCGCCGAGATCAAGGCGGCCGGCATGGTGCAGGTGCTGTGGGACGTCGACCCGCGGGATTGGGCCCGTCCCGGAACCAGCGCGATCGTGCACAACATCCTCACCCACGCGCACAGCGGCCGGATCGTCCTGATGCACGACGGCGGCGGGAACCGTACGCAGACGGTCGCGGCGCTCAAGCAGGTGCTGCCGGTGCTGAAGGCGCAGGGGTACACGTTCCCCGCCATGCAGTGCGAGCAGCGCTGAACCGCTGAACGTCGCAAGATGGACGTATGGACGCTTCCCGGCAGTTGCAGCGCCTGACCTCGGGGTTCCAAGTGACGCAGGCCGTGCACGTGGCCGCGGCGCTGCGACTGAGCGATCTGCTCGCCGAGGGTCCGAAGACCGCGGCCGAACTGGCCGAGCTCACCTCGTCGGACCAGGTCGCCCTCGGGCGCCTGCTGCGAGCACTGACAGCGCTCGGGCTGTACGAGGCGGCCGACGGGCGCTACCAGAACACGTCCCTCGGCGACGCGTTGCGGACCGATGCACCGCAGTCGATCGCCGGCTGGGCTCGGTACATCGGACAGGGGTCGCAGTGGCAGGCGTACGGCGCTCTCGAACACAGCGTCCGTACGGGCGAGACGGCGTTCTCGTCGGTGCACGGCGAGTCGCTCTGGTCGTACCGCGACAAGCATCCGGCGGAACGTGAACTGTTCGACGCCGCGATGGTGGCGATCTCGAAGACGCAGGCGGATGCGATCGCGGCGGCGTACGACTTCGGTCGCTTTCCGACCGTGGTGGATGTCGGCGGCGGACGCGGCCTGCTGCTGGGGACGATCCTGGCGCGCTACTCGTCGGTGGAGGGCGTGCTGTTCGACCAGCCCGCCGTCGTCGCGGAGGCGGTCGTCGGTTGCCGGGTCGTCGGCGGCAGCTTCTTCGAAGCGGTGCCCGAAGGTTCGTTGCACCTGCTCAAGTCCGTACTGCACGACTGGGCGGACGCGGAGGCGATCGCGATTCTCCGCAGCGTGCGGCGCGCGATGCCCTCTGACGGCCGGCTGCTGATCCTGGAGCAACTGCTGGATCAGGCACCGGATCCACTGCGGACCGCGTTCACCGATCTGAACATGCTCGTGATGACCGGCGGGCTGGAGCGCACCACCGACGAGTACCGAACGCTCCTCGCGGGCGCCGATCTGGAGTTGACACAGACGATCCCGACGTCCTCGGACATGTTCGTCCTCGAGGCCACACCAGCTTGAACGCCCGCCTGATTCGGAACTGAACCGGACCTCTTCCGGTACTTTCCCGGAACTCGGTGCGCAATGTCACCGAAACTGTCGGTGGCGTTCGGCACTATCGGTGACATGACGGGTACGACGATCTTGCTGATCCTGCTCTTCCTGGTGGTGGGGCTGCTGCTGGGTGCTGTCTTCGGCGTGCTGTGGGTGCGCGGGCGGGACGGCGCGCAGCTCGCGCGGATCACCGCCGAGCGCGACGCGGCCGAGGACCGCGTCGTCGAGCTGACCCAGGAGCGGACGAGCGTCGGCCAGCAGATGGGTGGTCAGGCCGTCGTCAAGGAGGCGCTGGATCGCCTGCACGCACAGCTGAATCAGCTCGAGAAGGGGCGCGCCGCGTGGCAGAGCCAGCTGCATCAGCAGGTGAACGAGGTGCGGATGAGCGGCGAGGCGTTGCGTCGCGAGACCGCGTCGCTGTCCACCGCACTGCGAAAACCGCAGGTGCGCGGGCGCTGGGGCGAGCTGCATCTGCGTCGTACGGTCGAGCTCGCCGGGATGGTGGCGCACTGCGACTTCACCGAGCAGGCGACGACCTTCGGCGAGGACGGCATCCTGCGGCCGGATCTCGTGGTGAGGCTTGCCGAAGGCAAGAATCTGGTCGTCGACTCGAAGGTGCCGCTGGCCGCGTTCCTGGACGCGAGCGAGTCCGACGACGCGGAGTTCCGCGAGGACCGCCTGCGGGCGCACGCCCGGCACCTGCGGACGCACGTCGACCAGCTCGCGGCGAAGGCGTACTGGACGCGGCTGTCGCCGTCGCCCGAGTTCGTCATCCTGTTCGTGCCGGGCGAATCGTTCCTGTCCGCGGCCCTCGACGTCGAGCCGTCCCTGCTGGAGTACGCGGCCGAGCGCCGGGTGATCCTGGCGACGCCGACCACGCTGATCGCGACGCTGCGCGCGGCGGCGTACGCGTGGAACCAGTCGGCGCTGACCGAGTCCGCCCAGCAGGTGTTCGAGCTCGGCCGCGAGCTGTACGAACGACTCGGCACGATGGGCGACCACCTGGGCCGGGTCGGCCGCTCCCTCACGTCCGCCGTCGAGGCCTACAACGGGACGGTCGGCTCCTTCGAGCGCCGCGTCTTCATCACCGCCCGCAAACTCCGCGACCTGCACGTCACCGAGTCCGAACTGACCGCCATGGAGTCCATCGAAGCATCCGTCCGCCCACTCACCGCCCCCGAGTTCCTGGCCCTCGAGGAGCCCCCCACCACCCACCGCTGGCCCCCCTCCCAAGCCGGCTGACCCATTCCCCGAACCGCCGATCGCCGCGAGTGCGGCCGACGCGTTGGTCGGGCCACTCGACCCCAACCACCACACGTCCACCCGGAACGCAGCGGTCCGCCCCCGGCAGAACAACCACCACCCACCACCAACACCCCCGGTCGACGACCACGGTCGACGGCCACGAACGGCGGTCCCGGTCATGGTCCCGGTCGGCGGCAGGCGGCCGGCTCGCGCTGCTTGAGGAGTGCGGCCGCCACACCACCAAGCGGACCTCAATCTCGAGTCCGTCGACGGCGTCACCGGCGAAACACGCCTCCCGCCCACCTCGCCCGTCCCCTGCAACCCGCCGACTTCCGCGCGGTTCGCCGAGTCGTGGCGAATGGTTCCGGCACCGGACACCGAGTCGTGGACAGTGGCTCGCGAAATGCGAATTTCGCAGCCTAAACGCACGACTCGGCGCGTTGACGGCTCCTGGCGCGGCCTCGAGTCGTGGATTTGGGTTGATTTGCGCAGCCGGAATCCACGACTCGACGGACGGTTGGCTCGCCAGACGAGGCTTGGCGCCACATCGACAGCCGACTCCGCCGAGTCGTGGCGAATGGTCCGAGGGGCGGGCGTGAGTCGTGGAAAGTGGCTCGCTAAATGCAGCCAACTTCCACGACTCGACATCCGGCGGCCGTCACCATGCGGGTCGGCGGTCAAGCGTCATCGGCGGCGCGGGCGTTGGCTGCGCGGAGGTTGGCGGCAGGGGCCAGCCGAGCGAGGGGTCTCGGCGCGGGCCTGGGCGCGCGCGAGTCGGCGGCGCGGGCGTTGGCTGCGCAGAGGGCTGGCTGCGCGGGGATCGGCTGGGTGGGGATCGGCCGGGTGGGGATCGGCCGGGTGGGGATCGGCCATGCGGGGATGGCCGTGCGGGGGGTGGCCGTGCGAGGGTGGCGGAAAGCCGACAGTGATGAGGTGTTGACAGTCGGTGTTGGTGGCACGCAACGATGAGAGCGCTCTCTCAAGCGGACGTGAGGAGAAATGATGCGCTTCAGAAACAGAGTGCTCGGGGTCGTCGCGGCTGCCGTGGCGGTGGCCGGGGTGCTGTCGGCGGCGCCGGAGCGGCCCGCCGACGCTGCGGTCCCGGCGACGATTCCGTTGACGATCACCAACAACTCGGGTCGTGGCGACCCGGTCTACATCTACAACCTCGGCACCAACCTGGCGACCGGGCAGCAGGGCTGGGGCGACGCATCCGGCACGTTCCACGCCTGGCCGGCCGGCGGCAATCCGCCCACCCCGGCGCCGGACGCGTCGATCGCGGGCCCGGCGAACGGGCAGTCGGTGACGATCCAGATGCCGAAGTTCTCCGGCCGCGTCTACTTCTCGTACGGGCAGAAGCTCGTCTTCAAGCTCACCACCGGCGGCCTGGTGCAGCCCGCCGTACAGAACCCGAGCGACCCGAACCGGAACATCCTGTTCAACTGGTCGGAGTACACGCTCAACGACGGCGGGCTGTGGATCAACAGCACCCAGGTCGACATGTTCTCCGCCCCGTATGCGGTCAGCGTGAACTCCAGCACCACCGGCCACCTCAAGTCCGGCGGGTACAACGCGGTCTACAACTCGCTCCGGAACGCCGCCGGCGGCTGGGGCGGCCTGATCCAGACCGCGCCCGACGGCACGGCGCTGCGCGCGCTGTCCCCGACGTACGGCGTCGAGATCGGCGCGCTGCCGGCGAGCGCGATGGACGACTACATCAACCGGGTGTGGTCGAAGTACAGCTCGGAGACGCTGACCGTCACGCCGTTCGGCGACCAGCCGGACACGAAGTACTTCGGCAAGGTGTCCGGCTCCGTCATGAACTTCGCCAACAGCGCGGGCGCCGTCGTCACCTCGTTCCAGAAGCCCGACTCGGCCAGCGTGTTCGGCTGCGCCAAGTTGCTCGACGCACCGAACGACCAGGTTCGCGGCCCGATCTCCCGGACGTTGTGCGCCGGGTACAACCGCTCCACCCTGCTGACGAACCCGAACCAGCCGGACGCCAGCGACGCGAACTTCTACCAGGACGCGGTCACCAACCAGTACTCGAAGATCATCCACTCGCAGATGGTCGACGGGCGCGCGTACGGGTTCGCGTTCGACGACGTCGGCAACCACGAGGCGCTCGTGCACGACGGCAACCCGCAGCAGGCCGCACTGATCCTGGATCCGCTCAACTGAGTCCCGAGGCTTGACTCTTCAATCCGTTAGTGGCAACTTACCGTTCGTGGATACTTACGGATCACTGCAGGCGGTCGGACCGGTGCTGGACGCACTGGGCGACCCGACCCGCCGGGTGATCCTCGAGACGCTGCGGACAGGCGGGCCGTGCTCGGTCGGTGTACTCGCCGAGCACGTGCCCGTCAGCCGGCCCGCGATCTCGCAGCACCTGAAGGTGCTCGGCGCGGTCGGTCTGGTGCAGCACGAGTCCCGCGGGACGCGGAACATCTACCGCGTCCAGCAGGCCGGGCTCGACGAGCTGCGCAGCTGGCTCGACCAGTTCTGGGGCGACGCGCTGCAGGCGTACGCAGACCACGTGCGGCGAACTGCTCAGGGGACCGAGGAGGAACGGAAATGACTGTGGAACAAGACATCTCACCGCTGGTGAAGACCGTGGTCGTGCCGGTCGGTGTCGATCGCGCCTTCGAGGCGTTCACGGCGGAGACGTCGGCGTGGTGGCCGCTGTTCAGCCACTCGGTCGGCGAGGCGGCCGCACACGAAGTACGGCTGGAAGGCGCCGTCGGCGGACGCATCGTCGAGCACGGTGCCGACGGCGAGATCGCGACCTGGGGCACGGTCTCGGAGTGGGACCCGCCGGCCGGGCTCAGCTTCAGCTGGCACCCGGGCGGCGATCCCGCGGAGGCCGGGCAGGTGACGGTCACCTTCGCCACGGCCGGCGACGGCACCGAGGTCAAGCTCGTGCACTCCGGCTGGGAGCGCGGCGACGGCGGCCGGGCCCGGCTCAGCTACGACACCGGCTGGGACTACGTGCTGGGCAAATACGTGGAGTTCGCCCGATAGTAGGCAGATGCTGCCTGCCGACGCCCTGGAGCCTTCGCTGCGCCCGCACGGCGAATCGGTCATGCTGCCGCGTGCGGCGTACGTCGACCCCGACGTCCTGACCTGGGAGCGTCGGAACTTCTTCGCGGGGACGTGGACCTGCCTCGGGCGCGTCGACGAGTTGGCAGCCGGTACGACGTACCGCGAGGTGACCGTCGGGGACATCGCAACCGTGGTGACGTTCGGCGAGCGGCCGCGGGCGTTCGCCAACGTGTGCAGGCATCGCGGGCACGAGCTGCTGCAGCGTGACGAGACCAGCGATCGGCGCGCGGTGGTGTGCCCGTACCACGGCTGGTCGTACGAGCTCGACGGCTCGGTGAAGGCCGCGCCACGGATGGGCGACACGTTCGACACGATGCCGTACGGGCTGGTCGAGCTGCCGGCCGAGGTATGGCAGGGCTGGCTGTTCGTGAACGCGACCGGTACGGCGACGGCGTTCGCGGACCATCTCGGCGGACTCACCGGCCTGGTCGCCCCGTACGCGCCGGAGACGCTGGCCCTGAAGGCGCGGCACACGTACGACGTGGCGGCGAACTGGAAGACGATCGTCGAGAACTACCACGAGTGCTACCACTGCCCGCTGATCCACCCCGAGCTGTGCAAGGTGTCACCGCCGACCTCGGGCGACAACTGGGACCTGCCCGGAGCCTGGGTCGGCGGGCTGATGGATCTACGGCCGGACGCCGAGACGATGTCGCTCGACGGCCGGTCCCACGGCATCCCGATCGATGGCGTGGATCCGCGCCGGGTCAACTACCTCGGCCTCTTCCCGAACCTGCTCATCTCGCTGCACCCCGACTACGTGATGACCCACCGCCTGGAGCCCCGTACGCCGGGCCGCACCACGATCGAATGCTCCTGGTACTTCCCCGCAGGAGTGTCCGATCCGTCGTACGCGGTGGAGTTCTGGGACATCACCAACCGCGAGGACTGGGCCGCCTGCGAGTCGGTGCAGCGCGGCGCCGAGTCACCGCACTACCGCCCCGGTCCGCTGGCCCCGGCGGAGGACGCCGTCTACCAGTGGGTCACGATGATTGCCCGCGGCTACCTCGGCAAGTCACTCGGGACGTCGCGCTGACATCGGCCCGGAGTACCGCTCAACCTTTCCGGCCCGCTCAGGCATCACAAGTCTGACCGAGTTGAACGAGATGGGGGTTGGGATGGATCCAGGACGCGACCACGAATTCGCCGAGTTCGTGGACGGGCGGTTCACCGCACTGCAGCGGTTCGGATATCTGCTGACGGGTGAATGGCATCTTGCCGAGGATCTGGTGCAGACCGCGCTGACGAAGGTGTGGTTCCACCGGAATTCCTTGCGCAGCGGCACCGCGCTGGAGAGCTACACCCGGACCGTGATGGTGAACACCAGCACGCAGTGGTGGCGCCGGAAGTGGCGCGGCGAAACACCGACCGAGCAGCTGCCCGAGCACGGGGCGCAGGAGCAGTACGGCACGGTCGACGACCGGGACCTGTTGCTCCGCGCACTCGCGACGCTGCCCCGCCGTACCCGCGCGGCGCTGGTCCTGCGGTACTTCGAAGATCTTCCGGAGGCCGAGATCGCCCAGATCATGGGCTGCTCGATCGGCACCGTGAAGTCGAGCGTCTCCCGCGGGCTGGCGAAGCTCCGCGAACACGAACTGATCACCGCGATCCCCAGCACGAGTCCCGCCGCGATGCGCCCCACGGTCCAGAAGGAGGGCTGACATGACCGACGATCTGAAGAACAAGTTCGAGCAGCTGGTTGCCGATCCGCCGCCGCCGAGCACAGTGCCCAGCGAGGCCGTGTTCGCCCGGGTCCGGACGGCACGACGCCGGCGTACCGCCGGTGCGCTCACCCTGACCGCCGCCGCAGTGGTCGCCGTGGCGTTCGCCGTCAACAACGTCACCGACATCGACGGCCGCCCACCGGTCTCCAACACCCCGAGCGTCGTGGCACCGACAAGCACGCCGCCGCCGTCATCCACCCCCACTACAACACCCACACGAACCCCGTCAGCGCCCGGAACCACCGGCAGCACGTCGGTGCACGTGGGCGCCGTACATACCCCGAACCCGAACACCCAGAACACGAACACCAACACGCCGCCGCCGGTCTCGACGTCGAGCAGCTCGAACACGCCGGCCGCACCGCGGCTCAGCCTGGACGTCAGCCTGCACCCGACCGTCAAAGGCCGGGTGGTGACGGTGAACATGACCGCCAAGGGAACGGTCCGGGTGCCGGTCGGCGACGACAAGTCCGGCTCGTTCACCTCTGTTCTCGGCAGCGAGAACTACACGTTCGGCGACGGCCAGCAGAACGGTTCGGACGCCGGCACGGTCAACTGCGTCGACTCGCACACGACGAAAACCGGGCAGCAGACGAGGGCGCTGATCGACTGGATGTCGCCCGCGCCGACGCCGCCGAGCAATCACACGTACACGAAGGCAGGCACCTACAAGATCAGCTACACGGTCCGGTACTGCGGCGCGAAGGGCTGGGTCCCGGTGACCGCGACGGCGAACGTGACGGTCAAATAGTCCAGGCGTGGTCGGAGGTGCCGGTGGTGGGGAGGCCGGCTGCCTTCAGGTCGGTGCGCAGGTCGCGGGGGAGAGCGAACGTCAGGCTCTCCTCCGCAGCCGTGATCTCGCGTACGTCGCCGTACCCACGCTCGGCGAGCCAGCGCAGTACGTCCCGGACGAGCACCTCGGGGACGCTCGCGCCGCTGCTGACCCCGACCGAGTCCACACCCTCCAGCCAGGCCTCGTCGATCTCGTCTGCGAAGTCGACCAGGTAGCCGGCCTTCGCACCGTGCTCCACCGCGACCTCGACCAGACGCACCGAGTTCGACGAGTTCCGGGAGCCGACGACGAGCATCAGGTCGGCCTCGGGCGCGAGCTTCTTGACCGCGGCCTGCCGGTTCTGGGTGGCGTAGCAGATGTCGTCGCTCGGCGGATCCTGCAAGTGCGGGAAGCGCTCGCGCAGCCGGCGTACCGTCTCCATGGTCTCGTCGACGGACAATGTGGTCTGGGACAGCCAGACGACCTTCTCGGGGTCGCGGACGGTGACATTCGGTACGTCGTCGGGTCCGTCGACCAGGTGCACGTGCTCGGGGGCCTCGCCGGCGGTGCCGATGACCTCCTCGTGGCCCTCGTGGCCGATCAGCAGGATGTCGTAGTCGGTCGCGGCGAACCGCTTCGCCTCGTGGTGCACCTTGGTGACCAGCGGGCAGGTCGCGTCGATCGTCTTCAACTGCCGGGAGGCGGCCTCTTCGTGCACCACCGGGGCAACGCCGTGCGCCGAGAAGATCACCGTCTCCCCCTCGGGCACCTCGGCGGTCTCGTCGACGAAGATCGCGCCGCGCTTCTGCAGGGTCTGCACGACGTACTTGTTGTGCACGATCTCCTTGCGCACGTACACCGGCGGCCCGTACAGATCGAGCGCCTTCTCGACCGCCACCACGGCGCGGTCCACGCCCGCGCAGTACCCACGCGGCGCCGCCAGCAGCACCCGCTTGGTCGTCGTACCGGTCTCCTCAGTCACGCCGCCCATCGTACGGGCCGCGATCGACACGCCCACATCGGACAGTGTGAACAGCGTCACCACGGAAGGTACATCGGGGAGCCGCCCGCCCTGTCCGGGCGGCTCCTCCGTGGGAGGTGTTACCAGTGCGTTAAGAATGCCTGGGAAAACCCTTGTCCGCAAAGGGTTTTCGGGCCCAGGCGCGGAGGGCGGCGAAGTGCTTGCCGGTCAGACCTACGGTTGCGTCGACCGGAAGGATCAGTTGGCCGGGGAAGCGTTCCCGCTCCGGCTTGCCGATCTCGTCGTCGACCCAGGCGAACGGGCGATCGCCAACCCAGTCGGCGATGTACGGCGCCTTCCAGGACCCACGGCGTACCGGCGAACGGTCAGGCCAGAGGATCGTTGGCAGCTCAGGCAGCCCGAGAAGCGGGCCGAGCAGGCGATTGGCGCCGTGCTCCCAGCTGCTCGCCCACACGAGGTCGAAGCTGGACGTGAGGTCGTTGAGCTCCACGCCGTGCTGTGGATTCAGCAGGATCCGCCAGGTCTTCGCCCCCTCGGTGATCTGGTGGCGCTGGTACCCAGGCGGGATGCCGTCGGCGGCGTGCGGGTTGAGCGGTCCGTCGAAATCCAGCAGCAGGAGTGGGCGCATTACTCAACGTTAGGGATTGTCGGTGCGGGGCCGTAGGGTCTTGGGCGTGGCTTTGGAGACGTCGCCGGAAGCGCCTGCGGCCGTTCGCACGATCGCGAACGGGATTGCGAGCTGGATCAACCAGCTCGGGTCCGTGTGGGTCGAGGGGCAGCTGACGGACGTCTCGATCGGGCGCGGTACGACGACGGTGTTCGGCACGCTCCGCGACACCGATGCGGACATCTCGCTGCGGTTCACCTGCAACCGACGGGTGTTCGAGGCCGTCGAGGTCCGGGACGGTTCGCGCGTCCTGGTGCACGCCAAGCCGAACTTCTTCGCCCGGCGCGGGACGCTCGCGCTCGCGGTCAGCGAGATCCGGCACGTCGGGATCGGCGAGCTGCTCGCCCGGATCGAGCGGCTCAAGCAGCTGCTCGGCGCGGAGGGCCTCTTCGAGTCGTACCGCAAGCAGAAGCTGCCCTTTCTGCCGCACACGATCGGCCTGATCTGCGGGCGGGACTCGGCGGCCGAGCGCGACGTCCTGGAGAACGCGAAGCGCCGCTGGCCGGCCGTCGCGTTCCGGATCGAGTACGCGTCGGTCCAGGGACCGTCGGCGGCCGGCGAGGTGATGCAGGCCTTGCGGAAGCTGGATGCGGACGATTCGGTCGAGGTGATCGTGATCGCCCGCGGCGGCGGGTCGCTGGAGGACCTGCTCCCGTTCTCCGACGAGGGTCTGATCCGTGCGGTGTCGAAGACTCGTACTCCGGTGGTGAGCGCGATCGGTCACGAGCCGGACTCGCCGCTGCTCGACCTGGTCGCGGACCTGCGCGCGTCGACACCGACCGATGCGGCGAAAAGGATCGTGCCCGACGTCCGCGAGGAGCTCGACGGCGTCCGGATGCTGCGCGAACGGGGGCTGCGGGCGATCACGTCCTGGCTGGATCGCGAGACGCACGCACTGGCCTCGATCCGTTCGCGCCCGGCCCTCGCGGCGCCGGTCACGGACCTGCAGCGGCGCTCCGACGAGGTCGCGGCGCTGATCGAGCGCAGCCGCCGGACGCTCACCCATCGACTCGACCGGGCGAGCGACGACATCGCGCACCGGCTGGCAAGCGTCCGGGCGCTGTCCCCGAAGGCGACACTCGAGCGCGGATACTCGGTGCTCCAGCTGGCCGACGGGACCGCGGTCCGGGAGGTGGCGCAGGTGGCGCCGGGAGACCTGCTGCAGGCGCGGGTCAGTGACGGCCGGTTCACGGTCGAAGTCAAGTCCGAGGAGAACGCGTGAGTGCCGACCGACCTGAGATGACCTACGAGCAGGCCCGCGAGGAGCTCGTCGACGTGGTCCGCAAGCTCGAAGCCGGCGGCACGTCGCTCGAGGAATCCCTGGCCCTGTGGGAGCGCGGCGAGGAGCTCGCCGGCACCTGCCAGCGCTGGCTGGACGGCGCCCGCGAACGCCTCACCAAAGCCCAAGCCGCCCACGAAGAAAAACCCAGCAACTGAACACGCGGTTGGCGACGCGGCTCGCTCGTCCTGCCGATCTTCTCGGGGCCGCCGAGGCACGGGTCGCCAGCTGGCACGCCGCTTTCACCGGCCTGGTCCCCCAGGACTTCCTGGACGCAATGGACCCGACCGCGATCGCCGCATCCTGGACCGACAGCATTGCGGCCGGGCGCTCGCGGCTGCACGTTGCGTTGCTCGACGGCGACGTGATCGGGTACGCGGGCGTCGGGCCGGAGCGTGATCCACAAGCCCCGGCGAACACCGGCGAGTTGTACGCGCTGTTCGTCCACCCCGACCACTGGGGAACCGGCGCCGGCCGCGCGCTGACCGACGCCGCCTGCGCCGACCTCCGTGAGTCCGGGTGTGACAGCGTCCAGCTATGGGTGCTCGAGGCAAATAATCGGGCGCGGCGGTTCTACGCGCGCTACGGGTTCGTGGAGACCGCGGGCCGGGCGTACTCGTCGCTGAACGACCTGCCCGAGGTCAGGATGTCAGCAAGCTTGTAGCCACCGCGCGGAGGCCGGCTTTCAAGCGGTCGAGCTCGAAGCCCTGGGCGCGTAGGGCGTTGTGCAGGTCGGCCGCGAGCGGTGCCAGCAGGGCGTGGGCGGTGTAGTCGGCGTCCAGCTCTGGGCGGGCGGCTTCGATCAGGTGCGACAGGTGGCGGTGCCACAGGTGGTACGAGCCGATGCGGTAGCGCGCACCGTCCGAGGCGTTCTCGCTGTCCATGAACAACGCGGCGTGCCGGTCGAGCAGGTCGAGGTACGCCTCGAGGAACGCAGTCACGCGGACCAGCGGCGTGGCACCCGGACCGAGCGGTGGCGGCCCGCTGAGGATCTTGGCCTGCAGTTCCTGTTCACGCTCGTCCAGCAGCGCGACAGCGAGCCCTGCACGATCACCGAACCGCCGGAACACGGTCCCTTTCCCGACGCCCGCCTCCGCGGCGATCGTGTCGAGCGAGACGTTCTTCACCCCGTGCTCGGTGAACAGCCGCTCGGCCGCCTCCAGTACGCGCAGGCGATTGCGCCGCGCATCGGCTCGCTCCGGCCGTGACTCACCCACGATCGGCAGACCCTGTTGTGAAGCGGACTGCGGTCCGGTACTGTCGTTCATAAGACGGACTGTAGTCCGCTAACGACTTCGGAGGAAGCACATGAGCAACACGAACGCGCGGATCGCCGTCGCGTACCACTCGGGCTACGGGCACACCGCGAAGCAGGCGGAGGCAGTCGCCGCCGGCGCCGCCTCGGTTCCGGGGACGACCGTCGACCTGGTGCCGATCGACGACCTGACCGAGGACGTGTGGGCCCGGCTGACCGCTGCGGACGGCATCGTGTTCGGCGCGCCGACGTACATGGGTAGCCCGAGTTGGGTGTTCAAGAAGTTCGCCGAGGAGAGCGTCCGGATCTGGGCCGCCGACCTCGCCTGGCGGGACAAGATCGCGGCCGGCTTCACGAACTCGAAGGCGATGTCCGGCGACAAGCTGAACAGCCTCGTCGACCTGGCCGTGTTCGCTGCGCAGCACGGGATGATCTGGGTCGGTCTCGACATCTACCCGGGCTGGGCGGAGAGCACCGCGAGCATCGAGGATCTCAACCGGCTCGGCAGCTGGCTGGGCGCGATGGCGCAGTCCGACGCGGACCTGTCGGCGGAGAAGGCGCCGCCGGCCACCGATCTGCGTACGGCGTCGGCGCTCGGGGCCCGGGTCGCGAGCGTCACGCACCGGCACCTGCGGGGAGCACAGGCGGCCTGATGGCCTGGATCGTTCTGCTCGCCGCGGCGGCGTTCGAGATCGCGTTCGCGCTCAGCCTTAAACCCAGTGAGGGGTTCAGCCGGCTGTGGCCGACGGTCGGTGTTCTCGTGTTCGGGGTGATCTCGGTTGCCCTGCTCGCGAAGACGCTCGACCGTCTCCCGGTCGGTACGGCCTACGCGATCTGGACCGGCGTCGGCTCGGTCGGCGTGGTGACGCTCGGCATCGTCTTGTTCCACGAGCCGGTCACCCCCACCCGCCTGGCTTGCCTCGCCCTGATCGTCACCGGCGTCATCGGCCTCCGCCTCGCCGGCGCCGACTAACCCACCCACACAGCCCCCCACCCCGTCCCGCTCCCCCCGTCCCGCACCCCGCGTCCCGCACCCCCGCCCCGCTCTACCCCGTCCCGCTCCGGGCATCCCGTCCCGGTCCCCCGTCCCACCCAGCTCACATTTGCTGGGTAGGCCAGTCAAATGCGGGGTTCCACACCCGTATAACGCGTCACGAACCCCCCATTTGACTGGCCCACCCAGCAATTTGCCTGGCCTACCCAGCAAATGCGGGGGGACGGGGCGGGGGGCAGGTGGTGGTGCGGCGGCGCGGACGGGGCGGGGTGTGCGTCAGGTGTGGTGCGGAAGGCGCGGAAGGCGGGTCAGGTGGTGGTGCGGCGGCGGGGGCGGGGGTGTTGGGGCGCCAGCGCGGAGTGCGGGAGGTCTTCCGGTGCGGCGGGGTGGCCGGAGAGCAGTTGGTGGTACGCGGACCAGGTGGTGGCGCGCGGCGGCATGTTGCCGATGGCATCGACTCGGGTGACCGGGTGGGTGCCGTCGTTGATCGGGTCCCAGAGGTCGGCGTCGCTGCGCAGGTTGCGGAGCTCGCCGAACAGTTCGCGCCCGAACCAGCACGGATGGCCCTCGCCGTCGTCGTACCGGCAGACGCCGATCGGGGTGGCGACCTCGGCGACCAGCGACCAGACGGTCGCCGAGGTGACGCCGGGCTGGTCACCGAGCAGTACGACGATGCCGTCGGCGCGCCGGTCGACGGCATCCAGCGCGGGCACGATCGAGGCGCTGCCGGTGTCGGCGTGCGGCGACTCGACCACGCGGACGCCGTCCAGGTCGATCCGGTCGTGGATCTGCTCCGACGCGGTCCCCAGCGTCACCACCAACTGGTCGAACCCGCACTCACGCGCACTGTCGAGCGCGGCGCCGAACAACGTCCCGCCCTCGTAGGCGAGCAACTGCCACGGCGCACCGAGATGCGGTGAACTGTCGGCCCCCAGTACAAGCCCCGTGATGAACATCGGCGATCAACTCCGCGCCCGGGACGGCGTGGCCATAGGAGACTCTTTCCGCTGGTCCCCGAGCGTACAAGCCGAGCTTCGATCGAACCGCTTGCCGTGGGCACGTGTCAACGACCGTCCGGAAAGTGGGCGGAAATGCCCGGGAAATGGTCAATACCGGCCAGTTCAGGTCAGCACAAAGGCCCGGATCAGCTCAATGCAGAGCCGAAGCGAACGCTTCAAGCGCCGGATAGCCGGCATTCCCGGTGACGATCGTGGTGACGCCGGAACCCACCAGGATCAAGGCGTTCTCGTTCTTCCGGTCGAGCAGGATCTTCCGCTGCCAGGTGACCCCGGCGACCGTCGAGGTGCCGTCGTCGGACGTCCGGCCGAGCTTGTCGGTGGGGAATTTGCCGGTGGTCACATTCGACTGCTCGAGGCCGACGTATTTCTTCTCGTTCGTCACGGTCCCGAGGTGCCAGGTGATCGGCTCCTGCTGCGGGTGCCGGAAGTCCACGCTGGTCGCGGCCCATCCGGCCGGCATCGGCTCCGGCCCGCGGACCCACGGCGCGGCCTTGCGGGCGTCCTGCAGTTGCGCGGTGTACTCGACCGCGTTCACCTTCTCCTGCTTGGGCCGCCACGTCACGATGATCAGGAACGCTGCGACGGCCAGGCAGATGGCCAGCGCGAACACCATGTTCCCGACGGTCTGCGACTTCGCCTTGTCCCGCCGGTACGCCTGCCGGTACTCGTTCGCCTCCGCCTGGACCTGCGCCTTCTCCCGGGCGGCCGCCTCCGCCTGCTCCTGCGCCGTTTCGGGAGCGGCAGCCTCGCCGGAACCGCCCTGACCTGTGGAACTCATGCTCACAGTGTCTCGCGACGCGCAATCCGCCCGAACACCGCCCAAGGGCGTTGGCTACGATCCGTTCACATGAGCGAGTGCAGCAGGCGAACCAGAGGCAGCGGCCGAGCCGACCAGTCGCCCGTGATGCGCTGCGGCTCCGAGTCCGCCCGATGAGCGCACCCGTGCTCGTCATCGGCGAGGCTCTCGTGGACATCGTGGTTCCCGGCCCGGCCGGCAAGCCGCGGAACGGCAACGGCAAGACCAAGGCGATCCCCGGTGGTTTCGCGGCGAACGTCGCGGTCGGTCTGGCCCGGATGGGCGTGCCGACCGAGTTGGTCGCCCGCTTCGGCACCGACACGTACGGCGATCTGCTCGGCGCGCACCTGTTCGGGAACGGCGTCCAACTCGCCCCCGGGACGATCGACCCCGGGTTCCGGACCAGCACTGCCACCGCGACGCTGGATGCCGACGGCGTGGCGACCTACAAGTTCGACATGACCTGGGACCCGCCGGCGCTGTCGCTGCGGCGCGGCTGTCCGGTCATCCACACCGGCTCGATCGCGACCATGCTCGAACCCGGCGCAACCGCGATCCGCGCGTTCCTGGAGTCGGTGGCCGACCAGCCGGTGAGCGTCACCTTCGACCCGAACGCGCGACCGGCGATCACACCGGACCCGGTGGTCGCATGGTCCGCCGTACAGACGATCGCCGCGTTGTCCGACCTGGTCAAGCTGAGCGACGAGGACTGCGCGTTCTTCCGGCCGGGGGTTCCGCTGGAGGACATCGCGGCGGAACTGCTGACCGCGGACCGGACGCAGTGTGTCGTCATCACGCGCGGCGGCGAGGGCGCGATCGGGATCGGCCGCGAGGTCCGCGTCGAGGTACGAGCGCCGTCGATCGAGGTCGTCGACACCGTCGGCGCCGGTGATTCGTTGATGGCCGCACTGATCACCGGACTGCTGCAGCGGGGGCTGCTCGGCGATCGCCGGCTGGCCGGGCTGACCACCGAGGACCTGCGCGACGTCGTGGACTACGCGGTACGGGCGGCCGCGATCACCTGTACGCGGCATGGTGCCGACCCGCCGTCCGCGACCGAGTTGGCAGCCGAGCGGGGTTCCTGACGGTGTCCGCCGAGGCCTGGTCCTCCGAGCTGGAGGCCAAGGGCCGCGTCGCGTTTCCTCCGCGCCGCGGACGGCTCGCCGTACGGCTGGCCGGTTTCGCTCTGCTGATGGTGCTCTCGGCGTGGACGAACGTCGACCACCTGCGCGCGGACGGTGTGTCCGGCGCCCTCGGCGTACTCCGGCTGACCGCGCTCGCGGCGTTCGTCTACGGCACCGGACTGACCGCGTGGCAGCTGCTCACGAACCGCCCGGTCATCACGGTCGACGCCGAAGGCATCACTCGCGGCCGCAGCCTGCGCTGGTCGGGCATCACCAGCATCGGCGACCCGTCCGGCTTCCCGCTCGCCCGCGCCGTCCAGGTCAATCCGGCGGACCGCCGTACGCGCCCGATCTCCATCCCCCAGGACAACGTCGAGGACCTCGACGCCCTCACCCCCTGGCTCCGCTCGCTCCACGAGCAGCACCGGGGCCTGTGTGATGATCCAGCGCCGTAGCGAGGAGGTGCTCGGTGCGGTAGCTCGGCGTGCGGGGGCGAAGGTCTCGATGCGGAGCATCGTGGCCTTTGCACCCGTGCGGCGAGATGCCGTGCCGAGCACCTCCTCGCTACGGCGCTGGATCATCACACAGGCCCCCTAGCTGACTGAGCTCCGGACGGCGCTGAGGTGCTCGCGGGACCGGGTGGCGGCGAGCTCCGGGTCCTTCTCGCGGATCGCGTCCGCGATCGCCTCGTGGGCAGCCTGGTCGTGCCGGTGGCGGTGCTCGTCGTCGAGTTTGAGCATGTCGATCATCGCCCGCCGGATGCGCGGCACGAAGGTGTCGAACAGCTCGGTCAGTACGGCGTTGTGCGCGGCCGTCACCACGGCGCGGTGGAAGGCGAGATCGGCCTCGATGTACCAGTCGTCCGGCGCGTTCGCGGCCGCGCGCTTGCGGTCGGCGAGCGTGTAGCGGAAGTTCTTCAGGTCACCCGGCGTACGACGAGAAGCGGCCAGCCGGGCGCCTTCGGTCTCGATCGCCAGCCGTCCCTCCAGGACGTCGGTGATGTCGGCCTTCCGCAGGACCTTGTCCCAGTCCTCGGCGGCCTGCAGCGCGATCACGAACACGCCCGCGCCCTGCCGGCTCTCCAGCACCCGGCGGCCGGCCAGCTCGCGAACCGCCTCGCGGATCGTCGACCGGCCGACGCCGAGCTGCGCGGCGAGCGTGGTCTCGCCCGGGAGTTTGGCGCCGAGCGTGAACTCGCCGCTCCCGATCCGGCGCAGCAGCTCCTCGGCGGCCTGCTCGGCGAGTGGGTGACGGCGAATCATGCGGGTCAGGATAGCCGGAGCTGAGTTGTCAGCTTGTCTGAGGAGTTGATACGGTGCTCGGCATGCGCAAGCTTCCGGGTCTCCTCCTTCTTGGCCGCCACGGCGGGAGCTGATCGACCGGCGCTCCCACCGTGGAGTGCAGTCGTCCGCCGGTCCTCCACCGTCTTGGAAGGACCCACACCATGAACCGTCAGCAGCCCTCCCCGATGCCCAGCCACCGGTACCGCGACATCTTCGCCAAGGTCCCGGTCGCACCCGTCGCACGCACCTGGCCCGACCGCCGGATCACCGAAGCACCGCTCTGGGTGCCGGTCGACCTCCGCGACGGCAACCAGGCCTTGGCCGAGCCGATGGACCCCGAGCGGAAGCGCAAGTTCTTCGAGCTGATGGTTGCCATCGGCTACAAGGAGATCGAGGTCGGGTACCCGTCCGCGTCACAGACCGACTTCGACTTCGTACGGTTGCTCGCCACGTCGGATCTGGTCCCGGACGACGTCACGATCGTGGTCTTCACACCGGCCCGCCCGGACCTGATCGCCCGGACGGTCGAATCCGTCCAGGGCATCCGCGGTGACGTCGTCATCCACATGTACGCCGCGACCGCGCCGGTGTGGCGGGACGTCGTCCTGCGCCGTACGCGGGACGAACTGGCGTCGATGATCTACGCCGGATCGGAGGAGATCCTGCGCCTGGCCGGCGACTCGGTGCGGTTCCAGTTCTCGCCCGAGGTGTACAACCTGACCGAGCCGGACTACGTACTGGAGCTGGCCGACCACCTGACCAAGCAGTGGGACGCGACCGCGGACCGGCCCGTCATCCTGAACCTGCCGGCCACGGTCGAGGTCGCGACACCGAACGTGTACGCCGACCAGATCGAGTACATGCACCAGAACCTGCCGCGCCGCGACGGCGTGATCTTGTCCGTACATCCGCACAACGACCGCGGTACCGGCATCGCCTGCGCCGAGCTCGCCGTACTCGCCGGAGCGCAACGCGTCGAGGGCTGCGTCTTCGGCAACGGTGAACGCACCGGGAACGTCGACATCGCCACGCTCGCCCTCAACCTGCACGCGCAGGGCGTCGACCCGATGATCGACTTCTCCGACATCGACGGCATCCGTTCGGTGGTCGAGTACTGCACCCGGATGCCGATCCATCCGCGGCATCCGTACGTCGGGGAGCTCGTCTACACAGCCTTCTCCGGAACCCACCAGGACGCGATCCGCAAGGGGTTCGCGATCCAGGGCGACGGGCTGTGGGAGGTGCCGTACCTGCCGATCGATCCGGCCGATGTTGGGCGTGGGTACGAGGCTGTCGTACGGGTGAACAGCCAGTCGGGTAAAGGTGGGATCGCCCATGTGCTGGAGTCTGTGTACGGCATCCGGCTGGATGCCGATGCCGAGCGGTCGTTTGCGCAGCGGGTGCAGCAGCACACGGATGCGACCGGGCGGGAAGCCGGCGCAGCGGAGCTGAAGGCGTTGTACGAGGAGGTTTACGGGTGCTCGAACTGAAGGACGTCGACTTCGTCCGGGACGGCAAACTGCTGCTCTCCGGGGTGTCGCTGACCGTGGGCCCGGGCGAGCGCTGGGCGCTGCTCGGGCCGAACGGCGCCGGCAAGAGCACGCTGCTCGGGCTGTGCGGCGCCGTCACGCACCCGACCCGCGGCACGGTCGAGATCCTCGGCCGACGGCTCGGTACGGTCGACATCCGCACGCTGCGCGAGTCGATCGGGCACGTCAATCCGCGGCATCCGGTCCGGTCGCCGCTGAGCATCCGGGACGTCGTACTGACCGGCCTGACGGGCACGATCGAACGGATGCCGCGCTGGCAGCCGACGGCCGCTCAGGAACAGCGCGCCGACGAGCTCATCGACCTGCTCGGCATCGGCGCACTCGCCGCAGCGCCCTGGACCACCATCTCCCAGGGCGAACGCGGCCGCGCCTTGATCGCCCGCGCCCTCATCTCGGACCCCCAACTACTCCTGCTCGACGAACCGTCGACCGGCCTGGACGTCGCGGCCCGCGAACAACTCCTCGAAACCCTCGACCACATCCACACCACCCACTCGCACCTGGCCTGGCTCCTGGTCACCCACCACCTCGAAGAACTCCCCACCTGCACCACCCACGCCGCCCTCCTCCGCGAAGGCCACATCCTCTCCGCAGGCCTGGCCGAAGACGTCCTCACCACCCCACTGATCACCCGAACCTTCACCCACCCCATCCAAATAACCCACCACGCCGGCCGCTGGACCGCCACCACCCACCGGCAACAGCCCCAGTGAACGCCGCCTAAGCATCAGGCGAGGGCTGAGTGGATGGGGATGGGGATGGGGTCAGGTGAGGCCGAGGCGTTTGGTTAGGCGGGGGCCTCGTTTGATTTTGATTTCGCCGAGGATGGCGGTGCCGCGGATGTGGAAGCGTTTGGGGGCGTTGGGCCGGGCGTTCGGGTCGGGGACGGCTTTCAGGCCGGCTTCCTGTTCGGTGATGGAGCCGAGGACGGGGTTGCTGTCGAGCAGGACGACCGCGTTCTGCGGGATGCGGATCTTCACGTCGGCGAGGATCGACTTCACGTCGATGTAGATCTCGTCGAACGGGATCTGCGCCTCGGTGTAGTCGAGCGTCACGTCTCCGAGCACCGCGTGCACCTCCTGGCGCTGCGGGACCAGCCAGTTGCCCGTCCGCTTGGTGTCGGACAGGAAGACGTTGATCACCGGGCCGGACTCCACCAGCGCGCCGCTGTACTCCGGGGTGGTGGACGCCACACCCTGCGACTGTGGTGCGCGCGGCCCGTTCGGCAGGTCGGAGGTCAGTTCGACGAGCTCGCCGTACGTCTTCGAGGCGTACAGCGTCTCCAGGCGATCCTCGAGCTCGGAGTACGACAAGCGCCCCTCGCCCGCGGCGTCGCGCAGTACGTCAGCGACCTCCTCCCGCTCGAGATCGGACACCCGCCGCCGCAGCGCCGGGTCAACCTCGACCGGTGCGGGCACGGCGTCCTGCGGTCGGTTCTCCTGGGGAACGTCATCCTGAGCCACGGCAAAACCATACGCGGGACACGCAGCCCGTGCCGCCAGTTTCTCCCCCCATTCACCCCTGACCAGACCCCTGATGCCGAGGGGTAGCCTTTGGGCGTCCAGTCCAGTTCGTGTGGAGGTACGCCCGGTGTCTGCCGACTTCAACTACTCCGATCTGCTGCCGTTGGGTGCCGACGAGACGGAGTACCGGCTGCTGACGACGGAAGGTGTCAGCACCTTCACCGCGGGCGATCGGACGTTCCTGCAGGTGCAGCCCGAGGTGCTGCAGCAGCTCACCGCCGAGGCGATGCACGACATCTCGCACTACCTGCGGACCGCGCACCTCGAGCAGTTGCGCCGGATCATCGACGACCCGGAGGCCTCCGGGAACGACCGGTTCGTCGCGCTCGATCTGCTGAAGAACGCGAACATCTCGGCCGGCGGCGTGCTCCCGATGTGCCAGGACACCGGCACCGCGATCGTGATGGGCAAGAAGTCCGAGGGCGTGCTCACCGGGGCGGTCGACGAGGAGTGGATCAGCCGCGGCGTGTACGACGCGTACACCAAGCTGAACCTGCGCTACAGCCAGATGGCCCCGCTGACCATGTGGGACGAGAAGAACACCGGCTCCAACCTGCCCGCACAGATCGAGCTGTACTCCACGCCGGGCACCACCGACCCCGCGTACAAGTTCCTCTTCATGGCCAAGGGCGGCGGCTCGGCGAACAAGTCGTTCCTCTTCCAGGAGACCAAGGCGGTGCTGAACCCGTCGCGGATGATGGAGTTCCTGGACGAGAAGATCCGCTCGCTCGGTACGGCCGCGTGCCCGCCGTACCACCTCGCGGTCGTCGTCGGCGGTACGTCGGCGGAGTTCGCGCTGAAGACCGCGAAGTACGCCTCGGCGCACTACCTGGACACGCTGCCGAGTGCGGGATCACCCGTAGGGCACGGGTTCCGGGACGTGGAGCTCGAGGAGGAGGTCTTCAAGCTGACGCAGGAGTTCGGGATCGGGGCGCAGTTCGGCGGGAAGTACTTCTGCCACGACGTCCGCGTGATCCGGCTGCCGCGGCACGGTGCGTCCTGCCCGGTCGCGATCGCGGTCTCCTGCTCGGCGGACCGGCAGGCGCTGGCGAAGATCACGCCGGAGGGTGTGTTCCTGGAGCAGCTCGAGCGGGACCCGGCGCGGTTCCTGCCGGACACCACCGACGAGCACCTCGACGACGCGTCGGACGTCGTACGGATCGATCTGAACCGGCCGATGGCGGAGATCCGCGCGGAACTGTCCAAGCTGCCGGTGAAGACGCGGCTGTCGCTGAGCGGGCCGCTGGTGGTGGCGCGGGACATCGCGCACGCGAAGATCAAGGAGCGGCTGGACGCAGGTGAGGAGATGCCTTCTTATCTGCGGGATCACGCTGTGTATTACGCCGGGCCGGCGAAGACACCGGAGGGGTACGCGTCCGGATCGTTCGGGCCGACGACGGCGGGGCGGATGGATGCGTACGTCGACCAGTTCCAGGCGGCCGGTGGGTCGTTCGTAATGCTTGCCAAGGGCAACCGGTCGGCGAAGGTGACAGCAGCGTGCAAGGAGCACGGCGGGTTCTACCTCGGCTCGATCGGCGGTCCGGCGGCGCGGCTGGCGCAGGACTGCATCAAGTCCGTCGACGTGATCGAGTACGCCGAGCTCGGCATGGAAGCGATCTGGAAGATCCAGGTCGAGGACTTCCCCGCCTTCATCGTCGTCGACGACAAAGGCAACGACTTCTTCACCGACACCCGCAAACCGGTCCCCCTGACCGTACGCCCCCGCACCTGACACCAAGCCCGCAGCAGCACCACGGCCAGGCACGCCCCGCAGCTGCAGGCAGGCCCCCACCGCTGCAGGGTCCTTCGTTGCTGTCGGGGGTTCTCTGCTCGTACACCAGTGGAGAACCCAGCACGCGAGCGGATATCCCCCCGTGTGATCGGGGCGGGGTGCGCGCCGAACTCGCCACCCGCGGCCGGGCGGCGGGGCAGTGGGCGGTGGGTTGTTGTCAGGTGTGGAGTTGTTCGGCTATCAGCGTTGGTTGGTGGGTGGTTGGGGCGGTGGGTACTCGCCAGGCCGGCGGTGCTGACCAGGACTGCCAGTTGTCGCAGAACGGGGCCGCCCAGGACTCGATGTCGCGGATCGCGGCCCGGGCGTCGGCGACGATTCGCTCCGCCTCGGCCGCCGTGAAGCGCCCGGCGCTGACCGCGGCCTCCAACTCGTCCTCGTCCTTCCACTCGATGGTGCGATCCGGACGGATCCACAGGTCGAGTACGTGATCGACCGTGCTGGTACGCCGGGCCGCCTGGTCGCGGACATGTTCACGCTCGAGGTTCACGTACCAGCCGTGGAAGGCGCCGTCCGCTCCCCAGAAACACCAGACCGACCAGGGCTTCCCCGCCGGTGACGCCTTGAGGATCCCGGTGCCGTGCCAGATGTCGAGCTTGAGCACCCGCGGCTCGGTGAACATCCCGGTCGGGCCGGCATGCCGGAGCTCGCGCCCGTCGGCGAGGACGGGCTTGAGCAGCGGCGTACCAGGGGCGAGCCAGGCGACCAGCCCGTCCGCGTCGTCGCGCACGACCGTCATCGGTCGTACGTTCGGCTTGTCTGCGTGCTGCCCGGTGCCCTCGTACACCCACTCGATGGTTGTTCCCGGCTCCCAGTACTGCGTCCCGCCGTCGGTCACGACTGCGCCGGGCGGGTCATCGACAGCACGTCGAGCGCGGCGTCCAGCTGCTCCTCGGTGAGGTCGCCCTTCTCGACGTGACCGTTCTCGATGACGACCTCGCGGATCGTCTTCCCTTGTTTCAAAGCGCTCTTGGCAACCGCGGCAGCGTTCTCGTACCCGATGTAGCGGTTCAGCGGCGTGACGATCGACGGCGACGACTCGGCCAGCGCGCGGGCGTGGTCGACCTTCGCCGTGATGCCGTCGACGCAGCGGTCGGCGAGCAGGCGGGCGCTGTTCGCCAGCAGGGTGATCGATTCGAGCAGGTTGCGTGCGATCACCGGAAGCATCACGTTCAGCTCGAAGTTGCCGCCGGCACCGGCCACGGTGATCGTGGTGTCGTTGCCGATCACCTGCGCGGCGACCATCAGCGTCGCCTCGCAGATCACCGGGTTCACCTTGCCGGGCATGATGCTCGACCCGGGCTGCAGGTCCGGCAGGGCGATCTCGCCGAGACCGGCGCGCGGGCCGGAGCCCATCCAGCGCAGGTCGTTGCAGATCTTCGTCAGGCTGACCGCGACGGTCTTGAGCTGTCCGGACAGCTCGACCAGCCCGTCCCGCGCACCCTGCGCCTCGAAGTGGTCCTCGGCCTCGCTCAGCTCCAGCCCGGTACGCCGGTTCAGCTCGGTGATCACCGCGGCCGCGAAACCGGGCGGCGTGTTGATCCCGGTGCCGACCGCGGTCCCGCCGAGTGGCAGCTCGGCAACCCGCGGCAAGGTCGCGCGGACCCGGGCCGCGCCGCGCCGGATCTGCTGCGCATACCCGTTGAACTCCTGGCCGAGCGTCACCGGCGTAGCGTCCATCAGGTGCGTCCGGCCGGACTTCACCACCTCGGCGAACTCAGATCCCTTACGGGCAAGGGAATCGACGAGGTGCTCCAGCGCCGGCAACAGCTCCTGCACGACGCCCGCGGTGGCCGCCACGTGGATCGCGGACGGGAACGTGTCGTTGCTGGACTGGGACGCGTTGACGTGGTCGTTCGGGTGCACGTCCGCGCCGAGCGAGCGGGTGGCGAGAGTGGCCAGGACCTCGTTGACGTTCATGTTCGTCGACGTACCGGAACCGGTCTGGAAGACGTCGATCGGGAACTCCGCGTCGTACTCCCCCGCGGTGACCTGGTCCGCGGCGGCGACGATCGCGGCCGACCGGTCCGCGTCGAGGACGCCGAGCGAGGCGTTCACCACCGCGGCCGAGGCCTTGATCTGCGCCAGTGCGTGCACCAGCTCCGGCGCGAGCGGCCGCCCGGAGATCGGGAAGTTCTCCACGGCACGTTGCGTCTGAGCCCGCCACAATGCGTCCCGAGGCACCTTCACCTCGCCCATCGTGTCGTGCTCGATCCTGAACTCCACGTCATCACCCATACCTGCAGAGTACTTCGATCGGAACTGTCGGAACGCCCTGATAGACAAGCTGTGGACAACACCACAGGAGGGGATCGATGGAGTTCACCCAGTCGTTCGAGATCACCAAATGGGAGCAGGCGGCCTACGACGAGGGCGGCACGATCGAGCTCGGCAAGGCGACCGTCGGCAAGACGTTCACCGGCGGCGAACTGGAGGGCACCAGCACGGCCGAGCTGTTGATGGCCGGCACCGCGGACGGGCCGGCGGCGTACACGGCGCTCGAGCGGTTCACCGGCACGCTCGGCGGGCGGAAGGGGTCGTTCGTGATGGTGCACGGTGCCTCGGCCGGCGCGTCAGGTTCGCCCGGCATGATCGTGGCGGCCGAGGGCGATCTGGCCGGCCTGACCGGCACCGTCTTCTTCCAGCACGACGAGCAGGGCCCGCGGGTGACGATCGGCTACGAGCTGCCCTGATAGACGTAGTACAGCTCGTCCCGGCCCTGCAGCTCGACCGGGACGGGCTGCACGGCACATCCGCCGAAGACAGCGGTAACGGCTGCCTCCAGCGCGGTCGACGCCGACGACGACCAGACCGTGAGGACGCCGCCGGCGCGGAGTTTCGTACGGCACATCCCGAGGAACCCGGACGTGTAGATGGCGGAGTTCTCGTTGTAGACAAGGAAGTCCGGGCCGTTGTCCACATCGAGCAGGATCGCGTCGACCGACGCATCGGGCAGGTCCGCGACCACGTCCCGTACGTCGCCGACGACCACCGCGACGCGTGCATCGTCGAGAACCGACGGCACCAGGCCCGCGCGCATCCACGCCACCAGCTCCGGCTCGATCTCCGCGACGATCACCTGCCCGAGCCGGTCGTCGCCGAGCAGCGCCCGCACCGTGTACCCAAGCCCGAGCCCACCCACCAGCACCCGATCCGGATGCTCCACCGCCGCCAGCGCCGCAGACGCCAGCAACTCCTCGCTGGACGTCTCCCGATCGTCCATCACAAACACACCGTTGACCCGCAGCTCCAGCGCCCCATCCCCCCGCAGCCGCAACACCAACTCCCCGCGCTCACTAACCCCGCGCGCAATCTCACTCACAAGCCCATCCTCCCGCACCACCAACGTCCGATGGCCCGGAGTCAGCACAGCGTCCCTCAGTACCAGCCCTTGGCTTGGGAGTGGGACCAGGCTTTGCAGGGGGAGCCGTAGGTGGCTTCGATGTAGTCGAGGCCCCATTTGATCTGGACGACCGGGTTCGTCCGCCAGTCGCTGCCGTAGGCCGCCATGCGGTTGCCGGGGAGCGCCTGCGGGATGCCGTACGCGGTCGAGGTCGGGTTGTCGGCACTGACCTTCCAGTGCGACTCCTTGGTCCAGAGCTTCTCGAGGCAGCTGAACTGGCTCTGGCTCCAGCCATGGTCGGGGAGGAGGTTCATTGCGACCTCCTTCGGCGTGCCCTCGTACTTCTTCCGCTCGGCGTCCCGGCTGGCACGCTCCTCGCTCGACGAGCGGGTGGCGCGGGCCAGGGCCTCGTAACGCTTCAGGGCGGCGTTCTTGGCGGCGTTCTTCCGGTCGGACGCGTCCTGCAGGGCGACCTGCTGCGCGGCGACGGCCTCGACCTGGTTGCGCATCCGAACGGCGTCGGCGGCGGCCTTGTCGGCACCCTTGGGGACGGCCTGCGGCTTGTCGTCGCCGGTCAGCACCTTGCCACTGTTGATGACGGCCATCTCGGCCCGCCCTGACACCTTCTCCGACGCACTGCTGCTCCCAGGAGAGCTGAAGAGGTCGATACCGGCGACAACGGAGACCACGGCGATTCCGGTGACTGCGAGAACCGCGACGGAGCGCTTCGCTTTCATCTGTCCTTCCGAGAAAACCCGACCCCCGTCGGCTGCAACGAGAACATACTCTGGCGTAAACCGTGCGTGATCACAAGCAGGTCACGGTACAACGGTGCGGTCGCCGCGTGGCGACCGCACCGTTCTTACCGTTGCTTTACAGAAAGCTATGACCTAACTACACGAACGCTCCTTACAGCTGCAGATCGTCCAGCATCTCGGTGACCAGCGCCGCGATCGGCGAGCGCTCCGAGCGGGTCAGCGTGACGTGCGCGAACAACGGATGCCCCTTCAGCTGCTCGACGACCGCGACCACGCCGTCGTGCCGCCCGACCCGCAGGTTGTCCCGCTGGGCGACGTCGTGGGTCAGTACGACCCGCGAGTTCGCCCCGACGCGGGACAGGACCGTGAGCAGTACGTTCCGCTCCAGGGACTGCGCCTCGTCGACGATCACGAACGCGTCGTGCAGCGACCGGCCGCGGATGTGGGTCAGCGGCAGCACCTCGAGCATGCCGCGATCCATCACCTCGTCGATCACGTCGCTGCTGGTCAGCGCGCCGAGCGTGTCGTGCACGGCCTGCGCCCACGGCCCCATCTTCTCGGACTCGGTGCCCGGCAGGTACCCGAGCTCCTGCCCACCGACCGCGAACAGCGGCCGGAAGACGATGACCTTCTTGTGCTGCCGGCGCTCCATCACCGACTCCAGGCCGGCGCACAGGGCCAGGGCGGACTTGCCCGTACCGGCGCGGCCGCCGAGCGAGATGATCCCGACGTCGGGGTCCAGCAGCAGGTCGAGCGCGACCCGCTGCTCGGCGGACCGGCCGCGGAGCCCGAACGCCTCGCGATCGCCGCGGACCAGCCGGACCCGCTTGTCCGGCATCACCCGCCCGAGCGCGCTGCCCCGGTCGGACAGCATCACCAGCCCGGTGTGGGTCGGGAACTCACCGGCCTCGGTCAGCTCGACCGTGCCGTTCTCGTACAGGTCGTCGACCACGTGCGTCTCGACCTCGAGCTCGGCCATCCCGGTCCAGCCGGACTCCAGGGTGAGCTCGGCGCGGTACTCCTCCGCCTGCAGGCCGCACGCCGACGCCTTGACCCGCATCGGCAGGTCCTTCGAGACCAGCGTGACATCCTTGCCCTCGGCCATGAAGTTGCAGGCCACCGCCAGGATCCGGCTGTCGTTGTCGCCGAGCCGGAAGCCGGCAGGCAAGGTCTGCGGGTCGGTGTGGTTCAGTTCGACCCGGAGCGTTCCACCTTTCTCCCCCACTGGCAGGGGGGCGTCCAGTCGACCGTGCAGGATCCGGAGCTCGTCGAGCAGCCGCAGCGCGGTACGGGCGAAGTAGCCGAGTTCCGGGTGATGCCGTTTGGCCTCCAATTCGGTGACGACGACCACCGGGACGACCACCTCGTGCTCGTCGAACCGCAGCATCGCGTGCGGGTCCGACAGAAGCACCGAGGTGTCCAGCACGAAGGTGCGCTGGTCCGGTGTGGATGAGGTACTTGACGCCTTGGCGTGGATGGCCATGTCGCACGTCCTCTTCTAGGCCGTGACGTACACCCTCGCCCCGGCCCGCCAGTGGTTAGGTGATGGGTCGGGTGTCGCCCTCAGGGCCTGGTGTTGGCCCCGTCCGAGCCGCCGCGCAAGCGGCAACGGCGATCAGTGAGTCCGGGACCGGGGGACACGCCCTAGGTCTCGGGTACTCCGTTCGGCCCCTCATGGGGCAACCGGCTGGAACGAGATTCTCAAACTGATCGGGCCTCCCGTGACAGCCGGCTTCCCCTCCGACCGTCTCTGCCAGAGTAGGAGCCCCCCGCAAACGGCGCAGCCCGACACGCCCGGCCACGGGGTTAACACGGCGTTACGGCTTCCCCCCACCCGAGGGAGTCGCTTCACTCCGCTGGGTGATCCGGCACCGCAGGGCCCCGGCAACGCTCGGTACATGAGAAAGAACTGGCCGGCCTGGACCGGCTACGCCACGGCGATCTGGTCCTTCGGGTACGGCGCGCTCGGCCTCTACTGGTCCTTCGGAGGCGGCGGCTACCCGTTCGCCCCGGTCCCCGACGACCGTGCGACCGCCTCGATCCTCGAAGACACGCCGTACCGCGTGGTCGCGCCCGTACTGGCGGCCGTCGGCCTCGGCGGAGCCGTACTCGCACTTGTGATGACTCGCACCCGCCCGCGCGGCCGGGTCCCGCAGGCGATCGCCGCCGTACTCGCAGTCGGCCTCGCGCTCGTGATCCCCGACTACACGCTGGTGATGGTCGTTGCCCTGGCCCCCATCCTCCTGGTGTTCGTGTTCACCGGCGTACCGGGTCCGCAGGCGGGCATCGGCGACATTCTGTACTGGCACCGCGTGAACCTGATCGTCCTGTTCATCGGCGGCGTGCTCTGGGCGGCCACCGCCATCGCGTACCACCGCCGTAGCCGCGCCCTGTGCGTCGGATGCGGCCGTGGCGACACGGAGCCGGCGTGGCAGCGCCCGGAGGCTGCGCTGCGCTGGGGCCGCAAGGCGGTCGTCGTCGCGGTGCTGGCCAATCTCCCGTACGAGCTCACCCGGGTCGCCTGGTACTTCGGATGGCCGCTCGGGATCACCGACGATTTCCACCGGATGATGGCCGACACGCCCGGGATGCTCGAAATGGGCCTCGGTCTGGCCGCGATGGGCCTCGCCGGCGGCCTCCTCACCCACGGGCTGGTGCACCACTGGGGCGAGGTCTACCCACGCTGGATCTGGTTCAAGGCGGGCCGCCGGGTGCCGCCACTGCTCGCGATCATCCCCGCCTCGGTGGTTGCCGTCGTGCTGATCCCCGCGGGTGTGATGAACGCTCAGCTCCGCCTCGACGGCGACAACTGGGCGATCAACGCGCCGGGCATCCTCTGGACCCTCTGGGGCGCAGCCTTGGGGACGGCGACGTACGCCTACTACCTGCGGCGCCGGACGACCTGCCGACGCTGCGGGCGAGGCGGGCCAGACGGGCGAAGCAGGCCAGGTGCCGTACGGGGCGACGCCGGTCAGGTGCCGAAGCGGCGTTCGCGTTGGGCGTAGCTGCGAACCGCGCGAAGGAAGTCGACGTGCCGGAAGTCCGGCCAGAGGGCCTCGCAGAAGTAGAACTCGCTGAGCGCGCTCTGCCACAGCAGGAAGCCGCCGAGGCGCTGCTCACCGGACGTACGGATCACGAGGTCCGGGTCGGGCTGGCCCTTGGTGTACAGGTGCCGGGCGATGTGCTCGACGTCGACCCGGTCGGCCAGCTCCTCGATGGACATGCCCTTCGCGGCTTCTTCGAGCAGCAGCGAACGGACCGCGTCGGCGAGCTCGCGGCGGCCGCCGTACCCGACGGCGACGTTCACGAGCATGCCGTTGACGTCGTGGGTCGCGGTCTCGGCGGCCTTGAGTGCCTCGGCCGTACTGCCCGGGAGGAGGTCGAGAGCACCGACCGGGTGGATCCGCCAGCGGCCCGTCGCGGTCAGCTCCTCGACGGCCTGCTCGATGATCCGCAGCAGCGGTTCCAGCTCGTCGGACGGGCGGGTCAGGTTGTCGGTGGACAGCATCCACACCGTGACGACCTTCACGCCGACGTCGTCGCACCACTCGAGGAACTCGGTGATCTTGTCCGCGCCGGCCTCGTGGCCGTGCGAGACAGGGTTACCGGCCGAGCGGGCCCAGCGGCGGTTGCCGTCGATGATGACGCCGATGTGCCGCGGGATCCGGTCCGGGGCCAGGGATCGCCGAAGCCGGCGCTCGTACAGGACGTAGAGCGCGTTGCGCAGCTTCTGCTTGCCAGGTGTCCGCATGGGCAGGATGCTCTCCTCGAAGACTCTCGGTCACGAGGCTAGCCCAGATTCGCCGGGTCGGAGAGGCCCGGGAGCGACTCTCGGAAAGCTGCCGGAAAGCTACGCAGAAGGCCGAACTTTCCGCGCAGTTCGTGCATCGAACACGCGGAGGTGTCGCGTCGGTCCGGTGACGTCGCCTACATTTCATCCTTCCGACCGATACAACCTACGGTTGCGTAGGTTACGGTTGCGTAGGTACACCCGCCCGGCACCCCTCGAAAGGACGGCGATGACCGCTACCAGCGCCCAGCCCCAGGAAGCCGGTCACGGGCTCTCCGGACGGCTCGGCCCACTGAAGCCCAAGCTGCGTGGCTGGTTGCACGCCGGGACGTTCCCGTTCGCCACCGCGGCCGGCATCGTGCTGATCTGCCTCGCGCCGCACGCCGACGCGCGCTGGGCGGCCGCGGTCTACACGGCCGGATCGATGCTGCTGTTCGGCATCTCCGCGCTGTACCACCGGTTCTACTGGGGCCCGACCGGCGAGGCGATCCTGCGCCGCCTCGACCACAGCAACATCTTCCTGCTGATCGCCGGCACCTACACGCCGCTCGGGATGGTGCTGCTGCACGGCAAGGACCGGCTGCTGCTGCTCGGCCTGGCCTGGGGCGGTGCCGCGGTCGGCATCCTGTTCCGGATCTTCTGGCTGAGCGCACCGCGCTGGATCTACACGCCGATCTACCTGGCGCTGGGCTGGGTGGCGATCTTCTGGATGGGCGACATCTACCATGCCGGCGGCACGGCGGTCGTCACGCTGATCGCGGTCGGCGGCGGCCTGTACTCGCTCGGCGCCGTCGTCTACGCCACCAAGCGCCCCAACCCGTCACCGCGCTGGTTCGGCTTCCACGAGATCTTCCACGCCTTCACCGTGGCCGCCTTCATCTGCCACTACATCGCCGTAAGCATCGCCACCTACCACGCCGGCTGATCACAGGCCCAGTTCGCGAAGGGTCTCGCGGAGCGCCTGGTAGCGCTCCTGGCCGAGGCGGGTGGACCAGAGGGCTTCGACGCGTTCGATGGCTTTGCGGCTGTAGGCGGCTGCCTCGTCGCCGCGAACGGTGCGGCGGACCAGGCGGACGCGGCGGTCCGTACGCAGGCGGTCGGACTCGACGTACCCGAGCCGCTGCAGGTAGTCGACGTGCTGCCCGAGGCCCTGTTTCGTCATCACGGCGACCTCGGCGAGGTCGGTGATCCGCGCTCCGTCGGGCGGGATCATCTCGAGCAGCCGGTAGTGCGACACCCGGAGGCCGGGGAACTGTTCCTCGGACGCCTCCAGGATCTCCGCGCGGATCCGCTTCAGCGCGGCGCCGAGCAGCCCGGCAATGTGCTCGGACCACGGCCCGCTCAAGGGCGCCGCCACGTCATTGACGGAAGTCATAAGGCCACTTTACTATCCAACTAGTAAGGTCGCTTTACTTCCGGGGGGAAGATCATGCGCAGCACGCTGGAACCGCTCGGCCGGGACGCTCTGGGGGAGGAGGCCCTGACCGCGCTCGTACGGACGATCACCGGGGATCCGGCGGCCGTACCGGGCGCGGTCCGGGTCGAGCCGGTCGACTACCCGATCGGTACGCCGAGCACCGAGTCGCTGCACCGCGTGTTCGGTACGACGACCCGGGACGTGAACTGGTCGTGCTTCGTGAAGAAGTTCCAGTCGGTCGTGCACTGGCCGATGATCGACCGGCTGCCCGCGGACTTCCGCCGGCTCTTCATCCACAACCTGCCCTGGCAGTTGGAGATCGCGGTGCACCGCAGCGCCGTCGCCGAGCTCCTGCCCGAGGGCCTGCGGCTGCCGGTGGCGTACCGGATCGACGTGTACGACGACGACCGCGCCACGTTGTGGATGGAGAACGTGGTCCAGGCGTGGGGCCCGTGGCCGATCGAGCGGTTCGAACGGGCGGCGTACCTGCTCGGGCGGCTGTCGGCGCGCCGACGGCCGGATCGCGTGCAGCCGTTCCTCCCCCGCGATCACGTCACCACACCGGGCGTCGGGCTGCGGTTCTACGCGGACGGCCGGATTCTGCGTACGGCACTCCCCGCGCTCGCGGACCGGCAGACGTGGCGGCACCCGATGCTGAGCGCCGCGGTCTGCAACCTGGGCGACCACGCGCTGCGGGACGATCTGCTCGAGCTGGGCGAGCGCGTTCCGGCCGTACTGGATGCTCTCGATGCGCTGCCGCAGTGCTACCAGCACGGGGACGCCAGCCCGCAGAACCTGTTGGTGCCGTACGACAGCCCGGACGAGTTCGTGGTCATCGACTGGGGCTTCGACTGCCCGCAGGCCGTCGGGTTCGACCTGGGGCAGCTGCTGATCGGCCTCGCGCACGCGGGCGAGCTGGCGCCGGAGGCGTTGCCTGCCGTACACAAGGTGATCCTCAAGGCGTTCCAGGACGGGCTTCAGGTCGACGGGATGCAGGTGCCGGAGGACGAGGTGCTGTACGGGTACCTGGGCTCGCTGCTCGTCCGTGCGGCGTTCACGGCGCTGCCGCTGGAGCTGTTCGGCAAGACGGACGCGTCGCTGGAGCTGTTCGAGCAGCGGGTCCAGCTGACCAGGGCGATCGTCGACCTGGTGTCCCCCGTTGTCTGACCCGATCACATCTCAGTCGTGTCACAGCTGCAACGAACGGCCTGTCTCCGGGTATCCCTTGTGCGTGAGGAACCTGAGCAGATACGCGACAGTGGCCCTGTGTACGACAGTGGCGGGATTCGTGCTGGCCGGGTGCGGCAGCGAGTCAGGAGCCGGCAGTGGTACGCCAACCTCACCCAGTAGTACTCCACCACCGACGATGCCGTCAGTGACGCAGTCCGCGCCGGTCGGTGCCGGTCTGCCGCTCACGGTGTCCAGAAAGGGTGGGTTCGCGGGCTTCGACGACCAGGTGCTGATCAGTACCGACGGGGTCGCGACCGTGAGCTCACGCGGCAAGGAGACGCTGCGGTGCAAGCTCGACCCGAGCCTGCTGACCACGATCACCACAGCCGCCGAAAAGGTCGACTGGGCAAGCCTTGTGGCGACGAAGCCGTCCACGCGGCACCCGGACGACATGATCGTCGCGGTCTCCGCGAACGGTAAGACCGCCCGCCTCGAGGACCCGAAGCTCAAGCCGTTGGCGGCCCCGGTGAGCAAACTGCTCACCGAGGCCGCCATTCCCCCGGGCAAGCTCTGCACGAAACTCTAGGAGCCCTGCCCTCGAAGGGAATCCGGGGCGCGCGGACCTTGGGCGGAGGCCCCGCGCGCCCCGGACGATCTTCAGCTGACGGTCAGGGCAGTGTCGTCGATGACGAAGCTCGTCTGCGCCGAGGAGTCCTCCTGGCCGACGAACTTGACCGTGACGGTCTTGCCCTTGTACTGCGTCAGATTCACCGTCTTCTGCACGTACGACGTGTTCTTGTTCAGGTTCGAGTACGTCGCCAGCGTGCTCGTCGTCGAGCCGTTGACGACCTGGACCTTCGCGGTGTCGTACGCGACCGTACCGGTGGTCTCCGCGGTGTCGATGCGGATCCAGAAGGTCAGGCTGGCCGACGTTGCCGACGCCGGGATCGCGACCGACTGGCCGACGTTCTCGGTGGTGGCGCGACCGTTGCCCTGCAGCCACAGCTTCCAGCTACCGGTCCGCGCCGGGCGGCCGGTGTTGTTGGTGACCGGGCCGGCGGTACCGGTCCAGTTCACCGCGCCGGACTCGAAGCCCGGGTTCTGCAGCAGGTTGTCGCCGGTGGGCGGCGGCGTGGTGCCACCACCGCAGGCAGCCGAGCCGGCCGGGACCGCGATGCCACCGAACGCGGCCTCGATGCCCTTGCACTCGGCGGAGTCCGCGCCGTACAGCTCCTTCGCGGAGGTGATCGCGCCTTCCCGCGCGTCCTTGTAGGTGCTGCCCGAGCTCAGCTTGGTGCTCAGCGTGCGGTACCAGACCTTCGACGCCACGTCCCGGCCGACACCGGCGAACGTGGTCCCGTTGCAGGCGGTGCTGTTGTAGTTGACACCGTTGATGGTCTTGCTGCCGGTGCCCTCGGAGGCCAGGTAGAACCAGTGGTTCAGCGGGCCGGACGAGTAGTGCGGGTCCAGGCCGCCGGTGCTGGTCGACCAGCAGTCGACGCTGGCCCCGTCCTTCGACGGCTTGTCCATGTAGCGCAGCGGCGTACCGTCGCCGTTGATGTTGATCTTCTCGCCGATCAGGTAGTCACCCGGGTCGCTGGCGTTGTTCGCGTACCACTCGACCATGGTGCCGAAGATGTCCGACGTCGACTCGTTCAGGCCGCCCGCGTCACCGGAGTAGTTCAGGTTGGCGGTCGCCTCGGTGACACCGTGGCTCATCTCGTGGCCGGCCACGTCGATCGCGGTCAGCGGGTGCGTGTTGCTGATCCCGTCGCCGTACGTCATCTGGGTGCCGTCCCAGAACGCGTTCACGTACGCGTTGCCGTAGTGCACGCGGGAGCGAGCGCCCTGGCCGTTGTTGAAGATGCCGTTCCGGCCGTGGACGTTCTTGTAGTAGTCCCAGGTCAGCTGGGCGCCGTAGTGCGCATCCACCGCAGCGGTCGCTCGGTCGGAGGCGGCACCGCTGCCCCAGGTGTCGTCGGCGTCGGTGAACGTCGTGCCGTTCCCGGACGTCGAGCCCTTCAGGTCGGTGGTGTAGTTGCCACCGCGGGACGCGTCGGTCATCGAGAAGTTGCCGGACGAGCCCGACGTACCGATGGTGACCTTGCCGGCGTACATCGAGTTGCCGGTACCGGCCTTGATCTCGTCGTCCTGCGCCAGCACCTTGCCGGACTTGGCGTCGATGAACGAGTGCAGCACCGACGGGGTCTGGTCGGGCTTCACGCCGGTCGTGACGACCTCGTACGCGAGGACGGGCTTGGTCGGCGTCACGAAGACGACGAGCTGGCCCTTGTTGGCAGTTGCCTTGAACTTCGCTGCTTGCGCGCCCTTGGTCAACGCCGCCGACTGGGACAGAGTCGGCTTCGTCGCGACCTCGACGGCCTTGGCACCGCGGTTGTAGGTGACCTGCCCGATCGACTCGCCCTTGCGCTTGACGATCAGGTCACCGCCGACGACCTTCAGGCCGTTGAAGGTGCGGTCGTAGCGGACGTACTCGGTGCCGTCGGGGTCCTTGACCACATCACGGACCTGGAGCTGCTCGCCGGCGCCGAGTCCGAGGGCGGTAGCCGTCCGCGCGGTCAGCGCCTGTTCGGCCTTGACGGCGGCCGGCTGGTTGAAGCCGGATGCCGGGAGCGGTGCCTGCCGGTCGGCGGCGCCGGCGGTCGAAGCGGTGAAGGTCGCGGCCAGACCCGCTGCCGCGACAATCGCCACCGCCCCTGCTGATGTCAGTCGTTTCAAGACAACATCTCCTCACGGTGTGGTCGCTGTTTGGGCGCAGCGACCGAATTCAGTTGGGGACGCGCCGGATGCTGACGCAACAGTGCCACTGCCTCATTTGTGACACTTCGTGTCGATACATGCGAGTTCTGTTACATCCGGCTGAGGACCGACTGTTGCCGCCCGGTCGCCGTGAGTCAAGGGATTCGACCGAAAGGACAGGGAAAACCCGCACCTGCGCAAGCAGTCAGCGGGTGGGGTGCAGCGCGTGCCGAAGGTCTTCCGGCAACGTGACCGGTAGCCGGCAGGTGAATTTCTGACAGACGTACGCCGCCGCACGCCCGTCGATCGGCACCCGCCCGTCCATCAGCGGCACCGCCAGATCCGGCGTCCCGGCAACAATCGCCGTCCCCCACGGCCCGTCCGCAAACGCCACTCGCCGCAACTCCCCCACGCCGTCGGCACCCGTCGGATCAGCGGCGATTGCGATCTCAAGGGGGCCTGAGGCCACTGTTTCGGCGACCGCGAGGGCCCGGCCGGCGAACCGCGGCGCGCGTTGGGCGATCGCGGCCGAAGCCTGCAAAGCCTGCTGGGCCGCGGTCTCGTACCGCTCCGATCCAGTCAGGCTCGCGAGCGTGGTGAACGCCTCGGCCGCCAGGCTGACCCCGGCCGGCGTCGCATTGTCGGTCGCATCCTGCGGCCGCCACACCAACTGCTCCGCATCCGCAGCCGTGTCGAAATAGGAGCCATCAGCAACAAACTGTTCCAGCACCCGATCGAGCAGACCCTCCGCGACCCGGAACCACTCGCCGTCACCCGTGGCCCCCAGCAACGTCAAGCACCCTTGGGCGAACGCCGCATAGTCCTCGAGTACGCCGTCAGCATTCCCGCGCGCGCCGTCCCGCGACGTCCGGAACAACCGTCCGCCCTCTTCGAGGTGCACGTCCTGGATCAGCACAGCCGCCGCGCGCGCAGCCTCGACGTACTCAGGCCTGTCCAGAACCACCCCGGCCCGCGTGAGCGCCGTGATCGCCAACCCGTTCCACGCCGCAACAACCTTGTCGTCGCGCCCCGGATAGGCGCGTTCGCTCCGCGCCTCCAGCAGTACGCGACGCACCCGGTCCCACCGCTCCGGGTCTTCCGGATCGCGCCGCAACTGAAGTACGGACGAGCCGTGCTCGAAGGTGCCGGTGACATCGCAGAGGTCGACCACCCAGTCGGCGTCCTCCGGCGACAGCGCCGCGCGCAGCTCGGACGGGGTCCAGACGTAGTACTTGCCCTCCTCGCCCTCCGTGTCCGCGTCGAGCGCCGACGCGAAGCCGCCCTCGGACGTCCGTAGCTCGGCAAGCAAGAAGTCCGCGGTCTGCTCGGCGATCCGCTTCGCGAGCGGATCGGCGGTCGACGTCCACCAGTGTGTGTAGACGTCGAGCAGCAGCGCGTTGTCGTACAGCATCTTCTCGAAGTGCGGGACGACCCACTGCCCGTCGACGGAGTACCGCGCGAACCCGCCGGCGAGCTGGTCGTACATCCCGCCCCGCGCCATCCGGTCGCAGGTGTGCGCGACCATCGCGAGCGCGTCCTCGTCGCCGGTCCGCCGGTGCTGCCGGAGCAGGAAGTCGAGCGCCATCGACGGCGGGAACTTCGGCGCACCGCCGAACCCGCCGTGGACCGGGTCGAAGTCGGTCTTCAGCAACTGCACCGCGCGGTCGAGGTCGAACGTCTCCTGCGCCGCCGGCTGCTGCGCTCCTTGGGCGCCGAGCTGCTCGACGACCCGCTTCCCGATCCCGTCGATCTGGTCGCGCCGGTTCTGCCAGGCATCGGTGATGGCCTCCAGCACCTGCCCGAACGACGACATCCCGCCGCGCGCATCCTTCGGGAAGTACGTCCCGCAGAAGAACGGCTCCCCCGCCGGCGTGAGGAACGCCGACATCGGCCAGCCGCCCTGCCCGGTCATCGCCACGGTCGCCGCCATGTAGATCGCGTCGACGTCCGGCCGCTCCTCGCGATCCACCTTCACACTCACGAAGTGCTCGCTCAGGTACGCCGCCGTACCAGGATCCTCGAACGACTCGTGCGCCATCACATGGCACCAGTGACAAGCCGAATACCCGACCGAGAGGAACACCGGTACGTCCCGTCGCTTGGCTTCAGCGAAGGCGTCCTCGTCCCACTCCCACCAGTCCACAGGATTCCCGGCGTGTTGCAGGAGATACGGGCTCGTGGAGCATCCGAGACGGTTCACATCGGCCATCCTCTCGCAAATCCAGCGGCACAGAGCACCAGCGACCTGCCGCAAGCCGCTGATGCCGTAGACCGCTCCAGCACGAGTCGAGCCGGTGAGCGGTGCGCGCCAGGGAACAGGCTCAGCCTGCCAACCCCGTCATCGTCTCTCGAACGCCTTCCAGTGCATCCTCGAAGCGCGGCACTTCACGGCCAGGTACACCGTTACTCATAGCAACTTCCCTCCATGCTGCGGTTCCGTCGAGTACGTCGCGAAGAACTCGGCAGGCTTCGTTGGGCGTGAGCCGGAACGAGTCCGCGTACGACATCAGGCCGGTCAGTTCGTCCTCGCGGCGGTACGCGCCTCCGATACCGGTGACGCGTTGCGCTCCGACGTCGGGGTTCGGGTTGAGATCGAAGGCCGGCGACAGCCGCCAGCCGGCTCGGCCATCGCGGAGAAATCCATGATTGCGCAGGTGGTCGTCGGTGTTGTGGACGGCGACCGAGAAGGCGATCCGCCGCCACAGCTGCCGCAGGTCCTCGCCGACCTGCGATCCGTACTCGGTCAGTGTCTCGGCCACCTCAAGGTAGTCACCTGGTGTGCCGTCCGTGCCCTGAACCATGGTCATCGCGCTCATGTACCCGACCCGATTCTGCGCTTCACGGTCGAACCGCTCGAGCACGAGGACGGATCTGCCGGCGATCGAGGTCAGGCGCCGCGACGGTACCTCAATGCCTGATCGCTCGGCGAGATCGAGGGTCGTCTTCTCCCAGCTGATGACATCCCACTCGTCGCCAGGATGCGGGAACTTGGCGATATACAGTCGCTCCTGATCACGAACGGACGCCTTCGGCCGGGCGCCGCCCAGCGAGCCCGAGCCGGCGTCGAGCAGGTCTTTCACAGCCGACAGATCATCGGGATCTCGAGCCGCGGCGTCGGCTGCCTGCAACAGCCTCGGCAGCTCCACCAGCTTGGGAACCGTCAGATCCGGATCGAGGTACGGGCCGTCTGGCGACGAGCGGAAACGGAGCGCTCCTTGGCGTGTCAAATCGCTGACGCCCAGCAGATAGTCCACGTCACTCACAGCCGGGCTCGCTCTACCTTCCCGGAGGGCTCGTACCCGCAACAGTTTGGCAATGAGGTTCCGGCCCCAGCGGTCTGGGGAACAGTCGCTGAGCGCACCGGGCATCCCGTTGACCGTGTGATTACCGTCTGTGAGAGGCATCGCCGGGTCGACCGCGTACGCATCCGGTCGCGCCAGGTATGTCTCGTCGTACCGAAAGGTCGTCGAGAGCACGTTGCGACGACGGCTGAAGTACGCCGTCCCGACATCGACGGGTCCTCCGGCCAGATCCACCGAGACGATCACGGCGCCGCTCATCGCCGGACGCGTTTCGGTAGCGCCTGATCCGCGCGGGCACGGCCGAGATCGGTCTCATACGGATCCAGTGCCTCTGCCACGCGATCGAGAGTGCCCAGCACCCGCGCGACGTTCAGGAACACGTCGAGACCAACCGTGACCTCCCCGTGCTCCAACTTGCGCAGGGTGTCACGCGAGACCCCAGCACGGTCCGAGACCTGGGCGGCCGTGAGCCCTTGCAACTTCCGCCACGCCGTTAGATGCGCGCCGATTCGCTCCCCGGCCAGCCGTGTCCGCACCGGCACAGGCGGTCGACTCATGACAATCACACTCCGACGTAATGACGACTATTGTAGCCATTGTAGGCGATAGTGCCGGGAATTATCTTCATTGAGATACCGACCGAGCAGGCACGATCCCTGCCCTCAACTCCAACTGAGGGCCATCCGGGGGACCGCAGCCAGATCTCAGCTCTCAGTCCGAGTCTCAGCGGCAGAACCGCTACACCAGCTGCGCCTGTCCCGGAGCATCTAAGGCTGCGCCTGTGGTGCGGCGTGTCGCCGAGAATGGAATCGAGCCTGAGCAGACTTGAGTTGCCGGATCGTTGTGCTTGGGCTGAGAGGCAGCGTGGCTCTGCATGTCGCGATACGTTCAAGTAGCTGGAGACTGTGCTCGCACGGATGGACTCTGACCGCTGCGTCAACGATGTGGCGGTGACTGGTGAACAGGTCCTCGACGACTGCGTAGTACTCCACTACCGCAGTGAGCTCGGTTGCCGGCCGATTGCCTTGATTGACGAAGTCGGTGAGTTGTGTGCTGTATCCACGCCATCGGAGCGGGTCTTCGTTGAGACGAAGCAGAAGCGCAATCAGCTCGGGCTGTTGAGCTCCGGGCGCGGTGTGACTCGCTGGCCCTGGTTGGCCTTGGAGATCCGTTTGCGGGGCCTGGTGAAGATGACGGATCAGTCCCCGCAGATAGCCGGCGACCTCGGAGTTGATCACAGCCGTAGTGATGTCGCTCAGTTCCTCCAAGCCGGTGCCACGACGTGTATCCACCAGGCTGCGTGCTGCCCGGACGAGGTCGCGAGGGACGCCTCCGGACAGGCAGTGGCACAAAGCAAGGAAGAGGTCGGGGAATCCAGTGGCTCGCCGCCGAAGCAGGGTGACCGATTCGACCAGGGTGAATTCTGGCAGCCAGACGACCTCGTCAAAGGTGGTGTCGATGGTCGTGCGGAGGGTCGAGATGCGGCGCTCGAACTGGCTGAGGGCTTCATCTGACACCGCGACCAGGTAGACACAGCGCGGTACGCCGAAGATCGCCTTTATTTGGTTGAGGAAGTCTTCTGCTGACTGAGCGTTGGCGATCCGGTCCATCTCGTCGATTGCCACGATCAGTCCCGGCCCGTTGTCGTTCCCGTACTCCCAAGACGCCTTCTCGGCGAACGTGCGGTAGCGCCGGACAAGTTCAGGCATGGCCATCGGCTGTTCAGCCAACTGCCGAGCACGTCGCCAGCTCAGACCGAGCACTGACCTGGTCAGGTTCGCTGCGTGCTCGGACTGGAGGGTCTGCAAGTACCTGAGCTGGGCCAGTTCACGTGTCGCTTGTTTTGCCAGGTCGCCGGACACCGGCCAGCGAAAGTACCCAGCTGCCACATAAATTGCGACGATCCCGATGGCATAAATCACCGTCGGCTCGGTCGCCTGAGCATGATTGATATGTGCGAAGTCCAGCACCAGCCGCGCGTTGCCGATCAGCCAGGCCGGCCGGTTCAGCGGGTAGAACTTGCTGGCCAGTAGAGCGGTGATGAGAAGGCCGCAGGCCAGGCGTACTGCCAGCGCAACGCGACGAACGATGAAGCGACCTGCGACAGTCCGGGGATGGAACCGCGGACCTGGGGCTGTCTGGATCACCGCCTCGCACAGCTGGCTATACAGGTTCAGCAGAAAGTCGCGCGGCGCGTAATCCACGGGGGCATCGACGAACACTCTCAGCGGCTTCGAGTTGTCTCGAAACAGATCGGAGTCAGCATCTGTTGCCGCGGGTCGAGGAACCTGGGAGGCCATGCGTCGCAGCAGGGACGTCTTTCCGACACCTCGCCGGCCACTGACAGCGATTGCGCTGGCGCCAAGATCCGAAATCAACCGTGCGATTCGGGTGGAGCTCGCACGTTCGACCCAGCGATCCAGACCGTCGATATGCGCCAGACCCTGGGCATCACTGATGTGGAGCAGGTGCGGAGACTCCTCACTGAGCTCACGGTTGACCGCGACCCGCAACGCTGGCCGAAGGACGCTCCTGACCTGGGCACACCATTCCCTGAGCCGCCCTCGCATCCAGCGGCTCACGCGAATCGTGGAGATGATCAGCGCCACGTTGGCAACCGCGATCAGAGCTGCAGGTGCAGAACCGCCGAGGCGCTCCAGCGCCGCATCGAACTGACCGACGCTCTGCAGACTCTCGCCCAGGCCCGGGTTGCGCCACGCCAGCAGAGCCGAGCTCTCGCGATAGAGGGTGTAGGCCGCCGCCGCGTAGAAGGCCAGAGCACAGCTGACGGCCGCGTAGGCCTCCGTTCGTGCCGTCTGCGACCTGGATGCGACGTCTGCTGCCGATGAAGCCATTGCGGCGTAGGGAATCTGCCGGTTGAGCGCGCCGGCGAACTCAGGTTCGTGGACGATGTAGTGCGTCTGTTGGCGGAGGACATAGTCAGCGATGGGACGGTCGAAGAATCCCATATAGGCATCGACAGACTCAGGGGTGTGATCCGGGCTTGCCGGTTCTTCCGCGGTCACCGTGCGAATCCGAGCCGGCGCAGCAGCCGGTGCCATGGTGACTGTCGCCGGACTGAACTCAGTATGGCGGCGGGTCCTACAACTGTCTGCGGGCTGCTCTCAATCCGTGGCTGGCTGGTTTCGTGGACGGTAGCTCCTGCAGTCCACGGCTCCGAGACCGTTAGCGCCCCAACGAGAGGAGGCGTTGGACGCGATTCGAATTGAGGCTCGGCGCAGTCGGCGGCGACACACAGAGCAGCATCCGCCGCAGCGCTTGCCTGAGCTGCAGCCAGAGCGCGAAACTGCGCTTCCGCTCTGCGCCTGAAGCCCCGCTCCATCGCCTTCGCCTTGCGTTGAGCTCGCGCGATGCGCTCGTCACCGGGTGACCACAGATGGCCCTGAGGTGTTATGTCGCATTCGTCGAGGTCGTCCACGCAGAAGTAGATGTAGGGCTTCAGCCGACGTCCCCTGAGTGGTTTGTGCATGAGTCGTGGCAGATCGATGCCGTCCCAGGTCTCGCCGCTTCGACGCTCGTACTGCGGCTGGTGGAAGCTGTAAGGCGTCGCTAGCTGGTTGGTCGCGTGATTGAACCAGTAGAAAGATTGCCCGCGGCTGACCATGTCGGCCTGGGAAGCGGTCGGCACGACGCGCTGGTAAGGACCTCCGCCGCGGCACACCTTGCAGGTCTCCTGCAGGCTGGAGAAGATCCACCAGTCGATGACACCGATTGACTCGTAGCGTTGGTGCCTGTGAGCGAGTTCGATGGCCTCGCCGGCCGATCGCTGGATCTCGATCGCGATCCGCCGCCCATCTACGGTCTCGATATACACGTCGGGCATTACCTCACCGAGCGGTGTCGGCAAGCGCCGGTCGTCGATATGGCAAACCCGGATGTTGTCGATACCTAGCCTGCCGGAGGCCCAGCTAGCGAACATGTGCTTCACGTGGCGATGCCACAGGCTCTCCGGACTGTGGTCGTTTCGCTTGTTCGTGTCATTGTCCCGCGGATGGACCCAGCCATCCCGCTTGCTGCCGGCCTGAACGTGAGAGAACGGTCCGCAGCCGTCGACCAAGCAGTGGAAGTGTTTCTTGTCCTTATTGGCCGTTCGCTCTGCGACGGTGCCTTTGAGTTCGTCGCCCGGCACGGGCTGATCCTTGCCGCCGGCACGAAGGAAGACCACTCGCCGGTGCGCCGATGACAGGTCGACCGCGTACACCTGCGGCATCTTGGCAAACCTCGGGATACCCCATCGGGCGTAGTCCTCAGGCTGATGTTTCGCCGCCATAGCCGCCTCCCCCAGAACGCCTCATGAATACTGGCATAGACCTCGACCAGCTCTGCTCACGAAAAGTCTCGCAGCCGCTACCGACAGTCGCTCGGATCGGCCTGTCGTCGTCGAGGACAGAGAAGGTCGACTGCCGTTCGCACCAACTGACACCGGTGCTCGTCGTACTCCCCCTTGCCTGGGTGAGCGCTCATCCGAACATGCAGTCCTGGCGACTGACTAGCACCTCAAGAGCTCGGCAACGACGGCTGATGACTCGCGGGTGACGCACTCAGCGTCGATCTTCTTCATGAATCTGTAGGCGGCCTCGCGCCGCGCAGTCTTCGACGCAGCCGCCTGATCAGGCTCGTCGGCAAGGATCTGGCCGGCGTACTTCGCGGCTTCGCGCCGGATCAGGCTCCCGTGGCATCGCTTCAGGCCGATCTGCAGGTCGCGCCGGACGACAGGTGCATGGTTGTCGCGCCGAGCAAACTGCAGCGCCCAGCGGGTGATCGAACCGGGCCGCGCTCGAGGACCAGGCGCACAATCCGGCTCCGCGGACCCGGTGCAAGCAGCGCATGGAGCGACCCACGCAACAGCGATGAACAACCCGCCCACGATTCCCGCCCGACCTGGCGACGCTCGACTGGACTGAGATCGCCCAGGTATCGGCGACGACGCCGATGGACTTCTCCAGGCTTGCGCGGGCGTGACGTTACGGTGGCGGCCGTGATTTGGGGGGACTGATCGAGCGGGCACGCAGAGACGCTAGAGCGCCCCGGACCGCCGGATCGTGACTCCATGAGCCGCTCGCAGCCGGCGGCACTGGGCCCAAGCCAACATGGGCGACCTGCTCGGCCGCCGCGCGGGGATACATCTCGCCGGGTGCTCCGCGTGATGCATTTCGTGATGCATCGGGCCACGGAATCGGCGATCTGCGGCGTCAGAAGACGAACCAATACGGCCTGGTTCAGGCCCGAATCAAGGGGGATCCGAATTCGGTGATCATGGATTGAGGGTGCTTCCGGCCACGTGACACCAGTGACAAGCCGAATACCCGACCGAGAGGAACACCGGTACGTCGCGCTCACGGGCCTCGGCGAACGCCTGGTCCGACCACTCCCGCCACTCCACCGGATTGCCCGCGTGCTGCCGCAGGTACGGACTGGTCGATCGCCCAAGCTCGTTCGCCATGCCCCAACCGTATGCTCCCGCTAAAGCAGAACCTTGCGGGTCCCGGCGTCCGGATGCAGGAACGCCAGCAACGCCTCCGCTTCTTTGACCACGGCGCCGGGATCAGTCAGTGACTGATACGTCCGGATCGTGAGGGTCGCCTCGTCGGCGTCCCGGCCGACCGTCCAGTCACCCGCGGTGAAGCCGTCGACGAGCAGGATCTGCGGGACGGTGCGCTGCGTACGGTGCCGAGCGTGGTCGTCGGTGATCACGCGGGTGCGATCGGCGTACGACAGCAGCAGGTTGTCGAAGTCGTACAGGAATCTGGGCGGCGCCGGGCTTTCCGGATCCGGGTGGGTTGTGTCCGGGAGGTCGTACAGGGTCTGGCCGTGCTCGTCCAGGAAGACCTGCAGGCTCATCGGTTCGACGACCTCGCGCAGTTTGGTGAGGCCGGACCACACCTGCATGTCCTTGACGCTCGCCGGCCCGAAGGCCGCCAGATAGCGGCGGATCATCCACTCGAGCGACGCGGTCGCCGGTACGCTCGCGCCCACGTTCGCGCCGAGCCAGGCGTCTGCGGTGGTGTGGGCGATCGGTCCGCTCCGGCCCCAGACTGCGCGCGGCGGTACCTGGACCAGCGGCACCTGATTGCGGATCGCATACACCAGGGAGGCTGGAGGGCGGCCGGGCCAGCGTTCGGCGAGCAAGGCGCCGAGCTCCTTGTTCGGCAACGGTTTCGGGGCGAGCAGCTCGATGCCGTCGGCGACCAACTGCGCCATGTCGATGCCTTGGATCGGCTTACCGTGGGTGAAGTTGCGGTAGAGGTCGCGGTCCAGCACAGGCTGGATCAGTGGGCGCAGCGCGCGGGCGTCCTCCGGGGTGACGAGATGGATCGTCGAGCGCATCAACGCGATCCGGATCAGCGAGCGATCGACGAGCAGCTCGGCCGCCTGCCCAGGGTTGAAGTCCGTCAGCCGGGACCACAGGCCGACGTACCAGGTGTGCGGTGTCTGCGCCTGCAGCCCGGCAAGCCGCCGTACCGCATCGACGACCGGCAACTCGGAGCGACGCAGCAACAGTTGCCGGTCGAGAGTCGCGCGGTTCAGTGCCCGGCGGCCGAGTACATGCGTCACGCCCCAACGGTATGTTGAATGGAACCATGCCCGTGCACCCGCTGCTCGCCAGCCGCTTCAGCCCGCTGTTGTTCGACCCCGCGCGGAGCGTCACCGACGCCGACGTCGACCTCCTCCTCGAGGCCGCCCGCTGGGCCCCGTCCGCCGGCAACTCCCAACCCTGGGCGTACTTCGTGGCCCGCCGCGACGAGCCCGAGCACAAGCGCATCGTCCGGCACCTGGCCCGCAGCTCGGCCCGCTGGGCGCCGACCGCGTCGCTGCTGATCGTCACGATGGCCCACCGGTACGTCGACGACACCGACTGGGCCTACTCGGACTTCGCCGACTACGACCTCGGCCAGTCCGTCGCGCACCTCACGCTCCAGGCCCACGCGATGAACCTGGCCTGCCGCCAGTTCCGCGCCTTCGACCTGGAAGCCCTCACCGCCGACCTGAACCCCGGCCCCGGCTGGCACATAGTCTCCATGATCGCCGCCGGCACCCCCGCCGAAGACCCCCCACCCACCCGCCCCCGCCGAACCACCCAAGACCTCCAAACCGCCCCCTGGTCCTAAACGGTCTGGGAGAGGGCTACTGAGAGGCCGAGGGTTAGGGCCATGGTCAGGAGTTCTATGCCTACTGTGCGCCAGAAGGGGCGGCCGGAGGTCAGGAGGTCGCCTTGGGAGTGGGAGCGGTGGAGGGCGGCCAGTAGGACCAGGACGACGAAGATGGCGACTTTTGCGATCAGGAGGGCGCCGTAGGCGTCGTGGGTCAGTTCGTCGACGATCGAGCCCCAGCCGCCGCCTCGCGCGGCCAGACGGCCGGCTGCGCTGATCAGGCCGCTGATGAGGACCGCGATCGCGGAGAGGTACGCGACCTGGCCGTAGCGCTCCATCACGATCGGGAGGCCGGAACGGCTCGCGCGACCGTACCGGACGAGGCCGGCCAGCCCGCCGATCCAGGTCGTCGCCGCGATCACGTGGATGACCAGGGCTGCGCCGGCGAGGATGACGTACGACTCGTTCCTCGGGTACGCCGTGACCGCGGTCGGGACGAGCGCCGCGATCGCGACCAGTACGCCGATCCCGGCCGCCGACGACGTCTGCACGCGGCGGATCCCGATCGCCAGCGCGAGAACGAGGATGCCCGTGATCAGCAGCGCCTTCACTTCAGGTACGCCGAGGGCGTCGTCGATCCGCAGCCGCAGCAGCCGTACGGGCGTGTTGAGCAGCAGCGCCGCCGTCACGATCGCACCGGCGAACGCACACACCGCCCAGATGATCGCGGCGTTGCTGGCGTCCCGGACTGCACGCCGGCCCTGTACGCCGAGCGGTCCGCCCTCGAGTCGCAGCAGTACGACGGCAGCGAGCAGCGCGCCCGCACAGCCGACCGTGGCCATGGTGGCGACCAGCCGGAACAGGGGCAACAGCCACGACACGAAGTCGCCCGGGCCGCCGATGCCGCCGTTGTGCGGCTCGCTGTCGGCGGCGTACAGCGCGATCACGAGCGCCACGGAGGCGACCAGGACAGCACCCACCCCACCCGCGACCAGACGTCCGGGCATGCGATGCCGGGCGGCGCGGGTCGCGGTCACCGGACGAACCGGTCCTGAGCTCCATTCAGCACGCGGCTCACTATAGGGTCAGCCGGAGGTGGGCTGCCCAGTCCGACACCATCTCGTGACCCGGCTCCCAGGAATCGGTAACCGGACCGAGATCTACTCAGTGTTGCTTTGCCTCATTCGGCGTCGGGGTCTGCTCCGAAGTCGTCGGCGCTGCATCGCCGGCCGGGGAGGGCGAGCCGTCCGGACTCGCTGGGTCGCCGGACGGTGCTGGGGCGTCCGCACCATCGCGATCCACGTCGATCCGCTTCAGCTGTTTGCGCATGCTGAGCCACAGAAGCACTGTGGCGGCACCGAGTGCGAGCACGATGAGCAGCGCGATCCAGCCCGGCTTCACCACGTTCGGGTCGATCTCGGCCGCCTGAAGGGAGATCATCGCTGTCACGCCACCATTCTCTCATTGTCCGGGCCGCCCGTCAGCGGAGCCCCGCGAACAGGTCGTTCTCGGGCAGCTCCGACTCGACCAGACTCCGCGCCAGCTCGTAGTCCTCGGTCGGCCAGGCCGCCTGGTGCACCTCGAGCGGTACGGCGAACCAGGAACCGTCCGGGTCGATCTGCGTCGCGTGCGCGAGCAGCGCCCGGTCCCGCGTCTCGAAGTACTGTGCGCACTCCACCCGGGTGGTGATGCGGCGCTCGTTCTCCGGATCGGGCTTCCAGTCCTTCAGACGCTCGGCGTACGGCGACTCCAGGCCGCGCGCGATCATCGCGTCGTGCAGCGCCTTCATCCGCTCGTAGTGGAACGTGTGGTGGTAGTACAGCTTGAGCGGCTGCCACGGCTCGCCGAGCTCCGGGTACGCATCTTTGTCGCCCGCCGCCTCGAACGCGGCCACCGTGATCTGGTGGCACATCACGTGGTCCGGGTGCGGGTAGCCACCGTTCTCGTCGTACGTCGTGACGACCTGCGGACGGAACGTACGGATCAGCTGCACCAGCGGGGCGGCGGCGTCCTCGACCTTGTGCGCCGCGAAACAGCCCTCGGGCAGCGGCGGCAGCGGATCGCCCTCCGGGAAGCCGGAGTCCACCCAGCCGAGCCACTCCTGCCGGATGCCGAGGATCCCGCGGGCCGCGTCCATCTCCTTGCGGCGGATCTCGCTGATGTTCGCGAGCACCTCGGGGCGGTCCATCTTCGGATTCAGGATCGATCCGCGTTCGCCGCCGGTACAGGTGGCGACCATCACTTCGACGCCTTCGGCGACGTACCGGGCGGTCGACGCGGCGCCCTTGCTCGACTCGTCGTCCGGGTGGGCGTGCACATGCAACAACCGAAGATCTCCACTCACAAGACACAATGGTCCTCCAAGCCGACGCAAAACCCACGACCGACCCCCTGGACGACCTGTGACCGACTCACCAGCTGCCACCCCGACGTCCGACCTGAACGCCCGGTACGGCCGCGCCGGACGGTCCCGTCGCCCCCTGCTGATCGGCGTCCTGGCGGTCGTCGTCCTGGCCGGGCTGGCGTGGCTGATCTGGGCTGCCTGGGTGCAGTCGAACCCGCCGGTCCGCTCGCAGCTGCAGGGGTTCGAGATCGTCTCGCCGACGAGCGCGAAGGCGACGATGAAGGTTGACCGAACCAAGTCGGTCGAGGCCTCCTGCCGGCTGCAGGCGAAGGCCGCGGACTTCTCGATCGTCGGCGAACTGACCGTGACCGTGCCGGCCGGCTCGGCCCGCCACCAGACGCTGCCGGTGACCCTGACAACGCAACGCTCGGCGACCACCGTCGTCCTGGTCGGCTGCACCACCGCCGACCAGCACCGCCCCCACTGATCGCCCGCCACCCGAACCGGCCCCGGCCCGGCACGCATTTGGGTGGTTAACCACCCAAATTGCCCCTTCACCCTCCGCATAAGACGGCGGAACGGGCGATCCGAAGGGTTAACCCCTCAAACAATCAAGGGAGAAAGCTGCTGCGGCAACCGATTGCCGGGATCCTCGTCACGCGGTCCCGAAAACCTCGCTAGCAAACGTTTTCCAAGCGTTTGCGGCCCGTCAGAACCCCTGCGTGATCTGCCGTCTCTTGCTACGCTCGTTTGATTGGTCGCCGTCGACGACGGCGGCCAGCAGTATTTTCCTGCCCATCCACCGACACAAGGAGCAGCCCGTGACGCAGAAGATCGATGAGGACAGCGTTGTCTGGCTGACGCAGGACGGTTACGACCAGCTGAAGTCCGAGCTCGAACACCTCAAGGGTCCCGCCCGTGCCGAGATCACGCAGCGGATCAGCGAGGCCAGGGACGAGGGCGACCTCAAGGAGAACGGCGGCTACCACGCCGCCAAGGACGAGCAGGGCAAGATCGAGGCCCGGATCCGGCAACTGGAGGACATGCTCCGCCGCGCCCGGGTCGGCGAGACCCCGAAGGCCGGCGGCAAGATCGAGCCCGGCATGAAGGTGTCGATCAAGTTCGCCGGCGACGACGACGTCGAGACGTTCCTGCTCGGCTCCCGCGAACTGCTCGCCCTGGATGCGTCGGTCGACATCGACGTCTACTCTCCGCAGTCCCCCCTCGGCGCCGCGATCCTCGGCAAGAAGAAGGGCGACAAGGCGACCTACGAGGCGCCGAACGGCAAGGACGTCACTGTCGAGATCGTCGGCGCAGAACCCTTCACCGGCTGACTCCACCAAAGCTTCGAGCGCCCCGGTGGATCCCCACCGGGGCGCTTCGCTTTGGAGGATTCACGCTTAGGTTGAGCGTAGTCGACTCAACTTTCTTGACAGTTGAGTCGACACGACTCAGGTTTGGTCCTACGGTCGCGGAATGGGCATCCTCCGCCATCCAGACTTCCGTCGGCTGTGGGCCGCCGACCTGCTCAGCCAGTTGGGATCGCGCCTCAGCATGGGCGCGATCCCACTGCTTGCCGTCCTGGTCCTGAACGCCTCGACGTTCCAGGTCTCGTTGCTGCGCACCTGTGAGACCGCAGCGTGGCTCGTGCTCGGGCTGTTCGCGGGCGCCTGGGCCGACCGCGTACGTTCCCGGCCGGTCCTGGTGTACGCGGACCTGCTCCGGGCAGTCCTGCTCGCCTCGATCCCGATCGCCTGGTGGTTCGACGTACTGACACTCGCTCAGGTGTACGCCGTACTGGTCCCGGCAGGGATCCTGACCGTGCTGTTCGACGTCGCGCACAACTCGTACCTGCCGCGGCTCCTCGAACGGGACCATCTGCTTCCCGGCAACGCGAAGCTGGCGGCGAACCACTCGATCGCCGCGGTCATCGGCGCCGGCGCGGGCGGACTGCTCGTGCAATGGCTCGGCGCCGCGCTGACCATCGGCCTGGACGCACTGAGCTTCCTGTGGTCAGCGATCTGGCTGCGCAGCATCCGTACGCCCGAGGCCGATCCGGTGAAACCCGAGCGCCCCGACCTGCGCGGCGAGATCGGCGACGGGATGCGCTTCGTGTTCAGGCATCCGCTGCTGCGGCCGATCGCCCTGAACACGATGGCGACGATGCTCTTCCAGGCGGCGGCCGGCGCGATCATGGTCGTCTACCTGGTCCGCGGCGTCCATCTGCAACCCGCGACCATCGGAGTCCTGAGCATGATCGGCCTCCTCGGCGCGATCGTCGCGTCGGCCATCACCGAGAGACTCAGCACGCGGTACGGCGATGCGCGCACACTGCTGCTCTCGTCGACCGGGGTCGGCGTCGCGTTCACCGTGCAGGCCCTCACGGCGCCCGGTTGGCGGGTGAGCTGGTACGTCGTCGGCACGCTGCTCGCCGGCTTCTGCATCATCGTCAGCTACATCCTGCAGGTGAGCACGCGGCAGCGCCTTTGCCCGCCGGAACTGCAGGGCCGGGTCAGCGCCACGATGAGCTTCGTCGGCTGGGGCGCCGCTCCCGTGGGCAGCCTGCTCGGCGGCGCGCTGGGCACCACGTTCGGACTGCACACCACCCTGTGGATAGCAGGCCTCGGCACCCTGACCGCCAACACGGCCCTCTACTTCTCCCCGCTCCGCCCCCTCCGCACCATCCCCACCGAACCCACCACCTCAGAAGTTGACCGCTGAGCTGGTGGGTTCGCAGCCTCCACACCACAAGCCAACCCACCACCACAGAGGCCAACCCCGGAGACCGCGCATGCAAACACCGCCAACCCACCACCTCAGAAGTTGACCGCTGAGCTGGTGGGTTCGCAACCTCCACACCACAAGCCAACCCACCACCACAGAGGCCAACCCCAGAGACCGCGCAGGCAAACACCGCCAACCCACCACCTCAGAAGTTGACCGCTGAGCCGGTGGGTTCGCGGCGGGTATGCGGCGGGTCAACCCACCACCTCGGAGGTTGACCTCTGAGTTTGTGGGTTGGCGAGTGCAGAGGCGGGGCCGGGTGCGGGTGCGGAGGCGGGTGCGGAGGCGGGTGCGGAGGTGGGTGCGGAGGCGGGGGTGGGTGTGGGTGTGGGTGTGGGGGTGGGTGCGGAGGCGGGGGTGGGTGCGGGGGTGGGTGCGGAGGCGGGGGTGGGTGCGGGGGTCGGGGTGGTTGGCGGGGTGGGGTCAGTCGGAGGTGATTTGGGCGGTGCCTACTAGGACTTCTACGTCGAGGGCGGCGCGGCCGCGGCCGATCTCCACGTCCTTGGACTGGCCGGAGACGGCGCCGGACCAGGTGACGCGGCCGAGCTGGGCCTCGGTGTGGACCTGGACGTCGGAGCCGCGGCGGAGCGCGACCTGCGCCGTGCCGGACTCGACGCGGACGCGGGAGCGGCCCTTCGTGATCTGCGCGTCGAGCTGCGCGGAGCCGGCCTGGACCAGGACGTCGATCGGTCCGTCGACGTCCGCGACCTTCGCCGTACCGGCGGTGACGCGGACCCGGGTCAGACCGGGCAGCCGCTCGGCGTTCACGCTGCCGCCGGTGACCTCGACCTCGACCTGGAGATGCGGATTGACCCGGATCGACAGTTCCTTGGCCAGCCCGTTCACGTGCGCCTTCAGGTCGGTCGGGTTCCGCAGCATGCTGAACCCGTCGATCGAGACGCCCATGTCGCCCTCGCTGCTGATCGCGAGCGTGTCGCCGTCGCGCTTGATCACGTGCGGACCGTCGACGGCGACGCCGTTCACCGCCGGTTCGCCGATCAGCCGCACCCGGCGGCCGATCGCCCGTACGGTCACCCGCTGCACCCCGGACGGGATCGGTACGTTGCTGTGCTCCTCCTCCTGCGCGGGCGCCTCGTCCTCGACGACCTCGCCCTGCGCGGCGTCCTGAACCGGCGCGTCCCGGACCGGCGACGGCTCTGCAGCAGCGTGCCGCCCGCCCGCCTCCCCGGTCGAAGCAGCCGGCCAAGCCCCCGGCTCAGCCCCGCCAGCCGCACCGGTCGCACCGGTCGCACCGGTCGCACCGGTCGCACCGGTCGCACCGGTGAAAGGGGAGTCGACGGCGTCGGCCCAGGTGTTCGGGCTCCGCTCGCCGTCGCTCGCGGACTCGCCGGACGCAGACTCGCCTGGCGTGGAGTTGCCGGCAACCGGAGCTTCGGGGGTCGGGGATGCCGGAGCTGCGGGGTCGGTGGCCTCGGGAGTGGACTTGATGGCGGCGATCAGCGTGGCGGCTTCCTCGGTCGAGAGGTGGCCGTTGGCGACGCGGTCCAGGATGTCCTTGACCTTCTCGTCGTAGCTCTGGTTGCTCATGTCTCCCAGTCCAGCACCCCGCCGGGTCGAAACCAATCGGGGAATCCCCCGAATTGCAGTGGTGCGGACCCCGGAAGGAGTCCGCACCACCCGCTCTCTATCACTTCGCAGCCCTGAACAGGGCTGGTTGTTGTCACGCCGCCGGCGTCATCTCCTCCTCCGCCAGCTCGTCCTGTACGGCGGCCAGCTCCGCCGCCTCGGTCTGCTCAGCAGCCCGCCGCGCCTTCAGACCGCGCAACCCGGTCAGCGCGATCACGAGACCGAGCGCCGCGATCCCGGCCACGACGCCGAGCCCGGCCTTGTACGCCGAGAGCACCCCGGTCGGTGCGCTGTCGCCGGCCGTCCTGCTGCTGATCACCGCGGTCACGATCGCCAGTACGACCGCGCCGCCGACCTGGTTGGAGGTGTTGAACAGCCCCGAGGCCAGCCCCTGCTCGTGGTCCGGGACCCCGGACACGGCCTGGATGTTCAGCGACGGGAACCCGATCGCGAACCCGAGACCGAGCAGCATGATGGTCGGAAACACGGTCGAGAAGTACGCCGACTCCGGGCCGATCCGCTGCGCGAGGGCGTACCCGGCGACGAACAGCGCCATCGCGACGATGATCATCTTCTCGGTACCGACCCGGTCGACGATCTTGCCGACGTTCGGCGACAGCGTGACGACCAGGATGCCGGCCGGCAGGAAGCCCAGCGCGGTCTGGAACGACGACCAGCCGAGCAGGTTCTGCAGGTACAGCGTGCCGATCAGCTGGAAGGCGACGTACGAACCGAAGACGGTCAGGATGGCCAGGTTCGCGCGCCGCAGGGACGCGTTGCGCAGGATGCCGAGCCGGACGAGCGGGTGCTTGGTCCGCAGCTCGATCGCGACGAAGCCGGCCAGCAGCACGACCGCGAGCACGAACAGCCCGATGGTCTGCACCGAGATCCAGCCGGCGCTCTCGGCGCCGACGACCGCGTAGACCAGTGACAGCATGCCGCCGGTGACGGTGACCGCACCCGGTACGTCGTACCCGCCGGCGGCGTCGTCGCGCGGGCTGTTCGGGATCAGCTTGAGGCCGAACAGCAGCACGATCAGGGCGACCGGGCCGGGCATCAGGAAGGTCCAGCGCCAGCCGACCTCGGTGAGCGCGCCGCCGAGGATCAGGCCCATCGAGAAGCCGCTGGCCGCGCAGGTGGTGAAGATACTGAGGGCGCGGTTGCGATCCGGGCCTTCGTGGAACGTGGTGGTGATGATCGAGAGCGCCGCCGGGGCGGTGAACGCCGCGGCGATGCCCTTCACGAACCGCGCCGCGATGAGCAGTTCGGGGTTGCTCGCCAGTGAGCTCAGCATCGAGACGACCGCGAAGACGGCCAGTGCGATCAGGAAGACCCGGCGCCGGCCGAGCAGGTCGGCCGTCCGGCCGCCGAGCAGCAGCAAGCCGCCGTACCCGAGCACGTAGCCGGTCACGACCCACTGGAGAGAGGCAAGGGAGACGCCCAGGTCGGCGCCGATGGACGGCAGGGACATGCCGACCATGGAGACGTCCAGGCCATCGAGGAAGATCACGCCGCAGACCACCAGGAGCGCACCCCAGAGGCGCGCGTCCCAGGTCATGCGGGATGTGGTTTGCGTAGTCACGAGGAAGGACTATTCCATGCACATGCATCTAATGTCTAGGCATTAAATGCGTTTGCATAGATTGCGCGTGCATGCTATGGTCGCCGACATGACCGCTACGAAGGTCAGCGGTGGGACTGGTGAGACCACCGCCGATGTGCGCGAATGGCGCGAGTTGCTCGCCCGGCACGCGGATATGACGTGCGCCCTCGACAGGGCACTCCAGGCCGGCCACTCGCTGGGCATGAGTGAGTACGAGGTGCTCGAGCGGCTCGCCGAGCTCCCGGAGCACTCCGCCAAGGTCGCCACGATCGCGAAGTCGGTCCATCTCAGCCAGAGTGCGCTGTCGCGCGTGATCGGCCGCCTCGAGGTCGCCGGTCTGGTCGAGCGGCACATGTGCCCGGAGGACCGGCGCGCGGTGAACGTCCGGCTGACCGACGAGGGTCTGCACCGGCAGGCCGAGGCGCAGCCGACCCAGCGCAAGGTGCTCGCGCAGCGGCTGCACGCACCACTCGTGAAGACCTGTGGGCCTCTACCATCATCGGGTGAGTGAGACCTTCGAGGACGCCCGCGAGCTGATCGCGGATCTGCAGCGGATCGTGACGCCCGACGGCGTCCAGGAGAACTACCTACTGTCCGCCGGCGGCGTCGACCACTGGGTCTACGCACGCGGTCACGACCGCGCCAACCCGGTGATCCTGTTCATCCACGGCGGTCCTGCGTCGCCACTCGCCCCGGTCTCCTGGCAGTTCCAGCGCCCGGTCGAGGAGTACTTCACGGTCGTGACATACGACCAGCGGGCCGCCGGGCGCACCTTGCACACCGTCGATCCCGAGACGATCGCGGACACGCTGACAATCGCGCAGTACGTCGCCGACGCGATCGAGCTCGCCGAACAGATCCGCGACCGGTACGGCGTCGAGAAGCTCATTCTGCTCGGCCACAGCTGGGGCACGATCATCGCGACCCAGGCCGCCCTCGACCGACCCGACCTCTTCCACGCCTACGTCGGAATCGGCCAGATCGTCGATGGGCGCGCGAACGAGGAGTTGTGCTTCGAGTACGCGCTCGCGCAGGCCCGCGAGCACAACCACACCGAGGCGCTCGAACAGCTCGCGTCGATCGCACCGTACCCGGGTGACGAGCCGGTGACGCGGGAGCGGATCATCATCGCCCGCGACTGGGCGCAGTACCGCGGCGGACTCTCGGCGTATCGGGACAGCTCGTTGTACTTCTTCATGGCGGCGCTACTGTCGCCGGAGTACACGGTCGCGGAGGCCCAGGCGATGGGTGAGGGCAATGTGTTCACGCTCGGCCGGGTGCTCGGCGAGATGCTCCGGGTCGACTTCACTTCAGTGCACGAGTTCCCGATCCCGGTGCTGATGTTCCTCGGGCGGCACGACTACACGACCCCGACGGCGCCGGTCGAGGCGTGGTTCAATGCCGTCAAAGCGCCGTACAAGCAGGCGGTCTGGTTCGAGCACTCGGCACATCTGGCGCCGTGGGAAGAGCCGGGCAAGTTCCTCGTGAGTCTGCTGGCCCATCTACAGCGGTAAACCGGTTGCACCGGGAACATACGCTTCTGCACATGGAAGTCCGGGCTCACGGTGGACGCGAAACCTTCACGCTCGAGATGCCCGAGGACTTCTGGTTCCCGGACGTCGAGCCTGTACTGGAGGCGTTGAAGGACCAGCACGGCGTCGACGCGGTCGTCCTCGCGTGCGTAGCTGAGGACCCGATCACGTACCTGTTGCATCCCGGCAGCGAGGCGCCGGCCGACGACGAGCTGCCCGCGTGGACGCGGCCCGAGTGGTACGACGAGGCGCCGCCGTGGATCGCGGAGCAGGTCCAGGCAACCGGCCCGTGGCGGCAGCTCAAGTCCTGGGGTCTGTCCAACGTTCTGCGGATCCCGACCGCCGACGGAGACGTTTATTTCAAGGCGCTTTCGCGGGCCTCGACCCGGCCGGACGCGCTCCCGTTCCTGTTCGCGCACGAGCCGCGGTTCCTGCAGCGCGCGTCCACCGATCGCCCCGGCGAGGTGCCTGCGCCGATCGCCGTCGACGAGCGGCGCGGCTGGATGTTGCTGCCCGACCTCGGTACGCCGCTCGCGAACGAGGACGACGTCGCGCTCTGGATCGATGCCGTACGCAACCATGCGCGATTGCAGCGGAGCTACGTCGACGACCCCGAACGGCTGCTGTCGTACAGCTGCGCGGACCGGCGGCTTTCCGTACTCGATGTCGAGCTGGACCGGCTGCTCGAGCCGAACGCGCTGACCCGGCGCCTCGAGCCGACGGACCTTGCGAAATTGCCGGACCGCGCGAAGCAGTTGCGCGAGGCAATCAACGAGCTGGCGGCGACCGGTGTCCCGGAGACCTTGCTGCACGGCGATCTGCACCCGCGGAACCTGGCGGTCCGGGACGGGAAGGTGCTCGCGTTCGACTGGACCGACGCGGCGCTTGCGCATCCGTTCCTGGACCTGGTGACGTTCGTCGAGAAGAGCTCGCCGCTGTCCGCGGACCCGCGGGTGCGGGAGGCGTACCTGAGCGAGTGGGAAGAGTACGCCGCGCCGGCTGACCTCGCGCGTGCGCTGTTGCTGGCCGAGGAGCTTGGCACGCTCTATCAGGCGATCACGTACCTGCACCTGGTCGATCACCTCACCGGTCCGAGCCAGCAGTCGATGCTCCGCGGCGGCGACCACTGGATGCGGAAGCTGCTAGCGGCACAGGACGTCTAGCTGGCTGCGCAGGACGACTAGCTAAACGGTGCAGGACGGCTAGCTAGCGGTGCAGGACGGCTAGCTGGTTGCGCATGCCGCGGCGTACGGGTGGATCCAGGTAGCGGTCCCAGGTCGGGTGCCGTTCGCCGCGGAGCATGGCGTAGTAGGCGAGGGCCTCGGACAGCGCGGCCTCGCGGAGGTAGCCGCGGGCCAGCGGCTGCTTACCGCGCCCGTTCGGCCGCGGGCGGCGTTCGTAGGCGGCGTTCGCGGTGAAGATGCCGAGGCCGTAGAACACCGTGATCAGGTCGGTCAGCGGCTCGTGGTCGGGCCGGCGCCAGAGCGTGATCCGGCCGCTGCCGAGCAGGAGCTCGTGGCCGACCTCGTGTGCGTAGATCGCCGTCAGCGCGACCGGATCGGCCGCGAGCCCCGGCGCCAGCTCGATCTGGTTCTGCCCGTCGCCACGAATCCAGCGGCCGGACTGCTCCTTCACCATCAGCCGGTTCACCGGACGCCGGACTCCGTTCAGCGCGAAGCTCAGACCGCACTGTCCGGGCTGCAGATCCATCCGGTCGTCGATACGCCCACACAGTGCGCCGGCGGCGGCCTCGGTTCCGTCGTACCCGTCCGGGATGACGTCCGCGGGCAGGACGATCGGCCGCAGCAGGACGTCCCGGCCGAACTCCGCAATCAGCCAGTCCATCGACGTACGGATCCAGCGCCGGCTGCCACCCGGCAACCGCTCGCGGGGTGCCTTCAACTGGGACCGCACCTGCTGACTGCGGCGGATCATCCCGATCGGATTCCTCACCCGCCCGATCATGCCTGCCCGACGCCGCAGTGAAACCTTCCGGTTCCTTTGCGTCACCGAACCTTGACAGCGCCGGCCGTCAGGCGCCGGCCTGGATGGCGGCGAGCTCGGCGTCCTTCACCAGTCCCGCGAGCCGGGCGAACGTGCGGATCCGGACCGTACGGTCGAGCTCGGTCGGCAGCGCCGGGAGCACCGACTCCGGCCACAACCGATGCCGGCGGAAGCAGTACGCCGCCAGCGCATCGGAGGCACCGCGCTCCCCCAGGTACCCGAGGCTCTGCAGCATCGAGCGCCGGCCGGGGACCCGCTCGACCGCCTGGTTGGCGAGGAAGATGCCGAAGCCGTGGAAGATCGCGAACAGGTCCGTCACCGCCTCGGCGTCCGCGCGGCTGCGATCCATCAGGTGGTAGCCCCAGAGCACCTCGTGCCCGAGTTCGTGGGCGGTCGCGGCGACCACTGCGGCGGGGTCGGCCAAAGTGCTTGCCGAGAGCATCACGGCGGTGCCGTCGAAGCCGCCGGACCGCAGGTCCATCCAGGCCGCGCGCGATCTGCTGCCGGCCGGTGGGGACCAGACCTCCGCAGCACGTTCGGACAGCTCGGCGCGACGAGCCCGATCGGTTTCCTGGAGGATCGCGGTGCTCCGTTTCAGCTCGACCGCAAGCTCGCGTTCGGCGAGCACCTCGATCTCCGGTGCGTATCCGGCGGCGGCCAGCGCGTCGACCTCCGCGGAGGTCATCGTTGCCCGGAGCCCCGAAATCGCGATCAGGTCGGCGCTCTGCTCGGCGTTCAGCCGGCGTACGGCGGTGCTCCGCGCGGCCTCGCGGACCTGCTCCATCCGGAAGCTGAACCGGATCCGGTCGTCCGGTACCTCCATCCAGGCGCAGACCTTCAGACAGAGCTCACGCGCCGCGCGCTCCGAACGGTCGTACCCGGACGGCACGAAGGCGCTCGGCAGCACCGGACGACGGCGTAGCGGCTCGACACCGAACCGGCCGATCAGCCAGTCCAGCGATTCCTCGATCCAGCGCTCCGGACCACCGGGCAACATCACCTTCGGCCCGTAGAGCAGGTCCCGCTCATGCTGCCGCCGGCGCCATGCACCGATCAGATTCATACCGAAACTGACGCGAGGCCCGAGCCCCCCGTTCCATCAGAAATATTGCAGAACGATCACCACTCTGTATCTGATGCCGCGACTCCGTCGCGGCGGGTCATGGGGCTGGAACTCCCGGCACAGTCGGTGGACCGGCGGTCAGCTCGTCGAGGCGGGACTTGAAGCGGGCTCGGGGTACTGGGTCGAGGGTCTCGTGCCAGGGCGGGAGTAGTGGACCGTCGGCGGTGCGGCGGTGTTGCTGGAAGCGGTACAGCGCGAGAGCCTCAGCGATGGCGCGTTCGCCGAGGTAGCCGGAGGTGTGGACCCACTCGTCGTCGAGCGTCGTCTCGTCCACAGCGGCGTTCACGAGCACGATGCCGAACCCGTGGAACAGCGCACACAGATCGGTCAGCGGCTCCTCCAGCGGCCCGGTGGCCCAGGGCGGAGCGTCCCTGGACAGCAGTTCATGGCCGAGCTCGTGAGCGACCGCGGCGAGCAGCTTCACTGGATCGGCGAGGACGTCGGACCGCAGCAGTACGGCACAGTGTCCCGGGATCGGGTCGACGCCCGGACAATCCGCACCGAGATCGACCCACCGCCCGAGCGCCGAGCCCGGAAGCGCAGTCCCCGTCGCCGTACGGACGGCCCGCGGATCGGACGCGGCCAGCAGACAGCGCACCACTTCCGCGCCGAACTCGCCTGCGCCCAGGCGACGTACCAGGAACGGCAGCAGGCTGTCGCCGTCGTCGTCGGGCAGCTCCGCCTCGATGATCCGGTCGACCTGTTCGAACGACGCTGTGCCCAGGCGGTTCGAGTGCGTCCGTACGGCGGCCAGATCGCCGGGCGACGAGCCTCGCGAGAACGGGTGCTCGGGGTCGACGTACACGTCGAGCATCGCCGATCCGAGCAGCTCGGCCGCCTCGCTCACCTTCTCGAGCCGGAAGCTGAAGTGCACCCGCTCCGGATCCACCCCCATCCGCTCACACACCTGCACGCACACCGCCCGCGCCGCCGCGTCCGAGCCGTCGTACCCAGCCGGTACGAACTCGGCCGGCACCACGACGGGCCGCCGCAGCACGTCCGCGCCGAAGTGCTCGACGAGCAGCTGGAACGACGCCTCGACCCACCGCCGCGGCCCACCGGGCAACACAACCTTCGGCGCCCGCACCAGGTCCTCTCCCATGCCGACTCGGACGGGACCAACCGCCGTCCTGGTTCCGTCTACTTCAGGAGGAGCTTGCCGAGGCGGCGGGAGGCTACGTACATACCGAGGGTGCCCATGGCGGCGAGGTAGAGGGCGTGCACGATCAGGAACCAGCCGACGTTGCCGGTACTGAAGGCGCGCTCAAGGACGACGCCCTGGTAGAGCGGGGTGAGCTCGACCAGCCAGCGGATCGCGCCCGGGTACGTCTCGACCGGGTAGAACGTCGCCGAGAACAGGAACATCGGCATGATCGCCAGCTGCACGAACTCGAAGTCCTGCCAGCTGCGCATGAACGTGGTCAGCGCCATCCCGGCGCCGGCGAACGCGAACCCGATCAGCACCGCGGCCGGCAGCGCGAGCAGCGCCCACCACGACGAGATCAGCCCCATGATCAGCATCACGACCACGAACATCGCCGAGTAGATCGCCCCGCGCAGCAGCGCCCAGGTGACCTCGCCGGTCGCCACGTCCCACGGCCGCAGCGGGGTGGCGAGGATCGAGTCGTACAACTTGGCGTACTTCATCCGGAAGAAGATGTTGTACGTCGAGTCGAAGATCGCACCGTTCATCGCGGAGCTGGCGAGCATCGCCGGCGCGACGAACGCGGCGTACGCGATCGTGCTGCCGTCGGCCAGCGTGAACGAGCCGACCAGGTGCGCGACGCCGACCCCGATCGAGAGCAGGTAGAACACCGGCTCGAAGAAGCCCGACAGGAACACCACCCAGGAGCGGCGGTAGAGCATGAAGTTCCGCTCGACGATGTGCCGGCCGCCACTCAGCCGCACCGGAACAGGCAGCACCCGCGCTGCAATAGTGGTCATGGGGCCTCCCGGCCTGGACTGAGGAGCGGAGGGAGCGAAGCGACCGGAGCGACGAGGGAAGGCCGGGAGTCACAGCCCCATGACCCGCCGCGACGGAGTCGCGGCATATGCACAGCCATCAGCCGACCAGCTTCTTGGTGAAGCCGCGGACGGCGAGGCGGGTGCCGACCGCGAACCATGCCAGCAGGTAGACGATGTTGACGAGGGCGAGCCACGGGTTCACCGAGCCGAGGCTGAGGCTGCGGGACAGGTCGACCGCGTGCCACAGCGGGCTCACGTACGCGAGCCACTCGATCCAGTCAGGCAGCTGGGAGACCGGGAAGAACGCGCCGGAGAACAGGAACGCCGGCACCACCCCGAACCGGAACACCATCGCGAAACCGGAGTCGTTCTCGAGGGTCGTCGCGTACGCCGCGATCGGGGCGGCGGCCGCCATCCCGACGAGCAACGCAACCGGCAGCCCGAGGATCCCGAGCGGCGAGCGCAGTCCGCCGAACAGCGCGATGATCACCAGGAACACCGTGCACGAGCTGAGCACCCGGAACGCGATGAACGCGAGCTGCCCGTACACCACGTCGGCGGGCCGCAGCGGCGTCGCGATCATCGAGTGGAAGAACTTCTGCCACTTCAGCCCGCTCATCACCGGGTACGTCGCCTCGCCGACCGCGATCTGCAGCGCGGTCGAGGCGAGCAGCCCGGGCGCGATGAACTGCAGGTAGCTGACGCCACCGAGCGCACCGGTCCCGTTGCTGTCGACGAACGAGCCGAGCCCGATCCCCATCGCGGCCAGGTAGAGCATCGGCAGCAGGAAGCTGCTGATCATCGTGCCCTTCCAGGTCCGCTTGTAGACGGTCAGCCAGTAGTCGAACATCCGGCGCCCGTTCTCAACTGCGGTGGTCATCGGGCCTCCCGTCCTGGACTGAGGAGCGGAGGGAGCGCAGCGACCGGAGCGACGAGGGAAGGACGGGAGTTACAGCCCGATGACCCGTCGCGACGGAGTCGCGACATTTGTACTGCCATCAGTCGACCAGCGTTCGGCCGGTGAGTCTGAGGAAGACGTCCTCCAGGGTTGACCGGCGCACCAGTACGGCGGCCGGCTCGAGGCCGCGCTCGTGCACCTGGGCGACCGCGCGCTCGCCGTCGTCGGTGTAGAGCAGCAGCCGGTCCGGCAGCACCTCGATGCGCTGCGCGAGGTCCGCGACCTTGCCGGCCAGCGCGTCGTGGTCGGCCAGCATCACGTCCGGCCCGAACCGCAGCTCGGTCACCTCACGCGTCGAGTAGTCGCGGATCAGCTCCGCGGGCGACCCCTCGGCCGCGATCAGGCCGCCGTCCATCACCACGAGCCGGTCGCACAGCTGCTCGGCCTCGTCCATGTAGTGGGTGGTGATGATCAGCGTGACACCGGCCTGTTTGAGCCGGAACAGCTTGTCCCACAGCAGGTGCCGCGCCTGCGGATCGAGGCCGGTGGTCGGCTCGTCGAGCAGCAGCAGGTCCGGCTTGCTGACCAGCGAGCGCGCGATCGTCAGCCGGCGCTTCATGCCGCCGGACAGCTCGTCGACCTTGACCTTCGCCTTCTCGGTGAGCGCCACGAACTCGAGCAGTTCGTCCGCGCGGCTGCGGCACTCGGCCCGGCTGAGACCGAAGTACCGCCCGTAGATCGTCAGGTTCTCCCGGACCGAGAGCTCGGTGTCGAGCGTGTCGTCCTGCGGGCAGACGCCGAGCCGGCCGCGGATCGCCGGGCCGTCGGTGGCCGGGTCCATCCCGAGGATCCGGAGTGTGCCGCCGCTGGTCGGCGAGACCGCACCGATCATCCGCATCGTCGACGACTTGCCCGCGCCGTTCGGCCCCAGGAACCCGAACGCCTCGCCGCGCCACACGTCCAGGTCGATGCCACGGACCGCCTCGAAGTCGCCGTACGACTTCCGCAGCCCGCGGACGTGCACCAGAGAATCACTCACCTGCCCGACACTAGACGGCCATTCGGACAGTTTCCTGTTTGTTTACGAATGATCGGGCTTTGATGCCGAATGACCGAGCTTTCGGACGGCGTACGCGCGCACTCCGGCAGCCAGCCACTCGGGCAGCTCCGCGTCCACCAGTTCGATGATCGCTCGCTGATCGGCGTTCTCGATCAGGACGTCGCCGAGCGCGTAGTACGACGAGGGCGTCGCGGGCCACAACTCCAGTACGCCCTGGTAGTGCTGCTCGATCAGCTCGAGCCCCTCCTGCGAATCCGGCTGTACGCCGCGATCCCGGGCCGCAGCCATCCGCAGCAGCAGCCGACGGCCCTCGTCGCCGAGTCGCTCGTAGTCGTCCCGGGTCCACCCCGCGGTCTCCTCCACCGCCTTCTCGAATCCGTCGGCAGCGGCCTCGCCGAACCGTGCGGCCAGGTCGTCGCGCAACCGCGTCCGTGCCTCCGAGAGCCCGGTGAAGAAGTCCTCGTCGGTGACCGTCTCGTCACCCGACAGCCCGTCGATCGTCCGCTCGATCGCGCCGAGCACGGCATCCAGCCGCTGCCGCTCCTGCAGCAACTGCTCGCGATGTCCTTGCAGCGCGGTGACCTCGTCCTCCTGCTCGTCCAGGATCCGCGCAATCGACGGCAGCGGTACATCGAGCTCGCGGAGCAGCAGGATCCGTTGCAGGCGGAGGAGTTCGGGACGGCCGTAGTACCGGTAGCCGTTGGTGGCGACGCGGCCGGGCGGGAGCAGGCCGATGGCGTCGTAGTGCCGCAGGGTCCGGACCGAGACTCCGGCGAGCCGCGCCGCCTCGCTGACCGTGCGCTCCACGACACCTCCGGAAATCGGGTTGGAGTATGACGTTACGTCACCCTTTAGCGTCCGGGACATGGCATTCACGATCCTGCACACCCGACTGGCCGATCGCGGTACGGCGCTGTCCGCGGACTGTCTGCGGGTCGCGGACGGTCGCATCGTGGCGATCGGCGGCCCGGAGATCGCGCAGCCGGGCGACGTACTCGTCGACGGCACCGGCGCGACGCTGCTCCCCGGGCTGATCGACTCGCACGTCCACCTGGCGCCGGGCAGTACGCAGCTCGCGGCGACGTACGGGGTAACGACGCAGCTGGACATGTTCAGCATGCCGGAGGTCATCGCCGGGGAGACGCCGCGGTCCGCGTTCTTCACATCGAGCATCGGCGCGACCGCACCGGGCGGGCACCCGACGATGGCATTCCCGCCGTTCCCGTACGTGACCGGGCCGGAGGACGCGAAGCAGTTCGTCGCGGGCCGGATCGCCGAGGGTGCTGACCACCTCAAGCTGATCTACGACGACGGCTCGGGCGCAATGATGAACATCCCGACACTGACGTCCTCCACTGTGCGGGCGCTGGCCGACGAGGCACACGCTCACGGACTCACGGTGGTGGCGCACGTGTCGACCGCGGCCGGTGCGGTAGCGGTTGTCGAGTGCGGCGTCGACGTACTCGCGCATGTGCCGTCCGACCTCATGTCTCCTGCCGACCTCGATGCTGTTGCTGGTGTTGCGGTGATTGCGACGCTCGGTGTCGGCGTGGACGGGTTCAACGGCCCATCTGGACACCTGCCGTTGCTGGACGAGCCAGAGCTGATGTCGCGCATGCCCGCGCGGTGGCGGAGGGTTCTGGACCACCAGTCCCGTCGCTGGATGCCACCGCACCCACCAGACGGTGCAGCGGCCCGGGCGAACACGCTGGCGTTGCTGCGGGCCGGCGTACGAGTTCTAGCTGGGACGGACGCGCCTAACCCGGGTCAGGTGTTCGGAGCGTCGCTGCATCGAGAGCTGGTGCATCTGGTGGCTGCCGGGCTGTCACCGGCACAGGCGGTTGTTGCTGCGGCCAGTGCGCCCGCTGAGGTGTTCCAACTGACCGACCGGGGGCGGTTGGCAGTCGGTGCACGTGCTGACCTGTTGCTGGTCGACGGGGACCCACTGGCTGACATCACTGCCACACAACGGATCCGGCAGACCTGGGTCGGCGGTGACGCACCTGTGGACTACGCAGGTACAGACGGGGAGCTCGCAGGGATCCGCTTCCTCGGTGAGACCACGTCGCGGATCATCAAGGCGCTCAAGGAGCAGTGGCCAGGGTTCCCAGCACCTGAGGACGTGGTGCGAGAGGACGGGGAGGTGCTGGGTCGAGTGGTGCCGGGAGCGGGCGGGTGGTTGCCAACGACCGTCTTCGGCGCAGCACTCGGTCCCGCTGGTGAGAAGGCCACCGCCGTACAGACCGTCGAGTCAGAAGGACTGGCGTGCCTCACCGAGACCTGGTGGGCGCGCACCGACGCGGACTGGCAGGAGGCCGTGCTGATGGAAGCGCAGCCGGAGCGGGTCCGGCTGCGCTGGAAGGATCCGTTGCTGGAACAGCCGCCGTCAGGACGCTGGCTCGACCTGACCGACGTCGACCTGTCCCGTCAGCCGCGTCCTACATAAGGCATCCCGGCGGCCATCACGGTCAGCGTCGGTACGGCGACCGATGTCGGCAGCTCCGCGATCCGGACCACGAAGTCCGCCACGATCTTCGGGTCGAACGTCGGCTCGGTCGCGATCGATCCGTCCGGCTGGAGCACGCCCTGCTCCATCCGGGCGGTCATCGCGGTCGCCGCGTTGCCGATATCGATCTGGCAGGCGGTGATGCCGTGCGGGCGGCCCTCGAGTTCGAGGCCCTTCGTCAGGCCGCTGATCGCGTGCTTGCTCGCGGTGTAGGCGATCCCCTGCGGCCGCGGTACGTGCGCCGAGATCGACCCGTTGTTGATGATCCGGCCGCCCTTCGGGTCCTGCCGCAGCATCAGGTCGTACGCCGCCTGCGCACACAGGAACGACCCGGTCAGGTTGGTGTCCACGACCCGGCGCCAGTCGGCTTCCTGTACGTCCTGCACCGCCGCGGCCCGCGACCCGGTGCCGGCGTTGTTCACCAGTACGTCGATCCGCTCCAGCCCACCGAAGAACTCCCGCACCGCGGCACCGTCGGCCACGTCGAGCACGGCGTACCGCACCTGGTCGCCACCGAGCTCGACCGTCTCCCTCAGCTTCTCCTCGGTCCGGCCGGTCACCCACACCTGATACCCGGCCCCGGCCAGTGCGAGCGCCATCTCACGCCCGAGCCCCGACCCACCTCCGGTCACCACTGCAACCCGCGTCATACCGTCACCCTTCTGCCTCGTCGATCTGCCGTCCAGGATGGCAGCAACGCGGCCGCGACGACCGTCAGTACGAGGAACTCCAGCCATACACCCCAGCCGAGCGGAGGCACCAGCTCCTCTGTGAGGTTCCAGGCGGCGTGCACGAGGATCGCCGCCGGTACGCCACCACGCAGCCGCTCGCTGACGTACAGCATGACGAAGCTGAGCGGGAACAGCTCCAGGAAGAACGTCAGCCCCTGCTGCGTGAACAGGCCGTCGTCGTGCTGCCCTGTGCCGTTGAGGAAGTACAGCGGCAGATGCCACACACCCCAGGCCGCTCCAAGCACCAGGGTGGTCCCGACCGGCCCGAAGTGCTCCCGGAGCCGCGGCTGCACGTACCCACGCCAGCCGAACTCCTCAGCGACCGGCCCGGCCAGGAACGTGTAGGCCGCTGCACCAAGCACACCGCCCGCTCCCGAGATGACGGATGCGGCGTGGTCGGGCAGCGCGGGCAGGTCCCCCATCAACGCACACGCCACGAGCGGCGGCAGCGCACCGAGTACGACAGACGTCACCAGCCACACGGGCGACCACCGGACGACCCGTCGCCGCTCCCGGTGCCGCAGCCACAGCACCAGTGCGGCCAGCGACGGCCCCGACGCCGCGAGCGAGAACACGAGCATGCCCGCGCCATCGTCAAGGTCCGCCCCGAGCACACCGAGGACTGCCCACGGCACCCAGGTCAGGACGAGACAGACAACTCCGAACTCCACCAGCCGTCGCTTGTTCACCGCCCAAGCCTCGGTAACACACAGCGACCGGAACAGGGTGCTGGGCCGACCATGCCGGTGTGGCCAGCACCACCATTTGCCGGATTCGCGTCACAGAACGCCACCCTCGTGCGTCGGAAGAGTGTCAGTACCCACTGATCGACTGCGGACAGTGATGGTTCGGCGACCGAGAGCAAATGAGTGGCGGCTCACTTGAACAACTTGGAAACTCATTTGCGTGTATCACGCAAGCATGTATATGCTTGCAGCATGCATGTAAACGACGCGTACGCTCCACAGACCCCCGTTGAGGGTGTGCTGCACGCGTTCACCCGAGTCGGGCGGCGGCTGAAGGCCAAGCAGCCCGGCGACACGATGGACCACAGCGCGCACGTCGTGCTGTTCGCTCTGCGGTGCAACGGCGCACTGCGACTGTCCGACCTGGCCGGACGGCTGGAGCTCGACGCCTCCACCGCGAGCCGGCACGTCCGGTCCCTGGAGCAGCTCGGCCTGATCCGGCGCTCCCCCGACCCGGACGACGGCCGTGCCTTCCGGGTGGAGCTCACCGAGCAGGGCATCGAGCAGTGGGAGACCAGCGCCCGGCGCCGGATGGAGCTGCTGAGCGCCGCCATGGAGGGCTGGTCCGACGAGGACGTACAGACCTTCGAGCGGCTGATGACCCGCTTCGCGGACGGCATCGCCGCCCACACCGAAGCACCGAGCAGCGCCGCCTGGGCGGACAAGGGCTGGGCCGCGGTCGCACCACGACTGCGCCCGGACCGCTCGGCAGAGCGCAGTACCGACACAGACTCCGCGACCGGCGGCGACCCTGCCGGCCACGAGAACAACGACAACAACCTGGAGAGCACCAGATGAGCACCACAGAGCCCGCCACCGCCGGCGGCGCTGCACCGACGGACGGTGGTCCCAACTACCTGTCCCACAAGCAGATCCTGGTCATCCTCGGCGGACTGATGGCCGGCATGTTCCTGGCCGCACTTGACCAGAGCATCGTGGGTACGGCACTGCCGCGGATCGTCAGCGAGTTCAACAGCCTGGACAAGCTGTCCTGGGTGGTCACGGCGTACCTGCTGACCTCGACCGCCTCGACCCCGCTGTGGGGCAAGGTTTCCGACCTCTACGGCCGCCGCCCGCTGTTCATCGCGGCGATCGTCACCTTCCTGGCCGGCTCCGTGCTGGCCGCCCTGTCGCAGAACATCGAGATGCTGATCGGCTTCCGGGCCGTCCAGGGTCTGGGTGCCGGCGGCCTGATGTCGCTCGCGTTCGCCACCATCGGCGACGTGATCCCGCCGCGTGAGCGCGGTAAGTACATGGGGTACTTCGGTGCCGTCTTCGGCCTCTCCTCGGTAGCCGGCCCGCTGCTCGGCGGTCTGCTCACCGACGGTCCGGGCTGGCGCTGGATCTTCTGGATCAACCTGCCGATCGGCCTGGTCGCCCTGGGCGTCGTCGGCGCGGTCCTGAAGCTGCCGCACGTGAAGCGCTCGCACAAGATCGACTACCTCGGCGCGTCCACCGTGGCCGCCGCCGTCACCTCGCTGCTGCTGGCCGTCTCCTGGAGCGGCCCGACCAACGGCTGGGGTACGGGCACCACGATCGCCTTGCTGGTCGCGGCCGTCGTACTGGCCGTCGCGTTCGTGATGATCGAGTTGCGGGTGGCCGAGCCGATCATCCCGATGGACCTGTTCAAGGGCCGGATCTTCTCCGGGTACGCCGGGTTCGCGTTCCTGCTCGGCTTCGCGATGTTCGGTGCGCTGATCTTCCTGCCGCTGTACCTGCAAGCGGTCAAGGACATGTCGCCGACCCGCTCCGGCCTGGCGCTGCTGCCGATGATCGTCGGTATCTTCTCCGCGTCGATCCCCAGCGGCCAGCTGATGAGCAAGACCGGCCGGTACAAGATCTACCCGATCATCTCGGCCGTCATGGTCGGCGCCGCGATGGTGCTGCTGTCCACGCTGAGCATGACCACGCCGTACTGGCAGCTCGCGATCTACATGTTCGTGATGGGCGCCGGCCTGGGCCTGTCGATGCAGATCACCGTCACCGCCGCACAGAACAGCGTTCCGCGCAAGCACATGGGCACCGCGACGTCGTCGATGACCTTCTTCCGCTCGATGGGTGGTGCGATCGGTACGGCGGTGTACGGCGCCGTCCTGACCAGCCGCCTGAAGGAGCACCTGACCGACATCGTCCCGCACGCCACCCAGGCGATGGTGGACGGTCTGGCCAAGGCCGCGAACAGCGTCCAGGTGCTGCACTCGCTGAAGGAGCCGATGAAGGGCTGGGCGCTGCACGGCCTGGTCGACGCGATGGGCGACGTGTTCCTGGTCTCCCTCCCGTTCCTGGCGATCGCCCTGGTGATCGCGATCATCACCCCGGAGCAGCGGCTGGCGGGCCGCAACGACGGCCCCAAGCCCGAGGGCGAGGAGTCGCTGGAGGCCTCCGCGGCCGCCGCGATGCACTGAGTCCGGCCGGTCGCTTGACCGAACTGAGACCGAACAGCGGTTGACCCACCCGGCAGCCGCCCTGGAAAGCTTTCCAGGGCGGCTGTTCGGCTGTTGTACACCGGCCGGACCGCCGTCTGACCCTCCCGGGGTCTTAGTTTCGAGACGTACCGACCGACAGGGACTGCCGCACGGATGAAGACACTTGACCGGCCGCTTGATGACGACGACCGCGCGATGGCCGACATCGCCGAGGTCCGCGACTGGCGCCGCCTGGGTGGACCCCAGGCCGGCCAGACCGGGCCGGTCCCGGTCCGCCGCCTGATCCGGCGGGTGAAGTCCGGGACGAACTGGAAGCCGTGGCCGATCAACCGCCGGACGGTGATCGACGACCAGCTCGACGGCTGGGGCTTCCTGACCCGCCGGAACACCGAGCTCGCGGTGTACGACGACCAGGTGCTGCCGCACAGCCCGTTCAGCGGCTGGGTCGCGTTCGCGATCGAGCCCGTGGACGTCCAGGAGGCGGCCGCCGGACTCGACGAGCACTGGCCGCAGAAATTCGACCTCGCCTGCCGGCACTGGGGACAGCCCTCGTACGTCGGAGTGGAGAGCAAGACCGGTTTCGACGACGACTGGGCCCCGGGCGCAGGCGTCGGACGCCGGCACCTGGCGGTCTGGACCCCACCGGGCGCGGAGATCCATCTGTACAGCAACAAGCCGACAGCAAAACCGCTGTCGACCTCGGTCGGCATCAACTACGTCGTGTACCTCAACGAGGAGGGGACATGAGAACCACCGCCCAAATGGCCCGCGAAGGCCAGCGGGACCTGCTTGCCAACACCGACACCCCCGCGCCCACAGGCCAGGAGCACAGCAGCGTCTCAGACACCTCCCTCACCGCGCTTGCGCACGCCCGTGCCGCCGGACCGGCGACGGACCGGCATTTCCAGGCCGGGACAACCCCGTCCGGCCCGACGCGTGCATCGGGCAACGACGGTGCGCGGCCGCAGGCCAACGGCTCCTCGACGACCCGGAACCGCGATCACGGCCGGGGCGTCTGAGAGCCGCCCGCAGCACACCGCCTCACGCCTGAACGCAGTTATCCACAGGTGCCGAACCGGCCGTTGTAGGTGACCCTGGAGGCCACCTACGCTGAGCGGCAACCGCTTGAGCAGCGACGGAAGGAACCAGCCCAGAATGAAGACGCAGGACAGGCCGCTCCACGAGGACGACCTGGCGCTGGCGGACCTCGCCGAGATCGCCGACTGGACAAGGATCGCCGGCCCGGACTCGGACCAGACCGGTCCGGCCACCATCAAGGGCATCGTCGAGCGGGTCACCGCCGCGACCAACTGGACTCCGTGGGCCGTCGACGCGCCCGGCGCGGTCGGCCCGCACAGCGCCGGGTGGGGATTCAGCACACCGCGCGGCAGCACCATCCTGGTGTACGACGGGATGGCGTTCGCGGACGCCCGCAACAGCGGCTGGTCGGCGTACGAGATCGGTCCGGACGACCTCGGGGAGGCCGAGGCCGGGCTGGACGCGCACTGGCCCGAGCACCTCGAGCTGACCCGCAAGCACTTCGGTGAGCCGACCTACGTCGGCGACCACAACGATCCGGGCTTCGACGACGCCTGGGCCCCGGGGCTGGGCGCCGACAAGCGCCACCTGGCCGTCTGGGCCCGCCCGGGCGGGGAGCTTCGCCTCTTCAGCGACAAGCCGACCTCGGAGCCGCTGACCGAGGCCGTCTGCGTCAGCTACGCGGTCTACATCGACTAGGAGTTCTCTCAATGTCACAGCCAGCAGGCCCGCTCTTCACCCCGGGCAGCCGCAAGGCGGCGATCAAGTTCCTGACGAACCTGACGCCTGACCAGCAGCGGAACTTCGAGAAGATGCTCAACCACCAGCCGCGGATGAAGCGGATGTGGAACGCCACCATGAACACTGCCCAGGAGGCGTGGAACTCGCAGCCCGGTCTGCAGGCCCGCTACGTCGGCAACCAGGTGGCAGCCGCGACCGGCGCGGCCGTCCGCGGCGCGCAGTTCGCCGCTCAGAACCCGCGACAGGCCTGGGACAACACGGTGGATGCCGGCGGCCAGGCGCTGGCGGCAACCGGCCGCGGCCTCGAAACCGGCCTCAGGGCAACCGGCCGGGGCATCGAAACCGGTGTCAAGGCAACCGGACGGGGCATCGGCCAAACCGCGGCCGCAGCGGGTCGCGGGATCGCCAACTCCGCTGTCGGCCAGGGCGTTGCGAACACGACCAGGGGTGTCGCGAGCGACATCGCCAACTCGAAGTTCGGCCGTTGGGTCTCGGACAAGTGGAGCCGCTCGACGGTTGCTGCCGAGGCCGGGTTCCGCGCCTTCAAGGAAGGCCGGGCGAACCCGGCCGCCCCGCAGGTGTCCGCCCCGGACGGGGCCGACCTGTCGGCCCGTGCCACCGCGGTCGTCGCCGCGCAGTCGCCGGCGGAGCAGCTGGCCGCCGCCGAGCAGGTCGTCGCCAAGCTCCGCTCGCAGATCGAGCAGAGCAACACGACCGGGATGCAGGCCGCCCAGGCACCCGCCGCCCAGGCGACGCAGTCGACCGGCGCTCAGACGCCGGGGGCCGCCGGACAGCAGGGCACCGACCAGAGCGCACAGCAGGGCGCCCAGCAGCGTCCCGCGCAACCCGCCGAACGCCAGAACGGCAACGGCGGCGTACAGCGCTGACCCACCAGCAGTCCCCCGGCCGTCCTCGCCCCGCGCGAGGACGGCCGCTCTGCGTCCCGGCACAACAACCCGGCACACTGACCTCATGAACCCCCTCCAAACCCAGATGGCGACTGTCGGGCTGCAGGCTCTGGCCGGGCACGGTTTCGTACTGGCCGGGGGTTACGCACTGCAGCTCCACGGCTTCGGGGATCGCGAGTCCGACGACATCGACCTGTTCACGAACGACCTCGACCCCAACCACTTCGCCGAGGCCGTTGCGCTGCTCACCGACACCTACCGAGGCACCGGTCTGGCGGCCGAGGTCGCGCGCCAGGTCGCGAGCTTCGCTCGGCTCGTGGTGACCGACGCCGGCGGCGCCATGGCGAAGGCTGATCTCGGGATGGACCACCGGCTGTTGCCCCCGACGATGTCCACGGTCGGGCCTGTGCTCTCCGAGCAGGATGCGTTGGGCAGCAAGGTCGGCGCGGTCTACTCACGGCTCGAGCCGCGCGACCTCATTGACGTACAGGCCGTGCTGGACAGCGGTCGGTACGACGCGGATGCATTGCTCGCCCTCGCCGACCAGCGGGAGGTCACCGCGTTGGACCGAGAAATGTTCGCGGTCCAACTGCGGACCGGGGCGCGACTGCCTGAGTCCGGCTTCCAGCAGTACGGCGCCACGCCGGAGCTGATCGCGCGGATCCGGGACACGGCGGGGCAGTGGGCCGAGCGGCTGGCCCGCTCGTCAGGGACGATGGGTGAATGAACGAGCCGCGCCCCACCGGACCGGGAGACTCCTATGCGTCCCGGATCCCGTACGTCGTACCTGAGTCGTTGGACCAGCTCACAGCGCCGCGTACAGGGATCGTCGAGCTGCCGGTCTCGCTCAACTGGGGCCCGCAGCGGGTCTACGACCTCAGCAAGGCCGACGACCGGCTGTTTCTCTACCGGACGGTGCTCAGCGAAGCCTCGACGCTCGATCAGCTCACCGCCCTCGTGAACAAAGGCCTTCTGATCGAGCTCTGGCCGCAACTGCACCTGCCGCGGTATTGCGTACGCCGCTGGCACACCGCCTTTCCCCACCTGGCTGAAATCGGCGCCGGCGGAATCTGGCAATGATGGATCCGGAACACGCGCGGGTAGCCCGCATCGGCCTCGCCGCGACCCGGGAGGACGGGTTCGCGCTGGCTGGCGGGCAGGCGTTCAGGGAGCATGGGATCGGTGTGCGGACGCCTGAGGACGTCGACCTGTTCACCGACCGGCAGACCGATTTCGACCAGACGATGGACAAGCTGCAGACGGCGTACGGCGATGCCGGCTACCAGGTCGACCTGCGCGAGCGGTCCGCGGAGCACGCGAAGTTCACAGTCAGCAAGGACGGGCGCAGTACCGACATCGACGTCGGCCGGGATTTCCGCAGCCGCCCACCGGTCGAGACCGAGGTCGGACCGATGCTGTCGGTCGAGGACTCAGTGGGTTCGAAGGTCGGTATGGTCTACGACCGCGTCGAGGCCAAGGGGTACATCGACCTGGAGGCCGCCGTTCAGTCCGGCCACTACTCGCGCGATGATCTTCTTGCCCTGGGCGACGAGCAGGAGATGTCGGGGATGGATCGGGACGGGTTCGCCTACCAATTGGACCAGGCGCGAGGGATTCCGGACGAGAAGTTCGCCGCGTACGGGATGAATCCTGAGCAGACTGCGGCGCTCAAGTAGGACATGGGTAACTGGGCACAGCAGGTCCGGACCAGGGCGCAGAACCCGGAGGCGGATCAGGCGATGCGGCTCACCGAGTCCGGGCAGTCAAGGGCCGGATCGGGCTCCGCGAACTTGACGCAGGGCGCAGCCGCCCGCACGGGCAAGGCGCTGAGCCAGGAGCGGGCGAAGGGTGAGCGGGGGACCTAGTCGCCCGCTGGGGCTGGGTGGCGGGCTCGGCGTCTAGGGGGTTCTGGGGCGGGGTCGTTGCCGGCCAGGTGGTTGACGATGGCGTTCAGTACGGCGGCTGTGGGGACGGCGATCAGGGCGCCGACGATGCCGGCGATGACGACGCCGGTGGCGATGGACAGGATCACGGCCAGCGGGTGGACGCTGACGGCGCGGCCGAGCAGGAACGGCTGCAGGACGTGCGCCTCCAGTTGCTGGACGCCGATCACGACCGCGAGCATGATGATCGCGATAAGGGGGCCCTTGGCAACCAGTGCGACCAGGACCGCGACGATCCCGCTGACCAGCGCGCCGACGACCGGGATGAACGCGCCGACGAACACCAGGATCCCGATCGCGCTGACCAGCGGCAGCCCCAGGATCGCGGCACCGAGCGAGATCCCGATCGCATCGACCGCCGCGACGATCACCGTGGCGCGGACGAACGCGGTCAGCGACACCCAGGCCCGGCGCCCGGAGGAGTCCGCCTTGTCGCGGGCCCGCCGCGGGAACAGCCGGACCAGCCACGACCAGATCTGCTCGCCCTGGTACAGGAAGAAGAACAGGCAGAAAAGCGCGATGAACAGTCCCGCGACCACGTGCGTCGCCGTCGTACCGACCGCTGCCGCCTGCTGACCGAGCGCGCCGCCGGACGTGAACTGCTTCTGGATCTGCTTGAAGAGGTTCGTGATGTCCGCGTCGGTGAGGCCGAAGTTGATGCGGGCCAGGTCGCGGAGCTTCTGCACACCGGCGCCGACCTGGTTCGACAGGTCCTCGAACTGACCGGCGATCTGCGTCCCGACCAGCGTCAGCAGTCCGGCGATCACGATGATCGTCGCGATCACGGTGACGCCTGCTGCGGGGCCGCGCGGGAGGCGGAGCTTCTGCAGACCGTTCGTGATCGGGACCAGGAGGGCGGTGAGGAGTACGCCGACGGTCACCGGTACGACGACCTCGGACAGGTACCGCATCGCGTAACCGATGACCGCGACGGCCGCGACGACAACCAGGAACCGCCACGCCCAGGCGCTGGCGATCGCCATGCCAGGCGTCACTCCGGTGTCCACCCGCCGCCCGCGGTCCGGCGTCACAACATCCGTCCGCTCACCAGCCGTCCGCTTACTGTCCGACTGCTCGGCGGCCGTTGCCGCGTCCGTTTGCTCGCCGGGCGTCGCCCGGTCTGCGGAGTCTTCCACGACCTCGTTGTCCGCGACCGGACTCTCCTCGGCGCGGTCGCCCACCGGTTCCTCGTCCCGCCCCTTGTCGCTCATCAGACCTCCCTGTTGATGAGAGACTAGTGCCCGGCGCGGGCCGTTCCATGAATGTGCGCGGCCAGTCCTTCGGCCGCCTTCGGGGCGTCCTCGGCGAGCAGCCCGACGGCCGCCAGTACGTAGTCCGCGTCGACGCACACGTCCGCGTGCTGCGGCACCAGCCAGCCCTCCTCCTGTGCGTTTGTCCCGATCGCACCGAGGATCCGCGCCGCCACCTCGGGTGGATTGTGCCGCAGTACTCCCCCGGATCCGACCAGCAGATCGACCTCGCGCAGGTCCTTGCCGGAGCGTTCGATCACCCGCCCACCGGGACCGAACACGATCCGCTGCCGTCCCGCGTGCCGCCGCAGCGCCACCGTCGCGGCGACGCTCGCCAGCGTCTCGTCGTACGTCGCCTCGCGCTCGCCGTCCGGGAGGTACGCCGGATCCGCCCGGCGCCGCTCGGCCGCCGATCGCAGCGCCTCGACGTCGGCGATCAGCTCGGCCTCGGCGCCCGCTTCGACCACCGGTACGGCGCTCCAGCGCATGCCGAGATCGCCCTCGACGGTCCGCGTCACGGGATGTGTCGCGACCACCTCGCGGCCGAGGTTCGCGTCCTCGGGGTCGAGCTCGATCACCGAGTGCACATCTGTGGTGGCGCCGCCGATGTCGACGACCGCGACGTCGCCGTGCAGACCGGCGAGCACCTCCACGCCGCGCAGCACGACGTCCGGTGTGGCGGCGCGGACCATTCGCGCGAACGCCGGGTCCCGGGACAGGTTCTTGCCGCCGATCACGTGCTCGAGGAACATCTCGCGGATCGCGGCCCGGGCGCTGTCCGGCGCGAACACCCCGATCTCCGGTACGACGTTGCCGGCCAGCACGTGCGGTACGCCGGCCGCGGTCAACGTACCGGCGATCTCGTCGCGGGCGTCGAAGTTGCCTGCGACAACGATCGGTTTCCGCCACTGGTACTTGGCGAGCGTCTCCGCGGCCTTGAGCAGTACGGCCGAGTTGCCGCCGTCGGTGCCGCCGAGCAGCAGTACGACGTCCGGACGGTCCTTGCGCAGCGCCTTCTGGCTGGTCGCGGTCAGGCCGCCGCTGACCACCGCCACCACACGCCCGCCACTGGACAGCGCCACCCGCCGCCCGGCCTCGGCTGTCACGAGCTCTTCGTTGCCCACGACACCGATCCGCAGACCGCCGCCCGCGCTCGAACACGCCAGCACGTCGGCGGTCCGGACGCCGCGATCAGCCTCCTCGAGTACGGCGCGGCACGCCTGCCAGCCGTCCATCACGTCGCTGTCGATCGTCGTCCGGTGCTCGGCCCGCGCCACCAACTCGCCCGAGCCGAGATCCACCGCAACCGCCTTGGTAAAAGTCGACCCGAAGTCGACCGCCACCACCAAACTCACCAACCATCACCCCCAACCCACAACACCCAACCGCCGCCGACACGCACCACTCTCACACGCCGCCCCCCACGCCCCGCCACCGCAGCCACCCGCGCCACCGCCGACACGCACTACCCTCACACGCCGCCCCCCCACGCCCCGCCACCGCCGACCGCCCGCACCACCGCCCCGCACCACCGCCCCGCACCACCGCCCCGCACCACCGCCCCGCACCGCCGCCTCGCCGGTGCCGCCGCCCGGTGCCGCCGCCCGGTGCCCATCTCGGAGGTTCACCTCTGAGATGGTTCCTTCACCGCTCGCCTGGCAAGGGCGAAGCAACAATCTCAGAGGTTCACCACTCAAATGGGGCAGGCCGACGGTTGCGCGGTGGTGGCACAGAGCGGGCGGTTGCGGGCCGGCGGTTGCACGGCCGTGCCATGGGGCGGTTGCGGGACCACGGGCGGTTGCCGGGCGGGCGGTTGCGGGGCGGGGCGGGCGGTTGCGGGTGGGGCGGGATGGGGTGCGTCGGGGGTAGGGCGGGAAGGGGCGGGAAGTTATGCGAGGGCTCGGTCGAGGTCCAGCAGCAGGTCGTCGACGGTTTCGATGCCGACGCTCAACCGGATCAGGTCGGCCGGGACCTCGAGCGGGGTGCCGGCGACCGAGGCGTGAGTCATCTTGCCCGGGTGCTCGATCAGCGACTCGACGCCGCCGAGCGACTCACCAAGGGTGAAGACCTCGGCCTTGTTGCAGATGTCGAGCGCCTGCGCCTCACCGCCGGCGACCCGGAAGCTGACGATCCCGCCGAAGCGCTTCATCTGCTTGGCAGCGGTCTCGTGCCCGGGGTGCCCGTCGACGCCCGGGTAGAGCACCTGGCTGACCGACTTGTGCCGCTGCAGGAACTCGACCACCTTCTCCGCGTTGTCGCTGTGCCGGTCCATCCGGACGCCGAGCGTCTTGATGCCGCGCAGCACCAGCCACGAGTCGAACGGGCCGGCGACCGCGCCGATCGCGTTCTGGTGGAAGGCGATCTTCTCGGCCAGCTCGGCGTCGCGGACCACGAGCGCACCGCCGACCACGTCGGAGTGGCCGCCCATGTACTTCGTCGTCGAGTGCACGACGACGTCCGCGCCGAGCTCGAGCGGCTGCTGCAGGTACGCCGAGGCGAAGGTGTTGTCGACCACGAGCAGCGCCCCGGCGTCGTGCGCGATCTGGGCGACGATCGCGATGTCCGCGACGTTCAGCAGCGGGTTGGTCGGGGTCTCCAGCCAGACGACCTTGGTCTTCCCCGGCTGGATCGCGGCCCGGATCGCCTCCGGGTGGGTGACCGCGGCGGGCGTCATCTCGACACCCCAGTTGCTCAGTACGCGGGAGAACAGCCGAAAGGTGCCGCCGTACGCGTCGTCGGGGAACACCACGTGGTCGCCGGGCGCGCACACCGACCGGATCAGCGTGTCCTCGGCGGCGAGACCGCTCGCGAAGGCGAAGCCGCGGCTACCGGCCTCGATCGCGGCCAGACACTCCTCGAGCGCGGTCCGGGTCGGATTCGCCGACCGGGAGTACTCGTAGCCGTTGCGGAGGCCGCCGACGCCGTCCTGCTTGTAGGTGCTGGTCGCGTAGATCGGCGGGACCACTGCTCCGGTCGTCGGGTCAGGCTCGTTCCCGGCGTGGATGGCAAGCGTCTCGAAGCCGTACTGGTGTTCGGAGTTCACCGGACCAGCGTACGACGTGGTCTGCTGCACACCCGCATCCCGTCCACCGCCCGGCCGATCCGCAGGAACCCAGTTGTCCACAGGCACGTCGTACCGGCTGGCGGATGACCCACTCGGCCACCTACGGTTACGCACAGAGCTACACCGAAATCACGGTCAGGGACCGGGGCAGGAAGGACGACGGGGCCGGATGAAGACCCAGGACAGGCCGCTCGACCAGGACGACCTGGCGATGGCAGACCTCGCCGAGATCCCGGACTGGACCGTGATCGCGGGGCCGGACGGCGACGACGCCGGGCCGGAGGTCGTGCGTGCCCTGGTGCACCGGGTGATGGGCCGGACGTCCTGGCAGCCCTGGCCGCTGCAGGCCGGCGAGGTGATCGACGCGGAGATGGTCTCGTGGGGGTTCACCACCCGTCGCGGGACCACGATGATCGTGTTCGACGGGCTCGCGTTCCCGGACTGCCCGGACAGCGGCTGGTCGGCGTACGAGATCGGTCCCGGCGACATCGCCGCCGCGGAGGCGGGCCTGGACGCGCACTGGCCCCAGCACCTCGCGCTCGCGACGCGGCACTGGGGGGAGCCCGACTACGTCGGTGACGACCGCAGCCCGGCCTTCGTGGACGAGTGGGAGGTCGGCGCCGGCACCGGCCGGCGGCACCTGGCCGTCTGGCTGCGCGAGGGCGCGGAGTTCCACCTGTACAGCATCAAGCCCGCCCACGACCCGCTCACGACGGCGGTCGGGGTCAACTACGCGGTCTACATCGACTAGGAGACCCCATGAGCGACACGACGGTGCAGCCCCTGAGCCGGCGCGAGCAGAAGCGCGCCGAGCGCGCGCAGCGCAAGACCGACAAGGCCGAGCGCAAGGACACCAAGCGCGCCGCGCGGCAGGGCCGGAAGATGCTCAAGGCCGGGTACGCACTGGCAGCGGCCGAGCGCAAGCGCATCGATCCGGCGGTCCGTGAGCAGATCGGGCGCGCCAAGCTGGGCCGGGCCGAGCTGCAAGCCCTGGCGCACTCGGCCGTCAACGCAGAGTTCCAGCCGGATCGGTACGGCAACCACGCGCAGCGGCTGAGCCAGGTTGCGAACGCCCGGCTCCGTCGGGCCGGTCCGGCCCCGAGGAACAACTTCATCACCCGGCACAACCGGTATTCGCGCTGGCGGCGGAATGAGCGCGCCGGTACGAAGGCGCTCAAGCAGGCGTTCACGCAGGCAGCGCGGGACGTGAAGAAGACCGATCCCGCGGTGCTGGCGGCGATCGGGCGGTCGCGGTTCACCAGCCTGGACCTGGCGTCGCTCTCGTCGGGTCAGGTCGGGCGCGTGTTCGACGGGCAGGGTCAAGCGCCAGGGCGGGGCCAGGGGCAGAATGGGCCTGGTCAGCAGCCGCAGGGTGCTGGGCGGGCGCAGCAGCCGCAGGCGGGGATCCAGTCTCGGGACGCCGCTCAGCGGGGACCGGCGCCGCAGTCCGAGCAGATGAACCAGCGGATCATCGCGTTGCAGCAGTCGATCATCGAGAACCAGCAGCGGACGATCGCGCTCCTCGAGCAGAACAACCAGCTCCAGGCGCAGATGCAGCAACTGCTCCAGGAGCGGGCCGCGCAGGTCCAGCAGCAGAACCAGCTCACGAACCCGTCCCAGGACCTGGGTCAGCAAGGCCAGCAGCAAGGCCAGCCAGGTCAACAGCAAGGCCAGCCGGGTCAGCAGCAGGGCGAGCCGGACCAGCAGCAAGGCCAGTCAGGGCAGCAGCAGGGCGAGCCGGGTCAGCAGCAGGGCGGGGCGCAGCAGCCGGCTCCGCAGCTCGACGACCACGTGCGGTTCATGCCCGTACTCGACGACGGCCAGGGACAGCAGGCCGGCGAGGAAACCGGGACCGCCGCCCCAGCCCCCGAGCCCGCCGCCCAAGCCCCCGGCGAGCAGGGGCAGGAGGGCGAGGCTGTCGTCGAGGGTGGCGAGGGTGGCGAGCCTCGGGCTGTTGGTGAGCAGGGTGGTGAGCAGGGGTTGAGCGGGAACGAGGCTGCCGTCCAGGGTGGGCCTGAGCAGGCGCCTGCTCAGGCTGAGGTCTCTGAAGGTGAGCGCTGGACTCAGTCGATCGAGAACGGCAACCCGTACGCGAACGGCCCACAAGGCACCGGCAACCAGCAACAGCCGGCCATGCCCGGCCCACAGTCACAACAAACCCCAACAGGCCCGCAGACGCCGGGTCCCAACGGACAGCAGCCGGCACCCGGCCCGCAGACGCCGGGTCCCAACGGGCAGCAGGCGGCATCGAGTACGCAGACGCCAGGCCCTGCGGGGCAGCAGGCGCAGCAGGGTGGTGAGGTGCAGGGTGAGGGGCAGGGAGCTGCCGCGGATCCGCAGCTCGCGGAGCTGCGACGGGTCTCGATGGGTGCGCAGACGCCGCTCGGCAAGGTCTCAGGGGACGACGTCAAGAAGGCAACCCAGGAGAGCCAGGGCGACACGAGCCGACCGCAGCACGGCAACCAGGGCCCAACCAAGTCCACCCAGTCCAAGCCTTCAGGCAAGCAGATCTGACCGAGCAGCCCGTCGGCGGTTAGAGGTCTACGAGCTGCAGGTGAGTGCGGACCGGAGCGCCTTCGGCCAGCGACTCGGCTAGCCGGATGGGCTTCTTGATCGGTAGAACGTAGGTGCCGTCCTTCGACGGGAACACCGAAGTCTGCCAGCTGCTCCCACCGACCGTCACCGCGACACGTACCGATCCGAAGCCCTTCCGGCGCCCTTCGGTGAGGTCGGTGATCTCGTCGCTGATCCCCTCGGGCACGGTGACGAAGTACCAGCTGACCTCCCCCGGATACAGCCACATCGGCGCCGTGAACCGGTAGCCGCTCACTCGGCCACCGGCATCCCGCGGCGCGTGAGGATCGCGGTGGCGGAGTCCAGCAGCACCGCGCGGATCTCCTCGTTCCGGGTCGGGAGCTCGAGCTCGGCGGACATCGCCGCCCCGATCGACTCGACCGCGGCCGACGCGCGCAACCGGTCGGCAGCGCTCGGATTCGGCCCAGCCAGCCACAGCTGGAACCGCCGGCTCTGCGCGATCAGCTCGTCGAGGTCGTCCCCGAACGCCGCCAGTACGGCCGCGATGTCCCGGAGCAGGGTCGGCCCGGTGGAGCGGTGCGCGATGATCACGTCGACGTACGCGCCGAGAACGTCCTGCTCGGTCTCGGGCGACCACTCCAGTGTCTCGGTGAGGCGCAGTACGGCGAAGACGTCGTCGAGGAACGTGCCGACGATCGCGCGCAGCAGCTCCTGCTTCGACGAGTAGTGGTAGTAGAGCGAGGCCTTGGTGATGCCGACCTGCTCGGCGATCTCGCGCAGGCTGGTCTTGTCGTACCCCTGGGTGGAGAACAGGTTGACCGCGGCACGGTGGATCTCCGTCTTGGTGTCCCGGGAACTCGTCGCGTGCTGCACGTCACCACCTTCTCACCTTCACTCGCCTACCGGGCGGCAGGTAGTCTACCTACCGACCGGCAGGTAGACAGGGAAGACTTCACAAGAGCTCCGCTTCGCGGAGGTTGGTTGGGCAAGAGCTCCGCTTCGCGGAGGTTGGAGGGGGTTCGGGGTGTTCACGAGACTCGGACGGTTCGTCGTCCACAACCCGTGGAAGGTGATCGCCGCGTGGGTGGTCGCGGCGGTGGCCGTGATCGCGTTCGCGCCGACGCTCGCGGACGTCACCACCAAGGACCAGGCGGCGCTGCTGCCCGACAAGTACGAATCGGTCCAGGCGCAGAAGCTGGCCGCGGACGCGTTCGGCCAGACCAACGACGCGACCGCAAGCATCGTGGTCAAGCGGGCCGCGGGCGGCGAACTGACCGCGGCCGACCAGGCCAAGGTCACCGAGGTCGCGGCGAAGATCACCGGCGCCCGGATCGATCGGGTGACCGCGGCGGTCACCGGCCCGCAGGCCGTCTCGCCGAACAAGCAGGTCCAGATCGTCAGCATCGGTCTGAAGGGCACGCCGGACGAGCAGCCCGTACTGGACGCGGTCCAGAAGATTCGCGACGTCACCGGCAGTACGCTCACCGGCGCCGACCTCGAGTACGGCGTGACCGGCGACGCGGCGCTGATGCTCGACAACCAGGACGCGTTCAACAATGCGTTCATCGTGGTCGGTATCGCGACCGTCGTACTGATCATCGGCCTGCTGCTGGTGATCTATCGCAGCCCGGTCGCCGCGTTCCTGCCGATCCTGACGGTCGGTCTGGTCTCCGCGATCGCGCCCGGCCTGATCGCCCTGGTGGCGAAGGCGACCGGCCTGCAGGTCACCCAGGACCTGCAGACGATCCTGACCGTCGTGCTGTACGGGGTCGGCACCGACTACATCTTGTTCCTGCTGTTCCGCTACCGCGAACGGCTCCGCGCCGGCGAGCAGCCGAAGGAAGCCCTGGTGAATGCGGTCGCCCGCGTCGCCGAGGTGATCGTGTCGGCGGCGGGCGCGATCATCGTCGCGTTCAGCGCGCTGCTGCTCGCGGTGTTCGGCGGGTTCAAGAGCCTCGGCCCGGGTCTCGCGATCGCGGTCGCGGTGATGGCGTTCGCGGCGATCACGCTGATCCCCGCAGTCGTCTCGCTGCTCGGCCCGAAGGTGTTCTGGCCGTCGAAGTCCTGGCAGCAGACGCCGAAAGGCGCGATGTTCAAGCGGCTCGGCACGTTCACCGCGCGCCGCCCGGGCGTGGTCGCGGCGATCTCCGGCGGCATCATGGTGGTGCTCGCGCTCGGCTCGCTCGGGATGAAGGTCGACTACGACGCCTTCAGCCAACTGCCGGACGGCACCGAGTCGGCGCGCGCGATCAAGGACCTGCAGGCAGGGTTCCCGGCCGGCGCGCTGAACCCCACAACCGTGTACGTCCGCAGCACCGACGGCACGCCGCTCGACCCGGCGGAGATCACAACGTACGCAGGGAAGCTGGCGAAGGTCGACGGTGTCGGCGGAGTGCTTCCGGCTAGCGCGGACGGCAGCATGGCCTTGCTGAACAAGGACAAGACCGTTGCCCAGCTCAACGTCGTGCTCAAGGAAGCGCCGTACGCGAACGCCTCGCTGGATCTCGTCGACGGCAAGTTGCGAGAGGCCGTGCACGCCGACGCCCCGGACGGTACGACGGCGCTGATCGGCGGCGTGACCGCGAGCTACACCGACATCCGGGCCGCGAACAGCCGGGACCTCTCGGTGATCTTCCCGGTCGCCGGCGGGCTGATCGCGGTCATCCTCGCGCTGCTGCTGCGGTCGCTGATCGCGCCGCTGATCCTGATGCTCGCGGTGGTGCTGAGCTTCTTCAGCTCGATCGGTGCGACGGTGTTCGTGTTCCAGGGCGCCGCCGGGCATGCGGGCGTGACGTTCTCGCTGCCGATCATGCTGTATCTGTTCGTCGTTGCCATCGGCACCGACTACAACATCCTGATGATCGCGCGACTGCGCGAGGAGGCGGCCCGCGGGACCGATCCACGGACCGCGGCCGACCGCGCGATCGAGCACGGCGGTCCGTCGGTGGCCGCGGCCGGGCTGATCCTGGCCGGTACGTTCTCGTCGCTGATGCTCGCCGGGATGGCGCTGCTCACCGAGATGGGGTTCTCGGTCGCGGCCGGCATCGTCATCTCGGCGTTCGTGATGTCGAGCTTCCTGGTGCCCAGCGTGATCGCACTGCTCGGCACCCGCGCCTGGTGGCCGCGCCGCATCAAGGTCAGTCCACCGGCCGAAGAGCGGGAGCCGGCTCTGACTGCTTCAGCCGGACGGTGAAGATCGGCAGCAGTACGTGGACGAGCGGGCCGATCGCGAGCGCGTAGATGACGGTGCCGACGCCGACCGAGCCGCCGAGCAGGAAGCCGGTCGCGAGTACGGTCAGCTCGATCGACGTCCGTACGAGCCGGACGCTCAGACCCGTACGGCGGACCAGACCCGTCATCAGTCCGTCGCGGGGGCCGGGACCGAACTGGGCGCCGATGTAGAGGGCGCCGGCGAGCGCGTTCAGCACGACACCGGCGAGCAGGAAGACGATCCGGAGCCAGAGCGCGTCCGGGCGATCGAGCGTGGCCAGCGTCAGGTCGGTGACCAGGCCGATCACGATGGCGTTGCTGATCGTGCCGAGACCGGGCCACTGGCGCAGCGGGATCCAGGCGAGCAGGACGACGAAGCTCATCAGGATCACCACCGTGCCGAAGCTGAGCGGCAGGTGCTTGATGATCCCGGAGTGGAAGACGTCCCACGGATCCAGGCCGAGGTTGCCCTGGATCATCAGGCCCATCGAGGCGCCGTACAGGGTCAGGCCGACGTACAGCTGCACCAGGCGGCGCGGCAGGTGGCCTGCCTTCAGCTGCTGGATCGGGTTGATCGGCGCGAGCTGGCGCGGGGCGGCATCGGAGGTGGCGGTCACGTTCTCCAGTGTCCGGAGAAAGTGGCCTGGTGTTCGATAGCCAATTGCGCAATAGTGGACTGCATGCGAGCGCGCTATCTTCCCGCCAGTACGTTGACCGGCCTGCTCGGCGAGTGGGCCGACGGCACCGGTCCGGCGTACCGGGTCCTGGCCGAGCGGCTGCGGCTGCTGATCGCGGACGGGCGGATTATGCCCGGCTCGCGGCTGCCGAGCGAGCGGGAGCTGACCGAGGCGCTCGGCGTCAGTCGGACGACGGTGGCGTCGGCGTACCGCGAACTGCGCGACAGCGGGTACCTGACGAGCCGGCGGGGATCCGGGAGCGTCACCGCCCTGCCGTCGAAGATCGAGCCGGAGCTCGGGCGGCACCACGCGCCGGGCATCGACACCGAGGGCCTCTGCGACTTCACCTGCGCGGCACCCGCGGCCGTGCCCGGCATCAGTACGGCAGTGGCGTCGGCGGCCGAGGAACTGCCGCGGCACCTCGCGACGCCCGGATATCACCCGCAGGGGCTGCCAGTACTGCGCGCCGAGATCGCGGCGGCGTACTGCGAACGTGGGCTGCCGACGTCCGTGGACCAGATCATCGTCACGGCGGGCGCCCTCGCGGCGACCTCGATCGCGGTCCGGGCGATCACGCAGATCGGCGACCGGGTACTCACCGAGAGCCCCACGCACCCGAACTCGGTGGACGCGATCCGGCGCAGCGGGTGCCGCGTGGTCGCCGTACCGACGTCGCCCGGCGGGTGGGACCTGCCATTGCTGGAGGCAACCATTCGGCAGACCGCGCCGCGGGCCGCGTGGATGGTGGTCGACTTCCAGAACCCGACCGGTTTCCTGATGCCGGCGGCGGATCGGCAGCGGCTGGCGCGGGCGTTCGCACGGTCGCGGACGACGGCGATCGTGGACGAGACGCTCTTCGAGCTGTCGCTGGACGGGCAGGAGATGCCGCCGCCGTTCGCGTCGTTCGACCCGGACGGCGTGATCACGGTGGGGTCGGTCAGCAAGTCGTTCTGGGGTGGGTTGCGGATCGGGTGGATGCGGGTGCCGGAGTCGATGGTGGCACGGGTCCTGGACGCGAAGGCGTCGATGGATCTCGGGGCACCGGTGCTCGATCAGCTGGTGGTCGCGGACCTGCTGCGGCGGCGGTCCTCGCTGCTGCCCGAGCGGCGCGTGACGCTGGCGCGGCGGCGGGATGCGCTCGCGGCAGCGGTCTCAGCCGAGCTCCCTTCGTGGAAGTTCCGCGTGCCGGGTGGTGGGTTGTCGCTGTGGTGCGAGCTGCCTGAGCCGGTGGGGTCGAGCCTGGTCGGTGTTGCCCAGCGCAACGGCGCGCTGCTCGTCGCCGGCTCCCGCTTCTCCCCCGACGGCGGCCTCGAATCGTTCATCCGCCTCCCCTTCACCCTCGACGAGGACGCCCTCCGCGACGGCGTACACCGGTTGGCGGTGTCGTACGACTCCCTGACCGCTGCGATCCCCACCCGGCGCGGCGTGATGATCGCGTGAACCGTACCGATCAACGGGTAGTGGTCGCCCCGGACGGCCGCCCGGCCGCCGCGCCAGGCCGCGAGCTGGCCGATCGCGCCTACCACCACCCGTCGGTCGGTACGCGTCATCGTGCCGTAAGGGCTCTGGGGAAGGTCGACCTTGAAGCAGGCGTTGAGACGGTGTGAGAGCAACTCTGCGAGAGGCGTGAGAATGTCGTTCTTCAGTCGCAAAACCGCCATGGTCGAGCCTGCGGCCGCGCTGCCGGGCCGCTCGACGCCGGGCTTCGCCGTACCGGACGAGAACATCGTCCTGCACACGCCGCAGACCGCCGCTGCACCTGAGGGGTTCGAGGAGGTCTGGTTCGGCACCGGATGCTTCTGGGGCACCGAGGAGATCTTCTGGCAGCAGCCGGGCGTGTACACCACCGCGGTCGGGTACGCCGGCGGCTACACCCCGAACCCCACGTACGAAGAGGTCTGCACCGGCCGCACCGGCCAGACCGAGGCCGTACGCGTCGTGTACGACCCGAGCAAGACGACCTTCACCGACCTGCTGAAGGTGTTCTGGGAGACCCACGACCCGACCCAGGGCATGCGCCAGGGCAACGACCGCGGTTCCCAGTACCGCTCGGCGATCTACTACACCACCGACGCCCAGCGCGCCGAGGCCGAACGCACCCGCGACCTCTACGCCCCCGTCATCAAGCCCCTGGGCTACGGCGAAATCACCACCGAAATAGCCCCCGCCCAAACCTTCTACTACGCCGAACCCCACCACCAGCAGTACCTCCACAAAAACCCGTACGGTTACCGCTGCCACAGCAACACCGGTGCCCGGTTCCCCGCTGACGGTTAGGTGGAGGTGGGAGGAGCTCACGCACGCTGCTCCTCCCATTGCTGATCGTGGGCCGTCCACCGTCGAAAGAGGTCAGTTCCTCAGCGTCTCTCACCTTCTAAGTCGGCCCTTGAGGTGAGCGGAGAGCGAAGCGCAGGTCTTGATCACCTGCCAGTAGTCTCGCGCCATGACCAGTGACTGGCGGATGGACCGGATCGGGGCTGCTCTGCGGGGCCAGAATCCGACCGTGCTGAGGCGGCTCGGATCCGGCTTCGCGGTGATCGGCGATGTTCAGTTTCTCCCCGGATACTCCGTTCTCCTGACCGACGAGCCGGCTGTTGAACGGCTGACTGACCTGCCCAGGGCCAAGCGACTGGCGTTTCTGTCCGACATGGATCAACTCGGAGAAGCGGTTGAGCGGGCATGCCGGCGGCTGGACCCCGACTTTCGCCGGGTCAACCTGGAGATCCTCGGTAACGCAGACCCTTTTCTGCATGCCCATATCTGGCCGCGCTTCGAATGGGAGCCGGCCGAACTGGCGGGCAAGCCGGTATGGCTCTATCCGCGTGACCGGTGGAGTGACGAGCAATTCCGGCTCGGTCCTCAACACGATGCGCTGCGGGATGCCATCAGCAGAGAACTGGACTCGCTCACGCATGGCTGAGCCCCATCGCTCTGACGTCCTACCTCGACAAGAACCCCTGGGGTTGTGGATTACGGTAGTTGGGTGAGGAACGAGGACCGTCGGCTGCGCCGCCTGGTGGTGGGGGATGTTGTTTGGCTGTGGACGGTTCGGCAGCGGGGGGAGGGTGCGGACTGTTGCCTGCGGCTCTCTTTGGTTCGGGAGGGGGCGCGGGGCCGGTTGGTTTTCGTGTTTCGTCCTGGTGCGGATCGGGTTGTCTCGAACACCTACTTCGAGGCCGGGACCGTGGCGCGGCTGCCGGATCGCAACTACCTCAACCTCTTCGAGCCCGGAACAGTTCGCCGGCTCCTGGATGCGGCTGCGTCGGAACTGGATCTCTCGGCACTCGAGCAGCAGACCGAGCTCGACGGCTGGCCGTACTTCGACGCGGTTGTTGACCTAGCCAACGATTAGACGTTCATCGAGGGGCCTCTTTCGTTGAGGTGGTGCGTGTCGTTGTACAGGACGATCGCGGACGGGCGCGTCGGGGTGTAGCGGAGGATTGTTAGGGCGGCGTTGTGGGGGGTCAGGGTTAGCCAGCGCCAGTTGGGGGCGTCCAGGGCGTGGCGTGCGAGCCAGGCGACCAGGAATGCGTGGGTGATCACCAACTGATGTTGGTCCTGTCCGTCGACCGGGCCGGTGAAGCGGTCTACAGCGAGGCGGGCTAGTTCGGGGCCATGTTTGAGTTCGCCGGGGGTGTTTGCAGGAAGTGGCAATGGGGGGTGGTTTTGTCCGGAGGGGGCGCTATCGTCTGCGGTCCGGGGTTCAGGATGGCGGAGGGATGGGGCGGATGAGCGTGCGGCGGCTGGGGGCGGTTCTGGCTGTGGTCGGGGTGTTGATGGCTGGTGGGTTGCCCGGGCGGGCGCAGGCGGCTTTGCCCAGTTCGGTGCCGTGCACCAACTACATGGTCTGGACCGACAGCGCGAACGCTGTGCAGGAGGCTGACGTCACCGCCGCGAAACCGCCGCGGGGCCTGGGGCCGTACCAGCTCGCACAGTTCGTGCCGGTTCGGGCCATGTCGACCTGGTACATGTCGACGACGCGTCAGGGTGAGCAGTACTCGTACGGGCTGTTGCTGCAGGGTGGGAATCTGTATCGGCACTCCACCATCACCCCGCCAGGTAGCCGGGCACGGGTGACCGCGACCAAGCTCGGAGGCGGGTGGACGAGCTTCAAGTCGATCGCGACGTCGAGCTTCAACGAACCGGTCGGCGCCAAGCATTCGTTCCTGTACGGCCTGAACACCAACGGGTACCTCTACCGGTACGCCGCGAACGGCACCGGCTACAAGGCGTACGGCTCGTTCGGTGGGTTCAGGAGCTTCAAGACGATGGCGGTGATCAGCCAGCGGCCGACGTACGACACGCTCCTGATGACGACCACCGCAGGCGCGCTCTACACGATCCACATCCCGACCACCGCGACGGCGAAGCCGGTCGTGAAGGTGATCCGCAAGTCGGGCTGGCCCTCGTTCGAGTCGCTCCTGGTCGAGCACTGCGGCAACTACGACGGGAGCGTCGTCGTCGGCATCGACCACAACACCGACTCCGCTTATCAGTACGTGTTCGGCAAGGCCAACGGCACAGCAACCACCATCACGTCGTACGGCAAGATCGCGATCACCTTCCCCGGAACGGTCTACGCCTCCCGTACCAGCGCCTGGCTGTCCGGCGAATAACTCCTTCCCCGCGGAGTGTCGGATCGGGCGACGCGGGTTCGTGGTGGAGGTGGAAGGGTTGTGGTGGGTGGTTCCTAGGAGGAGTTGTGGCTGAGTATTTGGTGGTGTTCAACCAGGAGTGGGTGCCGGAGCTGACCGATGAGGAGTTGGTCGGGAGGTCCCGGGCGCTGCGGCCGTTGCTCGCTGAGATGCGGGAGGCCGGGGCGCTGATCTTCACCGGAGGGCTGGATCCGGAGGCGCCGGTGGTCAGTGTGGACGCGTCGAGCGGTACGCCGCTGTTCACCGACGGGCCGTACGTCGAGTCGAAGGAGCACCTGGGCGGCTTCGCCGTACTGGATGTACCCGACGAGGAGGCCGCACGGCACTGGGCCGGCAAGATCGCGATCGCGTGCGGCTGGCCCCAGGAGGTACACCGCTTCCAGCTCCCCACGAAGTACGAGCGATGACTGGCTCGCGATCGACCAGTTTCATCACATCCGCGCGCGGCGGGAGTGGAGCGAGGAGGAGTTCCTGGCGGTGTTCCAGCGGACCGTCCTGGGATTTCACCGCGCGGTGGCCGGGATGGTGTCGGCGGGGAACAACGTGGTTGTCGACCATATCCTCGGTGAGCGGCTGTACGGCGGTCCATCGGAAGCGTTCGCGGTGCTGCGCTCCCGGGGGTGATCGGGAGCGCAGTACCGACCGGGGTCAGCTGACGCGGTACAGCGAGCCGCCGCCGGAGATCGCGATGGAGGTCTTCACGCCGCCCACGTTCAGGTCGACGATGGTGGTGGTGCCGACCTTGCGGACGGCGTACAGGACGGATCCTGTCGCCCGGACCGGGACGACGAAGGACAGGATGGACGCCGACTTGCCGGAGCGCGCCATCATCAGGGTCGGAGCAGACCTGCGGTCGTAGCTGGTCGGGTACTGCCAGCCCTGGATCGGGTTGGTCTGCGCCTGCTTGATCAGGATCGCGCCGGGCGGCAGCGCCTGCTGGAACGGCACCTGGAACACGACCGTCCGGGTCGAGTCGCCGGGCTTCATCGCCACGGCCGTCGTCCGCGAGTACACGCTCGCCTTCTGGTCCGACGGCAGGTGCCACAACGTCTGGAACGCCTGCGCGGTCTTCGCCGACGCACGATCCCAGACGACCATCAGGTCCGGGTCCTTCAGTACCAGGACCGACCGCAGGCGGTTGATCGAGGCCCCCGGCGCATCGTTGAACACGTACGACTCCCAGTTCGCCTTCACCGTCGACGCGGTCAGCCGCGTGACCGGGTTCGTGTACGTCGACATCGGCGTCGTCAGCGCACTGTGCGCGTACGGGCTGACGACCCACGTGCGGTACGCCCCGGCGGTGTACGCGGCGTACCCACCGTCGACGATGATGTCCCGCCCGCGCGCCGTGTACGTGATGCTCGTGTGGTCGAAGTGCCCGTGGAACGCCCGTCCCGGCCCGAACCTGATGCTGTACGTCGACTCGCCGGTGAACCCGCGCCCCGGTTCGGTTCCCCAACCGGTCCGCCCGAAGACGTACCCGTTCGAGTAGATCCCGACCCGCCACGGCGGTACCGTCCCGCTCTTCCCGAGCGAACCGGCGTACTCCATCGGCGTCCCCGCCCACGGGTACGTCGACTGCACCTCGGTGTCACCGAGCTGGTGCAGCTTGCCCAGCGAGTTCGTTGCCAGCGTCAACCATTTGGCCAGCAACGCGCGCCGTGTCGAGATCGTCGTACCGGGATCGACACCGCAGTTCTGCAGCACCGCGATCGCACGGCCCCACAGCGAGTAGTTGAATGACGCGTACCCGGTCGACTGTTCGTTGGTCGACCCCTGGGCATCGATCGAGGTGGTGATCCCGGCGCCCAGCCGTTGCTGCGCGACGTTCTTGTAGTCGGTGCGGCCGAGCGTGCAGCCGACGCCGAAGAGCGCGATGCTCTCGTCGGTGCCGTGGTTCCACGCGCCGCTCCAGTAGTTGGTGAGGAACCGTGCGTGACTCAGCAGCGCCGTGTCCAGCCAGGCGTACCGGGTCGGCAGCGTCGTCACGTTCAGGCCCTTGATGATCGCCTGGCGCAGGCAGATCAGGACGTTCGTACGGTGCATGGTGGACTCCCACGCGCCGACGTTCGCCTTCCACGAGTACGGGTTGTCGCGGTACCAGTCGTACGCGATCGTGTTCACCCGGGTGAGCGCGGTCAGGTCGCCCTTGCCGGCCGCGACGATGCCCTGCCCGAGCCAGCGCAGCGAGTGGAACCACATGTACCAGCTCGCGTTCTTGTACGGGTTCGAGGCCCAGTTGATGTTGCCGCCACCGTTACCGACCTTGTACGCCGCGTACGGACCCCAGGCGAACTTGTCGGCGTACAGGTTGGCCAGCGGGTTGGTGGCGTCGATCCCGCTGAACCCTGGACAGGCGTAGAACGGAGCGGTCAGCGACCGCGCTTTGCTCGCACCGATGTCGGTTGCCGGCGCCGCGGTGGCGGGGACGACATTGCTCGCCCCCGGCACGAACTGCGCCTCGCCCGGCTCCTCGGGTCCCGGCACGATCGGGATCCCGGGATTGTCCTGCGGTGCTCGCGTTTCCCCAGCTGCCGTTCCGGCCCCCAAAGCCAGAACAGCGATTGCCACGGCCACACCGGCCGTACCCCTGAATCGCATGAAGCCACACCTCTCCCCACCGTCCCCGAGCTCTGTTACCCCTTACAGACCTCGATGCGCCGGTGGGGAAGAAGGTTGTTGGTTCAGCCCACTATTTTCAGGCTGCTGAGTTTCAGCCCATCGTCTTCTGGCCGTCGATGGTCTCCCGGATGATGTCGGCGTGGCCGGCGTGCTGCGCGGTCTCGGAGGCGATGTGCAGGAACGCCATCCGGACCGTCCAGAAGACGCCCGGCGGCTGCCACGGCGCGGCCGGCAGCTCGTACTTCGCGTCCAGGTCGAGGGTGCGGACCAGGTCCTCGGTCTCCGCGGCGACCTTGTCGTACGCCGCGAGGACGTCGGCGAGCGTCTCGCCCTCGACGATCCGGAACTGGTCCTGCCACGAGGCGACGACGTCGGGCGTGAACTCGACCGGCGCGGTCGCGGCCTTGCCCTGGGCGAACTCGCCCCAGTGCTGCTCGACCGTCGACACGTGCTTGATCAGCCCGCCGACCGTCAGTTCGCTGGCGGTACTGCGGGTACTCGCCTGCTCGTCCGTCAGGCCCTGTGCGGTGTGCCGCAGGAAGTTCCGGCGGGTGTTGAGGAGGTCCAGGATGTCCGCCCGCTCGCCGGAGACGGTCTGCTCGTTTGTCGTCATGGTTCGACTCTAGGCGGAGAAGCGGCCAGGTACTGTCCGCTATGAGAATCCGTGGTCTTGTCCGTGGTTGTGCCGCCGAGGCCTCCTCGGCCGGGCGATCGCCGTCTAGCGTGAACCCGGGCGGCGAGAACGCCGCATCCGTCCGAACTTGAGGGGGTTCACGGTGGGTACGATCACGACCGGTGACGGTACGGAGATCTTCTACAAGGACTGGGGGACGGGACAGCCGATCGTCTTCAGTCACGGATGGCCACTGTCGGCCGACGATTGGGACAACCAACTGTTGTTCTTCTTGTCGAAGGGCTACCGCGTCGTCGCGCACGACCGCCGAGGTCACGGCCGGTCCTCGCAGACCGGCGACGGGCACGACATGGACCACTACGCCGACGACCTGAAGGCGGTCGTCGACCATCTCGATCTGCGCGACTGCATCCACGTCGGTCACTCGACCGGCGGCGGCGAGGTCACGCACTACCTGGCCCGGCACGGCGAGGACCGGGCCGCCAAGGCCGCGCTGCTCTGCGCGGTCCCGCCGCTGATGCTGAAGACCGACGCGAACCCGGAGGGTCTGCCCAAGGAGGTCTTCGACGACCTCCAGGCCCAGCTCGCCGCGAACCGGTCGGCCTTCTACCGGGCGCTGCCGGAGGGACCGTTCTACGGGTTCAACCGGCCGGGCGCGGAGCCGAACGAGGCGATCATCGCGAACTGGTGGCGCCAGGGCATGATGGGCGGCGCCAAGGCGCACTACGACGGCATCGTCGCGTTCTCGCAGACCGACTTCACCGAGGATCTGCGCAAGATCACGATCCCGGTGCTGGTCGTGCACAGCGAGGACGACCAGATCGTGCCGTACGCCGACGCGGGCCCGAAGTCCGCCGCACTGCTCAAGAACGGGGTCCTCAAGACGTACAAGGACCTCCCCCACGGACTGCCCACCACGCACGCCGACGTCGTCAACGCCGACCTGCTCGAATTCTTCGGGTCGTAAGCCATGAGCCACCACAGAACACGTTTTCTGGCGGTGCTGGGGGCCGTACTCGCAATCCTGCTCGCGGCGGTGACGCCCGCCGCCGCGTCGTACCCGAAAGGCCCGAAGCCGACCGTCGTGCTCGTGCACGGCGCGTGGGCGGACGGGTCCAGCTGGTCGAAGGTCACCAGCCGCCTGATCGACGACGGCTACCAGGTCCGGGTGCCGCCGAACCCGTTGCGCAACCTCACCACCGACGCCGCCACGATCCGGGACTTCCTGAGCACGCTGTCCGGACCGATCGTGCTCGTCGGGCACTCGTACGGCGGCGCCGTCATCACCAATGCGGCCACCGGAAACCCGAACGTCAAGGCGCTGGTCTACGTCGACGCGTTCGCGCCCGCGGCCGGGGAGCCGATCTTCCCGCTGGCCGGCGCCGACTCCGCGCTCGCCGTACCGCCGGAAAACGTTTTCGACAGCGTTCCGTACCCGGGCGCACCGGCCGGTGACGTCGATCTCTACCTCAAGCACGACACGTTCGTGAAGTCGTTCGCCTCCGGGATGCCGCGCAGCCAGTCCGAGAAGCTGTACCCGGCGCAACGGCCACTCACGCTCAGCGCGGGCTTCACTCCGTCCGGTACGCCGGCCTGGACCACGATCCCGTCCTGGTACGTCCTGGGGACCCGCGACCTGATCATCACCCCGACGGCCCAGAACTTCATGGCCACCCGGGCGCACTCCGCCATCACCCGGATCCCGGCCGGCCACCTCGGCCTGCTCACCGACCCGGGCCCGGTCACCAAAGTCATCGAAAAGGCCACCCACACCGTCCGGTGACGCCGAGGCCGTGACGACCCGCATCAACCCGAGTGCGGGCCGTCACGGCCGGTTGCGACCTGTTGTGCGGCACCGACCGCGGGTGCAAGGTCGAATCGGCCATTCGGGCCGGGAAACCGTCCCGGACCGATGGTTGTCCCGGGGAGGGGATCATGGGCAAACCACGCCTCATCGTCGCTTCCGTCGCTGCCTTCGCAGCTGCCCTGTGCGGAGCCGCGGTCACTGCCTCTGCGGCACCGGTCGTGCAGGTGTCGGCCGGCAGCCCACCGTCGCCGTTCTCGCAGAACAAGCAGAACGAACCGGCCGTCGCGATCGACGCCAACGATCCGGCCGTGATGGTCGCGGGGTCCAACGACGAGATCGACATGGAGTCGTGCGCGGCGGGTGACCCGGGCACGTGCCCGTTCACCGGCGGCGTAGGCGTCTCCGGCGTGTACTTCTCGTTCGACAGCGGGCAGAACTGGACGCAGCCGACCTACGCCGGCTGGACCGCCCGGGCCTGCCTCGGCCCGGCGGCCTGCGTCCCGCAGGTCGGGCCGATCGGGACACTGCCGCACTACTACGAGGCCGGGCTGGTCTCCGACGGCGACCCGGCCGTCGCGTTCGGGCCGCGCCCAGGCCCCGACGGCACGTTCTCGTGGGCCAACGGTTCCCGGCTGTACTACGCCAATCTGACCTCGAACTTCGCCGCCGACCGGCAGCTGGAGACGTTCCGTGGTTTCGAGGCGATCGCGGTGTCGACCACCGACGACGTCCGCGCCGCGGCAGCCGACAACGCCTCGGCGTGGACCGCTCCGGTCATCATCTCGAAGCAGTCGTCGACGACCTTCTCCGACAAGGAGCAGATCTACGCCGACAACGCCGCGAGCAGCCGCTTCTTCGGCCACGTGTACACCTGCTGGGCGAGCTTCCGCAGCAACAGCCACGGACAGGCCCTTCCGGTGCCGCTGACCGTGGCGCGCTCGGCCGACGGCGGTCGTACCTGGGTCACCAAGCAGGTCGGACCGGCCACCAGCAACGGCATCAACCAGCAGCCCGACGGCTGTGTGGTCCGTACCGACAGCACCGGGAACGTCTACGTCTTCGGCGTCGGCGTACGCGGCGGCACGAGCCTGCAACTCATGTACAAGTCGACCGACGGCGGCGCGCACTGGGTCGGTCCGGCGGCGGTCGCGCCAGTGATCGAGCCCGGCGTGCTCGACCCGGTCCAGGGACGCCCGGTGATGGACGGTGTCGCCGGCGCCCGCGTCGACCTGGCCGGCGGGCCGAACGTCGACATCGCGAACGGCCGCCCCACCGGCGTTGGAGCGACCAACGAGATCTTCATGACCTGGTCCGACGGCCGGGCCGGCCTGAATCACGAGCAGTTGATGCTGACCTGGTCGCGCAACGGCGGCGCATCCTGGGCGACGCCGGCTCCGCTCGCCCTGAGCACCGGGGACCGCCCGGTCTACACGGCGCCCGCCGTGTCCCCGGACGGCACCGACCTGTACCTCGTGCACAACTCGTTCACGACCCCGTACCGCGACAACACGACGGACCCGCGCGGTCTGGTCGGCGAGGTCCGGCACGCGAACGTCACGGCCGGCGTACCGTCCGGCTGGACGACGCTGGAGCGGGTACCGGGTGGTGACCCGCGGGGCAGCAGCGCGAACTCGCTGACCTCGGAGTTCCTGGGTGACTACGTCTACGCCGCTGCGACGAACGACCGCGCCGTCGCGGTCTGGAACGACTCGCTGAATGCGGGCGTCTGCCCGGCGATCAATGCCTATCGGACGTCGCTGTACACCGCGACCCCCGGTGCACCGCCGAACGTCCTGGTGGCCTGCCCGTCGACCTTCGGAAACACTGACATCCTCGGAGGCAGCTACCCGGACCCAACACCGTAACCGCGTAGCGAGGGCGCCGTCCGAGCGACGGCGCCCTCGCCGATAAACCGTTTGCACGGTCCAGTGCGCTCGCGCAGGCCTGGAGGTCGCCGTACTTCGCGACGATCCCGGAGATCCAGGATTTCAACGTGCTGCCGAAGGTGCGGCGGCAGGGCATCGGGAGCGCGTTGATGGACGCGGCCGAGGCGATGGTCGCGGAGCGGTCTGCGGTGGTCGGGATCGGGGTCGGGCTGTACCCGGACTACGGGCAGGCACAGCGGATGTACGTACGGCGCGGCTACCTTCCGGACGGGCGTGGGCTGATCTACGACGGGCGTCAGGTGCCGCCGATGGAGATGATCCGGAACGACGACGACGCCACCCTGATGTTCACCAAACAGCTGAGGTAGCGTCGGGAGGGTGCGAGCTGTCGAGTACTCCGTGACCGGTGAGCCCGATGTCCTGACCCTCGTGGACAGGCCGATCCTCGATCCGGGGCCCGGGGAGGTGCGGGTGCGGATCCACCGGTCGGGCGTCAATCCGACCGACTGGAAGACGCGCCGCGGCTCCGGCGCCGGTACGCCGGTGCACCCGGCGCAGGTGCCGAACCAAGACGGCTCCGGTGTCGTCGACGCCGTCGGCCAGGGCGTCGACGTGGCGCTCGCCGGGCAGCGCGTCTGGCTCTGGGAGGCGGCGTACCAACGTCCCTCGGGCGGTACGGCGCAGGAGTACGCCGTGGTGCCGGTGCGGCATGTGATGCCGCTGCCGGACAACGCGTCGTACGACCTCGGCGCCGCGCTCGGCGTACCGTTCCTGACCGCGCATCGCTGCCTGACCGTGACCGAGGACGGCCCGGATCGCCTCGGGCCGGGCAAGCTCGCAGGCCGGACGGTGCTCGTCACGGGTGGTGCCGGAGCGGTCGGCAACGCGGCCATCCAACTGGCGCGCTGGTCGGACGCCACGGTGATCACCACCGTGAGCAGCCCGGAGAAGGGCAACCTCGCGGCGCTGGCCGGCGCCGACCACGTCATCGACTACAAGCAGCAGGACGTCGCCGCGGAGGTCCGCGCGATCGCACCGCACGGCGTCGACACGATCGTCGAGGTCTCGCCGGCGGCGAACGCGGCCATCGACGCCGCGGTGATCGCGACCCACGGCTCCGTGGCCGTGTACGCGACCGACGGCGGCGAGACGATGGAGCTCCCGGTCCGCGCGTCGATGGTGCCGAACGCCCGCTGGCAGTTCGTCCTGCTCTACACGGCCCCCGACTCCTGGCGCCCCCGCGGCCTCGCCGACGTCGCCGCCGCGGTCGAGGCCGGCGCGATCCGGATCGGCCCGGAGGCCGGAATCCCCTTGCACCACTACACGATGGCCCAGGCCGCCGAAGCCCACGCCGCCGTCGAGCAGAGCATCATCGGCAAGGTCCTCATCGACATCACCGACGACTGACCGACCGAGCAGAACAAGCGCGCAAGCATCTAGAGCGCTTGAAACAACCCCGTCTCCCGGTACGCGGCGTGCAGGCGCAGCACGACCTCGGTCGGGGGATGCAACGGGCCGGGCGGCGCGCTGAAGAAGCCGGCCTCGATCACCTCGTCTGCGCCCGGCTGCAGGGTTCCGGTCCAGCGGCGGGCTTCGAAGCAGAGGGCGAAGCAGTGCACCACGTCGCCGTTCGGGTACGTCAGTGTGTGGACGTCGGCCTGCGACAGGCTGGCGAACGGGACCAGGTCCTCCTCCGCGACCTCGAGCCCGGTCTCCTCCCGGAACTCGCGAGCTGCCGTACGCCGGAAGCTGTCTCCCGGCTCCGCACCACCGGCCGGAAGCTCCCACAGCCCGGAGTCGCGACTCCGCTGGAACAGGATGCGATCGTCCGCGTCGACCGCGAGCACCTGGGCGCCGGGCAGCAGGAGCAGGCGGGAGCCGACGTCGCGACGCAGCTGGGCAAGGTAGGAGTCCACGGATGAGAGGGTAGAGCCCGTGGACTGGGTGAGACGGCGGGCAGGATCCCTGCTGGGGTTGGGGCTGATCGGCGGCCTGGTGTGGACGACGGTCGTCACATTGTCGTCGCCGGGCTGGTACGACCCGGGCGAGGACTGTGCTCGCAAGCTCGGCGTCGGTGACGGGACGGTGCGCACCAGTTGGTTCCCACCGTCCGCGAGCTGTGTGTCCGGCGGCGAGGTCCACCAGTACATGTCGACGACCCGTTCGGTGGTGCTGTCCGTCGTCGGTGTCCTGCTGCTGATCGTGCTCGTGCCGGGCCTGATCCTGACCGTCCAACGGCTCACCGGCGACCCCGGCCCGATCCGGCCCGGCACGGACGAGGCCGGCGCCGCCGTCGACCTCAAACGCCGACGGCGCTCACATCTGATGTGGGGCGCGCTGGACATGGGCGTGGCCTTCGCGGTCGTCACCTTCTTCAGCGTGGCCGGGATCATCTTCGGCGGCCTGCCTGGCGGGATCCTGAGCATCGTGGCGACGCTCGCCGGCGTGAGCGGGTTCGGCACGCTGCTCGACCGGCACATGGGTCCGTTGCCGAGCAGCGCGCTCGATTCCCGGCGGCGCGGGACGATCGCGGGCATCTCGACGTACGGCGTGGTCTTCGCGGCGACCGCCGTTTCGGGACAGCTCCCGTTCTTCCGTTTCTGGGCTGTCCCGCTGGGGGCGGTCGCCTACGCCGTCATCGTCGCCGTGCAATGGGCCCGCGTCCCGGCCCCCGCGGGGCAGCCGGTTTAGGGCGCCCTAGCAGGGCCAGCCTGGCTCGATGTTCTGGTTCAGGTGGAAGACGTTCTCCGGATCCCACTGGCATTTCACCCGGGCCAGCCGCTCGTAGTTCTCCTGGCCGAAGCCCGCGATCACGCGGTTCTGTCCTTCGTTGCCGATGAAGTTCAGGTAGACGTACCCGGTGGCCCACTCCTGCAGGTCCGCGCACAGGTCACGTGCCCAGCGGATCCCGCGCTCGTCGTCGGCCTGGTCCGCCCAGAGCCCGAACGGGTGAACCACCCAGGCAGCGTTCCGGTGCGGCAACGGCCACCGGTCCGCGGCGCGCAGCACCTGGCCGCCCCACGGCGCCACCATCTGCTGGGACGGCGACGGGTTGGGCATGTCGACCACCCGGTCACAGAACGCCTGGACCGCCGCATCCGGCAACGTGGACAGGTGTTCGGCGGACCAGTAGTTCCGGAACCCGGGCGGATCGTCGAGCGCCGACTGCAACGCGTCGTACGGCAACTCGGCGACCATCACCGCCTCCGGGGCGAGAGCGAACATCGGCGCGAACACGTCGCGGGTCTCCGCCTCGTTCCCGGCGTAGACCGCGGCGGCACCGATCAGCAGCCTGCCCTGCAGATGCTCGGGGACGAACTCCTCCGGCGGTCCCGTCAGGTACACCACCGCACCACCGAGATCGTCCGGCGCGCCGGCTTCGATCAGATCCCGGTACGCACGAACCACCTGTGGCCCCGCGTCGGCAGGCCAGAGCAGCAACGCGAGCGTGCACTCCGGCAACGGCTGGAGCCGCAGCGTCAGCGACGTGACGGCACCGAAGTTCCCGCCACCGCCGTGCAGCGCCCAGAACAGCTCGGTGTTCCGGGTCTCGTCCGCGATGACCAGCCGGCCGTCGGCGGTCACGAGCTCGACCGAGACCAACGCATCGCAGGCGAGCCCCCACTTGCGTTCGAACCACCCCGAGCCGCCGCCCAGCGTGAGCCCGGCGACCCCGGTCGTGGACACCCGGCCGCCCGTTGTCGCCAGGGCGTACGGCGTGCACGCGCGGTCGACGTCACCCCAGGTCGCACCGCCGCCGATCCGGGCGATCCGCGCCTCGGGATCGATCTGGACGCTGTTCATCCGGCGCAGATCGACCACCAGCCCACCGTCGGTGACCGCGGTCCCCGCCACCCCGTGACCGCCGCCGCGGACGGCGACCTCCAGGTCCCGGCCGGTGCCGTAGCGCACCGCCGCCTGGACGTCGGCCGCGGTCTCGCACTGCGCGATCATCGCCGGCCGCTTGTCGATCATGCCGTTGAAGACGGTCCGGGCCTCGTCGTACGCCGGGTCACCGCCCTGGAGCACTACGCCACCGAATCCCGGTGGGCGTGCGTGTTCGATCGTGTCGGACATGCTGAAACTCCCCCTTGCTCACTCCCCCAGGTGATCCACCGATCGTGCAACGCACCCGTGCAGGGGTCAACGCCCTGAGACGGTCTGGGATCGAGCGTTGTCCGTCGGTAAGGTCGAGGCGTGACCAGTGCGGCGGTGATCGGTGGTGCAGGACAGGTTCTGACCGAGGACGAGGTGACGTCGTTCGTCGGCGAGGCCTTGGCCGGTGCGGGGCTGGAGGGGCGCAGCGTCTGCGTGATCGTCCCGGACGCGACCCGTAGTTGCCCGTTGCCCCTGCTCCTGAAGGCCGTCACCCAGGCCCTCAAGGGCAGTCAGGTCACGATCCTGGTTGCCCTCGGCACCCATGCGGAGATGACGCCAGAGCAGCTCCGCAAGCACCTCGGTGACGACTATCCGAACGTGATCAACCACGAGTGGTGGAAGCCGGACACCTTCGCCGACCTCGGCACGATCGGCTCCGACCGGGTCGGTGCGATCTCCGGCGAGATGCTCCGCGACGAGGTCCCGGTGCGGCTGAACCGCGCCGTCGTCGAGCACGACGTGGCGCTGGTCGTCGGGCCGGTGTTCCCGCACGAGGTGGTCGGCTTCTCCGGCGGCAACAAGTACTTCTTCCCGGGCGTCGCCGGCCAGGAGGTCATCGACTTCTCGCACTGGCTCGGCGCGCTGATCACCAGCGCCAACATCATCGGTACGCCGGGCATCACCCCGGTCCGTGCGCTGATCGACGAGGCCGCGGCGCTGATCCCGGCCGAGAAGCTCGCGCTGTCCGTGGTCGCCCAGTCCGGGACCGACGCACTGCACGCGGTCGCGTTCGGTGACACGATCTCGTCCTGGCGCGCGGCCGCCGAGATCTCCGCGCAGACCCACGTCCGCTACCTGGAGCGTCCGGTCCGGCGCGTGGTCTCGGTGATGCCACCGAAGTACGCCGACATCTGGACCGCGGCGAAGGGGTTCTACAAGGTGGAGCCGATCGTCGCGGACGGCGGCGAGGTGATCCTGTACGCGCCGCACGTCACCGAACTGGCCGCGATGCACCCGGAGATCGCCGAGATCGGGTACCACTGCCGCGACTACTTCCTCGGCCAGTGGGAGAAGTTCCGCGACCTGCATTGGGGCGTGCTCGCGCACTCCACGCACCTGCGCGGCGCCGGCAGCTGGGACCCGACGAGCGGCGAGCACCTGCGCGTCCGGGTCACGCTGGCGACCGGCATCCCCGAGGAGGTCGTCCGCGGCGCGAACCTCGGCTACCTGGACCCGTCGACGTTCGACCTCCAGACGTACGAGGACGACCCGGACACCTTCGTCGTCCCGAACGCCGGCGAAACCCTCTACCGCCTGAAGGCCTAGCCGCTGGAGATGACCCGCCGGTAACCTGCGGGTTATGACAGACGTCGTGATCATCGGGTCCGGGTTTGCGGGGCTGTGCATGGGGATCAAGCTCCGGCAGGCCGGATGTGAGGACTTCGTCATCCTGGAGAAGGCCGACGACCTCGGCGGCACCTGGCGGGACAACACCTACCCGGGCTGCGCCTGCGACATCCCGTCGTACCTCTACTCGTTCTCGTTCGAGCAGAACCCGCGCTGGACGCGGATGTTCGCCCCCTGGAACGAGATCCTCACCTACCTTCGGCACTGCGCCACCAAGTACGGCATCGCGGACAAGGTCCGGTACGGCGCCGAGGCCACTGAAGCCGTCTTCGACGAGGCGAGCGGGCACTGGACCGTGACGGTCAACGGCGACGAGACCATCGAGACCCAGGCCCTGGTCGCGGGCGTCGGCAGCCTCCATGCGCCGAAGCTCCCGGACCTCCCCGGCCTGGACACGTTCGAGGGCACCGCGTTCCACTCCGCGGTCTGGGATCACTCGGTCGAGCTGCGCGGCCGGAACGTCGCCGTGATCGGCACCGGGGCGTCGGCGATCCAGTTCGTACCGCAGATCGCGCCGGAGGTCGCGCAACTGGACCTGTACCAGCGCACGCCGGCGTGGGTCACCCCGAAACCGGACCGCGCGATCGGCGGCTGGGAACGCAAGCTGCACGAACGGTTCCCGGCCGCGCAGCGGACGATCCGGAACGCGATCTACTGGGGGCTCGAGGGCCGCGGCGCCGGCTTCGCCGGGAACCCGAAGTTGATGAAAGGCCTTGAGCTACAGGCGAAACGGCACCTGCACAAGCAGGTCACCGATCCCGAACTGCGCGCGAAGCTGACGCCGGACTACCAGATCGGCTGCAAGCGCGTACTGATCTCGAACGACTACTACCCCGCGCTCACCCGGCCGAACGTCGACGTGGTCACCACACCGATCGCGCGGGTGACACCGACCGGAGTGGTCACCGCGGACGGCACCGAGCGCGCCTGCGACACGATCGTGCTCGGCACCGGCTTCGACGTCTCGGCGAACCTGACCCGGATGCCGATCCTCGGCAAGGACGGCGTCGACCTGGCCGACCACTGGAAGCGCGACGGCATCGGCGCCCACCTCGGCATCACGGTCGCCGGCTACCCGAACCTGTTCCTGCTCGTCGGCCCGAACACCGTCCTCGGCCACTCCTCGATGGTCTTCATGATCGAGGCCCAGGTCCGGTACGTGATGCAGGCCCTGCACCTGCTCCGGCGCCGCAACGCGACGTACGTCGAGGTCCGCGAGGATGCCCAGGAGCAGTTCGTCGACACCGTCCAGCACGAACTCGACAACTCGGTCTGGCACTCCGGCTGCACCAGCTGGTACCTGGACACCACCGGCCGAAACTCCACCATCTGGCCCGACTGGACCTTCACCTACTGGCGCCGAACCAGACGCCTGAACCCAGCAGACTTCGCAGTAGTCCATTAGGGGATTGCCCGGACTCCTGTAGTAGGAGGTGGGGGGTGTTGGGGTACGACCTTGGGATGAGGGGAAGACCGATCCGGAGGGCGATGTCTCGGAAGGTCTGTTGAAGGACTCTTGAGACATGGACATTCTTCAGATCGCAGGCGCGGCAGTCGTGGTGATCGGCATCCTGATCACCGCGCTGATCGCCATCATCCCATCAGTCGTCGACCGCTGATCCTCAGTCGGCGGACAGGTGAACCAGCAGGTCCTGACGGGTCAGGACGCCGACCGGTTTGCCGTCGTCGAGGACCATCAGGGCGTCGCGGCCCTCGAGCAGGCCGACCGCCTTCGCCACAGGTTCGCCGGCGCCGAGGGACGGTAGCGCCGGGTCCATGTGCTGCTCGACGATGTCGGCCAGCCGGGCCTTGCCGGAGTACAGCGCATCCATCAGGGTCCGCTCCGACACCGCGCCGGCCACCTCGGCCGCCATCACCGGCGGCTCCGCCCGTACGACCGGCATCTGCGAGACGCCGTACTCACGGAGGATCGCGACCGCCTCGGCGATCGTCTCGTGCGGATGCGTGTGCACGAGCGGCGGCAGGCTGCCGTCCTTGCCGGCCAGTACGTCACCGAGCGTCGTGCCCTGCTTGGCGTGCGCCAGGAAGCCGTACTGCGCCAGCCAGTCGTCGTTGAACACCTTCGTCAGGTAGCCGCGGCCGCCGTCCGGCAGCAGGACCACGATGACGGCCTCGGGATCGTCGAGCTCGTGCGCGAGCCGGATCGCGGCCGCGGCGGCCATCCCGGCCGAGCCGCCGACCAGCATCGCCTCTTCACGCGCGAGCCGCCGGGTGAGTGCGAACGAGTCCGCGTCCGAGACCTCGATGATCCGGTCGCAGATCTCCCGGTCGTACGTCTCCGGCCAGAAGTCCTCGCCGACGCCCTCGACCAGGTACGGCCGGCCGGTGCCGCCGGAGTACACCGAGCCCTCCGGGTCGGCGCCGACGATCTGGACGCGGCCGTTCGACACCTCCTTGAGGTACTTCCCGGTGCCGGTGATCGTGCCGCCGGTGCCGACGCCCGCGACGAAGTGCGTGATTTTCCCGTCGGTCTGCTCCCAGAGCTCCGGGCCGGTGGTCTCGTAGTGCGAGCGGGGGTTGTTCTGGTTCGCGTACTGGTTCGGCTTCCAGGCGCCCTCGATCTCGCGGACCAGGCGGTCGGAGACGTTGTAGTACGAGTCGGGGTGCTCGGGGGCGACCGCCGTCGGGCAGACGACCACCTCGGCGCCGTACGCCTTGAGCACGTTGCGCTTGTCCTCGCTGACCTTGTCCGGGCAGACGAAGACGCATTTGTAGCCCTTCTGCTGGGCCACCATCGCCAGCCCGACGCCGGTGTTGCCGGAGGTCGGCTCGACGATCGTGCCGCCGGGCTTGAGCTCGCCGGAGGCCTCCGCGGCCTCGATCATCCGGACCGCGATCCGGTCCTTCACCGAGCCGCCGGGGTTGAAGTACTCGACCTTGGCCAGCACGAGAGGCTTGGCGCCGTCGGTCGTCTTCGTCAGCCGCACCAGCGGGGTGTTGCCGACCAGGTCCAGGAGTGATTCTGCGTAGCGCACGATCTTTACTGTAGTGATACGCGCTGCTTTCCCCTATTTTCACTTGCGCCGCCGTGACAGCGTGTAATCCTTGTACTTGTGAGTAGAGCCAGGGCAGCCAAGAAGCTGGCCCAGGCCGCAGCCTTCGGGGGCGGGGGACTCGGACTCATCGGTGCCACGTTGTACGGCGTACTGACCGCTGAGGCCGAGTACGCGAAACACGTGATCGGACCGGCGAGGTACTACCCCACTCCGGGCGACGGTCTGTACGGCCGGTATCCAGGACATCCGATCACGTTCGCGATGCTGGGCGATTCCAGCGCCGCGGGGTACGGCACCGATTCGCCGGACGAGACGCCCGGCGTGATGCTCGCCTCCGGGCTGACCGACCTCGCCGAGCGGCCGGTGCGACTCGTCGACGTCTCCAAGACCGGGGCGAAGTCCACCGATCTTGCCGCACAGGTCGACGCCGCCCTGCAGGCCGGGCCGCACGTCGCCGTGATCCTGATCGGCGTCAACGACGTCAAGGCGCAGATGCCGCCGTCGACCTCGGTACGGCTGCTGTCCGCCGCCGTCCGCCGGTTGCGCGCCGCGAACTGTCAGGTCGTGGTGGGTACCTGCCCCGACCTGGGAGTGGTCCGGACGATCATGCCGCCGCTGCGGTGGGTCGCCCGGTCCTGGAGCCACCGGCTGGCCGCCGCTCAGACCATCGCGGTCGTCGAGGCAGGCGGCCGCTCAGTGTCTCTGGGCTCGCTGCTCGGTGAGGTGTTCCGGACCAACCCGTCGATGTGGGGCCGGGACAACTTCCACCCGTCGGCCACCGGGTACGCGGCCGCTGCCGCCGCGCTGCTGCCGTCGGTCGCCGCCGCGATGGGCGTCGGACCGGAGTCGTTCGTGCACCCGGAGCCGTTCCGCGGCGAGGCGATCCTGCCGATCGCGGAGGCCGCGGTCCAGGCCGCCCGTCGCGCCGGTACCGAGGTGGCAGCGACCGAGGTCGCCGGCCGGGAGCGCGGTCCGCGCGGTCGCTGGGCTGCACTCCGGCATCGTCGCCGGCACCCGCAGGCCGACGTGGAACGCGTCGACGAGGACTCGAAGGACTCGGCCGAATCGGTGCCGGTCGGCCAATAGTTGCTGGGTTGTGCGTCCGCTGAGCGGCACCTTTCATGTCGGGAGTCTTGCCTCCGGGCGGCCGTGTGGTGCACAGTCGATAACTACGCGGTACCCCGATAGCGGGAGGCGAAGATGGGCTTGAACCACTCCGAGGAGACGCATCAGCGTTTGGTGGAGGCCGTGCCCAGGTGCACCGGACGCGCTATGACCGAGTGGTTCCAGCTGATGAACGACGGACCGTCGTTCCTGCGCTTCGACGAAAGAGTGAGATGGCTGGCCGGCGAGTACGCACTCGCCCACGGGCACGCGACCGCCATCGTGCACGAGTACGACCTGGTCAAGGCGCACCGGCGAATGGGCTGAACCGCAAAGGAGACAACCGCGAAGGCCTGCCCTTTCAGGTGGAGGGGCAGGTCTTTCGCGTTCCGAGCAGAACCTCGTTGCCCTCCGGATCCGCTACCAGGTAAGGGTTTTCGGACAGTACTCGCCCGCCGGCCGAGACCGCGGTCGCGATCCGCTGCGCCAGCAATTCTTCCGGTACGGCGAGTTCGAAGCGGATCCGGTTCCGCTGCTGCCGGGCCTCCTCCAGCTGCTGGAAGAACAGGACCGGGTTCAGCCCGCGCGGGTCGCGGATGTCGGTGAGGAACATCCGCGGATCCTCCTCGTAGCCGAGCAGCCGCGTCCAGAACGCCCGTACCGCAGGAACATCCATCGCGTCGATCCCGAACTGCACGAACCGCAGCGGCGCCGGATCGGCGCGCAGCCCCAGTTCCTTCGCCGCGGCCTCGATCTGCTGCGCCAGCGCGACGAACCTCGGGTCGGCCCCGTCGTCGCCCTCCCAGCGGTCCTTGCCGCTGTCGAGCAGGACGCCTTCCCGCCGTACGTCGATCAGCAGCGGAAGGTCCGCGGCGTCGGCCAGCTCCGCCACGGTCGTCACGAACTGCGGTGTGGCGTTCGGGTAGAAGACCATCGCGCTGAACAGCGCCAGCCAGTCGGTCGTCCCGGGCAGCGGGTCGCCGGGCACCAGGTCGGCCTCGTTGCCTTCGACGTCGGCGAGCATCACTCCGAACGCGCCGGAGGGTTCACGACCGGCCCGTGCGCGGATCACCTCTGCCTCGGGGCGGACCACGTCGACGTGGATCCGGTTGCGGAGCGGGCGTGGCTCTTCGAGCTTCCGTACGGCGAAGGCGGGGCCACGCCGGAGCGGATCCTGCAGACCGCCTAGGGCGACGTCCCAGAAGGTGCCGACCGCGGTTGGGTCGGTGGCCTGGATCTCTACGTCGAGGGTCTGCAGACCCTCCGGGTTCTCCGTCAGGCCGAGCTCGCGGGCGTGCGCCGACACCTCCGCCAGGTCATCGACGGACACCCGTACGCCAGTACTCCGAATGTCCAGGTCCGCGTTTGCGGGGTTAGTCGCGAGGGCGGCGCCGGCGGCGTGCGAGGGAGCGTCGTACCAAACACTGGTCATGGTGACCACCGTAGAGCCGGAACCGGACGAGGTGCGTCCGGAACCGAAGATCCCGGGGAACAACGCGGTGCGGATGCACAATGGCGCGGTGAGTTTCACGATGCTGGCGGTGGTCGTCGCGATCGGCCTGCTCGGACCGCTGCTCGCGCAGCCGCGCGGCTGGCACATCCCGATCGTGCTCGGCGAGCTGATCGCCGGCGTCGTCCTCGGGCGCACCGGGTTCGGGTACCTGACCGCGTCCGACACCCTGTTCACGTTCCTCGCCGACATCGGGTTCGGCCTGGTGATGTTCGTGGCCGGGACCCATGTCCCGGTCCGCGACGAGAGCCTGCGGCGGGCGATCCGCCCCGGGCTGCTCCGCGCGGTGCTCACGGGCCTGGTCGCGACCGGTCTCGCGTTCGCCCTCAACGCTGTCTTCGACACCGGTCACGTGCCGCTGTACGCCGTACTGATGGCGTCCTCGTCCGCGGCGCTGATCCTGCCGATCGTCGACTCGCTCGGTCTCGGCGGGCGGCCGGTCGTCGAACTGCTGCCGCAGGTCGCGATCGCGGACGCCGCCTGCATCGTGGCCCTGCCGCTGGCGATCGATCCGCCACACGCCGGCCGGGCGGCGCTCGGTGCGCTGGCGGTCATCGGGGCGGGTGTCGTGGTGTTCGTCCTGCTGAACAAGGCGGAGCGGTCCGGCGTACGGCGCCGGGTGCACGACGTTTCGGAGGACCGGCTGTTCGCGGTCGAACTGCGGATCAGTCTGGTGGTGCTGTTCGCGCTCGCAGGGCTCGCGACGGCCACACATGTCTCGATCATGCTGGCCGGATTCGTGTTCGGGCTGGCGGTGGCGGCCGTGGGCGAACCGCGACGATTGGCCCGACAGTTGTTCGCCCTGACGGAGGGTTTCCTCGGGCCGGTATTCTTCGTCTGGCTCGGCGCGTCGCTCGAACTGCGGGAGCTCGGCACGAAACCGGCCTTCATCGCCCTGGGCGTGCTGCTCGGCGTCGGTGCGGTGATCAGTCACCTGTCCGGCGCGTTGACCCGCCAGCCGATCAGCATCAGTGCGCTGGCCGCGGCTCAGCTCGGCGTACCGGTAGCTGCCGCCACGGTCGGTACGTCACTGCACGTGCTCGAGCCGGGCGAGTCGTCCGCGCTGCTCCTCGGGGCGCTGGTCACGATCGCGGTGAGCACGATTGCGGGCGGGATCGCCGTACGGCGTGGTCTGGTCGCCGAGAAGGCCCCCTGATCCAATGACGAAGGGCCGGCCCACCTGGACCGGCCCTTCGTTGATTTGGCTACCCCGCTGGATCAGTCGCCACCGCGGAGGATGGCGAGGATGCGCAGGATGTTCCAGTACAGCCAGACGAGCGTGACAGTCAGCGCGAACGCTGCGCGCCAGGCCTCGTTCTGCGGGGCACCGTGGCGGACGCCCTGCTCGACCAGGTCGAAGTCGAGGATCAGGTTGAACACCGCGAGACCCGCACCGAGCGCGGCGAACAGCAGGCCCATCGGGCCGAAGCCGCTGATCCCGGTGTGCACGCCGAACAGGCTCAGCAGCAGGTTGACCAGCAGCACACCGGCGAAGCCCATGGTCCCGATCACGACCATCTTGGTGAACTTCGGCGTCACCTTGATCGCGAAGTACTTGTAGGTCGCCAGCGTCAGGCCGGCCGTCACCATCGTGGCCAGCACGGCCTGCACGATGATGTCGGAATGACCGGACCAGTTGGCGATGAACTTGCTGCCGATCCCGAGGAACACGCCCTCGGCGGCGGCGAACACCATCACCAGCGCCGGGTTCACCTTGCGGGAGAACGACAGCACCATGGAGAGCGCGAACGCGACCAGCGCGCCGGCCAGGAACACCGGGGTGACCAGCGTGTCCGGGACCCGCCACCAGGCCACGGCGGCGGCCGCAACGACCACACCGAGGGTGATCGCGGTCTTGACGATCACATCGTCCAGGGTCATGGGCCGGCTCGCGGCCGGAGCACCTTGCTGCTGCTGCGGCGGCATGCCCGACCCGCCGTAGCCGTAAGGGGCCGGCTGACCGTACGGAGCGGCCCCCGGATAGGCCTGGCCCTGGCCAGGCGCAAACGCACTCGACCGGTTCAGCACCGGGTTACGGCTCTGCATTGCTTCCTCCTGATGACCCACATCCGGGGCCGTGCCGAAATACTACGGCCCCATCCTGAACACAATCTGAGAATCCCCCCGATGTTCCCCAACCGAAACCCCTGAAATACAAGGGATTACATCGGTTGCCGATGGAGTTTTCTGGTCAGACGTGGGGGTGGGCGGGTTGTTGGGTGGTGAGGGCGGCGCCTACTTGGTCGGCCAGGGCTATGGCTACCAGGCGTTGTTCGAGGTCGGGGCGGGCTATGTGGGTGGCGGCGGTGAGGAGGAAGCGGCCGCGGGGCTCGCCGGCGTGCTGGACGGTGAGCTCGATCTCGGCGTTCGTCGGGAGGCCGTCGCGCTCCACCTTGAGGACGTGGGAACCGCGGGTCACCGAGCCGTCCGGGTTGAGCCGCGGCCCGGTCGTCTGCTTGCTGTTGGCAACGAACTTCGCGCCGTCGATGCCCAGTACGGCCGTGAGTTCCGCGCGGACCTGTTCGATGAGGTCGTCCGCCGACGCGCCGGCCGCGACTGCTTGCGAGGTGGTGATGACACCGTCCAGGTACCCGCGCCGCCGGGATGCCTTGGCTTGTTGCCGTCGGCCCCAGATCGCGATCTGGGTGACCGCGATGCCGATCACCAGCAACAGTCCGGCCTGCTCGACGTCGTTGCTGCTGTTGATCGTGAAGCTGTCGTACGGCACGGTCAGGAAGAAGTCGAACCACACCGCGCTCGACATCGCCGCCAGGATCCCCGCCAGCCGGATCCCGAACACGGCGACGGCGACGATCACGACCACCAGCACAAGCGCGGCGTTCGCGTTGTCGAAATGCTCGCGGAACGGCGTCAGCAGTGCACAAATCGCCGGCGGAACGAGCAGTGAGGCCGTCAGGACCGGGGCGCGGTAGTTCTCCACTCCCCTATTGATGCGCACCTGCGGCATCGGATCAACAGTTCTCACAAAGGTCTGTCACCCGTACGGTGGCCCCATGCCCGAGATCGCACGCATCCGTCCGCCCGAGGACGCCGACGAACGCGGCACGCTGACCGGCCTGCTCGACTTCCTCCGGGCCACCGTCGAGCTCAAACTCACCGGCCTCACCGAGCAGCAGGCCTTCGCCCGCCCGGTCACCCCGTCCGCACTCACACCGGCCGGAGTCGTCAAACATCTGACCGGCGTAGAACGCTTCTGGTTCGCGATCGACTTCGCCGGCCAGGACGTCGAGTGGCCGTGGACCGACGAGGATCCGCACGGCTGCTTCCCCCTCGCCCCGGACGACACCGTGGCCGGACTACTGGCGGCGTACCGCACCGAATGCGCGCGGTCCCGCCGGATCATCGCGGCGGCGTCCTTCGACGACATCGCGCGCTCGGAAGGGATGACGTTCAACCTGCGGTACGCCGTGGCGCACCTGATCGAGGAAACCGCTCGCCATCTCGGCCACCTCGACCTGCTCCGCGAGTCCACCGACGGTGAGGTCGGCGAGTAGCGCTCGAAAATGGGAGGCCGGAGGGCTGCCTCGAACACTAGGTTGGGTTGCCATGGTGGAGCCTTACCGGATTCGGCCGGCGGTGGAGGACGACGTACTGTTCCTCGCCAACGTCACAATGGCGGCGACCCGTGCGCAGGGACGGCTGCCCGCGGACTTCGACCGGGACACATGGACCGCCGGGTTCGTGGAGTGGAGCCGGGAGTCGATCGCTGATCCGTCGACCGACCTCAGCGTCGTCGAGGTGGACGGCCGCAGCGTCGGCCGGCTCCGGGTCAGCCGGACGCCGGAAGCGGTCGAGCTGAACGGGATCCAGCTGCACCCGGGCGTCCAGGGCCGCGGGATCGGGACCGCGATCATCACGCGGCTGCAGTCCGAGGCCGAGCGCAACGACGTACCGCTGAAACTGCACGTCGAACGCGACAACCCGGACGCGCGCCGGCTCTACGACCGCCTCGGCTTCGTCAAGATCGGTGCGAACGACACCGAGGACATCCTGCAGTGGACGAAGGACACCAGGCGCGAGGAGCTGTGGAACGCACAGACCGCCGCCCGGTACGACACGCCCGGCACCGGGATGTTCGCGCCCGAGGTCATCGGGCCGACCGTGGAGCGGCTGGCGCAGCTCGCGGCGGGCGGACGCGCGCTCGAGTTCGCGATCGGCACCGGGCGGGTCGCCGTACCGCTGTCCGAGCACGGCGTACCGGTGAGCGGGATCGAGCTGGCGCCCGCGATGGTCGCGCAACTGCGGAAGAAGGCCGACGAGGCAACGATCCCGGTGACGGCCGGCGACATGGCGACGACCCGCGCGCCGGGCGAGTTCAGCCTCGTGTACCTGGTCTTCAACACGATCTCGAACCTGCTCACTCAGGAGGAGCAGGTCGCCTGCTTCCGGAACGCGGCCCGGCACCTCTCCCCCGGCGGCTGCTTCGTGATCGAGCTCTGGGTACCCGAACTCCGCCGCCTCCCACCCGGTACGCCGGCCACCGTCGGCGTCACCGATCCCGGCTACATCCTGCTCGACACGTACGACGTACTGCAGCAGCACGTCGTCTCGCACCACTTCCACTTCGGGAACGGCACCAAGGCCGAGCTCTTCCGCACCCCGCACCGCTACATCTGGCCCGCCGAACTCGACCTGATGGCGCAACTCGCCGGCTTCACCCTGGAATCCCGCCACGCCGACTGGACCGCCACCCCCTTCACAGCAGACTCCCCCTCCCACATCACCACCTACCGCCTCCCCACCCCGTAACACCACCACCACCCACCAACCACCCGCCCCAGCACCCACCGCACACCCGCTCAACCCACCAACCGGCACCTGCCCCCGGCCCGGCCCGGGCTCGGGCTCGGGCTCGCCCTCGCCCTCGCCCTCGCCCTCGCCCTCGCCCTCGCCCTCGCCAAGAGTGGATATCTGCTCGTGTTGTGGGTTCTCCTCTGGTGTGCGAACGAAGAACCCTCAAGAGCAGCGGATATCCACTCTTGGCTGACGCATCCGCGGGTGTGCGCTCGGCCGGCCCTCGACCTGTCCGCCGCCGTGCGGCAGTTGTCCACGGTTCGTCGAGTCGTGGATGTCGGCTGCGAAATGTGGCCCGATCGAGCCTCGATCCACGACTCGGCGTTCCGGGGGCCGGCCAAACGCCACGACTCGGCGCAGATTGGGGGCGGTGGGTCCGGGCGGTGGGTCGGGGCGGGGGTGGTTGGGGCTTGCGGTTGTGTGACGGGGGGTGGTGTGGGGTGGTTCGGGGGTGGGAACCGGCTCACCATGTGGGGATGGAGAGTCCCTCGCGCGGGGGATGTTCGGTGGGTGAGATCACTCGTGAGAGGGTTTGTGAAATCTTTCACGAGTGTTTAGCGTTGAAGTGAACATGAAGTCGGAGATCCACTCAGGGAGAGTGAACCGGATGACAGCCCAGGTGCCGCACATCCTCGTCGTCGGAGGCGGTTACGTCGGGATGTACACCGCGTACGGCCTGCGCCGCGCCGCCCGTCAGGGCCGGATCCGCGTGACGGTGGTCGACCCGCGGTCGGTGATGACCTACCAGCCGTTCCTGCCCGAGGCCGCGGCCGGATCGGTGGAGCCGCGGCACGTCGTGGTGCCGCTGCGCAAGACCCTCAAGGGCTGCCGGGTCGTGACCGGCCGGGTGACCGGGATCGACCACGCGCACAAGGTCGCGAAGGTGATGCCCGAGGAGGGCCCGGAGTACGAGCTCGCCTACGACCAGATCGTGGTCGCGCTCGGCTCGATCGCCCGGACGCTGCCGATCCCCGGACTGGCCGACGAGGCGACCGGGTTCAAGAACGTCGAAGAGGCCATTGCCCTGCGCAACAAGGTCCTCGACCGGCTGGACGTCGCGTCCTCGCAGCCCGACCCGGTACTGCGCAAGTCCGCGCTGACGTTCGTCTTCGTCGGCGGCGGGTACGCCGGTGTCGAGGCGTTCGCCGAGCTCGAGGACATGGCGCGCTACGCCACTCGCTACTACGACAACATCAAGCCCGAGGACATGCGCTGGGTCCTGGTCGAGGCCACCGGGCGGATCCTGCCCGAGGTCGGTGAGGACCTCGGCAAGTACACCGTGGACGAGCTCCGCAAGCGGAACATGGACATCAAGCTGGAGACCCGGCTGGAGTCCTGCGAGAAGGGCCACGTGATCCTCAGCGACGGCGAGGAGTTCGACGCGGACACGATCGTCTGGACGGCCGGCGTGAAGGCCAACCCGGCGCTCGCCGCGACCGACTTCCCGCTGGACGAGAAGGGCCGGATCAAGACGCTGGCGAACCTGCGGATCGAGGGCGTCGAGGACGCCTGGACCGCCGGCGACAACGCCGCCGTACCGGACCTGACGAGCGAGACCGGCGCGTTCTGCGCCCCGAACGCGCAGCACGCCGTCCGGCAGGCGCACCAGCTGGCCGCGAACATCCTCCGGGTCGTCGACGGTCAGCCGCCGCAGGACTACAAGCACAAGTACGTCGGTTCGGTCGCAAGCCTCGGCCTGCACAAGGGCGTCGCCCAGCTGTACGGCATCAAGGTGAAGGGCTGGCTGGCCTGGTTCCTGCACCGGACGTACCACGTGTCCCGGGTGCCTACCCTGAACCGGAAGGCCCGGGTCATCCTGGACTGGACGCTGGCGCTGTTCTTCCGGCGCGAGGTGACCAGCCTCGGCAGCCTGCAGACCCCGAACGACGAGTTCCGCCGGGCCACGCAGTCGTAGCACAGCTCCAGGGCCGCAACACCACCTGATCGGCCGGGCCTCCAACTCGCCGGGGGCCCGGCCTTCTTTTCATCGTTCGTGCAGCAGGCCGGCGTCGTGGACGAGCAGGGCGATCTGGACGCGGTTGTTCAGGTCGAGCTTGGTGAGGATGCGCGAGACGTGCGTCTTCACGGTCGGGACGCTGAGGTAGAGCGTCGCGCTGATCTCGGCGTTCGACTTGCCCTCACCGACCGCGACCGCGATCTCGCGCTCGCGGTCGTTCAGCTCCGCGAGCCGGGCGGCCGCCTTGGACTTGCGGTTGTCCTGGCCGGAGTCGGCGACGCGGGTGATCAATCGTTTGGTCACGGCCGGCGACAGCACTGGCTGACCGGCCGCGATCCGGCGTACGGACTCGACGATCTCCGCGGGCGGCGTGTCCTTGAGGATGAAACCGGCCGCGCCGGCACGGAGCGCCCGCAGGACGTGCTCGTCGGCGTCGAACGTGGTGAGGATGACGACCTCGGGGGCGCCCGGACGACGGCGTACGGCTTCGGTCGCGGTCAGTCCGTCGGTGCCGGGCATCCGGATGTCCATCAGGATCACGTCCGGCGCGAGCCGCTCGATCAGCCCGTGGATCCCCGACCCGTCGCCCGCCTCCCCGACCACGCGGACGTCCTCGGCCCCACCCAGCATCAACTTCAAACCAGCCCGCAACAACGGATCATCGTCAACGATGAGTACCCGAATACTCATCCACGTCCTCGCTTCGCTCCGGGCGCGGATGAGGCACAAAATGGGCTGTGTTCGATGATGCCCTCGCTCCGCTCGGTCATAGCGGCCACGGTAGCCAGGCGTATAGGCGGAACTCGCCGTCGGGGGTGCGGCCGTGCTCCAGGCGGCCGTCCACCAGGGCGGCGCGTTCGCTGAGGCCCTTCAGTCCTTGGCCGTCCCCCAGTCGCCGGTGCGGTGCCGGGTTGCGGAGCTCGACGGACAATCCGTTGCCCGGGGCACCGGTCACGCTGATCGTCACCGCTTCGCCCGGTGCGTGCTTGACCGCGTTCGTCAGCCCTTCCTGGACGATCCGGTACGCCGTACGTCCGACATGCTCCGGCATCGGGCCGTCCGCGTCGAGGATCAGCTCCACCGGGATCCCGGCCGCGCGCGACCCCTCCACCAACTCCGGCAGGTCCGCGAACGCCGGCTGCGGCAGCTCCCCGACCGGCGCCCGCAGGACACCGATCACCTCGCGCAGATCCTGCAGCGCCTGATGAGCACTCGCGCGGATGATCTCGGCAGCACCGGCCACCTCGGCCGTGGACGCATCCGGACGGTACGCCAGCGCACCGGCGTGCACGCTCAGCAGCGACAGCCGATGGCCGAGTACGTCGTGCATCTCGCGGGCGATCTCCTCCCGCGCCCGGAGCTGCGCCTGCTCGGCCTGCAGCGTCGCCACTGTCTCGGCCCGATCCGCGCGGTCCCGCAGCGTCTGCAGGAGCTGCCGGCGGGAACGGATGTACCGCCCCCAGCCGGCCATCGCGGCGTACAGGATGACGGCGATGACGAGCTGCGTCTTCCAGTCCGGCTTGTTCCGCACCTGGAGGTAGCCGACGGTCGCGATGAAGTTGACCGCGAACACCCACAGCGACGTACGCCACGGCTTGTGAACCGCGACCGTCATGATCAGCACCAGCGTCGGCCCGGCCGCCGCGTCGGAGTACACCGAGATCGCGGCGGCGATCAGCGCCAGCTGCACCGGCCAGCGGCGGCGGAACCACAGCGTCAGCGCCAGCAGCATCCCGGACCAGAAGTCGATCGCCAGCAGCACCCCCGGTACTTGGTCGGACCGGCCGTCGTTGTAGGTGAGCAGCGCGATCAGGATCGCGACCACGAACGCGACGCTGTCGACCACCCAGTCACGGGTGGAACGACGCGGGCGCGGGGACTCCATGGTCCGAATGTAGCGGTCTGCGACCGCTGTCCGGGGCGTTGCCGGCTGTCCGGATACCGAAGTCGCAGCCCCCGGCTACTTAGGTCAACGGTAGGTTTCCGGGCATGAGTCAGCTCGCTGTCACCGTCATCGGACCGGACCGCCCAGGAATCATCGCGGACGTCACCGAGGCCCTGGCCGGTACCGGGGTCAACCTCGAGGACTCGACCATGACGCTGCTGCGCGGCCATTTCGCGATGATGATCGTCTGCGCCGGGCCGTTCGACGAGGTGAAGTCGGCGCTCGAGCCGCTGCGTGGCGAGCTGGTGATCACGGTCCGCAAGATGGGCCCGGAGCACCGGCACGCGCCGATCGGCGCGCCGTACATGCTCAGCGTGCACGGCGCGGACCGGCCGGGGATCGTGGCCGCGGTGACGCGGATGATCGCGGCCGTCGGCGGCACGATCACGGACCTGTCGACCCGGCTGAGCGGCGGCCTGTACGTGCTGACCGCCGAGGTGGAGCTGCCGCCGGCGGCCGAGCTGGAGACGCTGAACCGGGCGCTCGAGATCACCGCCGAGGAGCTCGGGGTCGGCGTCACGCTGCGGCCGGCCGAGAGCGACGACCTGTGATCACCGACTGGTCGCCCGACGAGCTGAAGGTCGAGGGGGCGGTCCTGGAGGTCGTCCGCGCGCCGCATCCGGTGCTGGCGACCGAGAGTGCGCCCGTGGACCCGCTCGACCCGGAGATGATCCAGCTCGCCGCGGACCTGGTCGCGACGATGCGCGTCTCGCCTGGCTGCGTCGGGCTCGCGGCGCCGCAGGTCGGCGTAGCCGCGCAGATGTTCTCGCTGGACGTCAGCGGTCACCCGAAGACCCGTACCTGCCACGGCGTCTTCGTGCTCTGCAATGCGGTCGTCGTCGAGGCCTCGCGCAACGAGAAGGCGCGTGAGGGCTGTATGTCGGTCCCGGACTTCACCGGCGACGTCAAACGCGCGAGCCGCCTGACCGTGACCGGCGTACTGCCCGGAACCACCGAAACCGTCACGGTCACCACCGACGCGTTCGAGGCGCGGGCGCTGCAGCACGAGATCGACCACTGCAACGGCAAGCTCTTCCTGGACCGCGTCGCCGGCGCCCACGCCGTGTACCCGCGGAAGACCTACCAGTAGCGAGTAGTCTCAGGGGCCGGAGCCCGGGTGGCGGAACGGCAGACGCAGGGAGCTTAAACCTCCTGGCCCTCACGGGTGTACGGGTTCGAATCCCGTCCCGGGCACCGCACTACTTGAGCTGGGTGTAGACGAACGACCCGATGAAGAGCGCGTCGAAGGCCAGTGCGAGCCAGGCGAGGGTCTTGCCGCGCTGACCGCTCCAGCGCATCCTCCGCAGCGCCTGGATCGCGAGGATGATCGACAGCGGCGAGCAGATCACGACCGTGATCAGCGCAGCGACCGCGCGGCCGCTGAGGCCACGGCGCTGGGTCGGGTACGTGGGCGCGCTGTACGGATCGCGGTACGGCGGGGCGACGTGCGGGTCTTGTTGGGGTGTCTGCTGGTATGGCGGGGCGACGTACGGCTCGCGCTGCGAGGTGTACGGCTGGCGCGGTGGCGGGGCCGGCTGGCGCGGTGGTGCGTATGGCTGGGTGTGGTTCGGGGCCGGGCCGGTGGACCACTCGAACGGGTCGGCGGGCGGCTCGTCGGGGTCCGGCTGCGCGAAGTCGGTCGGGTTCGCCCTGGGCTGCTGCTTCGGGCGATCCAGGAGTTGCGCGTAGTCGGCCCGCCGGCCCGGGTCGGACAACACCGCGTACGCACGGTTGATCCTGGCCTGCTGGTCCGCGTCACCACCGACGTCGGTGTGGTGGCTGCGCGACAGGCGCCGGTAGCTGCGCCTGATCTCGTCGGCGTCCGCAGTACGCGCGACGCCGAGCAACTTCCAGGGATCGGCTCCAGCGAGGTCCCGGAAGTCCCGGCCGGCGCTCATCGAGCGACGTCCGCCTGATAACAGACCAGTCGCCAGGACGCCTGCTGCGGGTCGGCGCCGGCGGGCAACGAACGGTGGCCGGACGCGAACGTGACGGTCCGGTCGCCCGCGAGGTACAGCCACATGTCGAGGTCCTCGTCGTTGCCGTAGTAGTACGACCGGTAGTGCTGGACGGCCTGCGACCCGAGGAACGGCGTCTGCAACCGCTGCTGTGCCTCCAGCGGAAGGTTGCCGAGGACGCCGCGCATGTACTCCGAGAGCTCCAGCTGTGGCGCAGCCGTCGGCTGCTGCTCGTCGCGCCCCCGCCCCATCAGCGACCGCAGCCCCGACCGCGCCCGGGTCGCCTGCTGCTGGACGACGGCGTGTTTCAGGCTCGACGGTACGAACTTGTCCAGGCGCACGCTCTGCGTCCGCTGGCCGCGCTGGTTCACCTTCGGGGTGGTCACGGCCAGCCCGTTCGGCCCGAGAACCACGGCGTACGGCCGATCGCGCTCGCGCTCATGCAGATCTGCCCACCACTCGACGGCGGGTCCTACCTTGCCCTCGACGTACGTCTTGACGTCGCCGGACAGCTCCGCCCACCAGTGGAACCGGTCCGGGCTGGGGACGAACCCGAGCGCCCCGGCCTGATGCGCCGCCGGCATCGCCTGCGTCGGCTGCGCGCGCTCGACGCCACCGCCCGAGGGCCGTTGCGCGGCCGGACGGCCCCGGGACTGCTCGGGCAGATTGTCACGACTCATGAGCGCGCCCCGGATGCATAGTGCAGAGCCTCCAACACCTCAGGGGGCACGGTCAACTCCCCTTCTGCCTACCTGTGGACAACTCCTTCGCACGCGTCAGTACGGCGTCGGTCATCTCTTCGGTGAGCTTGCCGGTGAACGTGTTCTGCTGGCTGGGGTGGAAGCAGCCGAGCACGCTGACCTCGCCGTACGGAGTCGGGATCCGGTACTCGACACCGTGCCCGAACTTCGGCCGCGGTCGCGGTACGTCGGCGCCCAGGGCAATCAGTGCGGCGAGCAGCGTGTCGTACCCGTACTTGCCGAGACAGACGATGGCTCGGGTGCTGGGGAGCACGAGCTCGAGTTCACTGCGGTACCAGGGAGCGCAGGTGTCGCGCTCGATCGGGGTCGGCTTGTTGGCCGGTGGGGCGCAGCGGACGGCGGCGATCATCCGCGCGCCGAACAGGCGCAGGCCGTCGCCGGCATGTTCGCTCGTCGCCTGATTGGCGAGGCCGACCCGGTGCAGGCTCGCGAACAGCCAGTCGCCGGACCGGTCGCCGGTGAAGACCCGGCCGGTCCGGTTCCCGCCGTTCGCCGCCGGGGCGAGGCCGACGATCAGGATGCCCGGCTCGGCTTCACCCCAGCCCGGGATCGGCCGGCCCCAGTACGGCTGCCCGGCGAACGACTTGCGCTTGCCGACGGCAACGTCCTCACGCCACTCCACCAGCCGCGGGCAGGCCCGGCAGACCGACACCCGCGCGTCGAGCTCGTGCAGGTCGTCGATCGCCGCCAACTGCCGTACGTCGTCCGGACCCCGCGCCACCGGAGTATCCGGCGCCGCCGGGTCCTCGGGCCAGCCGGTCCCCGGCGGGACAGGACTCTCGAACACCTCGCCGGTCAAGGGATGCGGCAGCTGCATCCCCATAGATTAAGCGGCTAGCTGCTCTTCCTCGGCGGGGCGGTCGAGGACGGTCGCGCGGGTGTGGCGTGCGGTCGGGATGGCGAGGGCCAGTACGACGGCCGCAGCGGCGAAGGCCGAGAGCAACAGGAACGTACTGGTGAAGCCGGACTCCGCGGGCAGGCCGGAGGGCTGCACGTGGCTGGTGATGATCGAACTGGCGAGCGCAGTACCGATCGAGCCGCCGATGGTACGGATGTTGGTGTTCATGCCGGTCGCCGCGCCGGTCTGCTCGCGCGGGACGTTCTGCACGATCAGGCTGGTCATGGACGCGTACGCGAGGCCCAGCCCGACACCGAACAACGCCGTCGACACCGCGATCTGCCACTGCTGGTCGTGATAGCCGGCGAACAGCAGCGCGCCGACCAGCGTCAGCGCCGAACCCGACACGACCTGCTTCTTCGCGCTGATCCGGGACGCGAGCGGCCCGCTCAGCGAACCGGTGACGGCCATCGTCACGAGCATCGGCAGCATCAGCAGTCCGGCCTGTGTCACGCTCGCGCCGAAGCCGAAGCCGGCGGCCTTCGGGATCTGCAGGAACTGCGGGACGAACGCGTACACCGCGAACATCGCCGCACCGAACAGCAGCGCGACCAGGTTGGTCGTCCAGACCGCGGGGCGCCGCATCATCCGCATGTCGATCAGCGGGTTCCGCGAGCGCAGTTCGACCGCGATCCAGCCTGCGAAGAGTACGACGGCGAGCGCGAACAGGCCCGTCGTACGTACCGATGCCCAACCCCACGAGCGCCCGGAGCTCAACGGCAGCAGCAGCGCAATCAGCCAGCCCGACAGCATTGCCGCGGCCAGCCAGTCGATGCGGCCGGCGACCCGGTTCGGCGACTCCGGAACGTACCGGCGGACCAGCGCCGTCGAGATCACGACCACCGCCATCGGGATCCAGAACAGCCAGCGCCAGCCGAGCCACTCGACGATCGGGCCGGCCAGGACGATGCCGAGCCCGCCGCCGGCGGCGATGATCGCCGAGACCACGCCGACCACGGACGGCACGCGTTCGGCCGGGAACTCGTCGCGGATGATCCCGAACGCCAGCGGGAATACGGCACCGCCGACGCCCTGGAACACCCGGGCGGCGATCAGTACGCCGATGTTCGGCGCCAGGGCCGCGATCAGGCAGCCGACGGCGAGCGCGCCGAGGGCGATGAACAGCGTGCGCTCCTTGCCGGCCAGGTCGCCGACGCGGCCGAGCAACGGGGTCGCGATCGAGACCGAGAGCAGGAGGGCGGTGAAGACCCAGGTGACCGTGCCCGGGGTGGTGTGCAGGTCGTGCTGGATGACGGGCAGCGCCGGGCTCACCAGCGACTGCAACATCGAGAACGAGGCGACCACCGTGGCGAGTACCGCCAGGGTCAGCCGTGGGTTTCCAGACCTGATGACAGGCATGCAGAAGTTCCTTCGAGAGGGTGTGAGCGCGCCGGAACACGGGCGCGAGATCTCCCCGGCCTGGTAAAGTCGAGGTATGCCTCCACTATAACGGAGGGGTGCCTCCGGTACCAAGTGATTAAGGTGAATGGATGAGCGAGCAGAATCGGGCTGCGTTGCAGGTCGACGTACGGCGTCCGCAGCGAGCCGACGCGCGACGGAACTTCGACGCGCTGCTCGGCGCCGCGCGGGACGCGTTCGCGACCAAGGGCGTCGGGGCGTCCCTGGAAGACATCGCGCGCCAGGCCGGCGTCGGTATCGGCACCCTCTACCGGAACTTCCCGACCCGTCAGGACCTGCTGAACGCGGTGTACTTCGGCGAGATCGAGGAGCTGTGCGTCGCCGCCGACGAGGCGGCCGGCCTGCCGCCGTGGGAGGCGCTCACCACCTGGCTGCAGCGCTTCGTCGGGTACGCCGCGACCAAGCGCGCGATCTGGGAGTCACTGAACCGCGACAGCGACAGCTTCAAGACGGCCCGCGCAGCGATGTACGGCGCCGGCACTCCCCTGTTCGAACGCGCCCAGGCGGCCGGCGAGGCGCGCAAGGACGTCTCGTTCGACGATCTGCTCCGCATGGTCAGCGGCCTCACCGCAGCCGGCTTCGTGGACCAGGCCCAACGAGACCGAGTCCTGGCCATAGCCTTGGACGGCGTCCGCACCCACTAACGAGGTGAGTGGAGGGTTAGGGCTGTGCCGTCGAGGATGTCTTGCTCTGAGATGGTGAGGGTGGTGACTGGGAGGCGGTCTGTCAGGCGCTGGAGGATGAGGGCGCCGGCGCCGATGACGTCTATGCGGCCGGGGTGGATGGAGTGGACTGCGGCGCGAGCCGCATGCGTCGACGTCGTGAGCCAGGTCGTGGTTTCGCGGAGTTGATCCGTGGTGAGGCGAGCGTGGTGCACCGCCGTACGGTCGTACTCCGGGAGCTTGAGGGCGACGGCTGCGACAGTGGTCGCCGTCCCGGCCACTGCGATCAACGCGCGGGCCTCGCTGAGTGGGACCGTCGTCGCGTCGAGGAGGGCATCGATGTCCTTGGTGATCGCCGCGAGCTCGGCCGGCGCGATCGGGTCGGTCGTCACGTGGCGCTCGGTCAGGCGTACGGAGCCGAGGTCGAGGGACTGCGCCGCGATCACGCCGTTGGCGTCGCCGAGGACGAGTTCGGTGGAGCCGCCGCCGATGTCGGTCACCAGGTACGGCGCGGGGACGTCGAGGGCGGTCGTGGCGCCGCGGAAGCTGAGCTCGGCTTCGTCGTCGCCGGAGATGATCTCCGGACGTACGCCGAGACGCTCCTCGATGCCGGCGAAGAACGCGTCCCGATTGCTGACGTCGCGGGCCGCGGAGGTCGCAACGAACCGGATCCTGCTGACGGAGTTGGACCGAATGACCGACGCGAAGTCCTCGGCGGCCGCGAACACCCGGTCCAGAGCCTCCGGGGCGAAGGCGCCGGTCGCATCCACGCCCTGCCCCAGCCGCACGATTGTCATCCGCCGATCGACCTCATGCAGCTGACCATCGACAAGATCGGCGATCAGCAGCCGGATCGAGTTGGTTCCACAGTCGACCGCCGCAACCCGCACTCCAGCGTCAGACACAGGGACCTTTGCGGCCCCAGTCTTCAAGGGCCTCCAGGGCTTCGTCGCCGAGCGGGTTCACGCCCGGGCCGGCCGCGAGCGAGTGACCGACCAGGACGTGCAGGCATTTGACCCGGGTCGGCATGCCGCCGGCGGTGATGCCGGCGATCTCCTCGACCTGCTCGATCGACTCGCGATGCGCGAGGTACGACTCGTGGGCCGCCCGGTAGCGCGCGGCCAGGTCCTCGTCCTCGGCCAGCCGGTCGGTCATCTCCTTCATCAGCCCGGACGACTCGAGCGTCCCGATCGCGGACGCGAGCCGTGGGCACGTCACGTAGTACGTCGTCGGGAACGGCGTACCGTCCGGAAGCCGCGGCTCGGTCTCGACCACGTCGGGGAGGCCGCAAGTGCACCGGTGCGCGATTGACCGGATGCCGCGGGCGGTCCGGCCCAACTGCTTGCTGACCGCTTCTTGATCGGAAGGACTGACACTCACCTGGTCACCTTAGGTGACGGCGTGCCGGTCGCCGACGACGTGGGCGTCGGGGTCGGCGTGACGGCCGGTGCCGGCGGGTTGCCCGCGCCCTCGACACTGCCCCACAGCTTCGTGTACCAGGTCGGCTTCTCCGGCTCCGCCGTACCGTCGGAGGGTGCGGGCGGCTCCGGCGGGGCGCCGAGCGGCTTCCCGTCCACGCCGATCACCCGGTAGCCGATCTCGCCCGGCATCACCCAGCCGAGCCGCTGCCGCGCCTGCGCCTTCACGTACGCGTCGTCCTGCCAGCGGGCGATCTCGTCGTTCAGCTCGCCGACGCGCTTCTCCCGGTCCCGGATCTCCTGGTTGAGGGCGCTGATCTGCTGATGCTGGTCGAACCAGACCCGCAGGCTCTGCGCGTACGACACGATCAGCGCGCCGAGCACGAGCAGCACGACGGCCGCCCGGCCGGTCAGGTTGCGGGACCCTCTGGTCCGCGCGGGCTCGGCCTGAGTTCCCGCTGTACGGCGTTTCGGCTGGTCGCCCCGCCGGGCCGGTGGACGCGACTGGGTCCGGCTCGACGGACGCGAGCCGGGTCGTGCACCGGAATCCCGACGGGACGGCATACCAAACCTCCGAGAAGGGTCAGCCCTGGAAGCGCGGGAAGGCCGAGCGACCGGCGTACGTCGCCGCGTCGTCGAGCTCCTCCTCGATCCGGAGCAGCTGGTTGTACTTGGCGGTGCGGTCGGACCGGGCCGGCGCACCGGACTTGATCTGGCCGCAGTTGGTCGCGACCGCGAGGTCGGCGATCGTGGTGTCCTCGGTCTCACCGGAACGGTGGCTCATCATGCAGGTGAAGCCGCTGCGGTGCGCGAGGTCGACGGCGTCCAGCGTCTCGGTCAGCGACCCGATCTGGTTCACCTTGACGAGCAGGCTGTTCGCCGACTTCTCGTCGATACCGCGCTGCAGGCGCTCGACGTTGGTGACGAACAGGTCGTCGCCGACGATCTGGATCTTGTCGCCGAGCTGGGAGCTGAGGTTCTTCCAGCCGTCCCAGTCCTCCTCGTTCAGCGGGTCCTCGATCGAGACGATCGGGTACGAGGCGACCAGGTCGGCGTAGTACGCGATCATCTCGTCCGCGGACTTCTTGCCGCCCTCGAAGGCGTACACGCCCTCGGTGAAGAACTCGCTCGCGGCCACGTCCATCGCCAGCGCGATGTCCTTGCCGAGCTCGAGGCCGGCCTTCTCGACCGCGACCGCGATCAGGTCCAGGGCGGCCCGGTTGCTGTCCAGGTTCGGCGCGAAGCCGCCCTCGTCGCCGAGACCGGTGGACAGGCCGCGCTCCTTGAGCACCGCCTTCAGCGCGTGGTAGACGGTCGCGCCCTGCATCAGCGCCTCGCCGTAGGTGGCGGCGCCGATCGGGGCGATCATGAACTCCTGGACGTCGACGTTGCTGTCCGCGTGCGCGCCGCCGTTGAGGATGTTCATCATCGGCACCGGCAGGACGTGCGCGTTCGGGCCGCCGACGTACCGGAACAGCGGCAGGCCGGAGCTGTCCGCCGCGGCCTTGGCGACCGCGAGGCTGACGCCGAGGATCGCGTTCGCGCCGAGCTTGGCCTTGTTCGGGGTGCCGTCCAGGTCCAGGAGGGCCCGGTCGATCAGGCGCTGCTCGTGGACGTCGTACCCGACGATCTCCTTGTCGATGTCCTCGAGGATCGCGGTGACGGCCTTCTGGACGCCCTTGCCGCCGTACCGGGCCTTGTCGCCGTCGCGGAGCTCGACGGCCTCGAACTGGCCGGTGGACGCGCCCGACGGGACGGCCGCACGGGCGATCGTGTCGTCGTCGAGCAGAACCTCGACCTCGACAGTGGGGTTGCCGCGCGAGTCGAGGATCTCGCGCGCGCCGACGGCCTCAATGGTGGCCACAATGACTCCCAAGTTCTCGATGACGAATCGCTGCCGAGCCTAGTCCCCAGACCACCTGGCTCAGTGGACCGCGTCGACGCTAACGATCGCATCCCGAGGTACCTCCCGCGTCAATAACACTCCGTTGGGCGCCCGAAACACCTCCAGATCGGCGGGATCCACACCCAGCAAGCCTTCCCGGCCCGCGCCGGTCCTGCCTGCCTGGGGAGGTTTTTGCGCCCGATTCGGCACAAAATCCTCCCCAGGTCGGCGTTCTAGGACAATGAACGGCGGGCGTCGTTCAGGCCCCTCAGGTTGTCGGGTGGGCCGGAGATGCCGGTGAGGATGTTGTTGGTGATGCGCCAGGCGAAGTAGCCGGCTTGTACGGCCCAGCGGACGCGGAGGAACGTGGGGAGACCACGGTCGAGTTCGTCGGTCAGGTCGGGGCGCTTTCGCAGGTACGCCGGGACCACCTGATCGCCGTTGTACATGACGGCGGATGCGACGTCGTACAGGATCGGTCCTCGCATCGCGCTGCCCCAGTCGATGAGGGCGATCTGGCCGTCGCTCTGCCGCCGGAACGCCTCCGCGGCGGGATCCCCGTGCAACCAGGCCCAGGACAACGTGCCGAGTGAGATCGCATCGGCCACCGCCGCCTCGACGGCCGGCCGGATCCACGGCTCCAGATCGAGGCTCGCCTGGAACGGCAGCAGGAACCGCAACCAGTCGGCCGTCACGCCGGTCTCGACCACCGCGGCCTCGTGCACCCGTCCGAGCAGCTCCCCGATCGGCGCCTGATCCGCGGGCCCAAGCTCAGGCCCGTCGACGTACTCCAATACTGCGACCTGCCGCCCGTCCACCCGCTCGACCAGCCGCCCCTGCTTGCCGGCCAACGGCCGACCTGTCCGTACGCCGCCATCGTCCAACCGCGCCGCCAGCTCCAGCCCAGGCTCGAACGCACTGTCGTCCAGCTCCACAGTCTTCACAACGACCCGCCGCGCACCCGTGGACACCAGCCAGGCCGCCGAGTTCATGCCGCCGGCCAACACCTCCAGCTCCAACGGCTTCAGATCCCAGTACTCCCGCAATACCCCAGCAACGTCCACCAACCCCACCCTGCCAGCGCGGCCCCGCCCCCCGACACCCGATTTCCGCCCCACCCCGAACCCTGAGCAGTGCTGGCCAGCGGGACTAGGGCAGGTGGCTCAGCACCACTGCACGACTATGACGCAGCCGGGCGCTGCGGGGGTCGCCGCCGCAGGGGTCGCAACGCCGACGATCGACAGGACAGCCAGTCCAGCCAGCGCGATCAGCTTCTTCATGATGTCTCCATCCCCAGTAATTTGATCCGCACCCAGTCCGGGACCTACAGCCGTCGTACTCGGAGGACCCGCCGGGCCAACCCGATTGTCGCGACCCCGGCCCGGTAATACCAGACCTCACCACCCACAACCACCCACGCTCACCGTGGCGCCGGATCAGGTGTACTAGGCACCGACCGACACGTCCTGTCGAGCTGCCGATCCCGACCATCACACATGCAATGCAGGAGCTGTTTTTACTTGCGGAAGTGGAAAGTTATTGATTAAGTTTCCAGTGTGGAAAGTGATGCGGACGAGCAGCTGTGGATCATCGAGCGCGCCGAGGCGGCACCGTATGTCAGCTATCCGGAGACGCCGGGGTGGTATCCGCCGGCCGTCGGACTCTGGGTGGCAGGGCTGATCGGTGCGTTCGCCTGGTGGCGCGAGAACGGCCTGCTGTTCGTCGGCTCGCTGGCGGTGCTGGTCGCGTTCGAGGTCTGGTTCCTGGTCTGGATGCAGCGCCGGCACGGCGCGATGCCGTTCCCGGGGCGTGGGCGGCCGCCGCGGGAGATCGGCCGGATCTGGAAGGGGTACTTCCTGGCCGTGCCGGTGCTCGTGGTGGTCGTGGGGCTCACGTGGTGGCTGGCCGGCGTACCGGTGGCCGCGGCGACGGCGTTCGTGCTGGTCACGGCCGGGATCTGGTACTACGAGCGCCGGTACGCGATCGCCGCGGCACACGTCCGGGAGCGTCTCGGGTGATCGACGGACTCGACCCGGTCATCCACGCCCCGAAGCGGCTGGCCGCGATGGCGGTGCTGGCGAACGCGACCACTGTGACGTTCCGCTTCCTCAAGGACTACCTGGAGGTCGCTGACTCCGACCTCTCCAAACACATGTCCGCCCTGGAGTCCGCCGGCTACGTCACCACCACCAAGAGCGGCCACGGCCGCGGCGCCACCACCACCTACCGCATGACCAAAGCCGGCCAACACGCCTACACAGCTCACAGAACCGCCCTCGAGACCCTCCTCAACGGCCCGCAGTAATCAGCCACGCCGCCGGCGGGTTGTTTCATCGCTGGCGCCCTGCAACAGGCCGTCGGTGAAACAACCCGCCAGCGGGCTGCGGTCAGGGGTGTTCGGCGGTGCGGATTTGGGTGGTGAGTTGGCGTATGGCGGTGCGTAGGGCTTGCTCGGCGTCTACGCCGGCGGCGCGGGATTCGCGGACGAGTTGCAGGAGGTGGTGGCCGATGCGGTCCTGGGCCGAGTCGCCGGTGGGCGGGAGGTCGGCGGGGAGGACCTTTGCGGCGCGGCCGAGGACCTTGTCTGCGAGGGCCAGCGCGGGGAGGGCCAGCGGGATGCCTTCGAGGACCGAGGAGCGTTGCTTCTCGGTGGCCTTGATGGCTTCCCAGTTGGCTTCGACGGTGGCCACGTCGGTGGCGTCGACATCGGCGAAGACGTGCGGGTGGCGGCGGATCAGCTTCTCGACGATGCCGCCGGCCACGTCGTCGATCGTGAACCCGTCGTCCGGGTCCTCCTCGGCGATGCGGGAGTTCAGCGCGACCTGGAGGAGCAGGTCGCCGAGCTCCTCGCGGAGGTGGGCGCGGTCGCCGGTGTCGAGCGCCTCGAGGGTCTCGTAGGTCTCTTCCAGCAGGTACTTGGCGAGGCTCTCGTGCGTCTCCTGCTGCGTCCACGGGCAGTCGCGGCGGATCCGGTCCATCACCCGGACCAGATCGATCAGCCGGGCTCCTGGCACGTCGTACGAGCCGTGCAGGATCTCCACGCCGTACGCCGGACGCGGGTCCCGCGCCACCTGCTCGGCGACCACCCGCAGCAGACCCGGCTCACCGTCGTCACCGACGAGCCACGCGACGCTCCGGCCCGCCTCGGCCGCGGACGACAACCAGCCCCAGTGCTCGCCGCTGTCGCCCTCGACCTGCGTCACCGCAAGCCCCGACCCGACCACAGCCTGTACGTCACCGCGCAACACCTGACCGCGGCCCGCCGCGGCGATCTCGTCGGCGTCGGTGAGGGACTGCCAGGCCGCGCGGGTCATGAGCCCGGGGGCGACCCGTGGGCTGGTCAGGAGGATTGTGATCCGGCCGGACTCCCCCGCACCGGCGGGCTCGCGGACGTCAGTCACCGGCTCGGGGCTCAGCCCTGGCCCTGCTGTTGCTGCTGCTTGGCAGCGTTCTCGGCGGCCTCGCGCTGGGCAGCGGTCTGCTTGGACTCCTTCGACAACGACCCGGAGATCGTGTTGTCGACGTCGCTGCCGGTCCACTTGCCGAAGCGCGGCGCGATTGTGATGTCGATGCCCTTCGATGCCTCATTGATCGCCATCTGGGCCTGCTGCAGCTTGGCTTGGTTCTGCATGTCGTTGACCCCACCGCCGGCCAGCTTCAGCGCGATCAACTGCGTGTTGCCGACCGCGTTCAGAAAATCGCGGGTGTCGGCCTCGCTCTGGAACTTCGCGTAGGCCTCCTGATTCTCGCCGACCGCCTGAAGCGCCGACTGGGCAGTTTCGGCCGGGGTGATCGTGATCGACTTCTGCTGCGCCACTTCGGCGGCCATCGCGTTGGTGACCAGGGTGCGTAGGGTCGCGTTCGCGTTGAAGTTCTGACCGAGTGCCGTGGTGACCGCCCGCGACGTGTTGTCCACGTCGCTGATGCTGATCTCCGTCTTGCCGACCACAGCCGCCGCACCCGGGTGGGTCCCCGCTGCACAACCACCGGTCAGCAGCACCGTCGCCGCCACCACACCGAGAGCCCGAAGCCGTGTGCTCACCGAATCTCCTCGTCAGTTCTTGTCAGGTTCACGCGGGCACCACGATAGGTTCGGCGATCACGTCGTCGATCAACCGGGTGCACCATTGCAGCAACTCCTGGTCGCGGAGCGGCTGACCGCCGACCGGCCTGGTGGCAGGTCTCGGCACCAGAATGGTATGCAGTTGCGGCTTCACCAGACTCTTCGGGTACAGCCTGTTCAGCCGCAGCACCTTCGAATCGGGCAGCTCGACCGGCCCGAACCGGATCAGGTTCCCCTGCAGAGTGACGTCGTGCAGCCCCGCCCGGCGGGCGTGATTGCGGAACTTCGCCACCTCGATCAGGTTCAGCACGGCCTGCGGGATGTCGCCGTACCGGTCGTGCAGCTCCTCGACCAGCTCGGCGATGCCCTCGTCGTCGCGTACGGCCGCGAGCCGCTGGTACATCTCCAGGCGCAGCCGCTGCGACGGGATGTAGTCGTGCGGCAGGTGCGCGTCGATCGGCAGCTCGATCTTGACCTCGGGCTCCTCGGCCTGGGTGTCGCCGCGGTACTCCGCGACCGCCTCGCCGACCAGCCGGACGTACAGATCGAAGCCGACGTCCGCGATGTGCCCGGACTGCTCGCCGCCGAGCAGGTTGCCGGCGCCGCGGATCTCCAGGTCCTTCATCGCGACCGCCATGCCGCCGCCCAGATCGGCGTGCTGCGCGATCGTGGCCAGCCGGTCGTGCGCGGTCTCGGTGAGCGGCTTCTCCGGCGGGTAGAAGAAGTATGCGTACGCGCGCTCGCGACCACGGCCCACGCGGCCGCGGAGCTGGTGCAGCTGGGACAGACCGAGCAGGTCGGAACGCTCGATGATCATCGTGTTCGCGTTCGAGATGTCGATCCCGGACTCGACGATCGTCGTACACACGATCACGTCGGACTGCTTCTCCCAGAAGCCCTGGATGACCTGCTCCAGGGTGTGCTCGTTCATCTGGCCGTGCGCGACCGCCACCCGCGCCTCGGGCACCAGCTGGCGGATCCGCGCGGCGGCCTTCTCGATCGTGTTCACCCGGTTGTGCACGACGAAGACCTGGCCCTCGCGGAGCAGCTCGCGCCGGATCGCGGCGGTCACCTGGTGCTCGTCGTACGCGCCGACGAACGTCAGTACCGGGTGCCGCTCCTCCGGCGGGGTGGCGATCGTGGACATCTCGCGGATCCCGGTGATCGACATCTCCAGCGTCCGCGGGATCGGTGTCGCGGACATCGTCAGTACGTCGACGGCCGTCCGCAGCCGCTTCAGCTGCTCCTTGTGCTCGACGCCGAACCGCTGCTCCTCGTCGACGATCACCAGGCCGAGGTCCTTGAACGCGACCTCGCCGCTGAACAGCCGGTGCGTCCCGATCACCACGTCGATCGAGCCGTCGGCCAGGCCGTCGATGGTGGCCTTGGCCTCCTTGTCGGTCTGGAACCGCGACAGCGGCGCGACGGTCACCGGGAACGCGGCGTACCGCTCGGCGAAGGTCGCGTAGTGCTGCTGTACGAGCAGCGTCGTCGGCACCAGTACGGCGACCTGCTTGCCGTCCTGCACCGCCTTGAACGCGGCCCGGACGGCGATCTCGGTCTTGCCGTACCCGACGTCACCGCAGACGATCCGGTCCATCGGCATGACGCGTTCCATGTCGTGCTTGACGTCGTCGATGGTGGAGAGCTGGTCGGGCGTCTCGACGAACGGGAACGCGTCCTCCAGCTCGCGCTGCCACGGGGTGTCCTTGGCGAACGCGTGACCCTTCGTCGCCTGCCGCGCCGCGTACAGCTTGATCAGCTCGCCGGCGATCTGCCGGACCGCCCTGCGGGCGCGGCCCTTGCGCTTGGCCCAGTCGCCGCCGCCCATCTTGTCCAGGCTCGGCTGCTCGCCGCCGACGTACCGCGTGACCTGGTCGAGCTGGTCGGTCGGAACGTACAACCGGTCGCCCGGCTGGCCGCGCTTGCTCGGCGCGAACTCGATGACCACATACTCCCGGGTGGCCTTCTGCGTGCCGGTGCCGACGGTGCGCTGCATCATCTCGACGTACCGGCCGACGCCGTGCTGCTCGTGCACGACGTGGTCGCCGGGCTGCAGCTCGAGCGGGTCGATCGTCTTCTTCCGCCGCGACGGCATCCGTTGCTGGGAACGACGTTCGGCCGCCGAGCGCTGGCCGGCCAGGTCGTTCTCGGTGAGCACCGCAAACTTGATGCCTTCGGCAATGAACCCGTGGTCGAGCTGACCCTGCGAGATCAGTACGACACCGGGCTCGGGGATCTCCTCGATGCCCTCGACCGCCCGTGCCGGCAACTCCGCCTCGGAGAACACCTCGGCCAGCCGCTGCGCCGGCCCGTGTCCTTCGGTGACGCAGACGACCCGCCAGCCGTCCCGCAGCCAGCCGCGGATGTCCTCGGTCGCGGCGCCGGTCTCCCCGCGGTACGGGTCGACCTCGTGGACGTCGAGGATCTTGCTGGTCACCGCGCCGGCCTCGGTGTCGATGTCGAACGCGATCCGCTCGCCCATCGAGTCCCGCAGCTCGCGGGGGTCGTCGGCCGGCGCCGCCGCGAACGGCGACAGGCTCCACCACGCGAGACCCTTGCCCAGGGCATGCGACCGGACGTCGCCGAGCGACATGTACGCCGCCGCGCCGAGGTCGATCGGAGCCTCGCCGCCACCGGCGGCCGCGGCCCAGGACGCCTCCAGGAACTCCTGACTGGTCGCCACCAGGTCGTGCGCCCGCGCACGGACCCGCTCCGGGTCGCTGACGACGACGTGCGCGCCGGCCGGCATCAGGTCGACCAGCAGCTCCATCTCGTCGACCAGGACCGGCGCCAGCGACTCCATGCCCTCGACCGCGTGGCCTTCGGCGAGCTTGTCGAACAGCTCGGCCAGCTCGGGGTGTTCCTTGGCCAGTACGGCGGCCCGCGCGCGCACCTCGTCGGTCAGCAGCAACTCGCGGCAGGGCGGCGCCCACAGACCGTGCTGGGCGATCTCCAGGGACCGCTGGTCGGCGACCGCGAAGTACCGGACCTCCTCGACGTCGTCGCCGAAGAAGTCCACCCGCAGCGGGTGCTCCTCGGTCGGCGGGAAGACGTCGATGATGCCGCCCCGGACCGCGAACTCACCACGGCGCTCGACCAGGTCGACCCGGTGGTACGCCGCGGCGGCGAGCCGCTCGACGACGTCCTCGAGCTCGACGGTGTCGCCGACGTGCAGCTGCACCGGCTTCAGGTCCGCGAGTCCCGCGACCTGCGGCTGCAGCACCGAACGCACGGGCGCGACCAGGATCCGGATCGGCCCGGTGGTCTCGTCGGACGGATCCGGATGCACGAGCCGACGCAGTACGGCCAGCCGGCGCCCGACCGTGTCCGAGCGCGGCGACAGGCGCTCGTGCGGAAGCGTCTCCCAGGCCGGGTAGTACGCGACGGTGCCGGGCTCCTCGACGAGGCACTGCAGGGACTCGGTGAGCTCCTCGGCCTCGCGGAAGGTGGCGGTGACGGCGAGCACCGGACGGCCGGCGCCGTTCTGAGCCGCGGCGAGCGCGGCGAGCAGGACCGGGCGCACCGGCGTCGGCGCGCTCAGGTCGAGGGTCGTGACACTCTCACCGCGGGCGTCACGAACGGCCTCGGACACCACCGGATCGGTGATCAGGGTGTCGACCAGACCGCTCAGTTTCACGAGTTGTACCGCCCTTGGGTTGCCTCTAGGCCGTCGGTGAGCAGGAACTCGACGGCGTCCGCGGTCCGGTCGACGGCGAACGGAAGGTCCTTGCGTTCGGTCGAGGAGAACTCGTTGAGGACGAAGTCGGCGGGCGCCTGCCGGCCCGGTGGACGACCCACACCGAACCGGACTCGATAGTACTCACCGCTGCCAAGCGATTTCCGGACCGATTTCAGCCCGTTGTGGCCGTTGTCCCCGCCGCCGAACTTGCAGCGCAGGACACCGAAGTCGATGTCCAGCTCGTCGTGCACGACGACCAGGTGGGCCGGATCCAGCTTGAAGAACTTCAGCAGCCCGGACACCGGGCCGCCGGACTCGTTCATGTACGCCCGGGGCTTGGCGAGCACCGTCCGCAGGCCGCTGATCCGGGTCTCGATCACCTCGGCCTTGACCTGCTTGCTCTGCTTCCACTTCCCGCCGGTCCGGGCCGCCAGCTCGTCGGCGACCAGGTGCCCGATGTTGTGCCGGGTGCGGGCATACGAAGGGCCGGGATTCCCCAGTCCGACGACCAACCACACGTCGTCCGCCACGGATCCCGGCCCTCCCGAAGATGTCTGGTGCTGCGGGAGCAGACTACTCGGCCGCTGCGGCCACCGGCTCCGCGGCCGCCGACTCGTCGCGCTCGATGCCGGCCTCGGCCTCGGCATCGGCCAGCTCGCCCTCGACCTGCTCGGCGGTCGGCTGCGCGGTGACGTTCACGATCAGGGTGTCCGGCTCGATGGCCAGCGTGGACCCGGTCGGCAGCGCCAGGTCGGACGCGTGGATCTGCGCACCGATCTCGAGGCCCTCGATGGAGACCGTGATGCTCTCCGGGATGTGGGTCGCCTCGGCCTCGACCAGGACGGAGGCGTGCTCGGTGACGACCAGCGCGTCGGAGACGGCCTCGCCCTCGAGGTGCACGGCAACCTCGACCTGGACCTTCTCGCCGCGGCGGACGATGACCAGGTCGACGTGCTCGATGAAGCCCTTGATCGGGTCGCGCTGGACCTGCTTCGGCAGCGCGAGGTGGGACTCGCCGCCCTCGACCTCGATCATCAGCAGGGCGTTGGCGGTCTTCAGGGCCAGCATGGTGTCGTGCCCGGGCAGCGAGATGTGCACCGGGTCACTGCCGTGGCCGTACAGGACTGCGGGCACCTTGTTGTCCCGGCGGATTCGGCGGGCAGCACCCTTGCCGAACTCAGTGCGCGCTTCGGCTTGGATCTTGACCTCGGCCACGAGATGACACTCCTCTAAAGCGTTGCGGTGATCTGTTGTCTGGATGGAACTAGGCTGCAGCCTCAGCGGGCGCCTGCTGACCCCGGAGAAGGCGTCAGGCAACGAACCACCGCGTCGATCACGGAGCCGCGCCCTGCACATCTCGGGGGGCGTCCCTCGCCGAGGCAACCAAAACAGTCTACCCACGAGCGTGCCCAGACGGGAAATCCGGGATCTTGGGTACGTTGCCAGGGTGTTTGCCGCCTACGTCCTCCTCAGTCTGCTGTTCCCGGTCGCCCTGATCGCCGGTGTCGTCGCGCTGATCGTGGTCACCGGCCGCCGCCGGCGCGATCTGCTGCTGCAGCGCGCGGCGCAGGTGCAGTCGATCGGCTGGTATCCGGTCCCGCCGAACCCGTGGCTGGCGCACGTCGCCGCGAACACGTTCCGGGAGGGAACACCTGGCGAGGCGTACGCCGGCGTGTACAACGGTCGCGGTCTGTGCGTCCTCGACTACACGTACGTCACCAGCAACGGCAAGTCCAGCCAGACGCACCACGTCAACCTGGTCGCGCTGACGCTGCCGGTGGCGTTGCCGCCGATCACGGTGGGGCGTGAGAACAGCCTGGGGTGGATGTTCCGCGGCAGCGATCTCGAGCTCGAGAACGAGCAGTTCAACGAGCAGTTCCGGGTCGAGTGCCTGGACGACCGGTACGGCTCGGCGGTGATGCACCCGCGGATGATGGAGTGCCAGCTGCGCAACCCGGGGCTGCAGTGGCAGATCGCCGGCAACGCGTTCGTCTCGTGGACCCGCGACAGCTTCGCCGTACCGGACGTCCTCGCCCGGCTGGAGGCGATGAGCCACCTGGTCGACCTGCTGCCGCCGTTCGTGCTCCGCGACTACGGAGGTCCGGTCTACTCCTGAGCTGTCCCCGAGCTCAGGTGAGTCTGGTCCAGACCTGACGCAGCGCGCGGGCCGCATCGCCTTCGAGACCGGCGTTGTCGAGCGTCTCGGCGAGCTCGTCGAACTCCGGACCCCAGCGCCAGGCGACCGAGCGGAGCTGTTCGGGCAGGCCGGGGTCCTTAAGGGAGCCTCCGTCGGCGCGGGTCTGCTGGGCGACCAGCGCCTCGGTGACACCGTGCTTCTCGGCCAGCTGGAACGCGAGAACGGCAAGCGCCGCCTTGCCCTTGTTGTAGAGCGCGTACGACGACTTGGCCGCACTGGCTGCCCCTGGCTCGGAGCCGACCACCATCGGCGTGACCGCCGTACCGGCCCACCACCCGGCGACCTGGTCGGCCGCCGTCCCGGACAGCATCAGGTGCGTCGGGCTCGGCCCGCCGGTCGGTGGCGGACCGACGACCCCGGCATCGACGAACGTCGCATCCGGTACGGCGGATTGCGCCTCCCGCAGCGACATCGGCGAGAGCGGATTCGCCTCGACGTATACACCCTTGAAGCCGGCCCGGCCGACCTGCTTGGCGATGTCCACGGCCCCTTGCGGCGCACACGAACACAGGACGCCGTCCGCCTGGGCGACGGCGTCCGCGAACGGCGTACCGATCAGGCCCGCCTCGTCGGCGCGGGCCTTGGAGGACTCACTGCGGCCGTCCGGCACCCAATGCACCTCGTGCCCGGCCGCAACCAGTTGCGCGGCGAGCTTGGAGCCCATCGCCCCCGGATGGAAGACCGCGATCCGCATCGGCCCGGCTCTCAGGCGCGGCCGTCGAAGAGGCTGGTTACCGAGCCGTCCTCGAAGACCTCGCGGATCGCCCGGCTGATCAGCGGCGCGATCGACAGCTCGGTGAGCTTGTCGAAGCGGCGCTCCTCGGCGATCGGCAGCGTGTTCGTGACGATCACCTCGCTGGCCTGGCAATTCTTCAGCCGGTCGACGGCGGGGCCGGACAGGATCGCGTGGGTGGCCGCGATCACGACGCCCGCGGCGCCCTCGGCGTACAGCGCGTCGGCGGCCTTGGTGATCGTGCCGGCGGTGTCGATCATGTCGTCGACCAGGATGCAGACCCGGCCCTTGACCTCACCGACGACGCGGTTCGCGACCGTCTCGTTCGGGCGGTCGATGTCGCGGGTCTTGTGGATGAACGCCAGCGGCGCATTGTCCAGCCGCGCCGACCACTGCTCGGCGACCTTGATCCGGCCGGCGTCCGGCGAGACCACGGCCAGCTGCTCGTCGCCGTACTTGTTCCGGACGTACTCGCTGAGGATCGGCATCGCCATCAGGTGGTCCACCGGGCCGTCGAAGAAGCCCTGGATCTGCGAGGTGTGCAGGTCCACGCAGATCAGCCGGTTGGCGCCCGCGGTCTTGAACAGGTCGGCCATCAGCCGGGCCGAGATCGGCTCCCGGCCGCGGTGCTTCTTGTCCTGCCGCGCGTACCCGTAGAACGGGAGCACCACCGTGATCCGCTTGGCCGACGCCCGCTTCAGCGCGTCGACCATGATCAGCTGCTCCATGATCCACTCGTTGATCGGCGAGGTGTGGCTCTGGATCACGAACGCGTCGCTGCCCCGCACCGACTCCTCGAACCGGACGTAGATCTCGCCGTTGGCGAAGTCGTACGCCTGGGTCGGGACCAAGCCCGATCCCAGCTCCTCGGACACCTGCTCGGCGAGGCCGGGATGCGCCCGGCCGGAGAAAACCATCAGGTTCTTCTCGGTGGTTCGTTTCATCCCGCTCATCGCCCGCGCCTCCCGTTGTGCTGTCTGCTGCTCAGGCCTGCTGCTCGTCCGGCCGGTCCGCCGGGCCGGCCGCGTCCGGGTCGGCCGGCTGGTCGGCCAGTGCGGCCTCGGCCGCCGCAGCGGTCTTGGTGCCGGGCCGCTTGCGGGCGACCCAGCCCTTGATGTTGCGCTGCCGGCCGCGCGCGACCGCGATCTCGCCCGGGCCGACGTCCTCGGTGAGCGCCGTACCGGCCGCCAGGTAGGCACCGTCCGCGATCGTCCGCGGCGCGACCAGTACCGAGTTGCTGCCGATGAAGGAGTACTTGCCGACGTGCGTCGGGTGCTTCGCGACGCCGTCGTAGTTGGCGAAGATCGTGCCGGCGCCGATGTTCGCGCCCTCGCCGATCGTCGCGTCGCCGGCGTACGTCAGGTGCGGGACCTTGGCGCCGTCGCCGATGGTGGAATTCTTGGTCTCGACGAACGTGCCGATCTTGCCCTTCACGCCGAGCTTGGTGCCGGGACGCAGGTACGCGAACGGGCCGACGCTCGCCCCGTCGCCGATCACCGCGAGTGAGCCGTGGGTCCGGATGATCGTCGCGTTCTCGCCGATCTCGACGTCGGTAAGCGTGGTGTCCGGGCCGATCGCCGTACCGCTGCCGACCGAGGTGGCGCCGTGCAGCTGGGTGTTCGGCAGCAGGGTGACGTCGCGGGCGAGGTCGACGGTCTGGTCCACCCAGGTGGTGCTCGGGTCGACGATCGTGACACCGGCGCGCATGTGCTTGGTGAGCGTCCGGCGGTTCAGCTCGGCACGGAGCGTGGCCAGCTGCACCCGGTCGTTGACGCCCTCGGTCTGCATCGCGTCGTCGGTGACGTGCGTACCGACCCGCTTGCCGTCGGTCCGGGCGATGCCGAGGACGTCGGTCAGGTACAGCTCACCCTGCGCGTTGTCCGTGGTCAACCTGCTCAAACCGTCACGTAGCGTAGCCGCATCGAAGACGTAGATGCCGGCGTTGATCTCGTCGATCGCCCGCTGCTCCGCCGTCGCGTCCTTGTGCTCGACGATCGCCGCGACGGTGCCGTCCGGGGCGAGCACGATCCGGCCGTAGCCGGTCGGGTCCGGCACCCGTGCGGTCAGCACGGTGACCGCGTTGCCGTCCTTGTCGTGCGCCGCGACCAGCTCGTGCAGCGTCTCCGCCTCCAGCAGCGGGACGTCACCCGACGTGACGATCACCGAGCCGTCGAACGTCTCCGGTACGGCAGCCAGCCCGGCGCGCACGGCGTCGCCGGTCCCGAGCTGCTGCTCCTGGACGGCCGTCCGGGCGTCGGCGTCGACGTTCTTCAGGTGCTCCTCGACGAGCTCGCGGCCGTTGCCGACCACGACCACGAGGTGCTCGGGACTGAGCGACCGGGCGGTCAGCACGGCATGCCCGACGAGACTGCGCCCGCCGATCTCGTGCAACACCTTCGGGGTCGCCGATTTCATCCGGGTTCCCAGACCGGCGGCCATGATGACGACCGCCGCGGGGCGATGGGAAGTCACGCGGTCTTCTCCTCGAGTTCCCTGCGAGTTCTTTCGACAAGTATCAGCATGGGCACCCGATGCAGTGCCCGCGCAAGCCTACTTGCTCCGAAGAACCCCCGTTGACCGCCCCGGACGAGAGCGATCTCACGCCCGAAGGACCAGCTTGCCGCGGCTCGTTCCGGCGGCGAGGCCGTCGAGCGCAACGCCTGCGTCCGGCAGCGGCAGGACCTCGGTGACGTCGATCCGGACCTGCTTCGCCGCGACGAGGTCCAGCGCCGCCCGGGCGAACCGGGTGACCAACTCCGGCGCGCGCCGGGCCAGGTCGCCGATGTTGAATCCGCCCACCAGCTGGTTGCTCTTCCACAGCGGACGCACGGCCAGGGTCAGATCGGGGTGGTTCCCCGCGTCGCCGAACGCAGCCAGCCGCCCGAACACGGCCAGGACGCCGAGGCTGTCGGCGCGGGTGCTGCCGCCGACCGAGTCCAGCACCAGGTCCACTCCGCGGCCGCCCGTCAGCTCGCGGACCTGCTCGGCGAAGCCGTCACGCACCACCACTTCGTCGTACCCGAACTCCTTCGCGTACGCCACCTTGTCCGCGGAGCCGACGGTACCGATGACCTGCCCCGCCCCGAGCGCCTTGGCGAGCTGAACCGCCGCCGTGCCGACCCCTCCGGCGGCCGCATGAATGAGCACCGTGTCCCCCGCCGCCAGGCGCCCGGCGCCCACCAGCAGTCCGTACGCCGTGGTGAGCACGGTGGGGGCACCTGCCGCGACCACCGGGTCGAGGTCCCCGACCGGGTAGGTGAACGCCGCCGGCGCGACGACATACTCCGCGTAGCCGCCGAACGCCGGCAGGTACGCCGTCACCTGGTCGCCGATGCCGAATCCCCGGACGCCCGGACCGACGGCCGCCACCGCCCCGGCCGCCTCGAGGCCCGGCACGTCACCGGTCGGCTCCGGCGCGCCGAAGTCGCCGCGCCGGTGCTGGACCTCCGCGAAATTCACCCCGGCGTGCGAGACCCGGATGAGTACCTCGCCCTCCCCCGGTTCCGGACACGGAAGATCCAGCTCGACGATGTCGCCGTTGATCTCCTTGAACCCAAATGCACGCATCGGGTCAATATTTCACGGCAGTAGGCCGTCAGCGGGTGAAGGCGGCGAGGGCTGTGAAGGGGGCGGTGGTCGACGCGGCGGACATGCCGACGGTCCAGAGGCGGTCCTTGGCGGCGGTGACGGCGGTGAGGGTGCCGGTAGCGGCCTTCGGGGCGGGAGCGGCGACGAACTTCCCGCCGCTCAACTGGAGGACGTACGGCTTCGCGACCGTGTTGGCGCCCTCGAAGCGCTCGCCGACCGCGACAGGACGGTTGTTGCGGAGCGCGACGTCGTACAACTGGGCCATGCCCGTCGGCGCCGGGACCTGCGTCCACTTGGTGCCGTTGAAGTGCATCGCGAGCGGTTTGATCCCGGACATGTACTGGACGCCGACCAGCCAGATGTTCTTCGGGCCGGCGGCCGCGATACCGGTCGGGATCATCGACCCGTCGGTCGGCAGGTCCTTCACCACCGTCCAGCGCTTCCCGTCGAAGTGCGCGAGGCCGGCGTTCAGGCCGAGCCAGGCGTTCTTCGCGGACAGTACCGACAGCACGTTGCCGTTGATCGAGGTATCGAGCCCGGTGTTCAGCGCCTGCCACTTACCCGCGGCGTACCGGTAGACGACCGCGCGCTCCTTGCCGCCGACGTTCGCCCAGCCGGTCACCCACGCGGACGCGTCCGGGGCGACCACGACGTCGTCGAACGATCCGGTCGGCACGGCGGGCGGCTTCACGACCTGCCACTTGGTGCCGTTCCAGTGCAGGGCGAGGGGCTTCGGCTGGTCCGGGTTCGTACGGTCCTCGCCGACGGCCCAGACGTTCTTCGCGGTGCCGACCGCGACGCTTTCCAGTACTGCGTTGGTCTGCACAGGTTGCGCGGTCGCCTTCCACGCCTTCCCGTCCCAGCGCATCGCGAGCGGTCGCTGGTCGACGAACTCGTCCTTCTGGTCGCCACCCACGGCCCAGGTCCCGCCCGCGCCGGTCGCCACGTCGTTGAATGTGGCCGGTTGGCGATGGGTCGCGGTCGTTGTCCACTGCAACGATTTCTGCGCGGTGGTTCCCTGCGGCTCGCCCGCAGTCGCGGGTCCGGCTGCGAGCGCGGTGGCGAGCATTCCGGTCGTTGCGGCGAGCAGGCCTGTCTTCAGTGTCATTTTCGGTCGCACTGGGATCCCCTCCGAGTCAGCGTTCCTTGTATCCCTCCCGACGCGGTGACCATCCTCCTGCGTTACACCCGGATTTCTGCCAGCCTGGAGACCATGGCACTCACCCTCGGAGCAATCATCCTGAACGTCCCCGAGACCGGCCCCGCCGCGGAGTTCTGGCAGCAGGCCCTCGGCTTCACCGCCGCCGGCAATCCCGACTTCCTGGTTCCGCCCGCGGCCGCACGCCCGACAAGGCTCCATCTCGACACGACCGACCGCACGCACCTCGACCTCTGGGTCGAAGACTCGACGCAGGAGGCCGAGGTGGAGCGCCTGATCGCGCTCGGCGCCGAACGCGTCGACTGGACCTACCCGCCGGACGCCGACTTCGTCGTGCTGAAGGCGCCCGACGGCACAGTCTTCTGCGTCATCAGCTGAGCAGCGCGCTGACCTCAGGCGTGTTGAAGAAGCGGGCCGTCAGCGGTACGTGACTGTCGCGGCCGTACGGGTCGTCCTCGTGCGCGTTGGCGATGATCAACGAGTACGCGCACCGGTACACGAGCAGTCGTACGTCGTCGTACCCGAGCCGCTCCACGAACGCTGCGTCGTACGCCGCCTCGATCTCGCGCGACCTCGGCGACCACAGGTCGATGACGCTCGCGGTCGCGGCAGCTTCGAACATCGGGTCGCCGGCCATCGTGAGCAGCCCGAAATCGAGCAGCGTCACGGGATTCAGCTCGTCGTCGACCAGGATGTTGCCGGCCGTGACGTCCCCGTGGACGAAGCGGGACTCGGGTTCTGCGAGGTCGGACAGTAGCTTCAGCAAGGCGTCGACCTTGGGCCCGAAGTCGTCGACGACCGGCTCGAGTTGATCCCCGAAGCGCGCGATCCGCCGTTGAACCAGCCCGGTCAGCGCGTCGATCCAGGACCGCTCGTCCGGCCGGAACGGCACGGTTTCGTCGAGTACTGACGTACGGCGAAGAACCTCGGGCGGCTCCAGCTGAGCCAGCGCCTCGACCACGTCGACGACGCAGTCCCGCGTACGTTCCCATCCTGGCTCGCCGTACGGCACCGCGACCGTGTGCAGCGGAACGCCCGGCAGCTCCTCCTCGACCGTCACCCAGTACTGCCCCGGCCTGCGCAGGTCCAGGATCCGCGGCGTCCGGTACGGCAGCTGTCCATCGATCGCGCCGTACAACTCCGCCAGCGTCCTGAGCTCCGGCTCCTCCGCATGAAACCAAACCTTGGCAACCGTGCCGTCCCCAACCCGATAAACCGCCCCCTGCATCCCAACCGCCAACGGCTCCCCGGGAAGCCCCCCAAGCTGCTCCCGCAAAAACCCATCCGACAAAGTCATGCCCGCGACCCTAGTTCGCGGGCCCGTCGGGTGCTGTGGATTTTCTGTCGGTGGGGCCTGACATCGTTCCTGCATGGGTGAATCGCTGGTGGAGGTTGGGGGTGTGACGCTGTTCGTGCGGGAGCTCGGGCGGCGGGGCGAGCGGCCTTCGCTGGTGGTGATGCACGGTGGGCCGGATGTGGGTCACGGCTATCTGGTGCCCGGGTTCGAGCCGTTGGCGGCGGACCATCACGTGGTGCTGTTCGACTTCCGTGGTTGCGGGCGGAGTTCGCGCGGGCTGCCGGACGACGATCTGCAGCCGGAGTACGTCGTCCGCGACACGGCCCGGCTGATCGAGCGGCTCGGGCTCGGGGTCGTCGACCTGGTGGGGTTCTCGACCGGCGGGCGCGCCGCGATGCAGTTCGTGGACCAGTATCCCGAGCACGTACGCCGGTTGGTGCTCGCATCCACGTCGGCGTACTCGTCGTCGGACGCCGCGCCGTACCTGGCCGACTGGCCCGAGTACCAGCGCCGGCAACGCATCGAGGACGAGGCCAACGGTGCGCTGCGGAACTCCACGGTCTTCGTGTGGGACCTCGAGCGCGCACCGGCGTACCTGCAACTGCTCGAATCGCTCGGCACCGACCTCGGCGACTGGTCCTTCGAACGCGCGATGAACGGCCTCATGCATCCGTGGTGCACCCGCGACCCGGAGCAGATCCTCCGCGAGTTCGCGAAGCCGATCCTCATCCTGCACGGCGAGCAGGACATGGGCTTCCCCGTCCAACTCGCCCGCCGCCTCCACGACTCGGTCCCCAGCCAGTTGCAGGTAATCCCGGAGACCGCGCACATGTGCCACTTCGAACAACCCGGCCTCTGGTCCACCCACATCCGCAACTTCCTGTCGGGCTGAATTCGGATGCGGGATCGACTGTGCGACCGCTAACCTCGGTGGTCGAGTGTCAGAGCGTCGAGGAGGTGGTTGTCATGCGCAGATCATGCGCGGTGCCGCCTCGAAAACTCCGGCGGCTCTGACTCTCCCCCGGGGCTCACCGCATCCGACCTCATGCGAGGGAGTCCCGCAATGCATTCTCTGAACGCCGTTCACGCGTACTTCGCCGACTATCCCGGTCGTTACTGGATCGCCGGCGGGTGGGCGCTCGACCTGTTCGCGGATCGGGTCCGCCGACCGCACACCGACGTCGACGTACTCGTCCTGGCCCGCGACCTCGATCTGGTCGCCGCCACCTTCACCGATCCGCGGCCGCTGGTCGAGAACCCGAACACCGGCGACCTTCGGCCGTGGGAACCAGGCGAGCGCCTGACCCCCGGCCCCGACGTACTCGCATTCCCCGACGACCTGTTCCCGTCCCCGGTCCGCCTCATCCTCGCGGCCTCCGACGGCGACGACTGGGTTTACCACCGCGGTCGCGGAACCCTCCGCAAACCGCTCGACGACATCACGCTCACGCGCGACGGCATCCCGTACCTGGCGCCCGAGATCGTGCTGCTGTTCAAGTCCCGCAGCGACCGGCCGAAGGACACCACGGACTTCACCGACGTCGCGGACCTGCTCACCCCACCGCATCGCACCTGGCTCCACGACCACATCGCGCCCCGCTACCCCGACCACCACTGGCTCCCTACCCTGACTAGCTGAGTCCGCGGCGGCGTCCGGGCGTGGGATCGCCCGGACGCCACGTAGGCTCTGTTGCTGTGCTGGGGACGCGGCTCGACCTGGAACGGATTCGTGCGGCTCGACAGGTCATCGATCCGGTGTTCCTGGACAGTCCGCTGTATCGCTGCGAGGCCCTCGACCCGGTGCTCGGTTGCGCGATCAGCATCAAACTCGAGACCGCCAACCCCGTACGCAGCTTCAAAGGCCGCGGTACCGAGGTCGTCGCCGATCAGCTCTCCCGCGGTACGTCACACGCGGTGGTGTGCGCCAGCGCCGGCAACCTCGGCCAGGCGCTCGCGTGGTCCGGCAGGCACCGCGACCTCGCCGTCACGGTCGTTGCCTCCCGGTACGCGACCCCTGCGAAACTCGACCGCATCCGCGCCCTCGGAGCCACCCTCGAACTCGTCGATGGCGACCACGAACTCGCCCGCGACCGCGCAGCAGCCATCGCCCAGCACAACGGCATCCGCCTCCTCGAAGACAGCCTCGACCTCGAAACCTGCGAAGGCGCCGCCACCATCGCCCTCGAACTCGTCGATTCCTTCCGCCCGTACGCGCCGCACGAGTCGCGGGCCGTCCTCCCACCGCAAGCCCACCTTTCGGGCAGGTCGGGCGGCGACGGTGGAACAGGATCGGGGCAGCCGGTTGTGTTGATTGCTTTGGGCGGGGGTGCGATGGCGACCGGGATCGGGTACGTGCTGAAGACGCTCGCGCCGTACGTCGAGGTGATCTGCGTACAGCCGCACGGAGCGCCCGCGATGACGCGCTCCTGGCACCAGCGCCGCGTCATCACCACCGACTCGACCGACACGATCGCCGACGGAGTCGCCGGCCGGCGCCCGATCCCCGAGGTCCTCGACGACCTGCTGATCGTCGCCGACGACGCCGTACTCGTCCAGGAGTCCTCGATCATCACCGGCCTGCGCCTGCTCCTCGACCACGCCGGCCTCGTCGTCGAACCCTCGGCCGCACTCGGCATCGCCGCGATCCTCGAAGACCCCGCCCGGTTCGCCGGACGCCCGGTGACCACGATCATCTGCGGCAGCAACGTCGACTCCGACAAGTACCGGAGCTGGATCTGATGGCACGCCAAACGGTCAAGCTCCTACTGCTAGACGAGCACGACCATCTGCTCCTCATCCACTCCCGCGACCCCAGCACCGGCAACGACTGCTGGTACCCGGTCGGCGGCGGCATCGAGCCCGGCGAATCCCTCCAGGACGCGGCCGCCCGCGAGGCGTACGAGGAGACCGGCCTCCGCGACCTCCCCACCGGCATACACGTCTGGTGGCGCGACCACACCTACGAGTACGACAACCAACGCTACGACGTACACGAAGACTGGCTCCTCCACCACATCCCCCATTTCACCCCAGCCCCCGCCCAACTAACCCCCTACGAAACCCGCACCATCCAGTCCTTCCACTGGTGGACCCCCCAATCCCTGACCACCACCCAATCCACCATCTACCCACCCAACCTCGGCCCCCTACTCACCACCCTCCTGTCGAACACCACCCCCAAAAGCCCCTTCAACATCACCAGCCACTCATAGCTGCCGGAGACCGTCGACGTGTCTGATCAGCCTGTTCGTACTCGCCCAGCTCGCCTCGATGACGGTGCTCAGGTCGACGCGGTCAGGTCGTGGATGGCCTGGGGTACCGGCTCAGCCAGAAATCGCGGAGTGTCGACGCGATCGGAGTCGACTCCTGGTCGATCGGTGACCATTTGAAGATGGCGGAGCCACCTTCGCGCGCAACGCAGTACGGGGCTCCGCTGCCGTCGTCCCCGAACCCGAGCAGTGTCCGCCGCACCTCGGTCTCCCAGCCGATCCAGTCCAGAGCGTTCCGCTCCACCAGATCCCCCAGCGGCCAGATAGCGAACCATTGGCCATGCAGGTCGTAGATGCCGTCGGACACGTCGTACAGCTGGCGCAGCTGGGCAGGCAGCTTGACGCCGAGTTCACGCTCGACGGAATCGAGCCCTGCCGCTCCGGCAGGCGGTTGCAATCGCAGGCGATCGTCAGCCTGGAGCAACTCCCACCACGCTGAGGCGCACACGCGGTCAGCCTCCCACACCGTCTAGCTGCCCGGTACGTGAGCAGGTGCGCCAGCAGCGTCCCACCGATCACCACGGCCTCACCCAGCACCCCAGCCACTCAACCCGCCGACCCACCCGCTCCCCAATCTCACTCAGCACGAGCAATCGGCCCGCCGTCGACGAACGCCCGATCGGCCAACGCCACGACGTACCGGAAGCCCCACGTACCAACAGGAAGCTCCAATGCCCCGTCCACGCCCGCCGGCACCGACCGACGACCGAGGATCGCGCCGCCGTTCGTGCCGATCATCTTGATGTGCCCGAAGCCCCAGGCGAGGAGCGGCCTGTCGCCGACAGCGGCCGGCGACGGCAGATCGTCGCCGCTCCAATCCAACAGACCCGCGACGAACGTACGACCGTTGACGGCACGCTGCGGAACGTCCTGCCCCGTGGGAATCGCAACCACAACACCGCATGCAAAGCGCCCGTCCCGCAGCGGAACACCCCAGAAGTGTCCAGGCAACAGGTACGCACTGGACTTGGGCACGAACGGATAAGCCGGACGCCGCACAACCATGACGCGATTATGTACCCGCCGATTCCGACCTTCGATCGATGTCCCCGATCGACTGACGCGACACTCGTCCGCCAGACGGGCTGCGGCCGTCGGGAAGGTGGATCGCGGTGGATGTGGACGGTGCGCGTCGGCGGCTATTCCGGGGCGATCACGTACTGATCGATGTCGAGGGTCGCCCCCAGTCGTACCAACCTGCGCAGTGTCTCGGCCGAGAAGGCCAGGGCCGGCGTTGAGAGGTCGACACCGATCTCGTTGTCCGAGTCGGTCCGGACCACGCCGTACATGGAAATGACGAGGCCAATCTCCACGGTGAGTCCCCAGCGACGGATCGCCTCCGCGAGTTGCTCGGCGACCGGCTCGAAGACGTCGAGCACCTCGAGTACGAGCGCTTCGCTGTCCCGCTCGACGCGCTCGCGACCTTCCCACCACCACACAGTCGCGCGATGGATGCGGCCGGAACGGAGAGCGTCACCCTGTCGCCAGACCTTGGTCGGGGAGACATCAAGGAGACTCGTCAAGGAGTCCGGATCAAAATCCTCGCTCGTGTTCATACCGCGGATGCGCAGCTCGGCCAGTTGCTCAACGCGAGGTCTCCGGATCACAGCGCCCATGTTGCAGGCCCAGCACCTCGATGGCGAATATCTTCGCGATATCTGGAGTCCCGCGTGCCTGAATTGGGACCGCGGCGTCCAGTGGCTCGAACGCATCCCGGACCTCGAAGACAAACGTCCCACACGCTTGTCAGCAAGCCCGGCGGCGGACAGTGCGTCTCCAAACGCGTCGTTAGCGCGGTGGGCCTTGGAAGACTGGGAGGAGGTAGGGGTCCCAGATTGCGTACTGGAGTAGGAGGAGAAGGAGCCAGGTCGCGGCTGGGGTGGCGGCGCGGAACCACCACGGGCGACGGTTGACCAGGAATGCCATCACGATCATGACCAGGCCGGCGACCACGCCCGGTGCGGTCAACGCGACAGCTTGCGGGCGCAGGGGCCAGCACGAGGTGTAGGCGCAGGGGGTGTCCGGTCCGCCGAAGGTGTACGGGTGGCTGAGGAAGTATCCGAGCAGCGTCCCACCGATCACGACCAGACCGCCGAACAACTGCACAACCGCCGCCCCAGCGCCACCGCGAGCCTGCACCCACGGTGTACGACCCTGCAGCGGTCGGGCACCGCTCTGGTCGGAACCACGACGTCGAGGCAGGCCGGCCGCGGCGACCAACGTCAACGAAAGCCAGACGACGATCGCCGCCCAGGTCAGGTCCAGCGCTTTCCTCGGATCCGACCCACCCCGCGGATCAACGACCATCAGGTACGTGTTCAGGCCCGCACTCGCCCAGCCGAACGCAACCAATCCGATCGTCGCAGCAACCAGTACGCACGCCTGCGCCGCCAGGAATCCTGCACGCCGCTCACCGTTCACGTGGCATCTTCAGGTCCACGAAACATCCCCCGCCCAGCCCCGAGCCGATTGCGGAAGATCCTTCCGCAGCCCGCTCGCCACGAGCAAGCAATCTGCAACAACCTGCAATCGCCCACGGCACGGCGAACCGTAAGAATGGGTCCTGTGTCAGATCAGCCGATTCGCATTCGTCCCGCTCGTCTCGACGACGGCGCACAGGTTTGGCCGCTCGCCCGCGCGTTCGCCACCTCGTTCACACCCGAACGTGCAGCGTTCGACGCCACATGGTCGCAACTGGTCGACGTACCGGGAACTCTCCTGCTCGTCGCCGAGACCGCTACCAGCGCGATCGTCGGGTATCTGCTCGGCAACAGTCACCTGACGTTCCTGGCGAACGGGCGGGTCGCCTGGGTCGAGGAGGTCATGGTCGACGAGAACCTCCGTGGCTCCGGCGTCGGCCGCCTGCTGATGGATCACGCCGAACAATGGGCCCGCTCCGAGAACGCCGCCTACGTGGCGCTCGCGAGCCGCCGGGCAGGCGCGTTCTACCAAGCTCTCACCTACGAAGACTCCGCAACCTTCTTCAAGAAGACCCTCACCTGACCCTCAGGTACGTACCTCGTCATCGCGGCGGGCCTTGGAGGATGGGGAGCAGGTACGGGTCCCAGATCGCGTTCTGCAGCACCAGCAGAACCACCCAGAGCGCGGCCGGTACGACGGCCCGGGTCAGCCACGAACAGCGGTCCACCAGGAGGGCCATCACGACCGACGCGGCCCCGGCGGCGAGCCCTGGCACGGTCAGCCCGACCGCTTGCGGCCGCTGCGGCCAGCACGAGGCGTAGGTGCAGGGAATGTCCGGTCCGCCGAAGCCGTACGGGTGCGAGACGACGTACGCCAGAAGGGTCCCGCCGATCACCACCAGCCCACCGATCAGCTGCACAGCCGCCGCACCACCGCCACCCCGAGCCCGCCGAAGCCCACCACCTGCGCTCCGGCGTGGTAGTCCGGTCGAGGCGACCAAGGTCAGGAGCAGCCAGGCGACGATCGCCAGCCAGGTGAGGTCGACAGGCTTCCCGGAGTCCGCACCACCTCGCGGGTCGACGGTGGTCAGGTAGTAGTTCAGCCCCGCTGCGGCCCAGCCGAACGCGAGCAGTCCCACCGCCGCGACCGCCAACTCCAACGCCTGCACGGCCAGGAACCAGCCGCGGACGCGCACACGATCGTCCGCGTCCCGTCCGTCTCCAACGGCCAACGTCCCACCCCCATCGCCACGGTCGGCGTCCGTTCGACGGTCGCCATCTTCTTAGCCGCGTGACCTCACAGCTAGAAAGAAACCCTGCGACAACCTGCAACCGACATGCAACAACACGCGGCGCACTCTGCGCGACCATAGGATGTCGCTTCCGGGCGGGACGATGAGGAGACATGGCACCTGAGGTTGTCGCCGCGATTGTCGGTGCGCTGGCGCTCTTGGTCACGACGTGGCTGCAGGTACGGCGAAATGATGCCGGCCGAGGTAGTCAGTTGAAGGCGGATGCGGAACTGCTCCGGCTGCTGCCCGAGGACAGTACGGCGAGACCGCTGCTCCTCTCGCACGTCGACAATCGCGTCCGCGCGATGGTCGCCGGGCAGGAGATCGAGCAACGCGACCCGATCCTGATCACGATGGGCCTGTCGGTGTCGATCATGGCCGCCGCGCTGGTGGTGGTCGCGGCCAACAACGGCGGCTGGTGGTGGGCATTCATGATCCTCGCCGCCCCGCTCGCCCTGTTCGGCATCGTTCTCTTCGTGGACGGCCTCCGCCGAGTACACCGAACCTCGAACGGCCGCCCCATCACCCAACAACCATCCGGCCCCCAACAAACCTGACCCCGGCAAGAACCCGGCATTGCCGGCAGCCACTGGCGGTGTCGCTCACGCGACCTGGCAGTCGATCGGCACAGCCGTGGCAGCCTTGGCCTGGGCTACGACGTGCTTGGTGCCGCAGCCGGTCGAGAACACTTCGTACGAGCCGGGTGGCACGACTAGCGTCGCTTCGCCTCGACCGTCGGTGGTACCCGTCCAAGTAGCTCCACTGGCCGCCGTCGCGGTCACCTCGACGCCGACCGCCGGTGCGCCGTCCAGAGCCATCCCACCACCTGGCGTCACCGGACCTCCGAAGCGAGCGACGCGCACTGTGATGCTAGCTGTGCTGCTGTCTGTGCTGTGTGCTTGGCAACCGCTGGCAAGTGCCAGCGTGAGCACGACACACCCCAGCCTCAGTCCAACCCGTCGAACCGCAGCCCCTGTACTGCGCGACATGTCTCTCCGCCTTCCAGGTCCCTTCTATTAGACGCACAGGCGCGCGCCTTCGTTGCCCGTGATTTGTCCGGCAACCCGAAGGGTGAACCACGCAAACGGGGATGCCCGGCGGTGGTCGCGCGTTAGCAGGTCCGTCTGAGCATGCGGGAACCCCTAGGTCAGAAGCGCTCTGACCTGGGGGTTCTGTTGCTCCCCCGCCAGGTTTCGATCCTGGTCTTCGAGATTCAAAGTCTCGCGGGCTGCCGATTACCCCACGGGGGATCGTGGTTGCCGGGACAGTTTGCCATGAGTGGGGTGGATGACACGCTGAGGGGTTCCTTACCTACGCCTCCGTAGGTTACGGTGGCGTAGGTAAGGACCCCGGAGCCGAGAGAAGAACAGTCATGACTCCACCCGTTGCCACGCCGGACGCGCCCACCCGTACCGCGCCTGTCGAGGATGTGCACACCGGGACGCTCGGTGGCGAGCAGAAGAAGCTGTGGGAACAGGTCGCACTGGCCTTGTTCATCGGCATCCCGTTCCTGGCGGTGCTGGCGGCAGTGCCGATCGCGTGGGGCGGACTCCTCGGCTGGCGGGACATCGTCCTCGCGGTGGTCTTCTACACGATCGCCGGGCACGGGATCTCGATCGGTTTCCACCGGCTGTTCACGCACAAGTCGTTCAAGCCGAATCGCCCGCTCAAGTACGTACTGGCGATCGCCGGCTCGCTGGCGATCGAGGGGCCGGTGATCCGCTGGGTGGCGGACCACCGCAAGCACCACAAGTTCTCCGACCGGGACGGCGACCCGCACAGCCCGTGGAAGTACGGCAACACGCTGGGCGCGCTCACCAAGGGCTTCTTCCATGCGCACGTCGGCTGGCTGTTCGACACCGAGCAGACCCCGCAGCGGCAGTACGCGCCGGATCTGCTGAAGGACAAGGACATCGTCAAGGTGTCGCGGATGTTCCCGCTGCTGGTCGCGGTGAGCCTGCTCGCGCCGGCGGTCATCGGCGGCCTGTGGTCCTGGTCCTGGACCGGCGCGCTGACGGCGTTCTTCTGGGCCAGCCTGGTCCGGATCGCGCTGCTGCACCACGTGACCTGGTCGATCAACTCGATCTGCCACACGATCGGCGACCGGCCGTTCAAGAGCCGGGACAAGTCCGGCAACGTGTGGTGGCTGGCGATCCTCAGCCAGGGCGAGTCGTGGCACAACCTGCACCACTCGGATCCGACCTGCGCACGGCACGGCGTCCTGAAGGGTCAGCTCGACACGTCCGCCCGCTGCATCTGGTTCTTCGAGCAGCGTGGCTGGGTCTCCGATGTCCGCTGGCCGGTCAAGGAGCGGCTGGAAGCCCGCCGGGTGGACGCCTCGACGCGTACGCTGAAAGCTGCCTGAGACCGAAAACCCCCACCGGCAACACCTCGAGTACGGCATGATGCTGACGTGATCACGACGTGACGGAACCCAAACCGCGGCGGTCCGGCCGGATCCGGATGACCAGTGCCGAACGTCGCGAGCAACTCATCACGATCGCCCGCGGCCTGTTCGCGCAGAAGGGCTACGAGGCCACCTCGGTCGAGGAGATCGCGCACCGCGCCGAGGTCTCCAAGCCGGTCGTGTACGAACACTTCGGCGGCAAAGAGGGCCTGTACGCCGTTGTTGTCGACCGCGAGGTCCGCGCGCTGCTCGACGGCGTCACCGGCGCACTGACCGCCGGCCGCGCGCACGAACTGGTCGAGCAGGCGGCGCTCGCGCTGCTGGACTACATCGAGAACAACGCCGACGGGTTCCGGATCCTGGTCCGCGACTCGCCGGTCGGGTCGTCGACGGGCTCGTTCATCTCGATCCTCAGCGATGTCGCGACCCGGGTCGAGCACATCCTCGGCGAGGAGTTCAAGCGCCGCGACCTGGAGCCGAAGAACGCGCCGATGTACGCGCAGATGCTCGTCGGCATGGTCGCGCTCACCGGCCAGTGGTGGCTGGACGCCCGCAAACCGAAGAAGCAGGACGTCGCCGCCCACCTCGTCAACCTCGCCTGGAACGGCCTGTCCGGCCTCGAGGCCAAGCCCATCCTCTCCACCCGCCCGCACAAGTAGCCGTACCGAAGGACGGGTAGTGGTGCCTGTTTCCGGCACTCCGTGAGGCCGCGGACGGCGTCGCGCGCGGCGGCGGAGGCGACCACTACCCGTCCTTCGGTACGCCAGCCCACGGTCGTAGCAGAGGTTCCCCCCGTGGCATGACCCCGAGAAGCGGTCCGGCCCGTACGCTGGCGGGCATGACGGGGATGTTGACCGCGCGGCCGCTGCCTGCCCGGAGCAGGGCGTTCGACCTGCTGCTGGCCGGCTCGCTGTGCATGGTGTTCGGGTTCCTGTCGCTGGCCCAGGCGCATTTCGGCGGGCTGCTCTCGTTCGGGATGCTGGTCCCGCTGATCTGGCGCCGTACGCATCCGGAGCTGGTGTTCTTCGCCGTCTGCTCGGTCGCCACCCTGCAATGGCTGATCGGGATCGAGCTGCAGCTCGGCAACATCGGCCTGCTCGTCGCGCTGTACGCGATCACCGTGTACGGAGACGTCCGCCTGAGCCGGGTCGCCCTGGCCATCGGCGGGCTGGGCGTGCTGATGGCGACCTCGCGGTACTGGGCCGGCTCGGACTGGAAACAGCAGGTCACCACGATGGGCGGGCTGGCGGCGGTCGTCTTCGGCGTCTGGGCGTTCGGCGAACGCCGCCGTACCCGCGGCCTGTACGTCGCTCAGCTCGAGGAACGCGCCGCCCAGCTGGAGCGCGACCGCGACCGCGAATCCAAGCTCGCGGTCAGCAACGAACGCACCCGGATCGCCCGCGAGATCCACGACGTCGTCGCGCACGGCCTGTCGATCATGATCGTCCAGGCCGACGGCGGGCTGTACGCCGCGGACCAGTCCCCCGAGGCCGCGAAGAAGGCGCTCGCCACGATCGGCGACACGGGCCGGAGCTCACTCACCGAGATGCGCAAGATGCTCGGACTGCTCAAACAGGACGAGCGCGAGCTCGACCCGAACCAGCCGCGCCCGCAGCCCGGCGTCTCGAGCCTCCCGGAGCTGATCGAGAACGTCCGCGACGCCGGCCTCGCCGTCGAGTACCAGGTCACCGGCCAGCCCCGCGAGCTGCCCGCACTGCTCGGGCTGACGGCATACCGGATCGTGCAGGAGGGCCTGACCAACACCCTGAAACACGCCGGGCCGGGAGCCCGCACCTCCGTCCTGCTGGACTTCGGACGCGAGATGCTGACCGTGGTGGTCACCGACGACGGCCGCGGAGCCGGGGTCGCGCCGAGCGTGGATCCCGGTCACGGGCTGGTCGGGATGCGGCAGCGCGTCTCGGTCTCGGGCGGTACGGTGAGCGCCGGACCGAAGACGGGCGGTGGGTACGAGGTGATCGCCCGGCTGCCGTACAACCTGCCCAACGGAGGGTAAGTGTCAGACGACGTGATCCGCGTGTTCCTGGTGGACGATCAGGAGCTCGTCAGAGCGGGCTTCACGATGCTGGTGGACTCCCAGGCCGACATGCGCGTGGTCGGCCAGGCGGGGGACGGCGGCGAGGCGGTCGAGAAGATCCAGGTGACCGCGTCCGACGTGGTCCTGATGGACGTCCGGATGCCCCGGCTGGACGGCGTCGAGGCCACCCGGCAGCTGCAATCGTTGCCGGAGGCCCCGAAGGTGATCGTGCTGACCACGTTCGACCTGGACGAGTACGCGTTCGCCGCGATCAAGGCCGGCGCGGCCGGCTTCCTGCTCAAGAACACCCCGCCCGCGGACCTGCTGAGCGCGATCCGCCAGGTGCACTCCGGTGACGCCGTGGTCTCCCCCAGTACGACGAAACGCCTGCTCGAGCACTTCGCCGGCGCCCTGCCCGACGCCGGCAACGAGCGGCCCGACCTCGCCGACCTGACGGCCCGCGAGCGCGAGGTCCTGGTCGAGGTCGCCCGCGGCCTGTCGAACACCGAGATCGCCAAGCTCTTCACGTTGTCCGAGGCAACGGTCAAGACGCACATCGGCCGGATCCTGGCCAAGACCGGCCTCCGCGACCGGGTCGCCCTGGTCGTCCTCGGGTACGAGACCGGCCTCGTCAAGCCGACGAAGTAATACCCAGGTCGTACCCGGAGTGCAGTCTGCGGTCCGACGAGATCCGCGGCCGCGGTGACTAACTTCTTGACCAACGTTCAGTTGAGTCGAGGAGTGACATGAGCTTGCAGACACCGCAGTCCGCGGTCGGGCGGTTGCCGCAGGACGGGGAGCCGCGGACGGCGATCCGGGCCCACGAGCTGCGCAAGGTGTACGGACAGGGTGACACCGCGGTCGCCGCGCTCGACGGTGTCGGGGTGGACTTCGGGGTCGGCCGGTTCACCGCGATCATGGGTCCGTCCGGGTCCGGCAAGTCGACGCTGATGCACTGCCTGGCCGGTCTCGACACCCCGACCAGCGGCCAGGTCCTGCTCGGCGAGACCGAGCTGACCCGGCTCGCGGACGCCGAGCTCACCAAGATCCGGCGGGACCGGATCGGGTTCGTGTTCCAGTCGTTCAACCTGCTACCGATGCTGTCCGCGAAGGACAACATCCTGCTGCCGCTCGAGCTCGGCAACCGCAAGCCCGACCAGCAGTGGCTCGACACGCTGATCGACGTACTCGGACTGAAGGACCGGCTCACGCACCGCCCGTCCGAGCTGTCCGGCGGCCAGCAGCAGCGGGTCGCGGTGGCGCGGGCACTGGTCGGCCGGCCCGAGGTGGTGTTCGCCGACGAGCCGACCGGCAACCTGGACTCCCGGTCCGGCGCGGAGGTGCTCGGGTTCCTGCGCCGTTCGGTCCGCGAGTTCGGCCAGACCGTGGTGATGGTGACGCACGACCCGCTCGCCGCGTCGTACGCGGACCGCGTCGTGATGCTTGCCGACGGCAAGCTCGCCGGCGAGCTCCAGCAGCCGACCCCGGAGAGCGTCCTCGGCGCACTGCGGCAGCTGGGAGCCTGACGTGCGACGTTCACTCCTCTCCTCGCTGCGCGCCCACCTGGGCCGCCTGGTCGCCGCCTGTCTGGCGATCGTCCTCGGGGTCGGGTTCGGTTCGCTGGCGATGATCGTGCACTCGTCGGCATCGCACGGCATCGACGAGACGGTCGGCGCGCAGTACAAGGGTGCCGACGCGGTCGTCTACCCGAGCCGCTCGACGATCTCCCCCGAAGACATCGCGAAGGCGCAGAAGGTCCAGCAGGCGTCGTCCGTGGTCACACTGACCACCGCGTACCTGGAGGTCTCGTACCCCGATCTGGTCCGTCCGACCGGCATCTCGATCGACGAGCTCTACGACACCAGCGTCATCGCCGGCCCCGGCACCTCCTCCGGACGGTTGCCGACCGCAACGAACGAGCTGGCACTCCCGGCCCGGACCGCCGCCAAGCACAAGGTCGGCATCGGCGACCAGCTCCGGATCAGTTCGTACGAAGGCAAGTCGTGGACGCTGAAGATCGTCGGACTGGTCGACGACTCGAAGTCCGTCGGCACCGCCTCGGCCGTGGTGACTCCGGCCACGATGAAGGTGATCGCACCGGAGGCGTTCGTCCGCGCGATCGGGCTGTCGGCCAAGCCCGGTGTCACGCAGACGCAGCTCGCCGACGCCACCCGGAGTGTGGTGGCCGACGGCCTCACCACGTACACCGGTGAGGAGTTCATTCAGCGCGAGGTCGAGGACTACACACACGGCATCGACGTCCTCGGCGGAGTCTTCGGCATGTTCGCGCTGATCGCGTTGTTCGTCGCGTGTCTGGTGATCGGCAACACCTTCACGATCGTGATCGCCCAGCGCACCCGCGAGATGGCGCTGCTGCGCTGCGTCGGCGCGTCCCGGCGGCAGGTGTTCACGTCCGTACTCGCCGAGGCGAGCGTGGTCGGTGTGGCCGCATCCGCGATCGGTGTGATCTTCGGTGTCGCACTGTCCGCGCTGGCGCTGACGCTGTCTCGCGAGTTCGACTGGGGCATCCCGAAGGTACCGCTGCACCTGGACATTGCGTCGGTGTTCGTCCCGCTCCTGCTCGGCACCCTGGCCACGCTCGTCGCGGCCGTCGTACCGGCCCGCCGGGCGACGAAGGTGGCACCGCTGGCCGCGCTTCGCCCCGACGTCGCGCCGGCCGCCGGATCCCGGGCAGGCGTACTGCGTCTGCTCGCCGGCTTCCTGCTCCTCGCGGGTGGCGGCGTACTACTGGTGGCCGGTGCCGCGATGCACCAGGTCATCATCGGCGCAGCCGGCGGGGCGATCTCGTTCCTCGGCATCCTCGCGATCGGCTCGCTGCTGGTACCGGCGCTGATCCGCGTGATCGGTGCGCTGCCCGCCCGCGGTGGCGGCGTACCGGCCCGGATCGCGGTCGCGAACGCCGTCCGGAACCCGAAGCGTACGGCGGCGACCACGTCCGCCCTGCTCATCGGCGTCACGCTGATCAGCCTGACCTGCGTCGGGATCGCCTCGGTGCAGAAGACGTTCGACGTGTCGATGAACGGCCAGTACCCGGTCGACCTGAAGGTCACGGCGTACAAGGAGAAGATGCCCGCGAGCGCCGAGCAGCAGCTCCGCGACATCAAGGGCATCACCCAGGTCGTCCCGGTCAGCTCGGTCGACGTGAAGACCGGGGGGCAGGAGCTGCCCGTCACCGGACTGGACGCCGGCAAGGCCGCCTCGGTGATCCACAACGAGGAGCTGGCTGGGAAGCTCACGCCCGGGACGGCGCTGGTCACCTATCCGACGATGCGCGGGCTGGACCTCGAGGAAGGGTCGCCGATCACGCTCGTGTCCGGGCAGCACAAGCTCACGCTGACGGTCCGGCTGTCGATCGGGCTGGATCCGATCACGATCACCTCGACCGACCTCGCGAAGCTGGCGCCGAACGCGGCGGTGAGCGGGTACTGGCTGGCCTCCGATCCGAAGGCGGACGCGCCGGACGTGATCGACGCGGTCGAGCAGTCGATCCCGAGCGTGCAGAACCTCGGCGTCGACGGCGGGCTCGCCGAGCGGTCGTCGTACACGAAGATCTTCGACGTCCTGCTGATCGTCGGGATCGGGTTGCTCGGGGTCTCGGTACTGATTGCGCTGGTCGGCGTCGGCAACACGCTCAGCCTGTCGGTACTGGAGCGGACGCGGGAGAACGCGCTGCTGCGGGCGATGGGGCTGTCCCGCCGCCAGCTGCGCCGGATGCTCGCGTTCGAGTCGCTGATGATGGCGCTGGTCGCGGCCGGTCTCGGGATCCTGCTCGGCCTGCTGTACGGCTGGACCGGAACGAGTGCGTTGATGGGCGGCCAGACGGTCGACGGCGGTGTCGAGTACGCCGTACCGGGAACGCTGCTGATCGCGATCGCCGCAATCGCCGCGGTCGCCGGTCTGCTCGCCTCGGTGCTGCCCGCCCGCCGTGCGGCGAAGGTCGCCCCGGCCGGCGCACTGGCAACCGAATGAGCCAGCGGCTCGCCCGGCTTGAGGGGGCTGGGCGAGCCGCTCTTACTACACGATCTCCACGCGGTTCCCGTGGCCGTCGGCGGTGTGAAACCGCCGCCGGCCCGGGATCGTCTCGTTGTCCCAGGTGACCGGATAGCCGAGCCCTTCCAGCCGTGCGGCCAGACCGTCCAGATCCTCAACTGCGAGCGCTGGATGAGCCTTCTTCGCGGGGGTGAAGTCCTGCTCGACGCCGACGTGGAGCTCGGCGGCGTCGGCCTTGAACCAGCACCCGCCGCGCGCCTTCAGCAGCTCCGGCTTCTCCACCTCGGTCATTCCGAGCGCGTCGCGGTAGAACGCCCGCGCCACGTCCTCGCCACCGGGCGGGCACGACACCTGCACATGGTCCAGGCGCATCGTCATCCCGCCTTCTGCGCAACGGCGAAGATCCGGCGGAACGGCAGCAGCGTCCCGTAGTCCTTCTGCGGGTACGCCTCCGCGAGCCGCGCGCCGTACTCCGCCTCGAACTGCTTGCGCAGCTCGTCCGGCAGCGACTGCAGCACCGGCCGAGCGCCGGTCCCCTTCACCCATTCCAGTACGGCGTTGTCGCCGGACAGCACGTGGAAGTACGTCGTCTCCCACGCGTCCACGACACACCCTTCCGCACTGAGTACGTCGACGAACTCGGCCGGCCCCGGTACGTCCGGACGCAGCGACGCGTCCTTCGCGTACTCGGCGTACGGCGGCGTCCCGGCGAGCTCGCGCAGGATCGCGTGCGACGGAGCGTCGCCGTTGCCGGGGATCTGGATCGCCAGCCACCCACCCGGCCGCAGCGCCCGTACGAACCCGGGCAGCAGCTCGACCTGGTCAGGGACCCACTGCAGCGTCGCATTGGTGACGATGACATCGAGGTCCGCGCCGGTCCACTCCCGGACATCACCGAGCTCGAAGCTCAGGTGCTCGTCCGCGTACGGCGCAGCCGCCTCGAGCATCTGCGGCGAGCTGTCGATCCCACGGATGGTCGCCTCCGGCCAGACGTCGCGCAGCGACGCGGTCAGCGCACCCGGACCGCATCCGAGATCGACCACGGTCCGTACGTCGGTGGCCCGGACCCGCTCGACCAGATCGCGGAACGGCCGCGCCCGCTCGTCGGCGTACGTGCCGTACTGCTCGGGACTCCACACCGGTGACCTGCGCATCGAACTGCACCTCCCAGGAATTTTATCTTGACGTCGAGATACTCTAGCTCTCGCAGATGTCTTGATGTCAAGAGTCTTGATCGGTACTCTCGAGTTCATGGAGGACGAGGTCGATCGGCTGATCGAGGCCTGGCGGCGGGAGCGCCCCGACCTCGACGTGGCCCCGATGGAGGTGCTGTCCCGGGTCAGCCGGCTCGCGCGGCACCTGGATCGCGCCCGCAGCCAGGCGTTCGACGCCCACGGGCTCGAGTCCTGGGAGTTCGACGTGCTCGCCGCCCTGCGTCGCGCCGGGGCGCCGTACCAGCTGTCGCCCGGCAAGCTGCTGAAGGAAACCCTCGTCACGTCCGGCACGATGACGAACCGGGTCGACCGGCTGACCGCGCGCGGCCTCGTCGAGCGCCTCCCTGATCCACACGATCGCCGCGGCGTACTGGTCCAGCTGACGCCCGCCGGGCGGGACAAGGTCGACGCCGCGATGGCCGACCTGCTCACCCACGAGCGCACGCTGCTCGGCGGCATCGGTGAGCGCGACCAGCAGAAGATCGCCCGCGTCCTGCGCGAGCTGGTCCGTCCGTTCGACCTCGAAAAACACTGACCCGAACAAAGCGGATTGCCGGTCCGGACAAAGCCCGGCGGAATTGCGCCGGAATTATCCGAAAAGACCACCCGTCACTTCGGCCCTGTTTCGGTCGTTGCTAGTTGCAACGAGATCGTGAGACTGCTGTAGCCGAGAGCCATCGACACCGGTCTACACCCCTACTAGGGTCATCACCGTCGGTGGTTGAACGACTACAAAATGTCAAAACAAGGTGACTTCGGCGGCAAGAGGTGGTCCGCCGAATGGTGGCCGTGCGGTGTCCGGGGCTCGGGGCCCGAACAACGCCGGCCGGCACAGGGCCCGCTCACCCAGGAGCTCGGCGTACCCCTCCGAATCACAGGGGATCGGAGGGGGCGCCGCGGCTCGCTCCCCCAGCCCTCACTGCAGGCTCAGCCCTGCTACTCGGCGCGTTCGGCGGCGTCGAACCAGGCCGTCTCCAGCTCACCGCGCTCGTCCGCGAGCTTGCGCAGCTCGGCATCCAGCTCGGCCAGCCGCCCGTAGTCGCTCGCACTGGCGGCCAGCTGGTCGTGCAGTTTCGTCTCGGTCTGGGTGAGCTTCGAGAGCTGCCGCTCGATCCGGTTCAGCTCCTTTTTGGCTGCGCGGGCCACTGCCGAGTCAGCCGTCCCACGTTCAACCACTTGCCCGTTTTCCGCGGCCTGCATATCCGCGGGCACTTCCGCCGCCGACGTCAATGCATTGGCCGCCGGCCGTCGCGGAATTCCGGCAGCGAGTTCGTCGAGATACTGCTCGACGCCACGTGGCAGATGCCGCACCCGGCCGTCGCCCATGATTGCGTAAACCATGTCGCTGACCCGCTCCAGGAAGTACCGGTCGTGGGTGACCGTGACGACCACGCCGGGCCAGCTGTCCAGGAAGTCCTCGAGCACGGTCAGCGTCTCGACGTCCAGGTCGTTGGTCGGCTCGTCGAGGATCAGTACGTTCGGCTCGTCGAGCAGGATCCGCAGCAGTTGCAGCCGGCGCCGCTCGCCACCGGACAGGTCCGAGATCCGGGTGGTCAGCTTGTCGCCGGTGAACCCGAACCGCTCGAGCAGCTGCGACGACGTCAGCTCACCGCCGCGCCCGGCGAGCGCCGCCGTCCGCCGGATCGACGTGATGTGGTCGAGCACCGTGAGGCTGCCGTCGATCTCGTCGAGGGTCTGCGACAGGTTCGCGACCCGGACCGTCTTGCCCTGCTTGACCAGGCCGTGGTCCGGCGCGAGCTGCCCGGTGACGACCCTGAGGAACGTGGTCTTGCCGGCCCCGTTCGGGCCGAGCAGCCCGATCCGGTCCGCCGGGCCGAGCCGGAACGTCACATGGTCGAGCATCGTGCGCGGACCGAAGCTCAGGCTGACGTCCTCGACGTCGAACACGTCCTTGCCGAGCCGCGACGTCGCGAGCTGGGACAGTGCGAGCTTGTCCCGCGGCGGCGGCTCGTTCTCGATCAGGGCGTTCGCGGCGTCGATGCGGAACTTGGGCTTGCTCGTCCGGGCCGGTGCGCCGCGGCGCAGCCAGGCCAGCTCCTTGCGCAGGAGGTTCTGGCGCTTCTCCTCGCTGACCTGGGCCGAACGGGTCCGCTCGGCCTTCGCCAGGACGTAGGCGGCGTACCCACCGTCGTACGACGTGATGCGGCCGCCCTGCACCTCCCACGTGTCCGTACAGACCGCGTCCAGGAACCAGCGGTCGTGGGTGACCACGATCAGCGCGCCCGCGCGGTCGACGACGTGCTCGGCCAGCCAGCTGACCGCCTCGATGTCGAGGTGGTTGGTGGGCTCGTCGAGGATCAGCAGGTCGACCTCGGTCAGCAGCAGCCGGGCGAGCGACGCACGGCGGCGTTCACCACCACTGAGGCTGCCGACCAGCGCCTGATGGTCGACCTCGCCGAGCAGGTGCTCCATCACCGAGCGTGCCCGCGGGTCCGCCGCCCAAGTGTAGGTCTCGACGTCGCCGAGGACCGCGTGCAGCACGGTCTGCTCCGGGTCGAGGTCGTCGCTCTGCCCGAGGAACCCGAGCCGCAGGTCGCGATTGTGGGTGATCCGTCCGCTGTCCGGCTGCTCGCGCCGGGCCAGGAGCTGCAAGAGCGTCGATTTACCGTCGCCGTTGCGCCCGACCACGCCGATACGCTCACCACGGCCTACGCCGAGACTGACCGAGTCGAGCAGTGTGCGGGTCCCGAAGCCCTTCGAAACAGCTTCCAGATTGACCAAGTTAGGTGCCGCCATAACGCGCCCAAGGGTAGCTGACGCGAGCCCACATGCCAGGATCGTCCGAGTGCTGACTCCTGCTTGGCTGGAAGACCTGTCCCTTGGCGATCCGATCGCTGCCGATCCGCTCGAGGGCGGGTACGCCAGCAAGACGTTCCGGGTGCGTACGACACAGGGCCGGACGGTCGTCGTGAAGACCCAGGAGAACCTGCCGTCCGACCTGTACGCGTTGGAAGCCGATGGCCTCGACGCGCTGCGTGCGCCCGGCGGATTCGACGTACCGGAAGTGCTGCGGGTCACACCACACTTCATCGTGCTCGCGGATCTCGGTACGTCGGAACCGTCGCCGACGTACTGGGAGGACGCGGGGCGCGCGCTCGCGCTTCAGCACGAGCAGACCGCGGACGCGTTCGGGTACCAGCACGACAACTACCTCGGCGTACTGCCGCAGCGGAACCCGTGGACCACGGACGGTCACGCGTTCTTCGCCGAGCACCGGCTGTTGCGGTACCTCGAGGAACCCAACTGCAACAGCCAACTCCCGCCGGAGGATCGCCGCCGGCTGGAACGCGTTGCCGGCAACCTCGCGAATCTCATCCCCGTCCAGCCCGCGTCCCTCCTGCACGGCGACCTCTGGCACGGCAACCTGCTCCCGAGCCCCTCGGGCGCACCGGCCCTGATCGATCCGGCCGTGTACTACGGCTGGCCGGAGGCCGAGCTCGCCACCCTCCTCATCTACAACCACCTCTCCGAGACCCTGTTCGACGCGTACGAGGAGATCCACCCGCTGACCCCGGGCTGGCGCGACCGTCTGCCCCTCCTGCACCTGCGAGAACTCCTCTGCGTCACCGCCCACACCGCCGACGTCCCGGACACCGTGAGCGAGATCCACACCATCCTCAAAGACTTTGATTGAGGTGTAGGAGGTACTGCTTCTCGTTGAGGGGGTTGCCGTCGGTGCGCGGGCGGGTCGGCGGCGGAGGCGCGACCGGGGTGTAGTTGTGGAACGTGGTGGTGAGCAGGGCCTCGCCACGCCCGAGGGTGGGCAGGTAGGACTCGAAGGCGTGCGTGGTCGCGGCCGGGATCGTGCCCTCGATGTGCGTCTGGGTGGCCTGCGTGACGACGCCGCGATGTTCCGCGACGTGGGCGAGGATCCGCGAGACGGTGTCCGCCGGGACCTCCAGCTCGAAGTGGTTCACCGGCTCGAGCACCGTCGTACCGGCCTCGGCGATCGCCTGCATCAGGACCAACGGCACCAGCCGGCGAAAGTCCGAGGCCACACTCGTCGCGTTGTCGAACTCGGTGTGCGTCAGCTCGACGCGGATGTTCGGGATCTCCCAGCCGGACAACCCCTGCTGGAGCGTCTGCCGGACGGTCTCCTCGATCGCGGTGTGGAACGCCCGGGTCAGCGCGCCAAGCTCCACCTCCAGGACGTACTCGATGCCCTCGGCAACCGGTGAGACCCGGAACCCGACCCCCGACGTCCACAGGCTCTCGGACATCTCGCGGGTCGCGGCGCCGGTGCCGTTCAGCCGTTCGACGTGGATCGGCGTCGTCTCGCTGAACGTGACCTCGACGCCGTACTCGGACTCGAGCAGCGACGCGATCACCTCCTTCTGCACCTCGCCGTACAGGCTGACGGTGATGTCGCCGGTCCCGTCGGCCTTCCGGACCCGGATCAGCGGATCCTGCTCGGCGAGCTGCGTCAACGCCTGGAACAACCGCATCCGGTCCCGCGCACTCACCACGGTCTCCAGCGTCGGCGGCGCGAACAACCGCTGCGAGTACGCCGTCCGGACGCCGAGCTGGTCGCCGATCTGGATGCTCTTGAGCCCGCGCAACGCCACGATCTGCCCCGCCTCGACCCGTTCGGCGGGCTGCCTGGATCCGTCGCGGTACACCTCGATCCCACTCGGCCGCGTCTGGTACTCGGGCCCGTCGACGGGATGCACCGGGACCGGCGTACGTGCTGCGAGCGTCCCGCTGACGATCCGCGCGGACGCGAGCTTCTGCCCCGCCGCGCCGCGTTCGACCTTGAACACCCGCGCCCGCAGCTCGCCGTCCGGCGCCCCGCTTGCCCGCGGCAACCAAGTCCGGATGCCCTCGATCACCTCGGGGATTCCGACCCCGGTCATCGCGGATCCGAAGTACACCGGGTGCACGGCGGCCTTCGCCACCTGGGCTTTCAGCTCGGCCGTGTAGTCGACGGCGTTGCCCTCCAGATACGACTCCAGGAACGCATCGTTGCGCTCGGCAAGCAATTCACCGAGCTCCGGCCGCTGCAACGCGAGCAGGTCCACGGCGGCCGCGCGGGTGCCGAGGTCGTCGACCGACTCCATCGGTACGGCGGCCGGTGTCAGCAGCCGGCGGATGTCCGCCAGCAACTCGTCGTACCGGGCGCCGACCCGGTCGATCTTGTTCACGAACAGCAATACCGGGATCCGTAGCCGGTCGAGCGTACGCATCAGCAGCCGGGTCTGCGGCTGCACGCCCTCGACCGCGGAGATCACCAGCACGGCGCCGTCGAGCACCGACAGCGCGCGCTCGACCTCGGCGATGAAGTCCGAGTGCCCGGGCGTGTCGATCAGGTTCACCGGCAGGTCGCCAAGCCGGAACGACACCACCGCCGATCGGATCGTGATGCCACGCCGGCGCTCGAGGTCCATCGAGTCGGTACGGGTGTTGCCGTCGTCGACCCGGCCCACCCGGTCGACGACCCCGGCCGCGTACAGCAGCCGCTCGGTCAGGCTGGTCTTACCGGCGTCGACATGCGCCACAATGCCCATCGTCAGAGAGTTCAAGAGTCCTCGCGAATGCGTAGAAACGATCAATACCGATGCGGTAGATCGATCCCTGGCGCATCCCGGTCTCCTGTCTGTGGCTGAGAACCTCTCGAGGCGAAGCTAACACCGACTCCGCCCACTGACGACCCAATTTCAGGCTTCGAGGACCTGCACGTCGTACTTCTGGATGAACCGGTCACGCGTCACGAGCGTCAGCCTCTCGGCCAGCGCCTGCGCAACAAGCATCCGATCGAACGGATCCCGGTGAATCATCGGCAAGGAGCTGGCCAGGACCGCATGCGTCGCGTCGATCGGCAGCGCCCTCAGACCACTCCGCTCGGCCCACTCGGCCAGATCGCCGGGAAGCTCGATCTTCCCGGCCGCCGCCTTGATCGACAACTCCCACAGTGTCGCCGCGCTGACGTAGACCTCTAGTTCGGTGTCGATCCGCTCCTTCAGGTCATCCGAGAGGTCGTCGCTGTCCTGCGCCCACCAGAGCAGCACATGGGTGTCCAGGAGCAGCCGGGCGGTCCCCGGCGACGGGCTCACGACTGCAGACCGAAGTCGGCGGCGATCTCCTCGTTCACCTCGGCCGAGTCCCAGTCGGGGGCGTAGCTGATCCGGCCGGCCAGCGAGCCGCGACCCGTCCGCCGCGGCAGCTCCGTCAACGGGACGACCTTGGCGACCGGCTTGCCCGCCCGGCTGATGACGACAGTTTCACCGTGCTCGACCCGCTCGACGATCCGGGACAGCTGCGACTTCGCTTCGTGCATGTTGTACTGCGCCAGCTCGCTCATCCAGCCGCCTTAGCCCACCTAGCTAAGTTTACTACCGGCTGACGATTGCCGGGAGGATGCGGGCTCCGGGGACGGGGCCTTCGGCCTGGCGGACCATGCGGCAGAGGCCGGACTCGGCGAGGTCGACGGCGAGGTCGACGGCGTTGCGGCTGTCGGCGGCGAGGAAGAGGCAGGTCGGCCCGGAACCGGAGATCTGCGCGGCCAGCGCGCCGTGGTCGAGGCCGAACTGGAGCGTGTCACCAAGCTCGGGCCGGAGCGCGAGCGCGGCCGCCTGGAGGTCGTTGCTGAGCGCAACCGCGAGCGCCGCCGCGCTGCCGGACAGCAGCGCCGACAACAGCTCGGGCCGGACCTGCGGCGGTTCGACACGGCGCAGCGGCCGCATCCGGTCCAGCTGGCCGTACACCTCCGGCGTCGACAACCCGCCGTCCGCGATCGCGAACACCCAGTGGAACGTCCCGCGGGACATCACCTCGGTGACCTGCTCGCCACGTCCCTGGCCGAGCGCCGTGTGGCCGACCAGGCAGAACGGTACGTCGCTGCCGAGCTCGGCCGCGTGGTGCTGCAGTTCGGTCTGGGTCAGCTGCAGACCCCACAGCCGGTTGCACGCCACCAGCGTCGCCGCCGCGTCGGTCGACCCGCCGGCCATCCCGCCCGCGACCGGGATCGTCTTCCGGATCGTCAGATCGACACCCTCGTCGACGTCGTACTCCGCCTGCAGCAGCTGCGCCGCGCGGACCGCGAGGTTGGTCTCGTCGGTCGGTACGCCGTCCGCGAAGTCGCCGGAGATCTCCACCGAGACCTCGCCGTCGTCGTCCCGCAGGACCGCGGTCACATCGTCGTACAAGGCAACGGCCTGGTACACCGTGGCAACCGGGTGGAACCCGTCCGGGCGCGGCGGACCGACGGACAGACCGAGATTGATCTTGGCCGGCGCCCGCACCGTGACCTCAGCAGAAGGTGGCACGTCGGACAGGCTAGTGCCTAGCCGCTCCAGCTAGGGCCGCGAATTCTGTGATACCCAGCATCTCGCCGCGCAGTTGCGGGTCGATGCCGGTCTGCGCGAACACCTCGTCCAGCCGCGCGCGGTCGGGCATCCACCGGGCCAGGGCGGAGCGGACCGTCTTGCGGCGCTGCGAGAACGCCGCCTCGATCACCGCGAACACCTCCGCGCGGCTCGCCTCGGTCGCCGGCGGTTCGCGGCGCTCGAACGCGACCAGCCCGGAGTCCACGTTCGGGGCCGGCCAGAACACGTTCCGGCCGATCGGCCCGGCGCGTCGTACATCGGCGTACCAGGCGGCCTTCGCGGAAGGTACGCCGTACGTCCGGGAGCCGGGTGGGGCGGCCAGCCGGTCCGCGACCTCGGCCTGCACCATCACCAGCCCGTGCCGCAGGTCGTCCGACACCTGGAGGAGATGCAGCAGGACCGGTACGGCAACGTTGTACGGCAGGTTCGCGACGCAGGCGGTCGGCGTCCCGATCTCGGCCGGCCCGACGTTCATCGCATCCGCCTCGACGACGGTGAGATCAGCGGCCTGATCGGGAGCGTACGTCGCCACCGTCGACGGGAGCGCCTGCGCGAGCAGCGGGTCGATCTCGACCGCAGTGACCGGGTGCCCGTCGGCGAGCAGCGCCAGCGTCAGCGATCCGAGACCCGGGCCGATCTCGAGCACCCGCTCGCCGTCGGTCAGGTCGGCGGCGCGGACGATCCGGCGGACGGTGTTCGGGTCGATGACGAAGTTCTGGCCGCGCTGCTTGGTCGGGCGGACCCCGAGCGCGGCGGCCAGTGAACGCACGTCCGCCGGACCGAGAAGCCTCGGTCCGGCGGACGTTGATGAATCAGACGAGCTCACGCTGGTCAGTGTGTCAGGCTCAGGCCTTCTTGCCGCACACCGGCCACGCACCGTACCCGCCGCGGTCGGCCTTGACCTTCTCCGCGATCGAGATCTGCTGCGCCTTCGACGCACCGTTGGCGTTGCTCGAGTACGCCGTACCGCCGTACGCCGCCCAGGTGCCGTGATCGAACTGCAGGCCACCGTAGTAGCCGTTGCCCGTGTTCGCGGCCCAGTTGCCGCCGGACTCGCACGCGGCGATCCGGTCCCAGGCACCACCACTCGTGGTCGGCGGCGTGGTCTCGCCCGTCGACGTCGGGGTGGTCGGCTTGTCGACCGGCTTCGGCTTGGTGCCGACGACGACCTGCTCGTCGACCGCCTTGGTCACCAGCTTGGTCGCGACCACCTTGGTGGTCGACAGCTTGCCGTCCAGGTAGGTGTACAGGTACGTGACGGCCTTGGCGCCGTCCGTGCCCTTCGTCGTGGTCTTCTTGGTGCCCTCGAGCAGCGTCGCCGACTTGGTCTCGTCGGTGCCGTGCTGGACGGCCTCGGTCTTGGTGACCGACTTCTGCAGGACCTGCACGAAGCCGATCGTGTTCACGCCGAGCTTCAGCGGGGTGGCCGCCGCCGGGGTGATCCGGTCGTCCTTGTCCCACGCGATCTTCGCCTGGGTCAGGGCCTGCCCGACGGTGCCGGCCAGCGACTTGATCGTCACGGTCTTGCCGAGGTGCACGATGTTCACGGTCTTCGGCGTGGTGACGGTCAGCTCCAGCCCCTGACGGCCGAGCTCAGCGCTCCGGCTCGTCGACAGCTGCGCGCCGTCGTACCGCAGACCCAGGTCGGCGAGCGCCTCGTTCACGCTGTCGGCCGTGGTCCAGTACGCCTTCTTGGTGCCGTCGGCGTTGACGGTCAGCTGGCGACCGTACTGCACGGCGATCTCCTGGCCGTCCTTCAGCTTCGAGTCCAGGCTGGGCGCCACGTTGTCGTGGTCACCGGTCTGAACTTTCTCGGCCTTCAGGGCGTCTGCCACGGTGGAGCCGAAGGTGTGCACCTTCCGCACCTGGCCGTCGACGGAGATGCTCACGGTCTTGCTCTTCGAGGCATATGCCACGGAGCCGCCCGCGACGGCTAACGCAGCCGTCGCACCGACAGCCACGATGATGGACTTACGCACTAACGCTCCCAGGTAGGGCTACCCGGGCACGGGGTGGAGCAGCACAGGCACCGATCGCGAGGGCCAGGCTGGCTGCCTGGAACCCACAAATCCCGCCGAGGGGTTGTACTGCCCGGGAACTTCCCCGATCCCGGCCAACATCACGGGACCATAACGAAGAAGTAGCGGAAGCGCCAATCCCCTGGTCGGCGAGTCGTAAAAAGGTGTAACGGGCCCTTTACGCGCTGTGATTGCCCCAGTGCCCCCGATGCACCACTTCCGCGGTCGTCCGGCGGCCCCGTTTGAGCGACGGCGAACGCTTGTCCGGGGCCCGGTGACCAACCGACAGCACCCCCACCAGATCGAACCCCTCGGGGACGCCGAACTCCTCGAGCAATTCGCCCACCTTGTCCGCAGGAGGCCCGAAAAAGCAGGCTCCCAGGCCTTCGTCGACGACCGTCTGCAGCATCAGCAGAACGGCCATCCCGGTGTCGACGTACCAGTACGGCGCCGTCCAGCGACCCTCGTCCCGATCGGTCCAGCCCTTGTCCGGTTCGGTGTACCGATCGAGGTACGCATCCTTGTGCGCGAACGCCAGAATCAGCAGCGGCGCCCGGCGCAGCCCTGTGATCCATTCAACATACTTCGGATCCGGATCCGCGGCCGAAATCCCCCAGTACCGCTCCCGCTCGTCCCCCTCCAACGTCAAGAACGCCCACCCCTGGCTGAACCCCCCGGACGGCGCCCGCAACCCGTTCCCCAAAATCCGCTCCCGAACCTCCTCCGACACAGCCCGATCCGGGTCGTAGTTCCTGACCATCCGCCGTCTGCGGACCACCTCGCTGAACTCCATGAGGTGTGTCTACCAGCGGCGTCAGCCGACGTCGCCGCCGACCTCCAGATGCCGCCAGAACTCGGTCTTCGGCCCCTCCGTCACCCGGCCTGCGCCATCATCCCCCCTCACCCGCATCGTCATCAGAACGCTCATTACCCCTCCCCTCGAGGACCGACCCCACCCGGGGCCGGCACCCTCAGCCCGCTCCTCTGAGCCCCACCCCGCAACGGTCTCGAAGAAGGTTCACCAGACCCACCCGCCCGCTCACGAAGCCCACCCTCCCCACGCGGACCGATCGCCCCCGCCGCGGGCGCCTGAGGCGCAGTCAGGGCCTGCAAACGCTTGAGATCCGGGGACAGCTCCTGCTGCGTCCTGATGCGATCGAGTTCGGTGTCGAGACCTGCCACCGGTTCTTGTGCAGCTTTGATGCCGGCGGCCGCCTTCTCGTTGTCCGCAAGGGATTCGTCTGCCTCGACTGCAGCCAATCTGCCGAAGGACTCGCGCAACGGAGCGACCAACTGCCTACGCACGTCCGCGCGGTCGGTCTCCGGCATCAGCCCTTTCCTGGCAAGCTGTTCGTCGATGACCATGTCGACCGCAACGTTCCACCGCTGGGGGTCGTCCGCCACCACCAACCTCTGGGTGACCTCTTCTCGCGTCAGTCCGCTGCGCGCCGCCAGTTCCTCGTCGAGGTGCCGCACAGCCGCCGAGTAGCCGGGATAGGCCGACAAACTCGATTCGCCCACGACCGCGTCCTTCCGGTGGCCCAGCCCGACCTCCGGGAAGACGTCCTCGACGATGTCGTCAAGGTTGGCGTCGGCCCAGTACTCGGTGCGCCCCTCGTCGAACGCGGATGCGGCATCGTCGTACGGGTAGGCCTCCGGTGCCGTCTTGTCGCCGAGGGGCGTCATCAGGTGCGTGGCCTCGTGAGCCACCGTGTTCATCGCGTCGCGAAGCAGCCAGACCTCGTCCTCGGACAGCGGCCGATCGGCATCCTGTGCCTGCTGCAACCGGGACAGGACCTGCTCGACCGACAGCGCGAGGCTGCCGTCCGGGTGCGCCGTACCGAGGTTGTCCGGGGTCGCTCTCCTCGAGCAGCCGGCCGTTCCACCTGGTCTTGACCTGGCCGCGTCCGGCCCGCTGCTCGACAGCACGGACGACGGCGGCCACCAGCCGGTACTCCCAGGACTGCGGCGAGACCTCGGCGTACCCGCTCACGATCAGTCGCCGCGGTTCTCGTCGCGAAGACGCTCGATCAGTCTCACCAGGGTGGAGTTCAGCCGCAGGATCGTCATGGACTCGCGCGCCGGCGCCTGCCTGGACAGTTCCCCGATCTCGCGCTTCACGCGTTCGGCATGAGCGATCCGCTCGGCCGGCGTGCCTTTGTCCACGAGCACCTTGGCCTGCAGGGCCGAGGCCCGCTGGAACTCGGGGCTCGAGGGTGCCTTCGGTCCTTCGATGAGCGCCGGCAGCTTGCGTACCCGGATCAACGCCGTACGGCGGGGACCCTCGTCCGCGATCTGCTCCGCGAGTTCCTGCAGGCGCTGCATCTCCGCGGACACCGTGGCCTGGTCGGCGCCGCGGAGTGAGTCGGCGAGCGCGTTCACCTCTGCGCTGACAGCCTCGTACGTCACCTCGTCCACGGGACTCAGGGTATCGGCCCAGTGCTACCAGGAGCCGCCGAAGGCGTTGTTGGAGTTGGTGTTGAGGGCTGTGCAGAGTTCGGGGACGGAGATGTTGAGGACGTCGGCCATTTTGCGGACGGTGTGCGGGATCAGGTAGGAGGCGTTGGGTTTGCCGCGGTGGGGGGACGGGGTGAGGTACGGGGCGTCGGTCTCGACGAGGATGCGGTCGAGGGGAGTGACGGCGAGGGCGTCGCGCAGGGACTGGGCGTTCTTGAAGGTGACGACGCCGGCGAAGCTCAGGTACGCGCCGCGGTTCACGCACTCGCGGGCGAACTCGGTGTCGCCGGAGAAGCAGTGCATCACCAGCCGGTCCGGTACGCCTTCGCGGTCGAGGATCCGCAGTACGTCCTGGTGCGCGTCCCGGTCGTGGATCATCAGCGTCTTGTCCAGCCGCTTCGCGAGCCCGATGTGCGCCGCGAACGACTCGTGCTGCGCCGCCTGCCCGTCCGCACCGGTCCGGAAGTAATCGAGCCCGGTCTCGCCGATCACCCGGACCTTGGCACTGCTCGACGCCAGCCGCTCGATCTCGGCGAGCGCACTGTCCAGCTCGCCGGCCTCCTTCAACTTCGGCGCCTCGTTCGGATGCAGAGCAACACCCGCGATCAGGTTCGGGTACTGCTCCGCCGCCTCGACCGCCCACTGCGCGCCGGGCAGATCACACCCCACCTGCACAATCCGGGTCACACCAACCGCCGAGGCCTTCTTGATCGCCTCAGCCGGACTCAGCCAGTCCCCGTCCTCGGAATCCGCAATGTCCAGATGGCAATGCGCATCCACCACGCTCATCGGCAACGGATCCGGCACCTCCGGCCGCCGCCGATCCCGAGACCGCCCGTCCTCCCCCACGGCCGCCCGCTCCCGAGTAGGCCGACCAACCTCCACACCATCTGAACCCATACGAGCCAGATTACTGAGTCGCCAGCGGCTTCTATCACCGCTGCCGGGTTGCAGCGGGCCAGCGGTGAAACAACCCGCTGGCGAGCGGTTGTCCACAGGCGCAAAGTCGGGCCGCGCGGCGGAGGCGGAACCGGGCATCTTCTCGGGCATGAATGTCGAACTGGAGATGGTGGCCGCGGAGCGAGGCGGGTGGTTCTCGCGGCGGGACGCGATTGTTGCCGGGTACTCCGATGCCGACCTGCGCAGGCACGTCGCGTCCGGGGAGTGGATGCGGGTCACGCGTGGTGCGTACGCACCACGTTGTCCTGCTGTGGAGGCGATGCCGCCGTGGGAGCAGGCGGCTTGGGTTCATGGGCGTGCGGCGCGAGCGACCTACCACCGGCTGGGCGGCCGCGCCGTGGTGAGTCATCAGTCGGCCTTGCTCCTGCACGGCGTACGGGTCTCGGAGCTCGATCTGCACCGGGTGCACGTGACCCGGATGATCGGGTCCGGGCGGTCCGACCGGGCCGTGTGCCAACACGGGGCCCGGCCGGCCGTACAGGTCATCTGCGAGCTGGACGGTGTGCGGACGACCACTCCCGCGCGGGCTGTCGTCGAGACCGTTCGATCGACCAGCCTGCCGGTTGCCGTCTCCGTGGTGGATCAGGTCCTGCGGCTCCGGCTCGCCACGCCGCAAGCGATGACGGCGCCGCTGCCACAGGCGGAGATCCGCGACGAACACGGCAAGCTCGTCGGACGGGTCGATTTCCTGTTCGAGCAGTACGGCGTCATCGTCGAGTTCGACGGAGCCGTCAAGTACGCCGACGGCGGACCCCGCGCACTACTCGCGGAGAAGGTCCGCGAGGACCACCTCCGCGATCTCGGCTACCAAGTGGTCCGAGTCTCGTGGCCAGACCTCTCCCAGCCCGCCGTACTCCTCGCCAAGATCAGCCGCGCCATCGCGCGCTCCGGCCCGCTGACGGGCTATGTCACCGCTAGGGCGTTGTAACCCGGCAGCCGTCAAACAATCCGCTACCGGGCTATTCGGCGGCTTCCTTCACCTTGGCGACGAGGGTTTCCCACATGGTTTGGGCGTGGGCCGCTTCTTCCTCGCTGCCGTTGTTGTCTTGTTCCAGCTTCAGGTGGGTGTTGCCGGTGAGGGTGTAGGTGAGGGTGTGGTAGTTCTCCGGGGCGTCGGGTTGGCCTGTCAGAGGGCTGAAGTGGGTGAGCTTCAGGGAGCGGCCGGGCTCGAAGGCCAGGATCTCGCCTTTGTCCTGGTATGCCTTGCCTTGCCATTCGCCGGTCCAGGTGATCGGGCTGCCGACCTGCCAGTCCGTCTCGACCACGGCGCCGAACCACAGTTCCGGCACGTCGGCCGGCTTGGTGAGTACGTCCCACACCCGCTCGGGCGAGGCTGCAATGTCGATCTCGGCAACTGCCACATAACCAGTCATAGGTCGACAGTACGATTCCCGCCCTCCAACCGCTTGGAGAAAAGCGTCAGCCGGATCGTGCAGGAAGTCAGCACTCCGGGCCATGTCGCGGCGCCGGTGGCGGCGCTTAGCTTTCGTCGAGGTTCCGCCCGACCGACAGGAGCAGCCGATGACCAGGAAGTTCCGGATCACCACACTTCTCGCCGTACTCGGTCTGGTGGCAGGAGTCGCCCCGCCGCCGAGCGACGCGGCCGCGAGGCCGATCCCGGTGCAGGTGTTCAGCCTGACCGACCTGCACGGCTACCTCTCCGAGACCGAGAACCTGACGATCGCCGGCCCGTCCGGCACCCAGCAGGTCGGCGGCGCCGCGTACCTGAAGGCACACCTGGACCAGCTGCGGAAGCCGAACAGCTTCCTGATCGGCGCGGGCGACCAGTTCAGCGGCTGGCCGGACTACACGCAGGCCTTCGCGAACGAGCCGACCATCGAGGTACTGAACGCGTTCGGGATGGACTTCGACGTCGCCGGGAACCACGAGTTCGACCGGGAGTTCCCGTTCCTGCGCCGGATGACCACCGGCGCCTGCTACGGCAAGCCCGGCTTCGACAGTTGCTTCAAGGACTCCACCGGCCGGAACTTCCACGGCACCGACTACGCGTACCACGCGGCGAACATCGTGGACCCGCGGACCAAACGTCCGGTCCTCCCGCCGTACTGGATCGCCCAGGCCGGCTCGCAGCGGATCGGGTTCATCGGGCTGGGTTTCCCCGGGACACCGACCGAGACGCTGTCGATCAAGGGCTCCGGGTTCGAGTTCCAGGGCGTCGTCGAGGCCGCCAACCGCGCGGCCGCCGAGCTGAAGGCCCAGGGCGTGAACGCGATCGTGGTCAGCATGCACGAGGGCGGACAGCAGGGCGGTCTGTACGACGAGTGCACGAATCCGACGGGCCCGATCTTCGACGCCGCGCGGACGATGTCGCCCGACATCGACGTGATCCTCGGCGGGCACTGGCACACCGCGTTCAACTGCATGATCCCGGACCCGAACGGCGTACCGCGTCCGGTGCTCGAGGCAAGCAATCACGGGCGCGTACTCGGCGAGGTGAACCTGTCGCTCGATCCCGCGACCGGCGAGGTGATCCGGTCCGCGACAACCGCCACCAACCACGCGGTGACCAAGGACGTGACGCCGGACCCGAAGGTCCAGAAGATCGTCAAGTACTGGATGGACAAGTGGACGGCACGCCGGCAGGAACCACTGACCAGGCTCGACCGGGATCTCGACTTCGTACCGACGGCGGAGAGCCGCACCGGCAACCTGGTCGCGGACCTGTACAAGACCGAGGCGGGCGGCGACTTCGCTCTGGTCCCGGCCGATCTTGGCGTCGACGTGATCGCCGCGGGGCTGAAGGCGGGCAGGGTGACGTACGGCGAAGCCTGGCCGGTCGCCGGGATCTCACCGATCACCACGCTCTCGATGAAGGGCTCCACGGTCGAGGCCGTTCTGGAGCAGCAGTGGATCCCGCCCGCGTACGGCTGCAGCCGGCTGTCCGCGCTCGCAACCTCGGCGAACTTCCGCTACACGTACGACCTGCGCAGACCGGTCGGCGACCGCATCGATCCGGCCGCCGTCCTCATCAACGGCAACCCGCTGCAGCTCGACAAGACCTACCGGGTGACGACGAGCGCGGCGATGCCGTTGCACGGAGCGCAGTACGGCTACCCGGGCTTCCAGCAGTACACGGACCTCACCAGGGCACCTCGGATGGGACAGGAGGTCTTCCTGAACTACCTGCGGACCCATCCGTCGCTCAAGGCACCCAACCTCGACCGGGTGACCGCGATCCCGGGTACGCCACCACCGGCCGACGGCCCGTTCGGTCCGCTGAACCTGCTGCCGCAGCGCGAGATGACCGCGACCGCGACCAGCCAGGGCTCGTCCGCGTACGCAGCACCCGCCGCGATCGACGGCAACTGCGCGACCATGTGGCACTCGAACTGGAGCCCGCACGCCCCGCTCCCGCAGTACATCACCCTGGATCTGAAGACGCCGCGGGCGATCGAGGCGCTCGTCTACACCCCACGCCAGGACGCCGAGGTGCCGAACGGACGGATCTCGTCGTACGACGTCCAGACAAGCACCGACGGCAGTACCTTCACGTCGGTGACGAAGGGCTCGTGGGACGGCAGCATCGACGCCAAGATCGCGAGATTCCCGGCCGGTACGACCGCGCGCTACGTGCGGCTGGTCGGACTCGCGGGCGGTGCGGACTACGCGGCCGCGACCGAGCTCAATATAGCTCTAGCTCCGGGTTCCTGACTGTGGTTCGGTGGGTTGTTGGGGACATGCCGTAGCGGCGGGCGAACTGGCGGCTCAGGTAGTGGGGGGAGTCGAAGCCTACGGCGGCGGCGATCTGGGCCACGGACATGTCGGTGGCGCCGAGGAGTTCGGCGGCGCGTTGCAGGCGGAGCGCGAGAACGACGTTCATGATGGAGTCGCCGACCTGCTCCTTGAACAGGTGTGCCAGGCGGGAGACCGAGACCTGCGCGAGGCCGGCCAGTGACGTCAGGGTGTGCGGCCTGGCCGGGTCGGCGGTGATTGCCTCGAGCACCAGATGTACGCGGGCGTCGAGGTGCTGGATCTCGCGGCGCAGGCTGGCGACCGCGGTGAGCAGCACCTCCTCGATGCCGTTCATGGTCAGCTCGGTGGCGATGGTCTTCTCCAGCAGGTGCAGCTCGGTGTCGCCGGTCGGGGACAGTCCGGCGCGCTGCGCGTCGCGGTGCAGGCGATCGAACGCGGACACCACCCGATCGGTCTCCGACGATCGGGACAATCGCACGTACGAGAGCCCGGGCATTGCCTGTGGCAACGACAGCCAGGAGTGCCACTCCCGCCGCGGCTGGAAGTGCGCCCACCAGGACTCCCAGTACGTCCCGACGGTCCCGTAGTCGTGCGGCGTGCCCGGGCTGACCAGCAGGACGTCTCCGTGGCGCAGCATCAGCTTGTTGTCGCCAAGGACGTACCGGCCCGTTCCCGACGCGGTGTAGAGCAGGTACCAGCTGCCGACGCCGTCCGGGCGGACGACGCGGTAGTCGCCGCCGCTGTGGAAGTGGCCGGTCACCAGCTTGCTCGGCGGCGGGATCTCGCTGTACAGCTCGATCAGCACCTGAGTAGCAAGATCGTGCTCGAAGTCAGCAGGCTCCGTCATGGTGGATCTCCTCGTAGGCGCTCCAAGATTAGCGGCACAGCAGTCAGTAGCAGCAAGATCCTGCACTTCTAGTGAATCGAGGGATCCGTGCCCTTCCGCCCGGTCGCCGAGCTCGACCACGATCCGCACACGCTGGTCTTCGAGCACGGCTGGCAGTCCTGGAGCCCGAGTGGCTGGTACCGGCTCGACGCGCGGCCGCCGCGGCCGACCGCGCCCAACCATCACGTGATGGCGTACCGCCCCGGAGTCGATGCGGGCCGGTTCCAGGGCGAGGGACTGCTCGCGGTCGCGACCGCCGGCGAGGTCACCGTCATCGCGGCAGTCACCCCCGACGCGATCCCGTCGATCCGCGCCGAGGTCGACGGCGACAAGCTGGTGGTCGCGGCCGACGGCGACGTCGAAGTGAAGACCAGTACGCAGACCAACCCCAATCAGGCCCTCGCAGATTGGGCCGACACCTTCGCGGCAGGGGCCGGCGCTCCGGCGGTGCGCGTCTTCGGGCCGTCGTGGTGCAGCTGGTATGCGTACTGGGGCAAGGTCACCGAGCGGGACGTGATGACGGACGTCCGGCAGTTCGACGAGCACGACCTCAGCGTCGACCTGGTGCTGCTCGACGAGGGATACCAGACGGCGATCGGCGACTGGCTGACCCCGCGCGACGACTTCGGCTCGACGGTCCGGCTGGCCGCGGACATCCGCTCCAGCGGCCGTCGGGCCGGGATCTGGGTGGCGCCGTTCCTGGCCGCGGCGGGCAGCGAGACGGCTCGCAAGCATCCGGAGTGGCTCGTTCCCGGGATCAGCGCCGGTACGAACTGGGGCGAGGAGCAACTGGTCCTCGACGTCACGCACCCGGGCGCCGCGCGGCATGTCCACGACGTGTTCACCGAGCTCTGCCGTCAGGGGTACGACCACTTCAAACTCGACTTCGTGTACGCCGGCGCGATCGACGGACCGCGCCACGAGCAGGTCGACGGCGTCACGGCGTACCGGCACGGGATGCGGTTGCTGCGCGAAGCGGTCGGCCCGAACCGGATCCTGCACGGGTGCGGCGCCCCGATCCTGCCGAGCCTCGGGCTGGTCGACTGCATGCGGATCTCCCCCGACACCGATCCGTTGGTCGATCCACCGTCCGGCGACATCAGCCAGCCGGGGCAGCGCGGCGCCCGGTCAACCTCGGTCGCCCGCGAGTTCCTGCACGGGCGCTGGTGGGCGAACGACTCCGACTGCCTGATCGTGCGACCCGACATCCAGCAACGCGAGCTGTGGGCTCAGCACATCGCGGACGGTCCCGGGCTGCGGATGTCCAGCGACCCGATTGGCGCCCTCGACCGGTGGGCGATCGACCGTACCCGCGAGTTGCTCGTCCCGAGTTCACCGCGGCCGCATCCGCTCAAGGATCCCGATGCTTAGGCCGGCGCCCCGACGCGCCCGGCGCGTCGGCGCCCACAAGCAGACGGCCGCCGCCTACGCCCTGCTCGCGCCGAGCCTCGTCGGGGTCCTCGGGTTCCTGCTCGCGCCGGTGCTGATCGTCCTGGTGCTCAGCCTGTTCGACTGGAAGTTGCTCTCAACACCGGAGTTCATTGGCCTCGCCAACTACCGCAAACTCTTCGCGGACTCCGACGTCTGGCACTCGCTGCTCGTCACCTTGTACTACGTGGTGATCTGCGTGCCCGGTACGACGATCCTCTCGCTCCTGCTCGCCCTGCTCGTCGATCGCAAGCTGCGCGGGATGAAGTACTTCCGGGCGCTACTGGTGATCCCGTGGATGGCGACGCCGGTCGCGCTCGGTCTGGTCTGGAGCTGGATCTTCGACCCCGGCCGCGGCGCACTGAACCAGTTTCTCGGACTGTTCGGGATCGACGGTCCGGCGTGGCTGTCGTCACCGGTACTGGCGATGCCCAGTGTCGCGGCGGTGCACATCTGGCAGTTCGCCGGGTACAACATGCTGTTCTTCCTGGCCGGCCTGCAGAACATCCCGCCCTCACTGCGTGAAGCCTCTTCGCTGGACGGCGCCTCACCGATCGCGCACTTCTTCACGATCACGCTCCCGCTGCTGCGGCCGACGATGCTGTTCGTCCTGATCACCAACGTGATCGGCTCGTTCCAGGCGTTCGACACGATCTTCGTGATGACCGAGGGCGGCCCCGGCGACAGTACCGAGGTGACGACGTACCTGATCTACGACGAGGCGTTCCACAAGTTCGACTTCGGGTACGCGTCGACGATCTCGGTCCTGCTGTTCGCGGTCGTACTGATCGCGACGATCTCCCAGTTCGTGTACTTCGAGCGCCGTACGACCTACGAGGTGTCCGGATGAGACTGCGCATCTTCGTCTACGCCGTCCTGGTGGCCGGCTGCATTCTGGCGATCTTCCCGTACTTCCTGACCCTGCTCACCGCGTTCAAGGGCCCGGGGCAACTGTCCGAGACGATGCCGTGGGAGCCGGGACTGCCGCCCAGTACGGCCGCGTTCCACCGGTTGTTCGCGTCCGGCTTCGGCGGGTACCTGGTGAACACGGCGCTCGTCACGGCCGGCATCACGCTCGGGCAGCTGGTGTTCGCGATCCTCGCGGCGTACGCGTTCGCGCGGCTGACGTTCCCGGGCCGGGACGCTCTGTTCTGGGTGTATTTGTCGACTTTGATGGTGCCGCCGGTGGTCACGATGATCCCGCTGTACCTCATGATGCAGAAGCTCGGCCTGGTCGACACCTGGGCCGGTCTGATGCTGCCGACGATGCTCGGGACGCCGTACGCGATCTTCCTGCTCCGGCAGTTCTTCCGCGGCATCCCCGCGGATCTCGAGGACGCGGCCCGGATCGACGGCGCCGGCCGGGTCCGGACACTGGTGTCGATCGTGCTGCCGTTGTCGAAACCGATCCTGGTCACCGTCACCACGCTCGCCGTGGTCGCCAACTGGAACAGCTTCCTCTGGCCGTTGATCGTCACCAACAGCGAGAACAAGCGGCTGCTCTCGGTCGGGATCGCCTTGTTCAAGGGGGAGATCGGCGTCGACTACAACGCCGTGATGGCCGGCAGCCTGATCGCGCTGGCGCCACTGCTCGTGCTGTTCATCGTCTTCCAGCGCTTCATCGTCCGCTCGGTCGCAGTTACCGGGCTCAAGTAGTTCGGAGGCTCTCATGTCTTTGTCCAGGAGGACTTTTCTGATCGGCGCCGGCAGCGTGCTCGCACTGGCCGGCTGCGGCTCGTCGAACGACAAGCCGAGCGGCGGCGGCAAGGTCGAGCTCGTCTACCGCCTGTGGGACGAGCAGCAGGAGGTCGGGTACAAGGCGGTGTTCGCGGAGTTCACCAAGGAGAACCCGGACATCACCGTCCGGATGGAGGTGCTGCCGTGGGACCAGTACTGGACCAAGCTCACCACCGAACTGGCGAGCGGCAAGGCACCGGACGTGTTCTGGCTGACCGTCGACTACTTCCCGGACTTCGCGAGCAAGGGCGTGCTCGCGCCGCTCGACGACCTGATCTCCAAGGCCGGGCTGAAACTCGAGGCGTACCACCCGAACGTCGTGCAGTCGTACAAGTTCGAGGACAAGCAGCTCGGGATGCCGAAGGACCTGGGGATCGTCGGGCTGCTCTACAACAAGACGCTGGTCGCGAAGGCCGGCATCACGATGCCTTCCGAGTTGACGTGGGCGCCCGACGGGTCCGGCAGCTTCCTCGAGATCGCTCGCAAGCTGACCGTCGGCGAGAAGCAGTGGGGTTTCTGTTCCTGGAACCACAGCCAGACCCAGTGGCTGAACTGGATCGCCTCGAACGGCGGCCACGCGATGGACAAGCCGTACGGGACCTTCGACTTCGCCGGTGACAAGTCCGTCGAGGCGCTGCAGTTCGCCCGCGACCTGGTCTTCAAGTGGAAGGTGTCGCCGGACGGTACCCGGACCAACCCGCCGACCGGTCAGGCGACCGAGATGTTCTACCGCGGTGAGGTGGCGATGTTCCCGGCGAACAACGCGCTGCTCCCGTTCGCCCTGCCCGAGGTGAAGTTCCCGATCGGGGTCGCCGCGATGCCGGCCGGACCCGCCGGACGCACAGTGGTGATCAACGGGCTCGCGGAGGCGATGTTCGCGAAGACCAAGCACCCGGACGAGGCCGGCAAGCTGGTCACGTTCCTCGGCTCGGAGAAGGCGCAGCGGCTGATGGGCGATGCCGGGTACATCATCCCGGCGCTCAACGACGCCGGCGCCGGCTACCAGGCGTACTGGAAGAAGAAGGACATCGACGTCCAGCCCTTCATCGACTCCGCGGCCGGCAGCACCGTCAACCTTCCGATCGCGGAGGGCTGGACGGCCAAGTCTCCTGACATCAACAAGGCCGTGAACGACCTCTACCTCGACAAGGTCGGTGTCGCCGACATCGCCAAGGCCATGGACAAGATCGGAAACGACAAGTGAAGGAACTGACCGATTCGTACGCCGACGTGCAGGACGCCGGCGTACTGCGGGAACGGCTGGGGAACGACGGGTACTTGTTCTTCAGGGGCTTGTTGCCTGCGGACGTGGTGGGCGATGTGCACGAGCAGCTGGCACGGATTCTGTACGACAGCGACTGGCTGGACCGGGACGCGGATCCTCGGGAGTTGGTGGCCTCGGGGCGCGCGGTCGAGGAAGGAGCGGCCGGGTTCTTCGGGGCGTACACGGCGATCCAGAGCACCGAGGCATTTCACCGGCTCGCCGTACGTCCGGAGTTGCTGGAGTTGGCGGGGCGGTTGCTCGGGGAGGAGGCGTTCGCGCATCCGGCGCACATCTGCCGGATCGCGCCGCCGTCGCCGGGCGCCAACCCGACGCCGATCCATCAGGACTACCGGTTCATCCAGGGGTGCGTCGACACGCTGACGACCTGGCTGCCGTTGAGTGCGGCGCCGCCGGAGATCGGTGGGTTGCGCGTGTTCGCCGGGTCGCCGCGGCTCGGCGTCCTGCCGGTGCGGGCGTCCGACGGGCCGGGGATGATGCGGGCCGAGGCGGACGAGAACCATCCGGAGTGGCGTACGACGTCGTACCTGCCCGGTGACGTACTGCTGTTCGGGAGCCTCACCGTGCACGGCGCGATGCCGAACCGGACGAACCGGCTGCGACTGTCGGCGGACTTCCGGTACCAGGCGGTCAGCGCCCCGATGGCACGCGACCTCCTCGGCACCGGGAAACCGCACTACCACCCCGAAGTCCCCGACTTCCCCACCCTCACCCGCAACTGGACCTCGACCGACTGCATCGAGGTCCCCGCCGGCGTCAACTTCGTCAACCGCTGGGATCCGCGCGTCGACGACGTCCCCACACCGCCGTCCCGGTTCGCCTACGTCTGAAGGGCGGACCTGCAGCACTCACCAACCGCACGTCAGCGCTCGCGGTCAGGCGTGGCGGACGGCACGGAGGTCCTCCGGGAGCAGGTTGGTGAGTGCTGGGCGTCCGCCTACGGGACGATCACGATCTTGCCGCGGGCGTGGCCGGATTCGCTGAGGGCCTGGGCTTTGCTGGCGTCGGCGAGGCCGAAGGTCTCGGCGATGCGGATGGTGAGTTTGCCGTCGGCGACTGCCTGGAGCTGCGAGTCGAGGGCGGTCCGGACCTCCTCAGGGGAGGCCGTGCCGCCGCCGGACGTCAGGATGCCGAGCTCGCTCGCGGCAAAGTCGGCGATCGTGACGATCCGGTCGGTGCCGCCCCGGAGCTCGATCGACTCCTGCAGACCGCCCTGACCGGCGGTGTCGAACACCGCGTCGACGCCCTGCGGTGCGGCTTCGCGGACGCGCTCGAGCAGCCCTTCTCCGTACGCGACCGGGACCGCGCCGATCGAGCGCAGGTAGTCGTGGTTCGCGGCCGACGCCGTACCGATCACCGTGAGACCGGCGGCCTTGGCGAGCTGGACCGCGACCGAACCGACTGCGCCGGCCGCACCGTGGATCAGGATCGTCTCGCCGGACTTCACGCCGAGCAGATCGAGCACCCGCTGCGCGGTCTCGCCTGCCACCGGTACGCCGACCGCCTGTTCCCAGGCCACGCCGGCGGGCTTGCGCGTCACGTTCCCGCCGAGCGTGTACTCGGCGTACGAACCGCCCGCCGACCAGCCCACGACCTCGTCGCCGACCGCGAACGCCGCGCCGTCACCGGCCTCGTCCACGACGCCGGCTACCTCGAACCCCGGAATCGCCGGGAACTTCGCGGGCGCGAAGTCCTTCGTGAAGCCGCGGCGGATCTTCGTGTCGTACGGGTTCACGCCGGCTGCCTGTACCTTGATCCGCACCTGCCCCGGACCGGCGTGCGGCTCCGGCACGTCCTGGACCTTGAGCACCTCGGGACCGCCGTACTCCTCGAACTCCACCGCGCGCATGGCACCCGCCTCCAAAAGAATGGTTGTTGCTACAAGAAAAGCCAGCGCCGCCGCCCGGCATTCCCGGACGGCGGCGCTAGTTTGTTGCGGTTAGTTCTCTTCCAAGCGCGGGAACAGCGGGTCGCCCTTGGTGAGCGTGGCGCCGGCCGGGAGCTGGCCCCACGTCCCGGCGTCCTGGATCCGCTGGTCGGCCAGCGAACCGAGCTTCTCCTCCGCGCCGAGCAGGGCCCACAGCTTCGCGGACGACTTCGGCATCGTCGGGTTGTGCAGTACGGCGACCGCGCGCAGCACCTCGGCGGCGCTGTACAGGATCGTCGCGAGCCGGTCGCGCTGCGACTCGTCCTTCGCGACCTTCCACGGCTCCTGCTCCGTGACGTACCCGTTGACCGCGCCCACGAGCTCGTTGATCGCGGCCAGCGCGTCCTGGAACGCGAGCGTGTCCAACGCCTTGTCGGCGGTCGCCACGGTCTGCGCGAGCTTGTCGGCGAGCGCCTGCTCGGCCGGACCGTGGTCGGTCGCCTCGGGCAGTTGGCCGTCGAAGTACTTCCCGACCATCGCCGCGATCCGGCTGGCCAGGTTGCCGAGGCCGTTCGCGAGCTCGGAGGTGTAGACCGCGCTCAGGTGCTCCCACGAGAACGAGCCGTCGGACCCGAACTGGATCGTGCGGAGGAAGTAGTACCGGAAGGCGTCCGAGCCGAAGTGGTCGGTGATCTCGTGCGGCGCGATCGCGGTCAGCTTCGACTTGCTCATCTTCTCGCCGCCGACGAGCAGCCAGCCGTGCGCGAAGACCTGCTTCGGGACCGGGATTCCGGCAGCGATCAGCATCGCCGGCCAGATCACCGCGTGGAAGCGGAGGATGTCCTTGCCGACCAGGTGCACGTCGGCCGGCCACAGGCTCGCGAACCGCTCCGGGTCGGCGCCGTAGCCGGCGGCCGTCGCGTAGTTCAGCAGCGCGTCGACCCAGACGTACAGGACGTGGTCCTTGTCCCACGGGACCGGGATGCCCCAGTCGAAGGTGGAGCGGGTGATCGACAGGTCCTGCAGACCCTGCTTGACGAACGCGACCACCTCGTTGCGGGCGCTGGCGGGCGCGACGAAGCTGGGCTGCTCGTCGTACAGGGCGAGCAGCTTGTCCGCGTACGCCGAGAGCCGGAAGAAGTAGTTGGTCTCCGAGACCGTCTCCAGCTCGGTGCCGTGGATCATGCACCGCTGGACGCCGTCGTCGTCGGTCCGGATGTCCGCGGGGAGCTTGAACTCCTCGCAGCCGACGCAGTACAGCCCCTCGTACTCGCCCTTGTAGACGTCGCCCTGGTCGTAGAGCGCCTGGACGAACTCCTGGACCCGCTCGGTATGCCGCTTCTCGGTCGTCCGGATGAAGTCGTCGTACGCGATGTCGACGTCGACCCAGGCCGGCTTCCAGGCCTCCTCGACGAGCTTGTCCGTCCAGTCCTGCGGCGTCATGCCCTGGGCCTGCGCGCTGCGCAGCACCTTCTCGCCGTGCTCGTCGGTACCGGTCAGGTACCACTTGCGTTCGCCGCGCTGGGCGTGCCAACGGGTCAGGACGTCCCCGGCCACCGTCGTGTAGGCGCTGCCGATGTGCGGCGCCGCCGTGACGTAGTAGATCGGGGTGGTGACGTAATAGGCCTTCTCGGACATGTCAACAAGGGTAGTGCCGCGCGCCAGCCTCAGTTACCAGGGTCCCGGGCGGCCAGTACGGCGTCGTACACGGTCCGTTTCGGGACGTTGAAGCGCTTGGCGACGTCGGAGATGGCCTGCTTGCGCGGTGTCCCGGCCTCCTCGTCGACGGCCACCTCGCGGGCCAGGTCCTCCGGCGTCAGTACTTTGTCCGGGTCGGCGCCGGCCACGACCACGGTGATCTCGCCCCGGACGCCGTCCGCGGACCAGGCCACCAGGTCGGACAACGGCCCGCGCTTGACCTCTTCGTACGTCTTCGTGAGCTCTCGGCAGACCGCCGTCCGGCGATCCGGGCCGAAGGCGTCCCGCATCGCCTCCAGGGACGCGGTCAGCCGGTGCGGCGCCTCGAAGAACACCATCGTTCGTGGCTCGTCCTTCAGGTCCTCCAGCCGCCGCCCGCGCTCCCCCGGCTTGCGCGGCAGGAAGCCCTCGAACGTGAACCGGTCCACCGGCAGCCCGCTCAGCGCCAGCGCGGTCAGCACCGCCGACGGCCCTGGCACGGCGGTCACCGGTACGTCGGCCTCGATCGCCGCCGCGACCAGCCGGTATCCCGGATCCGAGACGCTCGGCATGCCCGCATCCGTCACCACCACCACGGTCTGACCGTCCGTGAGCGCCTGCAACAACTCCGGCGTACGTTCCCGCTCGTTCCCCTCGAAGTAGCTGACCACCCGCCCGCTCAGGTGGATTCCCAGTTCCCCCGTCAACCGCCGCAACCGCCGCGTGTCCTCCGCGGCCACCACATCAGCCGCCCCCAGCACCTGCCCCAACCGGCCCGAAGCATCCGAAACATCCCCAATAGGAGTCCCCGCCAACACCAATCGCCCGGTCATCCGCCCATCATCCCAGTCGTCCGGACCGACACCGGGAGGCGGTGGGACCGGGGGGTCCGTAGCATGGCGGGCGTGGCTGCTGTGATCGAGGACGGGACTGTCCGGCGGAGCGATGTGGACGCGGAGCACGAACTGCTCGGGCGGGACGTGCTCGGCCGGCGGCTGCCGCCGCTCAAGGACCGGTTGTACCCGGCCATGCCGCGGGACTTCGACGCCGGCTGGATCGCCACGCTCGCGATCACGCTGCTGGCCGGCATCCTGCGGTTCTGGCATCTCAGTACGCCGGTGAAGTTCGTCTTCGACGAGACGTACTACGCCAAGGACGCGTTCAGCCTGCTCAAGTTCGGCTATGCGCGGCAGTTCATCGACCAGCCGGAGGGGGCCGCCGACAAGGCGATCCTGGCCGGCAACCTGGACGTCTTCAAGGACACTCCGAGCCTCACCGTGCACCCCGAGGTCGGCAAGTGGATGATCGCGGCCGGTGAGCACCTGTTCGGGATGAACACGTTCGGCTGGCGGTTCATGCCGGCGCTGTTCGGCACCCTGACCGTGCTGCTGGTGATCCGGACCGTCCGCCGGATGAGCCGCTCGACGCTGATCGGCGCCATCGCCGGCCTGCTGCTCGCGGTCGACGGCCTGCACTTCGTGATGTCCCGGGTGGCGCTGCTCGACATCTTCCTCGCGTTCTGGCTGGTCGCGGCGGTCTCCTGCCTGGTGTGCGACCGCGACTGGACCCGCCGCCGGCACGCCGAGACCCTGGACAAGCCTGTCGACGACGGCGGCCGCCGGACGCTCGGCCGCTGGCTGCTGATCCGGCCGTGGCGGATCGCCGCCGGGATCTGCTTCGGTCTCGCGCTCGGAACCAAGTGGTCGGCGGTCTGGACGCTGGCCGCGTTCGGCGTCCTGGCGTTCGCCTGGGACTTCGGGGCCCGGCGCGCGCTCGGCGTCCGGTTCGCATTCGTCAAGTCGGCGCTCGTGGACGGCCTGCCGGCGTTCGTCAGCCTGGTACTGGTCGCCGGCGTCACGTACGTCGCCACCTGGACCGGCTGGCTGTTGCACGACAACGCGTACGACCACAACTGGGCCGCGAGCAATCCGGCACACGGCGTGATGAAGGTCGTCCCGGACGACTTCCGGTCACTGCTCGAGTACCACAAGGAAGTGCTCGCGTTCCACACCGGCGACTACATCAAGCACGCCACCCACCCGTACCAGTCGAACCCGGCCGGCTGGCCGATCATCGCCCGCCCGATCGGCTTCGACGCGGTCAACGACATCAAACCCGGTACGCCGGGCTGCAACGCCCCAGCCGGGCAGACGTGTCTGCAGGTGATCTCTGCCCTCGGTACGCCGCTGTTGTGGTGGGGCGGCGCGCTGGCGCTGATCTCCGCGCTCGTGCTGTGGATCGGGTCCCGCGACTGGCGGTTCGGCGTCCCGATCGTCGGGTTCGTGACGTGCTGGATCCCGTGGTTCGGGTTCGACCAAAGACCGATCTTCTTCTTCTACGCGGTCACGATGATCCCGTTCACCGTGATGGCGCTGGCGCTGGTCCTCGGCAAGGTCCTCGGGCCGGCCAAACAGGCGCTCAGTACGGCGACTCCACGCCGGCTCGTCGGCAGCGCGGTGGTCGGCGCGTTCGTCGTACTGGTGGTGCTGAACTTCGCCTACATCTGGCCGGTCCTGACCGACAAGGTGCTCCCGCACCAGGACTGGCTCAGCCGGATGTGGTTCAAGTCCTGGATCTAGGGCGTCGGATCAGGAGTCACGCCCTAGGCGCGTAGTCGACGTTCGTGAACGGCCAGCGCTTGGCCAGCCAGTCGGACACGGCCTCGTACAGTTCGAGGTCCAACTCGGCCCGGTCGGCGCGTACCCACGAACGGACGTCGGTCGCGCCCGGGTTCTTGCGCGACGGGTAGATGTACAGGCAGCCGATCACGTCGCCGTCGGTCTCGATGACCGTGTACGTGAACCCGCGACGTCCGGCGAAGTCGTCCGCGTGCCGCTGCAGATCACCGAGGTTGCCGTCCAGCGACATCCCGTCGACCGGCGGCCAACTGCTCCCCACGAAGCCCGGGGTCTCACGGATGTGGTCGATGCTGCTGGTCCACGCGGCGTAGTCCGGGGCGTTGTGCTCGGGGCCCAGCGGCTCCAGCCGGAAGCGCGGCGTGACGAGCTCGCGCGGTACGTCGAAGTCAGCTGGAACGAAGTCGGCCATGACGGCAGGCTACGAGAGCTGCCGCCGGACCGCATTCACATTTGGCTCAGTGCAGCTCGTGGCGGTTCTTGTCCTTGAAGCGCTTGCGGTGCCGCTTCGCCGACGACTGCCCACCGACGCCGCCGAACAGGGCGAGGCCCTTGATCACCACGGTCGGCGCGTTCGGGTCCGGGTCGTCGGAACCCTGCGCGGCGAATCCGCCGAAGATCCCGATCCCCTCGTTGCGCACCGTGACGCCCTCGGGCACCGTGATGTCGATCCCGCCGAAGACGGCGACCGCATAGATCGTCACCTCGCGGCCCTCGAACACGGCGTCGGTCATGTCCAGGTCGTGGCCCCCGAACATCGCGAACGCGTTCGTCCGCTGCTTCACCCGCCAACGGCCCTTGCGCTCGCCGCCGCCGAAGATCGCCACCAGGTGGTCGATGCTCTGGCTCGGATCGGCCGGCTCCTCGATCGGGACCAGGCTGGTCGACGCGGCCTGGGCCGGCTGCGCGATCGGGGCCGCCTGCCCCGGGACGAGCAGGTCACGGGTGATCGGCTCGAGCTCGCCGAGGGTCCGGGCCTGCAGCGTCTGCTCGAGCCGCTCGGAGTGCTCGTCCTGCGTCAACCGGCCCGACATCAGGGCATCCCGCAGTACGTCGACGACCTGGTCGCGATCGATGTCGGACGCGCGCAGATGCGCGTGCGGGTGCTGGTTGTCGGGCAGATTCTCCATAACACGCAACGATATATCGAGACCAGCCCCCTGAAACCACCGTGAAAACCCTGAACCGCCCCCGAGACGACCCTTTGCGGTAACAAATTCGCACCGGGCGACGGAAAAGTTCCGGAAAGGCGGTCAGGGGCGGGGGTGGACGCGCAGCGCGCAGAGGGTGGCTGCGAGGGTGAGCGCGGCGAACGTGGCCGCCGTACCGGGGTATCCGCCGAGGCTCAGGCCGAGCCCGCCGATCGCGGCGCCGAGGAACGTGCCGAGGCTCATCCCGGCCGCGTTGACACTGAGCGCCGAACCGCGCAACTCACCACTGCGGCGGACGAGGAGGGTGGTCACGCACGCGGCGACAGTCGCGTGACTGGCCCCCATGACCGCGGTGAGGACGAGTGTCAGCGGCAGGGTCGGCGAGAAGTAGAATGCGCCGACCGCGACCAGGGCGACGGTGATCCCGATGAGCAGCAGCCGCTCGGTCCACGGACGCTCGGTGGCGAGGTAGCGGCCGGCGAACAGGTTCCCCAGAAAGAACGAGGCGCCGCTGAGCGACCAGACCAGCGCGAACCAGCCCGGCGCGAGGTCGAACTTCTCGTCGTAGAACGCCGCCAGGTACGCGAGGTACCCCATGAAGGCAGCCGTCCTGAGCATCGCCACGGCCAGCAGCGGCAGGGCACCCGGGATGCGGGCCAGTTCGCGGTACGTCGCGAGGTAGCTCGTGCGCTCCCTGGCGGAGACGGGCGCCGTACGCCCACGTCCGCGGATGAAGAACGCCGCCGACAGAACCAGTGCGATCGCCGACGCGGCGAGGAGATTGCCCCGCCAGCCCCAGAGCAGCCCGGGCCCCGCGAGCACCGGCGCGGCCAGCATCGCCATCGCACTCGTCGTCGCCGACACCAGGGTGGCGGCCCGCCCCGCCGCGGCCGGCGCCCGGAAGCGATCCGCCGCCGCAGCGCCGATCGCCGGCGCCAGGATCGACGTCGACGCGCCGATCAGCAAGCAGAACGCCGCCAGCGCGAATACGTTGCCCACAGCACCTAACGCGGCCGAGACGCCGAGCAGGCCCAGACCGCCCGCGGCGACCAGTTCGCGCGGCGCGCGATCCATCAGCGGCGCCAGCAGTACGCCGACTGCCAGCGCCGCGAGTCCGCCGAGCCCGCGCAGCCCGCCGATCTCCGCCACGCTCCCCCCGGCGGCGTTGGAGATCGGCACCAGATACATCCCGAACACGGTGAACGGGATCAGGCTGACGGTCGAGGCCAGGAGGAACGGCCACAGTCGCTTGGCCATCCGAAGGTCGCCCGGCACCTCGGCGGCGGTGGTGATCTGCTGCGTGCTCATCTGTCCGTCCTGTAGCGATAGAGGCTGCTCGGGCGGGAGCTGAACTGGGAGAAGGGGAAGGGTTCCGCGGACAGCGCAGTCACGCCGGCGCCGAGGAACGCGCGCGCCACGGCACTGCCGGTCTGGGCATAGATCGCCAGCGGCTTCGATTGCTCGCGGCAACTTTTCAGCAGTACGTCGAAGCTGCCGTTCGACAGAGTCATCCCGGTCGCTACGACCGCGTCGGCCGCGTCGACGACCTCGGTCATGTCCCGTGCGACCGGCAGACCGGAGGCGGTTTCGCGCAGGTTGAAGTCGCACGGCAGGCAGATTCCGCCGCGCTCGGTGATCGCGTCGACAAGCGGGTTGACGACGCCGATCAGTGCGACCTTGGTGCCTTCGGCAACGTCCAATAGGCCAGCGACGGCGGCGTCGCGGGCCCGAGCGCGGACGTCCGGCGTACCGGCCGGAAGGACGACTTCCTCGGCGTACGGCGAGGTGTGATGCGGCTCGACGGATGCCAGGTACGCATCCAGGGCGGCGATCCGGACAGGCAGCGGCTCGTCGTCGGAGGACAGTACGTCGGCGAGCGTACGGCCGGACGTGTCGGCGCAGTAGGACGGATCGAGCTCACCGGGCTCGAACGAGCAGGCGCCGAAGACCTCGCCTACTCGCAGCAGGACGTAGTAGTTCCGGTACGTGACGTCGGCGCCGGGAAGACGGGTGGTGTGGTGCAACCAGAATGCGCTGGTGATGTCGAGGTCCGCGGGCGAGGGTGATCCGGCGAGGACGGAGGCGGTGAGCTCGGCAACGGTCATGGCAGATCGGCCAGCCTTTCGGGGTCGTACTGCAGGGCGGGGAGTTGCGGACGGCCGGCCGGCTGGAAGCAGTACAGCAAAGACCGGCGGTCGGTGGCCGTACGATTCGGGGCAGAGCGATGGACCATCAGGCCGGGGAACATCAGCACCGATCCGGCCGGCGCCTCCACCGTCACAGCGCGGGCCTCGTCCACCAGCGTTGGGTCGACCAGCAATCCGGTCGGGTCCAGTGGGTCGCGGCGTACCGGACCGACGGCCGGGCTGCCTGGGATCAGCGTCAGCGCGCCGTTCGCGGTGGTGTTGTCGTCGAGCATCACGATCGCGGTCGCGATGTCGTACGCCGCCGGGCCGCAGCAGCCGTACCAGTACGGGAAGTCCTGGTGCCAGGCGTACTCCGACCCGACGCCGGCGCGCTTGAAGTTCAGCTTCGCGACGAAGCGTCCGGTCGTTGCCCCGATCAACGAGCACATCGGGTCGGTCAATCGGTGGTCGTCCCAGAGTGCATCCAGGGCCGGATGCAGGTGTGAGACCGGGGACAGACTGCGGACCGCCTTGCCGATCGCGTCCGGTTCCCAGTGGATGGTTGTGCCGCGGACCGACTCCAGGCGGTGTCCGTCCGGCCAGATGTTCACCGTGGTCTCGCCTGCCTCGGCGGCGGCCACGACCTCCGCGTGCACCTGCTCGGCGACGTCCCGCAAGCGGTCAACCTCGTTTGTCCCGAACAGCTCCGGCAGCAGCACATACCCACTCACACCCCACACACTAATGCGATTGAGTCGCAGATGGGAATTCCCGGCGCTGAAGTTGGGTCGGCTCGCGGCGGTGCCAGGGCATGGTGGACCAGGGGACCTTGAGGTCTTCCAGGGAGTCGATCTCCTGGGGGCGCATCGACGCCATCGGGCGGGCCTCGGCGTGGCGGGCGAAGGCGGACTCGACGTACCTCGTGCCGGTGTCCGCCGCCAGGAAGACGTGCTGCCGGCCGCGGTCGCAGTTGTGCTCCCAGAGCGCCGACAGGTACGCCGCCCCCGCCGACAGCCCCGCGAACACCCCGGACGTCCGGAGCAGATCGACCGCCGCCGACATCGCGTACTCGAACGAGACCCAGTGCAGCCGGTCGTACAGCTCGTGCCGTACGTTCCGGAACTCGATCGAGCTCCCGATCCCCGCGATGATCATCTCCGGATCCTGCGTGTGCCCGGCCCCGAACGTCACGCTCCCGAACGGCTGCACCCCGACCAGATTCACGTCCCGCCCACCGTCACGCAGGTACGCCGCGATCGCGCCCGTCGACGCCCCGGTACCGACGCCTCCGACCAGGCACAACGGCCCGGTCGGGACGAGCGCGGCGACCAGGTCCGCGACCGCGCGGTACCCGAGGTAGTGGATGTCGTCGTGGTACTGCTGCATCCAGTGGTACGTCGGGTTGTCGCGGAGGATCTCCCCGATCCGGCGGACCCGGAGGTTCTGATCGAGCTGCAGGTTGTTCGACGACGGCACCTGCTCGACGGTCGCGCCGAGGATCTCCAGCTGGATCTTCAGCGTCCGGTCGACCGTCGTGGAGCCGACGATGTGGCACTTCATCCCGTACCGGTGGCAGGCCAGCGCGAGGGCGTGCGCGTAGATCCCGCTCGAGCTGTCGATCAGCGTGTCGCCTGGTCGGACCCGGCCGGTCTCCAGCAGGTGCCGGACGGCGCCGAGCGCCGAGTACACCTTCATGGTCTCGAACCGCAGGCAGATCAGGTCGTCCCCGGACGCCGATCTGACCCGGATCGGGTCCGGGTCCTTGATGGCCTCCGCCAGGTGGTCGTGCAGTCGCGTCATCGGCGCGGTTCGCTCCTTGGATCGAGGGTGAGCATGGGCGGAGCTTCGGGGTCACCGATGTGGGCCGCGGCGACCAGGCGCTGGGTCAGCTCGTGGCGCGGTTCGGTGGTGAGGGTTGCCGGCGGGCCCTGCTCGACGATCCGTCCGGCGTCCAGGACGACGACCTCGTCGGCGACGGCCGCGACCAGACCGAGGTCGTGCCCGATCCAGATCAGCGCCGTGCCGCGGGCCTTCAGCTCGCCGAGCAGGTCGAGGACCAGGGCCGTACCGCGATCGTCGAGGGCGGTTGTGATCTCGTCACAGATCAGGACCTCGGGGTTCGCGAGGATCGCCCGCGCGAGTGCGGCGCGCTGAAGTTCGCCGCCGGACAGCCTGCTCGGCGGGCGAGCGGCAGTGATCGCGGCGACACCGAGCCGAGCCAGGGTCGAGACGGCCTCGGCGCGGGCTTGCTCCGGGGCGAGTCCGCGCAAGCGTTCGGCCGTACGGGCAACTTGCTGGTCGACGGGGCGCCGCTCGTCGAACGACCCACGGACCTCCTGCCAGACGTACTGGACGCGGCGGTGCTGCTCGAGGGTGCGCTTGCGGAGGACCGGGAGGTTGTCGTCGTCAAGAAGCAAGGTGCCGGTGTAGCGCTCGTGCAGACCGGCGAGGCAGCGGGCGAGCGTGGTCTTCCCGCTGCCGGAGCGGCCGACGACGCCAAGACAGCTGCCGGCGCGGACAGTGAGGTCGACCTCGTGCAGTACGGCGCCGCGACCGCGCGGGCGCAACGAGGCTGACAGGTTCATTGCTCTTAGCAACGGTTGTCCGGGCGTGCTGGTTCCCGGAGCGTGCAGGTCCGGCGGCTCGGGGAGTACGTCGGTGGCGATCACGCCCCCGGCGTCGAGGACCACGGTCCGGGTGGCGAGCGCGCGGACCAGGTCGAGATCGTGACTGAGCAGCAGGATGCCGAGGCCCGCGGCGGCGAGATCACGGAGCTCGTGGACGAGACGCAGCCTGGTGATCGAGTCGAGCCCGGTGCTCGGCTCGTCGAGCACGAGGACCTGCGGACGGCAGGTCAGCGTCTGTGCGAGCGCCACGCGTTGCCGCTGGCCTCCGGAGAACTGGTGCGGAAACCGTTTGAGCGTTGCCGTGTCGCCGGGCAGCTGTGCGGCACGGACAGCCTCACCGGCGTCGCCGTCGTGGAGCTTCGCGAGTTCGTGCAGCGTCGTACCGATCCGCCTTGCCGGGTTGAGTGCGCTGCCCGGGTGCTGCGGGAGGTAGGCGACGACCTGGCCACGGACGTCGGCGTCCGTCACTCCGTTGCCATCGACAACCAGTCGGCCGGCGACCTCGACCAGCCCATTCAGCCGTACGCCGTCCCCGTACTCCCCCAGCAACGCCAGCGCCGAGGTGGTCTTCCCCGACCCGGAAGCACCCACCAGCGCAGTCACTTCCCCGGCAACCACGTCGAAGGACACGTCGTCCACAAGCACGGCGGATCCCGCGACCGCGGACAGCCCGCGCACCCGAACCAGCAGCTCCGCCCCGCTCATCGCGCCTCCACCGGACTGCGAGCGTGGTGAACGAGGCAGTCGGCCAGGAGGTTGAAGCCGAGAGTGAACGAGACCAGAAGAAGCGCCGGCGCGAGGACAGACCACGGCTGCAGCAGCAGACCCTCACGGTTGCGCGAGACGCTCACGGCCCAGTCGGGTGCGGTCGGACTCAGCCCGAGTCCGAGGAAGTTGACCGAGGCAACGAGGAACACCGCGAGCGTGATCCGGGTACCGAGATCCGCGGCGACCGGCCCGAGCACCGAACGTCCGACGTATCCGAGCTGAATCGTGAACCATGACTCCCGCTGCATCCGGAGCGCCTCGACAACAGGCCCACTGGCCGCGTCGAGTGCAGCCGCCCGGACCAGGCGCGCGACAGTCGGCACGTTGACGAGAGCAACAGCCACGGTGATCGCGACCGCCGACGCGCGCCAACCGACCGCGACCACGCTGATCACGAGCAGCGAGGGCAAAGGCAGCAGTACGTCGAGGGGCCGCATCAGGCCCTCGTCCAGCCACCGATGCCGAGTGGACGCGGCCGTCAGACCGACCAGCCCACCGAGCAGGTACGCCAACGCAACGGCCCCGAACGCCATCCCCAACGCCGAGCGGCCACCAACCAGCACCAACGCGAATACGTCCCGCCCCAAACCATCGGTCCCCAACAGACCTTCGGACGAGTACGGCAGTCCGTCCTGCACGTCGTACGGGATCAACGGCCCGAACACCGCGACGATCAGCGGCACCAGCGCCAACCCCACCGCGACGCGCTTCATCGGAGGAGCGCCGTCCGTGGGACCAGGCGATTGCAGACCAGGTCGGCGGCCAGGTTGATGAGCAGGGCGGCGATCGCCAGGACCAAGGTGAGGCCCTGGACCACGGGAACGTCCCGAGTCTCGACACCGTCGACCAGTGCGGTTGCGAAGCCGGGGATGGCGAAGATGGCCTCGACCACCAGCACACCACCCAGCAGCGTGTCTCCCGTACGGGCAAGCTCCTGAACCCCGGGCACCGCAGCGTTGGGCAGGACGTGCCGTAGCAGCAACTGACGGCGTGGGACCCCGAGGCGGCGCGCCTGGGTGATGTACTCCGCGTCGAGAGCAGCGACCGTCCCGGCGCGGACCTGCCGTGAGAGCAAGCAGACCGTCCGGCCGAACAGCACTCCGATCGGCAGGATCAGCAGCGCCGGCGACGCGAGGAGATTGCCGCCGATCCAGGTCGCCGGCAACCACCCGAGGCGTAGCGAGAAGACGGCCACCAGCACCACAGCGATCACGAAGTCCGGGATCGCGGACAGCGCCAGCGTGACCGACGTGATCGCGCGATCGAGGCGTCCGTTCTCCCGCGTTCCCATGACGATGCCCAGGGCAACGGCCAGCGGGACGACGAGCGCGAGGGTCGTCAAGGTGAGGACGAGCGTCGCGCCGATCGAGTGCCGCACGATGTCGAGTACGGGACCGCCGCTGATCAACGACGTACCGAGATCACCGGTGAGTACGTTCCCCAGCCAGTGCACGAACCGCTCGACCGGCGGCTGGTCGAGGCCGAGCTCGACCCGAAGGGCAGCGACCTGCGACGGCGTCAGCGTCTCGGTGAACCGCAGGTCGGCAGCATCGCCCGGCAGCAACGACGTCAGCGCGAAGACCAGTCCCGACAGCACGGCGAGCTGCGCCACAGCGAGCAGCGCTCGCTGGACGGCGTACGACCGCATTCAGGCCAGCCACACCTTGTCGAACCGGCCCTGGTCCATGGTGTTCGGCGGCGCCGCCTGCACCCCCTGCACCTTGGCCGACACCGCGACCAGGTAGTCCGGCAGGCCCCACGCGAGGATCCCGCCCTCTTCGCGCAACGTCTTCTGCAGTGCGCCGTACCGCCGCGAGCGCTCCGCCTCGTCCGTCACAGCACGCGCCGCCGCGAACCCCGCGTCGAACGCCGGCCGCCGCCAGTGCGTCACGTTGAACGGCGAGTGCGACAGCAGGCGATCGGTGACGTACTGCGGGATCGGCATCGCCCCCGAGCGGTGGTTGCCGATAGCCCCCTTCGTCAGGAGGTCCTTCGCGTACGTCTGCGGGCTGCCGGTCGTCACCTTCAGCCGTACGCCCGCCTCCGCGACCTGCTCCGCGAACAACGTCGCCGCCTCCACGAACCCGGCCGATGCGTCCGCGGTGAAGATCTCGACCTCCTTGCCCACGAGTCCGGCCTTCGCCAGCAACGCCTTCGCCCGTTCGACGTCCCGCTCGCGCTGCGGGAGCTCGGCCGGGTAGTACTGATATCCCTTGCCGAACAGGTCGTTCCCCACCTCACCCCGTCCGGCGAGCACAACGTCCACCAGCCGCTGCCGGTCCGCGAGCAGCTTGAACGCCAGCCGGACGTCAGGATTGTCGAACGGCGGCTGATCGACCTTCATCACGAACGCCTGCAGCGTGCTCGCCTCCGCGGCCACGATCCGCACCGTCTTCCCGGCCTCGGCGGTCCGCGCGAACGTCGCGGTCATGTCGTTGGCGTACTCGGCCTGGCCGCCCTGGACCGCGTTCGCCCGTGCGTCGGAGTCCGCGGACAGGACGTGCAACTCCTCGATCCGCGCGGGCTCGTCCCAGTAGTCGTCGTACCGCGAGGCGATCATCGAGCGGCCCGCCTCGAAGGAGACGTACCGGAAGGCGCCCGTACCAACAGGTTTCGAAGGATCCTTGAAGCCGTTGCGCACGATCTGCATGCCGATGCCGGCCAGCAACGCGGGGAACTCGGCGTCCGGCCGGGTCAGCACGAGCTCGACCGTCGAGGGCCCGATCGCCTTGCTGCGCTTGAGATCCAGCGTCGCGAGCGACGACTGGGCGACCCGTTCCGGTACGGCGGGATCGATGATCCGGGTCAGGCTGTACAGCACGTCGTCGGCGACCAGTTTCGCGCCGTCGTGGAACGTCGCGTCCCGCAGCGTGAAGCGCCAGGTGGCAGCCGTACCGTCGTGGTCCCAGTGCGCCGCGAGCCGGGGCACCGGCTTCAGGTCCGGGCCGAGCTCGACCAGCTTCTCGTAGAGCGCCTTGTGCCGCGCGATGTCCACGAACAGGCTCTGCACGTGTGGATCGAGCACTTCCTTCGCCCCACCACCGGCATAGACCGCCCGCAGCCGGCCACCCGGCCTCGGCTCCGCCGCGGCGGACCCACACCCGGCAATCGCAGCCAGCCCCGCAGCCCCCGCCAACCCACCGGCCAAACCAGCGGCCAGCCCCAAGAACCCACGCCTACCCAACGCCTCGGACACGCGCCACATCCTCACCTTGGTGAAAACGATTGTCAAATCCAGCGCGCATCCGAACCCGACCGCACTCATTCTGTCGGCAGCCGCCAACCGGTCGCTCTGCGTAGCGGCGTGTCAGGGCGTACCGAAGGACGGGTAGTGGAGGTCCCGCCGCCCGGCGCGCACGCTCGGCCCGACCCGCTGCCTGGGCGGAAAGGGCACCACTACCCGTTGTTCGGTACGGGTGCTACTCCTCGCAGTCCGAGGGGGTGCAGGTGTTGGGGAGGGCTGCGGCGATGCGGTCGAGGAGGGTGGTGAGCTGGGCCTGCTCGTTGGGGGTGAGGCGGTCGAAGAAGTAGTTGCGGACGGCTTCGACGTGGTCGGGGGCGGCGGCGTCGATCGCCTTCCGGCCGAGGGCGGTGAGGCGGACCATCGAGCCGCGGGCGTCGGAGGTGCACTCCTCGCGGCAGACCAGGCCGCGCTTCTCCATCCGGCTGACCTGGTGCGACAGGCGGCTGCGCTCCCAGCCGACGGAGCGGCCGAGATCGCGGGTCCGCAGGACGCCGTCCTCCGCCTCGGACAACGGGTGCAACAGGGCGTAGTCGGCGCCGGACAGGCCCGAGTTCGTGATCATGCGCGCCTCGAGCGCACGCATCAGTTCGCGATGCGTGTCGCGGTACGACTGCCAGAGTCGCGCCTCACGCTCGTCGAGCCACTGCGGTTCCTTCATCTGCCCATTGTACGGACAGACGTTGACATGTCACCGAGTCCGCTACGGCGTGCGGGAAAGGGCCACGGCAAGCCCGATGGTGCCGGCCATCACCAACAGCTCGAGGACCGCGAGCTGACGGAACGCGGCCGGGTCGCCGGTCGCCAGCCGCGGCAGCGTGCCCTGGCGGTGCTGCCACCCGATGAAGACCAACGCGGTGAACGCAAGCGCCTTCCCGAGCACCAGCACCCCGTACCCCGTCGTCACCCACTGCGTGATCAGGCCCCACCCACCTTGCCGACCGTCGAGGTGAATCTCTGCGGTCAGGAGTCCGGTGATGCCGATCGTCACCGCGCACACCAGCGCGAGCTTGCTGAAGATCTCCGCGGCCTCGCGGGACCGCGAATACCGCAGTACGGCGCCGAGCCCGCCGACCCACGCACTGGCGGCGGTCACATGAACGACGAGCGAAACCGTCGCGAGAACCGACCACAGGTTGGTTCGGTCGATCGCACCATGACCGGTCAGCAGCGGACCGATGAGCGCGGCGACCGTGAGCACGGCGGCCACCCGGGCAGCGCGCAGCGTCTTGGTCCCACTGAGGATCACGGCGAGTACGGCGGTGAGTACGACCGCGACCGCCAGCGCGCGGACCTGCGTGATCTGGCCGGCCGAGTCGGCGTGCTCGGCCAGATGCGAGAGCGGGATACCGAGGATGACGGTCGCGGTCGTGATCAGCCCGCCGATACTCGCAACGGCCCAGATCCCCGCGGCGAGCGCGGCGTCCTGACAGGCGTGGATCGCTTTGGCACCGAGCCTTCCGCCCTTCGCCGGCAGGAACAACAACACCGCCAGCAGTGCTCCGGCGGTCGCGACCGTGGCGGCGTCGGCGACGATCCGCAGCACCAGGACCGCCCAGGAGACACCGAGCCCGGCGCCGAGCAGTCCGTCGGCCGGCTTCTGCGGAGCGCCGCCCCCGGCGTACAGGGCGCCGACCATCACAACGAGGCCGACGGCAACCATCCCGAGCACGGCCAGCCGGATACGCGCTCCGGCGGACCGTGCGGTGCGTTCGCTCATCACGACGCGGGTCGGCGGCGGACGATCACCACAGCGAGGGCCACGACGACGAGCATCACCAGGCACATCGCCACGATGGTGACCGTGTTGGAGCCGCCCTCCTGCTGGGTTGTCGAGGTCGGTGTTCCCGGGTCGACGGCCGGGTGACCGGCGTGCGTGACGGTGAACGTACCGGAGATGGTGATCGGGTGACCGTCGGCCGAGACCACACGCGCCTCGACCGTGTACTTGCCGGCCTCGACCATCGCGCCGGCCGGCTGCGTGACCGTGTTGTCGACCACCTGGACGTCACCGCTCGCGACGTTCTTGCCGCTCGGTGAGTTGATCTGGACCTGTGTCCCGTTGGAGCCGACCGGCTCGTTGAAGGTCAGCACCACCTTGGTCGGCGGTGCGGCCATCGACGAACCGTCGGTCGGCGTCATCGACTCGAGCTTGGCGTGCGCCGCCGCCATGCCGGCGGAACCCGCCAGCATGAGCAGCGACGCAACCAGTACTGCGATCAGTCGGCGCACGGCTACTTCCCGGACTCCGCGGCGACCCGGCGTGACCGCAGACCGAAGGCCAGACCGAGCAGCCCGACGAACAGCCCACCGCCGCCGAGCCACCGGGCCAGCGAGTCGGACCCACCGTCGTCGGAGGTCGTCGCCGCGACCGGGGTGATCGCGGCGGCGAGCTTGAGCGTCGGCGCCGGGTGCTCGGGCTCGTCCGCACCGTCCTTCGCGACCTCGGCCCACTTCACCACCTCACCGTCGCTGTAGGTCTGGTCCGCCGGGAAGCTCAGCGCGTCGACGCCTTCCGGCAGCTTCCCGACCGACAGCGCGAACTCGTCGAAGTCGTTCGGCGGGATGCCGCCCGCGGTCGCGGTCCAGGTGATCGTGGTGATCGCCTTGGTCAGAGTGACGTCGCCGACCTTGACCGCCGACGGCAGCTTCTCCTCCTTCTTCTCCACCTTCCACCCGTCCTTCACCTGCGCACCGACGTGCGCGAACGGATGGTCCTTGGGCAACGAGACGACGAGCTTGGTCGTACTGGTGTTGTCCGACTCGGTCGGCACGCGGAAGACCAGCTTCGCGTACCCACCGGGCTTGGCGTCCGGCGAGGACACCGTGACGTGCGCCGACGCCGAGCCTGCGGCGCCGATCACCACGAGCGCGGACGCCGCGGCGATCGCGGCCGCCCGCAGGGCGAATCTCTTGGGCATGAAAGAGCCTTTCAGGGCCTAACTTCGGGGCATACGAGTAGTCCGGCGCAAGCGCCGGTTCAGACAGCTGCAGTTACTCGTACGCCGGGCGGTCCGCGGCCCGAAACGCTCGTACCGAGACGGACCCCGATCGGGGTCCACGAAATGAAGAAGCCCGGAGCTGTCGGGATCACCGCGAGCGCGCGCAGCACCGGAAGCTCCGGCAGCAGTCGCGCGAACACTCGCAATACTCGCCGGGCCCACCGATGCGTGCCACCGACCGCCAGCACCCCGGCGATCAGCGCGGTCAGGTGGGTGGCCGTCATCATCAGGCTGCCGCTGATCGGCATCCCGTGGTGCATGGTCGCCGAATCCAGCGTGACGTGGACGAACAACTGGACGCCGGCCAGCACCAGCGCGGTCAGGACCCGCTCCCCTGCCAGGTACTCACCCAGCAGCCAGCAGACCCCGGCCAGCGCGGCCAAGGGAGGTACGACGCCGAGCGGCACCCCGCCACCCCCGACGAGCGCGTGACCGATCACCGCCACCGCGACGCTCAGCGCCGCGACCACGGATGTCGTCCTGCTCTCGGTCGGCATGTCGATCCCCTCGCTCCAGCAACTCTACGGACAGCGACCGACGGCGGTTCCCCCGGGAGACGTGCAACCTGTTGAGCCACCTGGCACGTTAGATTCGGCATGACTGGGGAGAGACACGGGTGAAGCCGGACACGGAGCAGGACTACGTCGAGTTCGTGACCGCGCACGCCAACTCTCTGTGCCGGACCGCCTACTTACTGTGCGGGGACTGGCGGCGCGCCGAGGACGCCACCCAGGAGGCACTGATCCGGATGTACCGGGTCTGGGGCCGGATCCAGCGCAAGGGCGTGGTCGGCGCGTACGCCCGGAAGGTCGTCGTGTCGACCACCTTGGACGCGCTCCGCCGCAAGTCCAGCCAGGAGGTCGTCACCGGCGAGGAGTACTTCGCCAACGAGACCGTGGTCGGCGATGCGCTCGGCCTCGTCGAGAACCGGATGGTGATCACCAAGGCCCTCGCCGAACTCCCGCCCCGGCAGCGCGCCTGTGTCGTCCTGCGGTACTTCGACGAACTGTCCGTCGAGGAGACCGCGCTCGCCCTGGACTGCCGCCCCGGAACCGTGAAGAGCCAGACGATGCGCGCCCTGGACAAGCTCCGCGCGCACCCGTCGCTGGCCGAACTCTCCGAACTGATCGGGATGGAGGCCTGACATGGGTGACCTGAAGAACTTGATGGATCAGGCCGCCGAGCGCGGTACGACGTTCGCGCCGGACATCACCGAGCTGGTGTCGGCCGGGCGTCGCCGCGAGCGCGTGCACCGCCTGATGATGACCGGGGTGACCGCGGCGGCGGTCGTGATCGCCGCGGTGCTCGTGGGCCAACTCAACACCACCCGCGCCGAGCCGCAGCCTGCAATGCCACCGGCACCGGCTCCGACCACCGACCTGTGCGCGAAGTCGGACAACTTCCTCGGCACCGCCAACAACAAGGGGTATCGCCTGCAGATCGTCAGGAACTGGAGCGATGTCCTGGTCGGGGACTCCGACGCCGACGGCTCGATGCTGGTCCGCCGGTCGCCGGACGGATCGCAGGTCGCGTACTGCGTGGCCGGCGTACCGATCCAGGGCAAGCCGGTAGGCGGCTTCGGGTCGACACTGCTCAACACCGGCATCATCACGCGGCCGTACCAGATCCAGCGGTACTGGAGCAGCGCCTGCGGTGACAAGCCGGTTGATCCACGGGACTACGGGCAGTGCCAAGGAGCCAGGTACAGCTACGCGGGCCGGGTGCCGGAGGGAGTCACCCGGATCGCGTTCTCGGGTCTCGGTCAGCAGGCCGACGCCACCGTCAAGGACGGGTACTGGACGCACCGGATCTACACCGCCGACAACACGAATCTCAACACCGACCCGGTCTACATCACCATGTACGACGCCTCGGGGAAGCAGGTGTTCCGGGTGAAGTACTGACCCCTGCGATGATGTGCGGATGGACGTAGCGGTGCTGGAGGTCGGGGGAAGCCATGTGACGGCGGCCGTGGTGGCTGCGGACACCTGGCAGGTGACGGAGGTCGACCGGGCCAAGCTCGAGTCGCAGGCGGCGGCCGCGGAGGTGGTGTCGCAGCTCGCGGACGCGGCCCGGAAGTTGCCACTGGCAAACGGTCTGGCGGTCGCGCTGCCGGGTCCGTTCGACTTCGACACCGGGGTCGCCTGGTACCGCAACCAGGGCAAGTTCGATCAGCTGTACGGGTTCGACCTCGGCGGTGCCCTGGGCAACGAACTCGAGGCCGAGCTGAGCGGGAAGCGGCCGCTGTTCATGAACGACGCCGAGGCGTTCGCGGTCGGCGAGTGGACGGCGGGCGAGGTCCGCGGCGTCGAGCGCTGCGTCGGCGTGACGATCGGCACCGGCATCGGAACGGCGTTCCTCGTCGACGGCCGGGTGCTGCGCGAGGGCCCGACGGTCCCGCCGGGTGGTGAGCTCTACAAGACGTCGTACGCCGGGAAGCCGCTCGAGGACTCGATCTCCGCCCGCGCGATCCTCCGCCGGTACGCCGAACGTACCGGTGCCGAAGCGCCCGGCGTCAAGGAGATCGCCGACCAGGCCCGCGCCGGCGACACCGCCGCGCAGGAGGTCCTCACCGCATGCTTCACCGACCTGGCCAACGCACTGAAGCCCTGGATCGACGCCTTCGGAGTCACGCAGACCGTCCTCGGCGGCTCCATCTCCGGCGCCTTCGATCTGGTCGCGTCAGCCCTGGACTTCCCCGCCTCCGCCACCCACGACACCGAACAGTCCGCCCTGATCGGCGCCGCCGCGCATTTCCTCCGCACCGCGTAGCGGACCCCAGGCCCATCACAATCAGCCGCACCGGGCCCAGGCCCGCTCAGCGACGCGGCAGCACAGCAGTTGTGATGGCCTGGCGGACCGCCGTTGTCGGTGACTGCCGTTACGGTCGACTCCGTGAAGATCGCCGCGCCTCGCCTTCGTACCCAGCTGGAGTCTGCCGTCCCGACCGAGGTCGAGGACGAGGAGCGGTTGCTCGATCTCGGGCTGGAGGACGTGGACCTCAGCGATGTGGAGGCCGAGCACGTCGAGATCGGCGGTTGCCGGCTGACCCGGTGCAAGCTGGCCGGCTCCGAGCTGGAGAAGCTGATCCTGGTCGACACCGAGCTGACCCAGTGTGACCTCGCGAACTCGCGCTGGGCGGACGCGGCGCTGACCCGGGTCGCGATCGGCGGCTCCCGGATGATCGGCTTCGCGGCCTCCGGAGCGAGCTTCCAGCACGTGACCGTCCGCGACACCGTGCTGGACTTCGCGTCGTTCCGGTTCACGAAGTTCCTGAAGGTCGAGTTCTCCGACTGCCGGCTGCAGAGCGCCGACTTCGTCTCCGCTGACCTGACCGGCGCCACGTTCCGCAACTGCGACCTGTCCGGAGTGGAGTTCTCCCAGGTCAAGGCGTCCACTGCGGTCTTCGTCGACTGCATCTGGGAGGGCGCGAAGGGTCTCGCCTCGCTGGCCGGGGCGACCGTCGCCGCCGCCTCGCCGATCGACACGCTCGCGTTCACCAGCGCGGTGACCGCGGCGAGCGGTATCACACTTGCGCACCCCGACGAGCTCGACTGACTGATCACCGCAGCCGAGCCCTGCCCGGGGTGAGCCTGCCCACGCCCGGGCCGGTTCGGCCGGAGGGCCCATTAAGGTGGGCCTGTGACTGACTCGACGATCATCTACACCCACACCGACGAGGCTCCGGCGCTCGCCACGTACTCGTTCCTCCCTGTCGTCCAGGCGTACGCCGGCCAGGCCGGTGTCGGCGTGGAGACCCGGGACATCTCACTGGCAGGCCGCATCCTGGCTGTCTTCCCGGAGTACCTCAAGGACGACCAGCGGATCGCGGACGCGCTGACGGAGCTCGGTGAGCTGACCCACCGGCCCGAGGCCAACATCATCAAGCTGCCGAACGTCTCCGCCTCGGTCCCGCAGCTGAATGCCGCCGTCGCCGAGCTGCAGTCCCAGGGCTACGCCCTCCCGGAGTACCCGGACGAGCCGAAGACCGACGAGGAGCGGGAGATCCAGGCCCGCTACGACAAGATCAAGGGCTCCGCGGTGAACCCGGTGCTGCGCGAGGGCAACTCAGACCGCCGCGCACCGGCCTCGGTGAAGAACTACGCGAAGACCCACCCGCACCGGATGGGCGCGTGGACCGGCGACTCGAAGACCAACGTCGCGACGATGGACAGCGACGATTTCCGCGCCACCGAGACGTCGGCCGTGATCGCGGCCGACGACACTCTCCGGATCGAGCTGGTCGGCGAGGACGGCACCACCACGGTGCTGCGCGAAGCGATCCCGGTGCTCGCCGGCGAGGTCGTCGACGCGTCGGCGCTGCACGTGGCCGCGCTCCGCGAGTTCCTGACCGCGCAGGTCGCCCGCGCGAAGGCCGAGGACGTGCTGTTCTCCGTGCACCTGAAGGCCACCATGATGAAGGTCTCCGACCCGATCATCTTCGGCCACGTCGTCCGCGCCTTCTTCCCGCAGACCTTCGCCCAGTACGGTGACGTACTCGCCAAGGCCGGTCTCTCCCCGAACGACGGCCTCGGTGGCATCCTGAACGGGATCGCCGCGCTGCCGGAGGGCGCCGACATCAAGGCGTCCTTCGACGCCGAACTGACCGCCGGCCCGAAGCTGGCGATGGTCGACTCGGACAAGGGCATCACGAACCTGCACGTCCCGTCGGACGTGATCGTCGACGCGTCGATGCCGGCCATGATCCGTACGTCGGGGCACATGTGGGGCCCGGACGGCGCCGAGGCCGACACCCTCGCCGTGCTGCCGGACCACAGCTACTCCGGCATCTACCAGGCCGTCCTCGACGACTGCCGCGCCAACGGTGCGTTCGACCCGGCCACCATGGGTTCGGTGCCGAACGTCGGCCTGATGGCGCAGAAGGCCGAGGAGTACGGGTCGCACGACAAGACGTTCGAGATCCAGACCACCGGCACCGTACGGCTGGTGAACAAGGCCGGTGACGTCGTCCTCGAGCAGGCCGTGTCGGCCGGCGACATCTTCCGCGCCTGCCAGACCAAGGACGCCCCGATCCAGGACTGGGTCAAGCTCGCCGTCAACCGGGCCCGGGCGACCGGCGACCCGGCGGTGTTCTGGCTGGACGAGACCCGCGGCCACGACGCGCAGATCATCGCGAAGGTGCAGACGTACCTGGCCGAGCACGACACCGAGGGCCTGGACATCCGGATCCTCGCGCCGGTGGACGCGATCACGTTCTCGCTGGAGCGGATCCGGCGCGGCGAGGACACCATCTCGGTGACCGGCAACGTGCTGCGCGACTACCTGACCGACCTGTTCCCGATCCTCGAGCTGGGCACCAGCGCGAAGATGCTGTCGGTGGTGCCGCTCATGGCCGGCGGCGGTCTGTTCGAGACCGGTGCGGGCGGTTCCGCGCCGAAGCACGTGCAGCAGCTCGTCAAGGAGAACTACCTGCGCTGGGACAGCCTCGGTGAGTTCTTCGCGCTGGCCGCCAGCTTCGAGCACCTCGCTCAGGCGACCGGCAACGCGCGGGCCCAGATCCTGGCCGACACCCTCGACCGGGCGACCGCCACGTTCCTGAACGAGGACAAGTCGCCGACCCGTCGGGTCGGTGGGATCGACAACCGCGGCAGCCACTTCTACCTGTCCCTGTACTGGGCGCAGGAGCTGGCCAAGCAGACCGACGACGCGGAGCTGGCGAAGGCGTTCACCCCGCTCGCCGAGGCGCTGGCTGCGAACGAGCAGACCATCGTCGACGAACTGCTCGCCGTCCAGGGCACCCCCGTCGACCTCGGCGGCTACTACCAGCCCGACCCGGCCAAGGCCGCCGCCGTCATGCGCCCCTCCAAGACCTGGAACACCACCCTCGCAACCCTCTGACCGCAAGTCCCGAGCGCCCGGCAACCCACGTGGTGGCCGGGCGCTCGTACGTTAATTGGGCGGCGTCGCCGGCCGCACGCTCCTAGACTTCTGGAGCATGACAGCTTCCCGATCCGTGCTTGCTGCGCAGGCGACGGACTTCCCCCGATGGTTCCAGGACGTGATTGCCAAGGCCGAGCTCGCCGAGAACGGCCCGGTGCGGGGGACCATGGTCGTACGACCGTATGGGTACGGGATCTGGGAACTGTTGCAGGAGGCAATGAACCGCCGAATCAAGTCCACCGGCGCCGCGAACGCCTACTTCCCGCTCCTGATCCCCGAGAGCTATCTGCAGCGCGAGGCCGAACACGTCGAGGGCTTCAGCCCCGAGCTCGCCGTGGTGACGCATGCCGGCGGCAAGCAACTCGAAGAGCCGCTGGTGATCCGCCCCACGTCCGAGACCGTCGTCGGCGAGTACATGGCGAAGTGGATCCAGAGCTACCGTGACCTGCCCCTGCTCCTGAACCAGTGGTCGAACGTCGTCCGCTGGGAGCTCCGTCCCCGGCTGTTCCTCCGGACGACCGAATTCCTCTGGCAGGAAGGCCATACCGCGCACGCGACCGCCGAGGACGCGCGCGCCTTCGCGACGCGGATCCTGTCCGACGTCTACCGCGACGTGATGGTCAACCTGCTGGCGATCCCGGTGGTGGCCGGCCGGAAGACGCGCCGGGAGCGGTTCGCCGGCGCGATCAACACCATGACCCTGGAGGCGATGACCGGCGACGGCAAAGCCCTGCAGATGGGGACGTCGCACGAGCTCGGACAGAACTTCGCCCGCGCGTTCGACATCGGCTACCTGTCGAACGAGGGCCGCCGCGAGCTGGCCTGGACGACCTCCTGGGGCAGTACGACGCGGATGGTCGGCGGCGTGATCATGGTGCACGGAGACGATGCGGGGCTCCGCGTCCCGCCCTCAGTCGCCCCCGTACAGGTCGTTGTGCTCGCCATCAAGGATGAAACGATCGCCGCGGCCCGGAGCATCGCGGACGACCTGACCGCGGCCGGTGTGCGCGTCACGCTCGACGACCGCGCCGACCAGCCGTTCGGCCGCCGCGCGGTGAACTGGGAGCTCAAGGGCGTACCGATCCGGATCGAGGTCGGCCCGCGCGACCTGGCGGCCGGCACCGCCACCGTCGTACGCCGGCTCCGCGGCTCCACCAAGTCCGCCGTCGGCCTCGCCGAGCTCACGAACACGGTCGTCGAGGCGATCGACGCGGATCAGCAACACCTGCTGGCGGAAGCGACCGACCGCCAGAATGCCCGCATCACCACGGTGTCGACGATCGACGAGGCGGTGGAGGTGACCGCCTCCGGCTGGGCGCGGCTGCCGTACGACACGGTCGGCGAGGAGGGCGAGGACCGCCTCGCCGAGTCCGGCGTGACGGTCCGCTGCCTCCAGCGCCAGGACGGCTCGCTCCCGATCGAGGACAACGAGCCGGACCTGATCGCGTACGTCGCCCGTTCGTACTAACGGTTGTAGGGCTCGGCCTGCAGCTTCAGGCCGGAGGCCGAGCCCGGCGTCGTGACGGTGACGGTGCGGGTCTCGCCGGGCAACAGCCAGAAGTAGTTGTCGGAGTACGTCGCCGGCAGCACCCGCTCGCCCGCGTGATCCCGCAACGACAACCGCACCATCGCCGCGACCACGTTGCCGGTGTTGCGGACGGTCGCGGTCAGCGCACCGTTCCGGGTGCTTGCTCGTACGTCGAGGCGCGCCCGACCGAGCTGGTTGAGCGCCTGCATGGCATTCGGTTGGCGGTACCGCCAGTAGGTGTTCTCCGAAAGGACTTTGCCGCCGCTGACCAACGTCAACCTGAGCAGGTGGAGATCGGGCAGCTCGTCGCCGAACTCCACCTGGAAACCGTCCGCTTTGTTGCTGTCCGCAACTGTCACCGAACCGGAGCGAGTTGCCAGTCGGCGTCCGTCGAGGGCGTACACATCGGCGTTGACAGTGCCTTCGAGCGGCTGTGTCGTGTGGTTGACGACCACCGTTGTCCAGTCCGTCCGGTTCGCCTGGACGTGGATCGGCTCGCAGCCTTTGCGGGCGCCGTAATAGCTGCCGTTGACGTCCAGGTCGTAGTCGTAGGTCTGCCAAACGGTCGAGTGCCACGCCGGGTGCGACATCCAGAGCAGCAGCGCCGACGCATCGCTCCACAGGTGCGCGTTCCAGGCCTCGAACATCGCGCGCAGGTTCTCGTAGTTCACGAACTGCGCCTTGCGGGTGAACTCCTCCAGCCCACTCGACGACCCGAGCCGTTCCTCGATCGCCCCGAGGTACGTGTCCGGCCGCTGGTTGCCGTGCGTGGACCAGTCGTGGTGGTACCAGGGCGTACCGATCGGCCAGCCGGCATCGTCAGCACCGACCAGGTTCCGCATGCTCTCCACGACCGGGATCGTCGGCATCCCGATCTCGGTGTGGAACCCGAAGTTGAACGTGTCGTAGGTGTTCGCGTCGAAGTACTTCACCGGATCGACCCAGTAGTACGGCCCATGACCGGAGACGAACCCCGCGGCGGAGTTCGGCAGGTACAGGATCTCGTCGTCCTCCTCGCGGACCGCGGCCGCGATCCCGGCACCGATCGCGGCCGGCGGAGTCTCTTCGTTCGCGCCGCACCAGATCACGATGCAGGGATGCGACCGGTAGCGGACGATCGTGTCCCGGGCGATGCCGACATACCCGGGCAGGTCGTCGGTGAACGGTCCTGCCTCCCAGAAGTCGTTCCAGACCAGGATCCCGTTCTCGTCGCAGGCCTGGTAGAACTCCTCCCGCGTACTGGACCCGATCCAGTTCCGGATCATCGTGAAGTTCATGTCCCGGTGCATCCCGAGGACCGCGCTCATCCGGTCATCAGGCATCCGGCGGAGCAGTTCGTCCCAGCCCCAGTTGCCGCCGCGGCAGAACACGCGGACGCCGTTCACACCGATCTTCAACGGCACCGGTGCGTTGCTGACCGTCTCGACGTCCGTCCAGGTCTCGCCGTCCTGGGAGACCTGGACGGTGAACAAGAGTGCGTACGCGGTCTCCCACAACAAGTCGAGCTGATCGAAGGCCTTCGGCGCTCCCAGATCGACCTGGATCCACTCATCGTCGTTGTACTGCGAGGACCACCGGCTCTTGTCGTTCCCGTCGATTGCTTGCGACGCGGGACTCCCGTCGTCCGATGACGCCGTCGCTGTACCGGTCCGCGCCAGGTCCACCGACGGATCGGTGGAGTCCTTGATCGCCAACGTCCACAGCGAATAGCCCCACCCGGTCGCGCGACGACGCCCTTGGACCCGGAGGTACTGGGCGGTCTGCTGGGCGAACGTGACGGTCTGCGGCGCACTGTTCGTCGCCGGATCGATCACGATCGGCAGGTCGTAGTCGTACGAGAACTCGCGGATCCCGAAGGTGCTTGTCCTGCTGTCGCTCACCGCACCAGCGACGGACGCGGTGACAGTCAACTCCTGTAGCGCCGGATCACCGTAGCCGTTCGGCCACCACAGTTGTGGGTTGTCGATCGTCACCGTGTCGAAGGGAACGTTCGTGGTGGCGTTTGGCTGGATGGTGATGGTCTTGCGGGCCGTATGCCCGGGGAACGTTGCCTGCACCGTAACCGTCCGGGCCGCGGCGGCCGCGTTGCGTACTGGGACCGTGATCGTCACGGTTGCACGGTCGCGGCTCGGGACCTTGGTGACGACGCGGGGATCGCCGACCACCGCGTCACCGGTGTAGCGGAGGCGGACGTGGTTCCAGATTCCGGCGGCGCGGTCGCGGACCGCGGGCATCCAGTCCCAGCCGGATGCTGCGAGCAGCGTCGGCGAGTCCAGATACAGGGTCGCCGATTGAACAAACGATTGCCCTGCATCGCCTTTGTCGCCGGCGGTTCCGGGATGCGGCATTGGGGTGATCCGAACAACGAGGGCGTTCTTCGCCTGCAGCGCCGCGGTGACGTCGAAGGCGGCTCGCGCGAACGGGTGCTTCACGGATCCGACGGACGTCCCGTTCAGCCACACCTCGGCGAGATGGTTCACGCCGTCGAACTCCAGCCAGGCCCGCCCGCTGCCGGTCGGCCGGTCGAACTTGCGGTGGTACCACCACGCATGCCGACTGAGCGCTTCCGGAACCTCGAGGTTGTTCATGCCTTCGACCGGATCCGGCAGATGCCCTTGCTCCACAAGCGACCCCAGTACGGTCCCGGGAACCGTCGCGGGCAGCCACGTGGACGTGTCAGTTGCCGGTTGGGCGAGCACCGCGCCATCCGACGTACTCGCGAACTCGTCCATCGTCAGCGTCCAGCCGGACTCGATCGGGTACGTCCCGTCCGCGGCCTTCCGCAGCGCGGGCGGTCGATCCAGGTGCCGGCCCCAATCGGTCCAGCCGGTCGCCTCGGGACGATGCGCTCCAGTACTGCCGTACACCTGGAAACCGTTCAGGCCAAGGGCATTCGTGTTCGCCTGGCGGGTCCCGGTGAGTCGCACGTACTGCGCAGTCACCGGCGACGGCAGCGCAATCTCCACCGCGCCGCCGGGGCTGTTCGTCGCCTGGTGCACGGTCTGCCAGGACGTGCCGTCCGTCGAGGTGTCGACCCGGAAGTCCAGCGGTGAACTGGACAGCAACTCCTGCCCGGTCGTGTTCCCGTACGGGTTGCCGCCGGAGAAGTCGAAGGCAGGATCCTGAGCGGTCGCCTCGAACGTCAGCCGTACGGACTCCACCCGGCACCGCGCCTGCAGGTCGACCATGATCCATTGCGGGTCCGTGCCGCCGGCCCGCCAGCCCGATCCGCGGACGCCCGGGACCGCGAGGCCGTCGACGGCGAACTCCGGCGGCGTCGCGGCGTACGCGGTCGACGACGCCCGCACCGGACGGAACCGCGCCAGGTCGGTGGTCTGCGCCGGTGGTGTTGCACGGGCGGTGGCCGGCAGCGTCCAGGACGCGAGCAGTCCACCACTCGTCGCGAGAAAAGCCCGGCGGGACACAGGATCGAGCGGCACAGGAACCTCCCAGGGGCGGCGGGGATATTTATGAATTAACCACCCGGGAAGTTACTTCATCCGATCAACTATGTCGAGAGGTCAGCGAGCCAGGTACTTGCGGACGTCCTCGGCGACCTGGGCGCGATAGCGGAACCCGTACTTGCGCAGGATCGCGCTGAGGTGGGTCTTGACGGTGTTCAGGCTGACGCCGAGCTCCACGGCCAACTGGTCGTTGTCGAGGCCGTCGGCCAGCAGCAGAGCGACCCCTTGCTGCGCCTTGGTGAGCGTGGTGAACCGCCGTTCGGGACCTTCGTCGGTCTCCATCAGCATCTCGATGAGCTCGGACTGGATGTGCTCGGCCGCGTCGACGATCCGCTCCAGATGCCGGTGCACCGCCGTACCGACGTCAGGCTCGTCCAGCGCCTCGGCCGCGATCTCGCGGATCGACGCGACCCGGTGCGTCAGGTACTCCATGACGTGGTCCGAGGTCAGCAGGTTCGGGCCGACGTCCCCCGCGGGCAGCCGGCGCAACGCCTCCCGGTCCTCGCCCTCACGGGTCAGCACCCGCTCCACCACTTCGCTCAGCCACTCGAACGCCCGCACCGCGTTGTCGTCGTACGTCCTGGGCGTGTAACTCTGCATCGACAGCATCCCGAACAGCTGGTCGGGCCCGTCCTTCGCCGGCCGGTAGATCGGCACGGTCACGGCGTCCTCCGAGCGCCGGGCAGGATCTCCGACCGGTACGCCGGCGTGCAGCACGAACCCGTTGTCGTACCCGAACCGGTACGTCTGCCGGTGCTTGAGCAGCCACGCGGTCTGCCCGCCGGGCCCGAAGATGTGCGTGTCCGGGTCGACGTACTGGCCGTCGTCGTACCCGTACGGATACCGCACCCGGCTGGTGCCCTGCAGGAACCCGACGTAGAACGCGTCGACGTGCGCGACCTTCCCGGCCACCACCCGGACGTAGTCGTACAGCCCGTAGTGATCGGAGCGGAACAACGCTTCGATCTTGTGGTACGCCTCGCGCAGGATGATCGCGGTCTCGGCATCAACCCGTAGCGGGGCAGCCTTGTCTGCTTCCACAGCGGCTCCCGAGCAGCAATCGATCACTTGAGACTATGCCGCCGTACGCCGCCCGGATCAAGGGCGCCTCGGTGAAGTGCCGCCGGAACAGCAGATGCGGGCGGTGGGCGAGTTCCCGAGTCGCCCTCCCAAGCCTCGGTCGAACTCACCACCGCCCGCGTCTACGAGCAGGACACCGGTGTTCGTGCGCCCCCGCGTCGATCGCTCCCGCTGCCCCCAGCGGGACTCCGACCCCCCGACGGATGGTTCGGTGCCCTTCCTCCCCCTGTTGACTACACGGTGACACCGAACGCGGTCCGTGACCATCGCCCGGCGCATGATCTTGCCGGGGCCCCGCTCTCACCCTCGGGATGACGCCCGTGTAGTCGATTACAGCCAGCTGGTGTCGAGCGGTTTGCCCTCCGCGTACCCGGCGGCGGTCTGCAACCCGACCACGGCACGCTCGTGGTACTCGTTCAGGTTCGCCGCGCCGACGTACGTGCAGGAGCTGCGGATCCCGGACACGATCGAGTCCAGCAGGTCCTCGACGCTCGGGCGGTCCGCATCCAGGTACATCCGGGCGGTCGAGATCCCTTCCTCGAAGATGCTCTTCCGGGCGCGCTGGAACGGCGAGTCCTCGGCGGTACGGGACTTGACCGCGCGGGCCGACGCCATCCCGAAGCTCTCCTTGTAGATCCGGCCCTTGCTGTCGCGGTGCGGGTCGCCCGGCGACTCGTACGTACCCGCGAACCAGGATCCGATCATCACACTCGACGCGCCCGCCGCGAGCGCCAGCGCCACATCCCGCGGATGCCGTACGCCGCCGTCCGCCCACACGTGCTTGCCGAGCTCCCGCGCCCTTGTCGCACACTCGAGCACCGCCGAGAACTGCGGGCGCCCGACCGCCGTCTGCATCCGGGTCGTGCACATCGCCCCCGGTCCGACACCGACCTTCACGATGTCCGCGCCGGCGTTGACGAGATCCGTGACGCCTTCGGCGGTCACCACGTTGCCGGCCACGATCGGCACCTGCGGGGCGAGTGCACGGACCCGTTCGACGACCTCGAGCATCCGCTCCTGGTGCCCGTGCGCGGTGTCGAGCACCAGGACGTCAATGCCGACATCCAGCAAGGCCTTCGCCTTCTGCTCCGCGTCACCGTTCATCCCGATCGCGGCCGCGACGCGGAGCTTGCCGTTCGCATCGAGCGCCGGGTCGTACAGCGTGGCGCGGAGAGCCCGCTGACGGGTGAGGATGCCGACGATCTCGCCCTCGCGATCGACAACCGGAGCCAGCCGGTGCCGACCGTCGTGCAGCTGGTTGAACGCCGCCTCCGGATCGATCCCGTACGGCAACGTGAGCAACTCACGGGACATGATCGCGTCCAGCTGCGCGAACCGGTCGACGCCGGAGCAGTCCGCCTCCGTCACGACACCCACCGGACGCCCCCGGTCGACGACGATCACGGCACCGTGGTTCCGCTTCGGCAGCAGGTTCAGCGCCTCGCCGACCGTACCGGTCGGGGGCAGCGTCAACGCCGTGTCATGCACCGGATCCCGCTGCTTGACCCAGGCAACAACCTCGGCGACCACATCCACCGGAATGTCCTGCGGAATCACCGCCAGCCCGCCACACCGAGCGATCGTCTCCGCCATCCGCCGCCCCGACACCGCGGTCATGTTCGCCGCAACCACCGGAATCGACGCCCCGGTCCCATCCGCCGTCGACAGATCCACATCCAGCCGCGACGCCACCGCCGACCGATTAGGCACCAAGAACACATCACTGAACGTCAGGTCACCCGCCGGCACCCGATCTCCATGAAACCGCATACCAGCTCCCTCTCCGCCCACAACAAACCCAACCAGCCTGCCACGCAAGCCCCCGCTTTCAAACCCTCCCCATCCGCCAACTGGTTCTCCACGCAGGCAGAACCCCCGATATCAGGCCGTTTTGCCCCGGTTTTGCGGGGTTCTGCCTGCGTGGGGAACCACCTCAGCGGTCGAGGCTCTGGCCCGGCTGCGACGGTGAGTCCGCCCGACGGGCGCCGAACTGAGCGGCCGCCAGCGGGCGTGACGTTGCCAACGGCACCTGACCGGGGAACGCGTGCGCGACAGCACGCTTGGCGTCAAGCTCGGCCTGCCGCTGAGCCTGGTTCTGCTTGAGGCTGGGCATCCGATCACCGAACGCATTCAGCCCCGGCTGCCGATCGTGCGGGTTCCGGTTCAGCCGCGCGCACGTGTGCTCATAGATGTTCCCGGCGCCCTGCCGCGGCTTGACAGCCAGCAACTCCCGCCGCGGAATCCCACCCGGCCCCTCCGGCGGCATCTCCCGAAACACCAGCCGATAATCAGCCTTCGCCTGCGGATCCGACTGCAGATAAGCAGTCACACAATCCCGCAAATCCCCCTTCCCCGACTCATACCCCAATGCATGCCGCCCATCAGCCACCCCCTCGGCGAGGTCGCCGATCTGCCTCAGCACCTGGCGGTGAAGATAGCCGTCGGGGCCACGCGGATCCTTCTCAGCGGCCGCCGCAAGACGCATCAGGTCGACGGCGAACCCCTTGCCGATGACGATCTCGTAACGCGCCGGGCCTTGGCTCACTGCGAGTCATCGTCCCGGCGCGAACCCTCCGCCTCCTCGCGCTGCTCCTGGCGGATCTCCTCGAGCACCTGCTGGGTGTACGGCCCCATCATCTCGGCGATCTCGTCGAGAGTCATGGCGCGGCTGGTCGGGAGGGGTTCGCTGGCGTAGACGCGACGGGTCGGGTCGTCGATCGTCCCCGCCGGAGGCTCATCGTCCCCACGCAACTCGCGGTACTGCGCAGTGGACATGATGACCGCCTCAGCCACACCCCCATCCCCCCACACCACCGGCGCGAACGCCCCACCCCGAATCGCCTCCACCATCGCCGCCAACTCAGCCCGAACGTCCTCGACCCCCACCACACCGGGCCGCCGCTCGAACTTCGTCTCCCCACCAAGATCCTCGAACTGGTCGTACGTCAGCACCACCGCCTCCGGCACCCCACCGTCCCCAAAACTGAACGCCATCCCCCGCCCCCGCCGAAACCGCCCCAACACCCCAGCAAGATCCCGCCGCAAATCCCCCACCGACCAAACCTCAAAACCCTCAGTAGCCACCCCCCGACTGTACGACTCCCACCCGCCCTCAGCCCCACTTATCCACAGGCACTCCCGCGATTGCAGCAAACCTGCAGCTCTGTGGATAACCCGCCGGCGAACACCCTCCGTATGCGACCCTTACACCACCCGCATCGATGAACGGAGCCACCAATGCCGCGCCGACCGGCCCTCGGAACCGCCCTCGCAGCCCTCTGCGCCCTGACAGCGCTAACGGCCTGCCAAGGCTCCCCCGAAGCCGGTCACCCCAACACCACCCCCACTTCGCCGACCTCGACGCCCTCCCCCACCTCCAGCCACTCGCCCAAAACACAGGCAGTAGCAGCCGCATCAACGGCCTACCGCGGCTTCGTCGCTGCAGTGGACGCCATGTACCTCAGCGGCGGCGTCAATGTGACCGCATTGAACAAGTACACGAGCGGCGTCATGCTCAAGGCCGAAATCATCGAGGCAGAGAACTTCCGCGCCTACAAATGGCACTCCGCAGGCCACTTGCGGGTCGTCTGGACCAAGCCGCTGAGCATCGGCAAGCCTGACGCCACCGGCGAGATCAACGATCTGATCCTGAGCGCGTGCGTCGACTCCTCCGAGGCAGGTGCGCTGGACTCGAAGGGCAAGAGCGTTCGGCGGCCCGGTACGCCCGACCAGACTGTCGATCAGATGCAGATGCGTCGCGTCCAGGGCGCCTGGAAGGCTGATCATGCGCAGAGCAGGAAGGCCGCCAAGTGTTGACGTACAAGGTCCTCGGCGCCGTAGTCGCTCTGTCCCTCCTAGGATTGCCCAGAGCAACCGCAGATCCTGTCCCGAGCTCATCGGACTGCGTCGTCGGGTGGAGCGCGGGCCAATGTGTAACCTCCGTCGAGGACGGCGGAGACCCGCCCAAGACCTCCGGGACGGCAACTCCCGGATCCAAGAAGCCGGCCAAGTCTGCGTGCGTTTCAAAGGTCAGGTTGTGCCTTGCCGGACAGCCGACGGGTTCTTCGACGCGGGGTCAGGCTGCTACCTGACCCCCGTGGACACGCCGCTCCTGATGGGACCGCCCATCAAGTACCCGCCAGGCACCAAGTACTACATGTGCTGGGTGATTCTTGACGTCGTGAACGGGAGACCGGAAGGCATCGAGAGGGCGCTGTCCGTCGTCCGGGAGCCCGCGAAGGCGCGCACGATTGATCCTCGGGTTGCTGCGCGGCTGGTGGTTCGGACGATGGGGTTTGTGGCGCCGGGGCTTGGGGTTTCGCCTTATGTGCAGAGTGCGCAGCATGTCGGCATTGTGAATGTGCCGGTTTGGATGTGGGTGACGGATCCGGGGCCGACGACGACCGGGCCGCAGACCAAGACTGCGACGCTCGGTGGGGTGTCGATCACGGCGACCGGCAGGGTGGACCACATCGACTGGGCCATGGGCGCCGGCAAGTCCGTTACCTGCAAGGGCGCCGGCACGCCGTTCACCACGAGCATGGCGGCCGGCAAGTCACTGAAGGCCATGCCCTCATCGCCCACGTGCGGCTTCAAGTACACCAAGTCCTCACGCTGTACGAAGACAGGCAGCTACACCGTCACCGCAACGGCGTACTGGACCGTGCATTGGACCGGCGGCGGCATGCAGGGCGACATCCCACTCAACTTCAGCCGCTCTCTCCCTCTCCAGATCACCGACCTCCGCCCGGTTCTGGTAGACCCCAACGGCGACCCGACAGCCCCGTCCGCGCCGCCGCGCACCTGCCACAACTGAGCGCTGCGCACTGCGAAACCGGCTCCGCCGCATGCGCGAGGGAGCCGGTTTCGGAGTGGGTCAGCGGTGGAGGTCGAAGCGGTCGAGTTCCATCACCTTGTGCCAGGCGGCGGCGAACTCGGTGACGAACTTCTGCTTGGCGTCGTCACTGGCGTAGACCTCGGCGACGGCGCGGAGCTCGGAGTTCGAGCCGAAGACCAGGTCGGCGCGGGTACCGGTCCACTTCACCTTGCCGTCGACGGTGCCCTCGAACGTCTCCTGGCTCTCGTCGGTCGCGTGCCACTCGGTGCCGAGGTCGAGCAGGTTGACGAAGAAGTCGTTCGTCAGCGTGCCGGGGTTGTCGGTGAGTACGCCGTACTTCGAACCGTCGTAGTTCGCACCGAGGACCCGCAGACCGCCGACCAGGACGGCCAGCTCCGGGGCGCTCAGCGTGAGCAGGTTCGCACGGTCGAGCAGCAGGTACTCGGCCGGCAGCCGGTTGCCCTTGCCGTAGTAGTTGCGGAACCCGTCCGCGACCGGCTCGAGCGCGGCGAACGAGTCCGCGTCGGTCTGCTCCGCGGTCGCGTCCGTACGGCCCGGGGTGAACGGTACGACGATGTCGACGCCGGCGTTCTTCGCGGCGATCTCGACACCGACACCACCGGCCAGGACGATCACGTCCGCGAGCGAGACCGGCTTGCCGAACGACTGCTGGATGCCCTCGAGCGTCCGCAGTACCTGGGCGAGCTCGTCGGGGTTGTTGACCTGCCACCCGCTCTGCGGCTGCAGGCGGATACGTGCACCGTTGGCGCCACCACGCTTGTCACTGCCGCGGAACGTCGACGCGGACGCCCACGCGGTCGAGACCAGCTGCGCCACGGTCAGGCCCGACGCGGCGATAGCGGCCTTGAGCGCGGTCACGTCGGCGTCGTTCACCAGCTCGTGGTCGACGGCCGGCACCGGGTCCTGCCAGATCAGCACCTCGCCCGGAACCTCGGAGCCGAGGTAGCGCACGATCGGGCCCATGTCGCGGTGCGTCAGCTTGTACCAGGCCCGCGCGAACGCGTCCGCGAACTCGTCCGGGTTGTCCTTGAACCGCCGCGAGATCGGCTCATAGATCGGGTCGAACCGCAGCGCGAGGTCGGTGGTCAGCATCGTCGGCAGCTTGTTCGGGCCGCCGTGCGCGTCCGGGACGATCGCCTCGGCGTTCTTCGCCACCCACTGGTTGGCGCCGGCCGGGCTCTTGCTCAGCTCCCACTCGTAGCCGAACAGGATCTCCCAGAACTCGTTCGTCCACTGCGTCGGCTTGGTGGTCCAGGTGACCTCGAGACCGCTGGTGATCGCGTCCTTGCCCTTGCCGGTGTTGAACGTGCTCCGCCAGCCCAGGCCCATGTGGTCCATCGGCGCACCCTCGGGCTCCGCGCCGACGTTCTCGGCCGGGCCGGCTCCGTGGGTCTTGCCGAACGTGTGGCCGCCCGCGATCAGCGCGACGGTCTCCTCGTCGTTCATCGCCATCCGGCCGAACGTCTCGCGGATGTCGCGGGCCGACGCGATCGGGTCCGGGTTGCCGTTCGGGCCTTCCGGGTTCACGTAGATGAGGCCCATCTGGACCGCACCGAGCGGACGCTCCAGGTCGCGGTCACCGGTGTACCGCTCGTCGCCGAGCCAGGTCGTCTCCGGACCCCAGTACACGTCGGTCTCGGGCTCCCACACGTCCTCACGGCCGCCGGCGTACCCGAAAGTCTTGAAGCCCATCGTCTCCAGTGCGACGTTGCCGGTCAGCACCAGCAGGTCGGCCCAGGAGATCTTCTGGCCGTACTTCTTCTTCACCGGCCAGAGCAGCCGGCGCGCCTTGTCCAGGTTGCCGTTGTCCGGCCAGCTGTTCAGCGGCGCGAACCGCTGCTGCCCGGCGCCGGCGCCACCGCGGCCGTCGTGGATCCGGTACGTACCGGCGCTGTGCCAGGCCATCCGGATCATCAGCGGGCCGTAGTTGCCGAAGTCGGCCGGCCACCAGTCCTGCGAGGTGGTGAGCACCTCGGCGATGTCGGCCTTGACCGCGGCCAGGTCCAGGGTCTTGAACTCGGCGGCGTAGTCGAAGTCTCCGCCGAGCGGGTTCGCGACGGCCGGGTTCTTGGCCAGGATCTTCAGGTTCAGCTGGTTCGGCCACCATTCACGGTTGGCGTTCCCGCTGGTCGGGTGCACGCCCTGACCGTGGTTCACCGGGCAGCCGCCGGTCTCCTCGGCGCCGCGGCTCTCCGCGGAAGCCTCGCCAGGCAGGGGCTCATGGGTCTCGGACATCGGATTCCTTCCAGGACTGGACGTTGTCGAACGAAGATCAGGTACGGCGTGAGCAGTCGGCGCACAGGCCCCAGTAGATGACCTCGGCCTCGTCGATGACGAAACCGTGGTCGTCGGACGCGGTCAGGCAGGGCGCATGCCCGACCGCACAGTCGACGTCGGCGATCGCACCGCAGGACCGGCAGACCGCGTGGTGATGGTTGTCGCCCACCCGCGATTCGTACCGCGCCACCGATCCCAGCGGCTGGATCCGCCGTACCAGGCCCGCTGCCGTCAACGTCTGCAGCGAGTCGTACACCGCCTGATGCGAGGTCTGGGGCAGTTCGTTGCGCACGGCACCGATAATCGAGTCCGTGTCCGCATGCGGATGCCCGTAGACCGCGGTCAGCACCGCCAGCCGCGGCCGGGTCACCCGCAACGAGGCTGCACGCAGCAACCCCTCGAGCTCATCCACCGTCGGCACGCCCAGCAGTCTTCCGCGTTTTCTGGAATGAGTCAAGATTAGCTGCCGCGTTTCCTAACTACTCGGCCGCCTCGGGGATCAAGGGCTGGAAGAGTTCCACCGGATTGCCGGACGGATCGTCGACCAGGATCTGCTTGCCGCCCACGCCGGTCACGACGTCGTTGCGGAACACGACTCCGGCCGCGCGCAGCCGATCGACGTCGGCCTCGAGGTCTGCGACCTCGAGCGAGATCCGGTTCCAGCCGCCCGGGGCCGGCAACGTACCGTCGGGCATCGCCTGCCCGCCGCCCGGCCCGCCCCCGGGGACGCTGAGCGTCAGCCGCAGGTCGTTCCGGGCGACCATGGCGAACGTCGGCGCCGGGTGCATCACCTCGCGGAACCCGAGCTGATCGCAATAGAAGGCGATCGCAGCGTCGACGTCATGGACCATGTAGCGAACGGTAGCCATCGCGTACCTCCGCCCCCAGTCTGCACCTCAGGGCTGGATGTTCTCCAGGTCCGCCAGCAGCTTCGGGTGCTCAGGCCGCCAGCCGAGAGTCTTCCGCGTGTACGTACTCGACGCCGGCTGATCAACCGCGAAGATCTGGCCGAGTGGGCCGTACGTCTCTTCCGGCACCGACTGCACCGGCAGTCCGAGCCGCCGGCCGATCACCTCGGCAATGTCCCGTACGGCGTCTCCCTCGTCGTCCACCGCCTGCCACGCCGTACCGGCGTCCGCACTCTCCAGCACCAGCCGGAAGAGCACCGCCGCATCCAGTGCATGCACCGCGGGCCAACGCTGCGTACCGTCACCGGGATATCCGGACACTCCGCTTTGACGCGCGATCTGTGTCAGCAGGCCGGCAAATCCACCGTCACCCTCGTTATGGACAGTTCGCGGCATCCGTACGGCAGCACTCCGCACACCGCGCTCGGCCAACGCCAGCGCCGCCATGACGGAACGCCCGCGCCCACCCACCGGACCCTCCAACGGCAACGGGTCCTCCTCGGTGGACGCCCGCCCCGGCACCCACGGCGTACCGGACACCGTCACCAGCGGCCGCCCACTCCCGACCAACTCCTCACCCATCGCTGCCAGCGCAGCACTCTCTTCGGCAACCCCCGCGGCCAGCACCTCCGGACTGCTGAAGTCGTTGCTGAAGGCAAGGTGAATCACGCCGTCGGACTTGGCGGCGCCGGCGCGCAGCACGTCGAGATCGGCCAAACCGCCGCGAACTGTTTCCGCGCCGGCCTCCCGCAACGCAGCGGCGGACGCATCGGACCGCGCCAGCCCGAGCACCGTGTGCCCGTTGGCGAGCAACTCACGAACGACGGCGGAACCGATCAGCCCGGTGCCGCCGGTAATGAAGACCTGCATCAGGAACTCCTCAGTGATGGGACCTTTGTCCTATCACCGTAGCACTCGATGGGACAAAGGTCCCATCGCCTAGAATGGCGGCATGGCACGATGGCAACCAGGAGCACGCGAGCGGCTGGTCATGGCCGCGGTAGACCTGTTCGCCGAACACGGCTACGACACCACCACGGTCGCCCAGATCGCCGAGCGCGCAGGCGTCACCAAGAGCACGTTCTTCCGGCACTTCCCGGACAAGCGCGAACTCCTGGTCGCCGGGCAGGACGCCCTCAGCACGCTCCTGACCGAGGGCATCACCGAGGCGCCGGCCGCCGCCACTCCGCTGGAGGCCGTGGCCGCCGGCCTGGAACGCGCCGCGAACACCATGGGCCCCATGAACCGCGAGCTCGCTCCCCGCCTGAAGGCAGCCATCGCCGCCAGCACAGAGCTCCAGGAACGCGACGCCCTGAAGTCGGTGGGTCTGGGCCGAGCCATGACCGAGGCCCTGCTGAGCCGAGGCACCCCAGCCCCGATCGCCCACCTGGCAGCCGAGCTCGGGCTCCTGGCGTTCAAGCAAGGCTTCGAGAGCTGGACGGCCGTCGACGACGACTCCACGCTGTCTCAGCGCACCCTGGCCGCGCTGGACGACCTCAAAGCAGCAGCCACAACGCTCAGCTGACCCCACCGGTACGGGCACAGTACGGGCAGCCGGACGACGGCCACGACTCCTAGGTTGCTCCTGATGCTGTCCAACCACTGAAGGAGTCGTTGTGGGTCTGTCTGTCCGAAGAGTGTCCGTGCTGATCACGGCGCTCGCCCTGCTGATGTCGTCGGCCGTCGCAGTCCGGACCGCGAGCCGAGCGGACGCCGTGACCTGTGTCAGCTCCAGGAGCGAGAGCTTCCAGGTGAGCGCCGGCATCGGGTTCGGCTACCTCACCTGGCCGGGCGGGACCGCCAAGGTACGAGTCACCTACCGGACCGCGAGCAACACGAAGATGATCCGGGTACGGATCAGGCAGGGCACGTCCAGCACGTTCACGACCCTGCAGGGGAACTCGGGCCGCGAGGTCACCAAGACCGTGAACCTCGGCTACCACCCCCGGAGCACCAAGACCATGCTGTGGTTCGAGCCGCGGGGCGACAGTGCGATCACCGGCCGCATCGTCTACTCGTACTGCCTCTACAAGGCCTGAGATCTGGTTCTGGCCTCGGCCTCGAGTCGTCGGAAACCGCAGGCTGCGGCGATCACCGCAGCCTGCTCGGCGGCCACGTCCGCGGCCTTCTGGTCGCCGACGACGGCCCGGGCAGCAGCCAGCACGAGCAGCGCCTCGACTTCGAGGTACGGGTACGTCTCGCGGGCGATCGCGAGACACGCCTCGATCCACTCAGCGGCCGCGGCCGCGTCGCCCAAGGTCAGGTGCGCCTGCGCCACGGTCGACGCGGTCTGAGCCTGAGCCTTCGGATCACGTACGACGTTGGCGAGCTGGTGTGCTCGCAGCGCCGTCTCCAGTGCGGCTGCACCGTCACCACGTTGACTGTGCAGCCGCGCCCAGTCGTCCAAGGTCGACAGCTCACCACGGAAGTGCGAGCGGCGGTGGTACGTCGCCATCAGCTCGCTGAGCAACTCAGCCGCGCGGTCGGTCGCGCCTGATTGCAGAAGGGCGCTCGCCAGGTTGCCGCGGATGGTGAGGGTCGACGTCTCCAGACCGTACTTGCCGGCCTCGAGCGCAGCCGCGAAGAGGTCAGCGGCTTCCTGCAAAGCACCCTGGTACAGGCGCACCATCCCGAGGCCGTTGAGCGCGATGGCGCGTACATGCCCGTACGGCTCGTCGTCGGTCAGCTCCAGTGCGCGGCTCATCCACAGCTCGGCGTCGTCAAGGTGGCCTCGCTCCAACTGCAGCCAGCCGACCTGGTGTGCCAGATAGGCAGCCGCCGTCGCCCAGCCGACGGCCACAGCAAGCGCCTGACCGGCGAGGCAGTCGGACAGTGCGTCCTCGTCCCGTCCGACGGCGCCGAGCGCCTGACCCCGGTTGATCAGCATCGCGACCTGCGCGTGGTCGTCACCGGCCGCGGTCGCAGCGGCCATCCCGGCCTCCGCCGCGGACAGCCAGCCCTCGGCGTCCCTGCGGAGCAGGAAGTATCCGCGCAGCTGATCGGCCACACGCCACGCCAAGGATTCGTCGTCGAACGGCTCCTGTACGACGGCCACCAGAGCAGGCAGCTCCTCGTCGAGCCAGGTGAGCGCCTCCGCCTTGTCCTCGAAGACGCCGGCCGTTTCAGGACGCCCGCTGAGCCGTACGAGTTGCGGATGTACGCAGTCGATTGCTGCTGTGACGGTCCTGGCGTACCACCTGTAAAGCCTGGTGCGTGCGGGCTCACGCTCGTCGTCGGCCGCGAGGAGTTGTCGCGCGTACAGGCCGAGCAGGTCGTGGAACCGGTAGCGGTTCTTGGCCTGCTGCAGGAGCATGTTCGCGCCGAGCAGGTCCTCGAGGACCCGGTCGGCCGTCGCGGTCGTCAGGTCGAGCAGCGCCGCCGTACTGTCGGCGCTGAAGTCGTCGCCCGGGTGCAAGCTGCACAGGCGGAACGCGCGCTGGGCGTCCGGACCGAGATCGGCGTAGCTGAGTTCGAAGCTGTTGAGCACGCTGGATTCGCCGAGGCTGAGTTCGGTGAGGCGGCGGTTCCGGTCGTAGAGGCGACGGGCCAGGTCGGCGACCGTCCACTCCCGCCTGGTCGCGAGCCGCGCGCCGGCGATGCGGAGCGCGAGCGGGAGCCTTGCGCAGGCTTCCGCGAGGGCGTCGAGGCCTTCGGTGTCGGTGTCGAGGCGGGACATCCTCGAGGTGGAGGTGATCAGAGCGACCGCGTCCTCGTGGGCGAGCGGTTCGAGGCTCACCACCTCCGCCGCGGTCAGCTCCGGTAGTTGCCGTCGGCTAGTAACGATGACGTCGCTGCGTCCCGCTCCGGGCAGCAACGGCCGTACCTGGGCAGCGTCCTGAGCGTTGTCGAGCAGTAGCAGCATCCGGCGGTCCGCGAGTTCGCTGCGGAGCAACGCGGCGGCCTCGGTCTCGTCGGTGCCGATCCGCCGCCCCGGTACGCCGAGCGCACGCAGGAACCGCCCGAGCACCTGCAACGGTGCAGGCGTCGTCGTGCCGCTGCCGCGCAGGTCTGCGTACAACTGACCGTCCGGGTACGCCTCGCGAAGCCGATGAGCTGCAGTCAACGCCAGCGCGGTCTTCCCGACACCAGCAATCCCGTTGATCAGCACAACCCGCGAAGACAACGCCCCCGGCCGCCCAAGCCCCCGGCAGATCGTCTCCAACTCCCCCACCCGCCCCACAAAATCAGGCGGCGCCGAAGGAGCCTGCTGAACAACAACCCCCTCTCGCTCCGCGTCCCGCGACCCTCCGCCCTGCCCTGCCCCGGCCTGCGCCGCCCCGCCGCGGTCTGGCTCGCCACCTTCCGCCTCTGCCTGCTGCGCCCCGCCCTGGCGGGCGCTCGGGTGCCAGTGGTCGGTGGTGGTCTGGTGTGGGGTGCTTTGCTGCTGGAGGATTTCGAGGTGGGCGGTACGGAGGCGTTCGCCGGGGTCGACGCCGAGGTGTTCGGCGAGCGCCGACCTGATCCGCCCGTACACGGCAAGCGCCTCCGCCTGCCGCCCAGCCGCGCCAAGCGTCCGGATCAACTCGACATGCAACGGTTCATCAAGCTCGTCCCGATTCGCCAGCCCACGCAGCCGTTCCAGCGCCTCCTCCGGCTCCCCAAGATCGCGCGCCAACGCAGCGAACGCCCGTACGGCACCCACGTACTCATGGGAGACCGCCACATACAGCGGATCGCTCGCCACCGACTCCACATCAGTCTCGCCCCGCCACAACGCCACCGCATCCGAAAGCAACGCAAGCGCCGCCTCCGGTTCGGCGCGCGCCGCCCGAGCCGTCAACTCCCGAAACGACAGCAGATCAAGATCGGCAGCCTCCAGCGCCAGCCGATACCCAGCCCCACCACCCACAACCACAGACCCAGGGGCCCCAGCAGGCTCGAGCAACCGCCGCAGCCGCGCCACCCGAGAATGCAACAGACTCGCCGCATTCTCCGGCACCCGCCCCGCCCACAAGAGCTCAACAAGCTCGTCCTGCCCCACCACGGCCCCCGCACCAAACGCAAGCCGAGCAAGCAAGACCCGCTGCGCACCAGACTTCACAACAACCGAAGCCTCACCCCGCCAAACCTCCAGCGGCCCCAGCACCCCAACCCGCAACCGCCCAACAGCGCCAAGGCCAGAGCCGCCAACAGCAGCCCCCGCCTCCGCCCGCCCCACCTTCGCAGCAGCATGCAACGCATCAGCATCCCGCCGGCTCAACCCCAACGCAGCAGCAATAGCCGCCACCGAGTCCCGCTTAGGACTCCGCGTACGCCCCTGCTCCAGATCCCGAATAGCCCCCGCACTAAGCCCAGCCCGCGCAGCCAACTCCCGCTGCGTAACCTCCCCCTCCAGCCGAAACCCCCGCAGCACTCCCCCAAACCCCAGAACAGACCCGCCCCCACGCACTAACCCCCCAGCCCGCCCAGGCACACCCCCACCCTACGTACCCCAAGTACCACTCCCCCCAACCCGCGCGGGTGAGCGGGGTGAGAATGAGGGACGCCTACGCGGAAGATCGGCAGTACAGCCAACCTCGATGGTTACGATGTCGCCCACCATGATCATGCGTCTGACCGTCGCCAGCCTGAACGTGCATGGGCTTCCCTTGAAGGGCACTCGCGTCGCCGAGCGGTTCGCCGCGATCGCGGCCGAGGTTGACGCCGGCGACATCGATCTGATCTGCCTGCAGGAGATGTTCTCATACCATCACCTGGCGCATCTTCGACGAGGGATGCCGTCCTTTCCGCATGCAGCCTATCGGCCGTCGGTGGTCGGGCCCGCGGGCGGTCTGGTCACGCTGTCACGACTGCGACTGTCTGGCATGACGTACGCCCGCCTGCCGTGGTCGTCGCGTCATTCAGAAATCCCCGCTCGCGCCCGGCTGAACGCCCTCCACAGTGGGATGCTCACGGTTCGGCTGGCGGACAGCCCGGCCCGCGTGCTGAATATCCACCCGACGGCCAACACCGACGGCGATTGGTCGGAAGACAACCGATTCCGCCAGTTGCAGCGCGACCAACTCACTGCGGTCGCGCAGACGGTCACCGCCGACAGTTCACCGGCCGTGGTTTGTGGAGATTTCAATGTCGCCCGAGCGAGTGCGCTGCACCCTGAACTCCGACAGCGGTCAGGCCTGCGCGATACGTTCGACGGCCGGTGCCCACCAACGTTCCATACCGACTTTCTGCCACCAGGCACAACGCCCCAATGCATCGATTTCATCCTCGTCACCGAGGGGATCGACGTCGATCACACAGACCTGCTGTTTACCGACAAGCGACCCCTGCCTGGCGGTCCGGGCTACCTGTCGGACCACATTGGGCTACAGGCCCGGCTGCGGATCCCCTCGGCGCCCTAGAGCCCGTCTTCTCGGCCATCGCGACTCCCCGTGCGGTTCATCTGTCCCATCACGCGTTGCGCGGTGGGCGACAGGCGCTGTTTGAGAGTGCCTGCGGCCTTCGGAGGCAGGACATCCAGAACGCCTTCCCAGCTGGTCTTGGCTGCGATAAACATCGGTGCCTGCCGCTTGCGGGCGACCATGAAGCGATCGAACACCTCGCAGTCCTGCTCTGAGTGCCGACTGACCGCCTGGCCGCTGCCGATCGCCTCGGCCAGCCTGATCATCTTCGGTACGTCCTTCGGCCGCACGACGCCGCCGATAGTGCCGAAGGTATGCAGCAACGTGCGCGGGTCGATGGTCTCGATTTCACGTCCGAGCAGGCGCGCGCCGCTCGGCTGGAACAGCGTAGTCGGCACCGGGAACATCAGTTGGCGGTGCGTCAGATAAGACTTCTCGTTGCCCGGACGGAAGTCGATGTAGACCTCGGCCGCGACCGTGTCGAGCTTTGCGAGCGACCCCCATCGACATACGCGCTTACGGCCAAGCTACCGATCACTCGGTAGGCAATGCCTTCCGAGTTCATCCACCCATCCATGCGCGTCAGTGCATCCAGGAAGTTCTGCCGCAGCCGCTCGTCCGCGTTCACCTGTCGTCTTCACCGAGAACCTCCCACCAAGGCAGAGGCAGTGTCCCGAAGCCATCCGGCGGCGGGTTCACAGGCAGCACCGGAGTCGGTATGTGCCGCCCTTCTGCGCACCGAGCGAACGGGCCGGCAGCGCTGAAAAGCTGCGCCAGGTTGGGATCCAGGTGACTACTGATCCAGTTGGCCACGCCGTGCACCGGGTCCAGCGACGCCACCTCCCAGGTGCGCCACAACGCATCCAGGCGGAGGACCGCCTCTGGGTGATCCCACCACTGGGCACACCAACGCGCCTGCTCGGGAGGCCGCCCGAAGGTGAGCACAAAGAACTCGTGCACCCAGGATTCCAGATCCGGAAACCGAGGCCGAAATCCCGATGCCGACGTCGCACTCCGCGGTCGCCCTTTCTCACGCAGCCCTTCCATCGCTGTCCGCAGCGCTGCCAGGTCCGCCGCATCAAGATCCGGCTGCTCGCCACCATCGCTCACACGGTCTCCTGACCCCATCAACTCTTCCTCCCCGCATCTGCGCCTCTGAGACTACCGACCAGGATGCCGCCTGGGCTGTCCATCAGCCTTCCTGTGGATAACCCCGCCGACGGCTGGTGCCGCGGAGCGGTGGTGCTTGCCCAGGCAGACAGCACCTCTCCGACCATCAGCCCGACCCAACCCCGCAGGCGAGCTGACTGCCCAACCCACCCCAGGAGCCGAGCGAAGCGAAGGCGCCAGGGGGTGCGGGTGGCGGAGCCCCCGCACGCGGCGAGCGAAGCGAAGCCGCACAAATGACGAAGGCGACGTGGTCAGCGCACAAAGTGCGCGACACACGTCGCCTGTCGACTCTCGTGGAGCTGAGGGGATTCGAACCCCTGGCCTCTTCGTTGCGAACGAAGCGCGCTACCAACTGCGCCACAGCCCCGAGCTTGCCCGCCAGGTTTCCCTGGCGACCGCGAAACTCTAACACGTGGAGCCCCGCGAACTAAAACCGGTTATCAGTCGCCGACGGCCCGCTTCACCTCTGGCTCTTCGACCTGCTGCGGGGCGGGGGTGTCGGCGGCTGCGGGCTTCTCGGCAGGGTCGGAAGTACGCGCGCTGGAGAACACTTCGTCGTCGGTGAGGGAGATCGTCCGAACGGTCCGGTCGGGCGCCTTCTCCTTCATCACGTACGTCGGAAGCGTCACCGGAACCGGGTCCCACAGCCCTTCGGACGCCGGAGTCTCGACCTTGGCCGGCGCCGTGGCCGGTACGGGAGCAGGCTCGGCGGGGAGCTTGACCTCGATGGTCATCTCCTCGTCGGGCGACGGCGCCGGCTTACCGGCCGGGCCGCGGTCGTGCCGGGACCGGTCGCGGGTACGACGCTCCGCCGCGACCGCTGCCCGCGTCCGCGCCTGCCGGCGCAGCTGCACACGGGTGAGGACGACGAATCCGGCGATCAGGGTCGCCGGCGCCGCCACCGTCCACCACGGCAGCATCGCCAGTCCGGCGAGCGCCACGACGGACAGCAGCGAAAGGGTCAGGATCGACAGCACCCGCCGGCGGCGCATGGCGGCCACCCGGCGGGCTCGGTTGGGGATGTACCGCGTCGGCGGCGAGGCGTCGTCGGCGGCAGCGGCTCCGGGTGGACGCACGACGTACCTGGTTCGCGACGCATCGCGGGACAGCACCCGCGCTTCGTCGGACGACGGCACCGTCGGCTTGCGCCGCGCTTCGTCGCCACGCTTCAGCCACATCGGGACGAGATAAGCGGCCCACGCGGCGACGATCGCCACATAGATCAACCCTGTCGTCCCCATGCGACGACGCTAAGGTGCGGCGGGGGCCAGATGGGGTACGTGAGACGGTGTGTCGCAAGAAGACTCGTGTGACTGGTGTGAATAGCACCGAGCGTAGTCAGCGCAGTCGCGCTACGAGACCGGGTCCGACCTCTTCGATGTTCAAGGCAAAGATCCGGTGGTCGCGCCAGTCGCCGTCGATGTGCAGGAACCGCGGCCGCTCGCCTTCGTACCGGAAGCCGAGCTTCTCCACGACCCGCAGACTTGCCTTGTTCTCGGGGCGGATCGCGACTTCGATCCTGTGCAGGCCAAGGGTGAACCAGCAGTGGTCCGCGGCCATCGCGACCGCGGTCGGCACGATGCCGCGACCGGCGTACTGCTCGTCGACCCAGTAGCCGAGGTTCGCCCAGCGGGCCGAGCCGTAGGTGATTCCGGACACCGTGAGCTGTCCGACCAGCGGCCATTTCGAGCGCGCGCCGGCGCCCGCCGCGCCCCCGTACGTGATGACGAACGGAAGCATCCGTCCGTACCGCGCCTGCCGGTTCCAGTCCCGGGCCATTGCGCGAAACGTCCGCGCTCCATCGTCCGCACCCGGCGGCTGGGTCGCGTCCCACGGCCGCAGCCAACTGACGTTCCGCTGGCGGGCTGCAGCCCATTCACCGCCGTCGCCGGCACGCAGCGGTCGCAAGCCGACCTGCCCGTGTTTCAGCTCCATCGGCCATTGCACGATCGCCATCAGTCGGTGTCCGTCCGCACATGGTCCCCACCGCGCACCTGCTCAACTGCGTGGCGCAGCAACGGTTCCAGTACGGCGAGACCGTCCTTCACACCGCCCCGAGATCCGGGCAGGTTGACGATGATCGTGGTGCCCGCGACGCCGGCCAGCCCGCGGGACAACGCTGCCGTCGGTACGCCGTTGGCGATGCCGTACGCCCTGATGGCCTCCGCGATGCCGGGCACGACCTTCGTCAGCACAGCCCCTGTTTGCTCGGGTGTCTCGTCGGTCGGCGAGATCCCGGTACCACCCGTGGTGAGCACAACGTCGTACGACGCGTCGACCGCCGCGCGCAACGCCGCCCCGACGGGTGCGCCGTCCGGGACCACGTCGGGACCCGACACCTCGAAGCCCCACTCAGCCAACCGCGACGCGATCAGCGGGCCGGTGGTGTCGCTGTAGACACCGGCGGCCGCCCGGTTCGAGATGCTGACGACAAGTGCCCTCACGGCCTCTCCCAGTGCCCGGTCTTGCCGCCTTCTTTCAACTCCACCCGGACGTCGGTCAGCACTGCTGCGGGATCCAGCGCCTTGACCATGTCGATGACCGCGAGTCCGGCGACCGCGACCGCCGTCAGCGCCTCCATCTCGACACCGGTCCGGTCGGTCGTCTTCACCTGCGCGCGGATCAGTACTGCATCGTCCGCGACCTCCAGGTCGACCTTGGCGCCGGTGATCGCGATCGGGTGGCACAGCGGAACCAGGTCCGGCGTCCGCTTCGCTCCCATGATCCCGGCGATCCGCGCGACGCCGAGCGCGTCGCCCTTCGGCACGCCGTCACCACGGAGCGCCGTCACCACCTCGGCCGAGACCAGAACCTTGCCACTGGCAACGGCCCGCCGGACTCCCACGTCCTTCGCGGACACGTCCACCATCCGCGCCGCCCCGGTCTCGTCGACATGGGTCAGGCCCGCAGGGCGCTCGGTCATCCGGTCTCCTCGTCCGGGGGTGCCGGAACCATCAGACATCCCCTAGCAACATCAGCTCGATCTGGTCGCCGGCCCGGACCGACGTCACGTCCTCGGGCACCACGATCAGCGCGTTCGCCCGGCTCAGTCCGCCCAGCAGGTGGGAGCCGTGCCCGCCGACTGTACTGGCCATCCAGCCCTCGTCGCCGGGGGTGGCCGCTGCGCGGACGAACTGCCGCCGCCCCGCCGGAGAGCTGAACCCGTCGAGCGTCACGCCCGGAACCAGCGCCCGCCGGTACGGCATCTGCCCCATCATCTTGCGCAGCGCGGGCCGGACGAAAACCTCGAACGAGATGTACGCCGAGACCGGGTTGCCGGGCAGCGTGAAGATCGGCACCTCGTCCTCGCCGATCACCCCGAACCCCTGCGGCTTGCCCGGCTGCATCGAGACCTGCGGGAAGTCCACGGTCCCGAGCTTCGACAGCTCCTCCTTCACGATGTCGTACGCGCCCATGCTGACGCCGCCGGTCGTGATCACGAGGTCGGCGCGCACCAACTGGTCGGACAGGGTGTCCATGATCCGTTTCGGGTCGTCGTCGACGATGCCGACCCGGTACACCACCGCGCCGGCGTCCCGCGCGCAGGCCGCCAGCGTGTAGCTGTTCGAGTCGTAGATCTGCCCTTCGCCGAGCCGGCTGCCGGGCTCGCGCAGCTCGGCGCCGGTCGAGATCACAACCACCCGCGGTCGCGGCCGTGCCTTCACCCGCGCCCGGCCGACCGCGGCCAGCACGGCGATCTGCCGCGGCCCGAGGATCGTGTCCCGGTCGAGCACCTGCGTCCCGGCCGTCACGTCCTCCCCTGCCCGCCGCACCGACGCACCCGTCGGCGGCTGCTGGGTGATCCGCACGTTGACCGTCCCACCGTCGGTCCACTCGACCGGCACGACGCTGTCCGCGCCCCGCGGTATCGGCGCACCGGTCATGATCCGCACACTGGTCCCAGGGGTGACCACGATCGGCTCGCTGCGCCCGGCGCGAAGCTCCCCGACCACCGGCAGGCTGATCGGGTTCTCGTCGGAGGCGCCGGCCAGGTCCCCGGCCTGCACGGCATACCCGTCCATGGCCGAGTTGTCGAACCCCGGCAGGCTCACCCCCGAGACGATGTCCTCGCAGAGCACCAGCCCGAGCACGTCCATCAACGGTTGATCGAACGCGGGCAGGGCCGCTACCCGTCCGAGTACGGCTTCAAGATGCTCATCCACACTTCGTCTCACGAGCTCGACCCTAATCCACCGCTCGGAGGTTTCCGCCGATAGTTCCGGAAGCGTGCGCGAAGAAGTCCGGTCCAGTTCTAGGCCGGGTCCGATTCCGGGTGGTTGCCCCAGACCATCCGGACGTCGGGAGCGCGTTCTTCGTTGGCCGATCCGTCCGTACGACGTACCTCGTGGAAGTCGTGCCCCCGGTAGAAGGACTGCGCGCGAAGGTTCGACTGGAACGTCCACAGCGCCAGCCCGCCGGGCCGGAGGTCCTTCGCGAGATCGACGAGGACCGAGCCGACGCCCTGACCGGCCGCGCCCGGGTCGACGTACAGCTGGTCGAGGTCGTCACCGTCCAGCGTCAGGACCGCGACGATCCGGCCGTCGTCGACGGCCACCCAGGTCTCGCCGTCCGGCAGCAGGACGCCGGCGAACCACGTCGCGACCTGTTCAGCGGTGTGGATCGCGGGCGGCAGCTGCGACCCGTGGGCGTGCCGGGAGCGCCACCAGACCGCGGCCGCCTCGTCGGTGTCAGCCGGCTCGAGCGGACGGACCAGGAGGTCGTCGCTCAACGCAACTCGGTCCCGTCCGGGATCACCTTGCGCTCGCCGTCCGGTGCGGTCACCTCGACCTCACCGAGCACCACCACATCCTTGCCGAAGGCAACGTCGCCGCGGACTTCGAGGCGGTCCGCCCGGACCAGCGACGGCGGCCCGGCCGGGAAGCGCGCCTCGAAGTCCGCGAGGATCTTGAAGTACTCCGGGTCCAGGTCGACGTACGGCTCGTCGCCCTCGTGCGTCGTGGTCAGGTCGCCGGCCTCGTCCAGGTCGTACACGTCGGAGCGCAGCACCAGCAGGTCATTCGTGGTCTTCACCGGCTTGAACCGGCTCCGGTCGACCACCACCGCCTGCGAGCCCTCGAAGGTCTCGATCGCGGTCCCCATCCCGGTCTCCAGCTGGATCACCTTCGGCGACGACGGGTCGGCCGGGTCGACGGTCTTGCGGTTCACCAGGATCGGCAGCCCGAGGATCCCGTCGTGGCCGTCCATCAGCTCGGCGAGCCGGTCCAGGTCGATCCACAGGTTGTTGGTATTGAACGTCTTGTGCCGGGTGATGTCCTGGAAGTACTGCGTGTCCTCGTCGGCGACCTGCGCGCTGTCCCGCAGGATCAGCCGCCCGTCGGACTTCCGTACGGCGACGTGCCCGCCCTTGCGGTCCGAGCGCGTCCGCCGGCAGACCTCCATGCCGAACGGGACGTCGTGTTCCGCCATCCAGGCGGCGATCCGTGGGTCCGGCGTCGCGCCGAGGTTGTCGGCGTTCGAGATGAACGCGTGCCGGAAGCCGTGCTCGCGGAGCGCGTCCAGGGTGCCGGAGGCAACCAGCGCGGTGAACAGGTCCCCGTGGCCGGGCGGGCACCAGGCCAGCTCCGGGTCCGCCTCCCACTCGGCCGGCGTGAGGTCGTCGGCGAGCAGCTTCGGTTCCATGTTCTGCAGGAAGTCCAGCGGCAGCCCGTCGATCGCGAGCCCCTCGTACTCGCCGAGGATCTGCAGCGACTCGGCCTTGGTACGGAACGAGTTCATCAGGACCAGCGGCAGCGGCACGTCGTACGCGCGTCGCGTACTCAGGATCTGCCGGGCGATGATGTCCAGGAAACTCAGCCCGTCCTTGACCGGCAGCGCCGACTTCGGGCCGGTGACGCCCATCGACGTGCCGAGGCCGCCGTTCAGCTTGATGACCACCGTCTCGGCCAGCGCGGCCCGGAGCGCCTCCGGATCGGTGTCCAGGTGATCCAGGTGCGGCAGCTCGCCGACCGGCTGGATCTCGTCCTCGCGGATCTTCCCCTGATGCCCGGACTCGAGCAGCCGGTAGTAGTGCGTGAAGACACGTATCGCGACGTCGGCCGCACCGGCCGCACGCATCTTCTCCTGCGCTTGTCTGAGACCCACCTCACCCATGGACCAACCCTAGGGGACGGCAGGCAATCCCAGTGTTGCCCGCGTCACGCTTCTACGATCGGAGGGTGTTTCAAACGAAGGCCGTGGCGCGGCAGCGGTTTCTGGACGCGCGGGGTGCTCGGCCCCGTGCGGAGGGACTGCTGGCGAGCGCCCAACAGGTGCTGCCGGACGTTTACCGGGTCGCTCTCTACGTGTCGATGGGGCCCGAGCCGCAGACCGGTGCGCTGATCGACTGGCTGCTCGCGACGCACCGAGAGGTACTGCTGCCGATCCTGTACGCCGACAACGACCTCGGCTGGGGCATCGCACCCGGCGCAGCGGACCTCGTACCGGGCCGGCTCGGCCTGTCGGAGCCCCCGATCGACCTGGGTCCCGACGCGATCGGGACGGCTGACCTGATCATTTGCCCGGCCGTCGCCGTCGCCCAAGACGGTGTACGCCTGGGACGCGGCGGCGGCTCGTACGACCGCGCACTCGCCCGCGTACGACCAGGTACACCGGTCTGGGCCGCCGTGTACGAGACAGAGATCGTCGACACGCTCCCGTGTGACGCACACGACCGCCCGGTAGACGCGGCGCTCACACCACACCAGTTGATCCCGCTGCGAGGATCGGTGGATGACTGACACCGCTGTCCGAGCAGCAACAACAGCCGCACGTGCCCTCGGTCTGACGGTGACTGACCCGACTGTCCTCTACGAGGCGTTCTCGACGGTCGTACACCTGAAACCATCGCCCGTGGTCGCCCGAGTGCCACTTAACCCGCCTGGGAGCCTGCAAGATCCAGAGCCGGCAGTACGACGCCAGCAACGCGAGCTGGACGTGGTGACCTGGCTGTCCGAGCAGGGACTTCCCACAGTGCGCCCGAGCCACCCCGTGCCCGTTGAACACGACGGGCTCTGCATGACCTTCTGGACGTACGTCGAAGTGGACCAGGCTGCTGAGCCGGACTACGCCGGCGCCACCGCCCGAGTACCGGAGCTCCACGCCCAGCTGGCGCAGTACCCGGGCGAGCTGCCTTGGATGACTCCGCTGCGGCTGATCGGTCCGGGTCTGGCGACGGCTGAGGCAGTACCAGGTCTGCTCGAGCAGGAGGACCTGGTACGAGCCAGAGCCGAGTGGAACGTCCTGGAGCCGATCCTGACGAGCCAGTCCGGTTTCGAGAACGCTTTCCCGTCCGTGACCGTGCAGCCGCTGCACGGCGATGCCCCGTCCTGGAATCTCATCACTACGGTCGACGGCCCGCTGTGGGCCGACTTCGAGGACGTCACCATCGGCCCGCGCGAATGGGACCTCGCCGGCTTCGGCCCAGACCTGTGCCGCGCCTACAACAAGACCGCGACCACTCCGCTCGACCCGGATGTACAGCAGCTGATGGACCTGGCACGCGCCCTACAGGTCCTCGTGTGCACCCCGCTGGTCCCGCAGTTCCCCGGGCTGGCCGACGGCATCCGCCTGTTCGCGGGGCAATGGCGCAGCATGCCGTTCGCTGCGGGACTCGGCTGACCGGACCGCCTGCTACCGGTCCGGTTTGGAGAACGTCAGGGAGTGTTTGCGGGTCGCTTCGACCGCGCCCCTCGTGTAGGCCCACGGGAGCGTCTCACCCTTGACCCAGAGCTCCGTCTGGTCGGTGTAGTTCGACGAGAAGGCATGTCCGGAGACACCGGTCAGGTTGATCCAGCGGGACTTGTCGAAGTCCGAGAGGTCGACGACCATCCGCATCGACGGCGTCGACGTCACGCCGTACCCCACGGAGGCGTCCCAGGACGTCGCGTCGACGATCGACGTGCCACCGCCGAGCTCGTACGGGCCGCGGTTGAAGATCCGCTCGACCAGACCGATCCCGGACGTGCCGAGCGTCTGGTTGGTCAGCGTCAGCTTGTGCAGCCGGCCCCACTGCCAGTTCACCGGTTCCCGCGCCATCTTCTGGGTGATCTCGGTACGGGCCTGGATCAGCGCCTCGCGGAGGATGTCGTCGCGGCTCTCCCGCTGCGGGGTCCGGATGTCGTCCCACCAGCCGCTGTTCGGCTGGGCGAGCAGCGTGTGGATGACCTCGAACCAGCGCGAGCCGCCGTCCGGCCAGGTGCCTTCGGGGAGCTGGTCATGGAAGGTCAGCGACAACAGGTTGCGCCAGACCACGTTGTAGTACGCCGCGGCGGCCGAGTCCGGCGGCTGGGTGAAGTCCCAGTTCCGCAACGTGTCCTGGCCCTGCTTGTCGAACGAGTCGTCGATGGCGATCCGGAGCAGGTACGGCACGAGCATCTCGGCGGACTTGTTCTTGGTGTCCAGCTGGATCGACGCCATCGCGTTCACGTCCAGCTTCCCGGCCGCCTTGATCCGGTCCAGTATCTGCTGCGAGCGGTACCCGTAGTCCCAGGAGTTGGTCAGGTAGTACGTGTATGTGTTCGGCACCACGGCCTGGTTGGCGGTGACGATGATCCCGCTCGGTGGGTCATATTCGGTCGGCAGCGCGTCGAAGGGTATGTAGCCCTTCCAGTGGTACTTCGGGTCCCAGCCCGGCACCGGCCAGTCGCCACGGCCGACGGCCCGGATCGGTATCAGCCCGGGCGACTGGTAGCCGATGTGGCCGTCGGTGTCGGCGTACACCAGGTTCTGCGAGGGCACCTGGAACTCTTTCGCGGCCGACCGGAACTGGGTCCAGTTCTGCGCGATGTTGATCGCGAACAGCGCGTCGGCGGTCTTGCCCGGATTCAGCGCGGTCCACTGCAGTGCGACGCCGTACGCGGTCGGGGACTTGGCCTGTTTGGCGGCCTGCTCACCGACCTTCTTCTCGTCCGCGCCGACGTCCGAGATCAGTGGCCCGTGCCGGGTCGTACGGACGGTGATCTTGACCGGCTTGTCCTGGCCGGCCACCTTGAACGTCTCTTCGCGCGTGACCATCGCGCGCCACTTGTTGTTGTAGAGAACCTTGTCGCCGTCGACGCGCTCCAGGTACAGGTCCTGGACGTCCGGGTCGAGGTTGGTGAAGCCCCAGGAAATCGCGTTGTTGTGACCGATCACCACACCGGGCAGGCCGGAGAAGCTGAAGCCGGACACGTCGAACGGGCAACTCTTGCCGACGTTGTTGCAGTGCAGCCCGATCTGCGTCCAGATGCCCGGCATGGTCGCGCCGAGGTGCGGGTCGTTGGCCAGCAGGGGCTTGCCGGTGGTCGTGTGGTCGCCGGAGACCACCCACGAGTTGGAGCCGACACCGTCGCCCTGGCCGAGCAGTTCAGGCAGGCCCTTCGCAACCTTCTGCACCGAGTCCAGCGACTTGAGCAGGTCCTGCGTGAGCATGCCCCGCCGGACCTCGGGACTCACCTGTGCGGTGGTGAACTTCCCGTTCTTGCCCACCGAGCCGGCCGACATGATCGGCTGGTTCCGGTCGTAGGGGTACTGCGGGTAGAGGCTCTCGATGTTGCGCGCCGGGAACGCCGCGAGCAGCTTCGTACGGGTGATCTCCTCGTCCAGGTTGCCGCCCAGGTCCCAGGCCATCGCCTTCAGCCAGGACAGTGAGTCGGCCGCGGTCCAGGGCTCGGGCGTGTAGTTCTTGGGACCGCCGGGCTGGAGCGACAGGACGCCGTACTCCAGGCTGAGACCAGAGCCGCTGTGGTTGGACAGGTACGCGTTGACGCCGCGCGCGTAGTCGTCGAGGTACTGCCGGGTGGTCGGACTGAGCAGCGGCAGCTCCTGCTCGGCGACCCGCCGCCAGCCGAGGGTCCGGGTGAACTTGTCCGTCTCGAGCGCGGTCTTGCCGAACAGCTCGCTCAGCCGGCCGGACGTGACGTGCCGGCGGAAGTCCATCTCGAAGAACCGGTCCTGCGCGTGCACATACCCCTGCGCGGCGAAGAGGTCGGCAGGGGTGTCGGCGTAGATCTGCGGGATGCCATTGGCGTCCCGGACCACGCTGACGTCACCGTCGAGCCCCGACAGGTCGATGGTCCCGTCGTACGTCGGGAACGAGTGGCGGACGACGTAGACGACGGTTCCCGCGATCACCAGGAGGACCGTGGCGAGGGCGATTCCGCTGATGATGACGACTCGAAGCAGGCGACGCACGGACCAACCGTAGAGAATGACCCCGTCCTCCCCAAATGGGGTCCCTCACAACTTTGCGTTGCTCTGCGTTCCCTCGACATGAACGCTGAGTTGAGGTATGAGGGTGTCCCCGGTTCCGAGCTGCACCGCATTCGCTGCAACGGCCACGACGATTTCGGGAACGCCGTCGTTTCGCGAACGTCCGAAGGTGGCGAGCCGCTGCGCTGTTGCCTGACGATCGCGGGCGCCGGTGAGGAGATCGCGCTGGTCGCGCACCGGCCGATGACAGCCGGTGGCCCGTACGCCGAGGTCGGGCCGGTCTTCATGCACGTGACAGGGTGCGCGGAGCCGGCCGACGACTTCCTGGTCGACTTCCCGGTCGACTTCCGGAATCGACGGGTGGTGCTGCGGCCGTACGACGCCGCGGGTCAGATGCTGGACGGTGTCGTCGCAGAGTCTGGGACGAGCGAGAAGGAGCTCGGACGACTGTTCGAGGACCCGGTCGTGGACACCGTCCAGGTGCGGAACATGCTGGCCGGTTGCTGGAACTTTACGGTGCGCCGACAGGGCTGAGTTGGAATACTTCGGGCCGCTGGCGCATTATTAGCAGTCGGGTAGTAGGAGTGCCAGCGGCCTGAAGGGATGCGACGTGCCGACGTACCAATACCAGTGCACCGACTGTGGCGAAGCGCTCGAGGTGCGCCAGAGCTTCACGGACGATGCTCTGACCGTGTGCCCGAACTGCCAGGGGAGCCTGCGCAAGGTGTTCAACGCCGTGGGTGTCGTGTTCAAGGGCTCCGGCTTCTACCGCACCGACAGCCGGTCGTCCGGCAAGGGTTCGGTGCCGGCGAAGTCCGACTCCTCCTCGTCCAACGGTTCGAAGTCGTCCGATTCGTCGTCGACGTCTTCGAGTACGTCGAGCTCTTCGTCGAACGGATCCTCGTCGAACGGGTCGTCGTCGAGCGGATCTTCGTCGTCGAGCGGCTCGTCCTCCTCGGGCACCAGCGCGGCCTGACCGCAGCCTGTGGATAACTGAGAGGCGGCTGCCGGAGAAACTCGTACTTTCTCTGGCATGACGATCCCTTCGCTGCTTCGTGACCTGATCCGCGCCGCCCGGTGGCACCGTCGGCTCCTCGCCGGCGCCGCCGCGGCCGCTGCTGTGTACTTCGGACTTCTGGCCCTCTCCCCCGCACCACCGCCGACGGTCAAGGTGGTGGCCGCCGCGCGCGATCTGACCGGCGGCGTTGTGCCCGCGCACAGCGATCTGCGCACCATCGACCTACCAGCCGGCACGGTTCCGTCCGGCGCGCTCAGACCCGGGAACGAGCTGACCACCCGTGTCCTCAGCGGACCGGTCAGAGCCGGCGAGCCACTGACCGACGCGCGCTTTCTCGCGCCACCTGCCGTGCCGTCCGGGTCGGTCGCGTACCCGATCCGCGTCGACGACGCCGACATCACCACACTCCTTCGGGTCGGAGACCACGTCAGCCTGTACGCCGCCGCCAGCACGACCGCGGACGCTGCAACGCTGCTCGCCCGGAGCGTGGCTGTGGTCGCCCTGCCGGAGCCTCGATCGACCACATCCGGAGCGCTGATCGTGGTCGCGACCGCGCCGGACGTCGCCGCCCGACTGGCACAGGCCGGGGCGAACTCACGCATCACCGTGGCGATGACACCTGACACTGGCTAGGGCGTGTCTCCCACTCCCGCGCCGTAGCGACGAGTGCCCCGCAGTAGGCGGGGGATTGGGAGACACGCCCTAGTTACCGAACGAATACGTGCCGACACGTTATGTCGTTCTGCGGCGCGCTCCCTCGCCCTTGGGTGCTGACAGTTCTACTTTGGCCCGGATATCAACCACCCGCTTCGTGGAGGCACCATGCTCAAGGGCTTCAAGGAATTCGTGATGCGCGGGAACGTCGTGGACCTCGCGGTCGCGGTCGTCATCGGCGCAGCGTTCACCAAGATCATCGGCGCGGTCGTCGACGGCCTGATCAATCCGCTGGTCGCTGCCATCTTCGGCAAGGCGGACATCAGCAAGACGATGACGTTCACAGTCAACAATGCGGAGTTCTCGATCGGGCTGATCCTGCAGGCAGCGCTGAACTTCCTGTTCGTCGCCGCGGCCGTCTACTTCCTGATCGTGATGCCGCTGAACAAGCTGGCCGAGCGTCGGGCGCGCGGTCAGGAGCCGGAGCCCGAGCCGCTGACGGCCGACCAGGAACTGCTGACCGAGATCCGGGATCTGCTGCGCACCCGCCAGTAGGACCGTTCGCAGGCAGGTGGGTGGAAAACCTCAGCCCCTGAGCTCGCCGGCACCCACCTGCTCACCGGCATAACGCATCCAGCGGTACGGCACCGGCTGACCGTCGTTCCACTCCTCCATCAAGGCGGCGGGAACGTCGACGAAGCCGCTGTGGTGATAGGCGCGGATCGCCGGCGCGTTCTCCGGACGGACCCGCAGGAACACCTCCGAGTACCCGGCGTCCAACGCCGGCCCGAGCAGTGCCCGTACGAGTTCGCGACCGAATCCCCGGCCGCGGACCGCCGGGTCAACGATGATCCGGGCGAGTTCGACCTCGTCCTCCTCGTCGTCCAGCCAGACCTCGCCGTACCCGATCGGCCGCCCGTCGTCGAACAGCAGATAGGACTGGATGTCGGCGTCGACCGTCCGCCAACTCGCCTGCAGTGCCTCCGGGAACGGGTAGGCCACCCGCCCGGACAGCAAGGCGACTTCCTTCTCGTCCACCGCCCACCCTGCGACCTGCCTGCCGTACCCGTCGTCGAACCCCCGAAGCTCCACGCTCTTTCCCCTCAGTTGGCGAACTCCACGATCGTTCGCACCAGCTGATCCAGGTAAGGCGGGCTGCTCTCCGTACGAAAGGCGGGCGTCGGCGGTTCGGGACACCCAGCCAGCTCACGACTCCCCCGGATCGACCGCAGGAGCGCGTCGACCGTCTTCCGCTGATGCGACGGATTCTCCGGTACCGAGGCCAGGACCGCCACCCGTATTCGTGTCAGTGACACCAGTTGCTCGTCCCGCACGCCGCGCAGAATCCCAGCCGTGAGCAGTCCGTCCGCGACGTCGGCCGGGCAGCCGCGACTCATCATCCCGGCCCGCGCCCGCTCATTGCCCGCGGCGTCGTCACCTGTCGCCGGCCACGCCAGCAGGAGGCGATCAACCAGTTCCGGAAACCTCAACGCCAGCAGCATCGCGACGCCACATCCATTGGAGGCCCCAACGGTTCTTACCGGACCGGAACGTTTCGCCAGGTGTTCACCGAGCGCGGCGACCTCGACGTCCCACCCACTGGGCTGTGGCGGTCGATCTGGCGCCAACACGTCCAGGCCGTGCGGCGCGAGGGCAGCGGTCAGGGCGGTCGTGATTCCGGTCGTACCCCAGAAAGCGTCGGCAGTCATGCCGTCCCACAGGCCGCCATGGACAAGAAACACCGATGCGGTCATCCGTGGTGTGGGGGGACCTCGTTCAGGATGCGATCGTCGTCGTCGCTGCCGAAGTCGTTGTCGCCCCAGGTGCGCGGGTCGTCGTCACGGGTCTGCTCCGGCAGCAGCGGCTCGTCGTCTTCGTACGGGCTCGTCATGGCTCCAGATTACCTGGGGTGTCAGACACCGCCGGTCAGCGCGGGCCTTCGGGATCGAGCCTCCGGTTGTCCAGATCATCGTCGGAGCTGTACGGGATCTCGTCGGTGGCGGGGCGCGGGCTCAGGGCGGCCTGGACGAGCGGCGCGATCCCCGGTTCGCCCTGCCACCGGCCGTTCCCGTGCACGCACCACGACGCCAGTACGGCCAGCGTCGGCGTCGCCAGGCCGGCGATCCGCAGCGGTACGGCGTTCTGGAAACCGAAGGTGATCATCCAGTTGTCCGTGTCGGGATAGAACTCCTGCACAGCGCTGTAGTAGAAGCTCATCCAGCCCTTGGTCGGCAGGTGACACATCAGCCGGAGGTTGGTCGCCAGTACCGGAAGCTCCTGGAGGTCGCGCCACGACGCCTGCATGTTCCGCTTGGCGGCGGCCTTTCGACTCGCATTCACCGCGGCGTTGGCCGCCATCATGCCGAGCACCATGCCCGGCTTGCCGATGAAGAAGCCGCCGCTGGTCGTGTAGCGGCCGTTCCCGCCGTACAGCCGGGAGTACTGCGCGGTGGTCTGCAGGTAGGCGAACTCGTTCGGCTCGAGGACGATGCCGTAGACGTGCAGCGGCTGCGGAACATTGCCGTCGAGCAGCCAGCGGGCCCAGTCGATGCCGAGCTCCCACTCCCGCTGCGCGGCGGCGTCCGCGTTCGCCTTCTTCCTGGCCACGAGACAGAATCTTAGGTCCGCGGCGGGACATCGGCAGCCGCAAGGGGCGGCGGGAGCGGCCAGTGCGTCGACTTCCCAGGCCAGTGCGCGGACGTCGCGGGCCAGTGCGCGGACGTTACAGGTGTGCCTCGGTTGCGGTTCGATCGGGCGACGTGACCGGATAGACGTGCCGCCGTGATGTTCCGGGGACGCCGGGTGAGACCCCGGTCCACCATCATGTTGCCCTTGCCAACCCGGAAGGACCGAGTCGTGAGTGCACAACGGACACGGGACCTGATCGGTGCGACGCTCGTCGTGGCTGTACTCGGATTCGCCGCCGCCTGCGGCACCGAGGAAGCCTCGTCCCCGCCCGCCGCCCAGCCCACAGATACCCCGACCCCGTCGCCCACCCCGAGCAGCTCCCCCAGCGGTACTCCGAGCATGGACTGCCCCGAAACCATCACGGCTGTCCGGACGGCCACCGACAAGGCGGTCTGGGGCCAGGGTGTCGCCGCATCGACGTTCACCCCGGTCAGCGTGACGATCTGCCAGTACGACGCCCAGGCGACCGGACAGAACTACGCGACCGTCACCACCAAGCGCACCGGCAAGCAGGCCACCGAACTGCTCGCCCTGGTGAACGCGGCGAAACCCGTCGCGAAGAAGCCGAGCATCTGCACCAAGGAACTCGGCCCGACCTACGTCCTGCGGTTCACCGACAACAACCGCGGCGTCCTGTCGTTCACCGCCGAGACCTTCGGCTGCCACCGCCTGGTGGCGACCTCACTGGAAGGCCAGGCCAAGCCTGGCGTCCTGCCGGCACCACGCCAGGTGACCGCCGAGCTGACCAAGTCGCTCGGCCTGCGCTGACCTCACACCGGACGCGCACCCCGAAGCCGTCCGCGTGGGGTCAAACCCGCGCCTGCCTTGCGGGTCCCTTCCGAGGTCGACCCGCGAGGCAGGCCGCGGCAACGGTCGCCGGACCGGGCCGGTACCGGAGATCGAACTGTGTGGCAACGGCTGCATCAGCTGTGCGGGTCGATGCGTCTAATAGGTGTGAGGAGTTTTACGCCCAGCCAGGGAGTGGCGAGTGGAGTTCGAGGAGTACGCGTCCGCCCGCGGACAGGAACTGGTGCGGCTCGGGTTCACGGTCTCCGGCGACTACCAGCGGGCGGAGGACCTGGCGCAGATCGCGTTGATGCAGGCCTTCCGCAAGTGGCGGAAGGTGCGCAACGCGGACGATCCGCACCACTACGTCCGGCGGATCCTGGTGAACGAGTACCTGTCGATGACCCGGCGGCGCTCGTTCAGCGAAGCACCGACGGCCGACCTGGACCCACACCACACGGTGCCCGACCACGCCACCGGCATCGCGAACTCCGACGACCTGTGGCGCGCGCTGGCCACGCTGTCCCCTCGTGAACGGGTCGTGCTCGTCCTGCGCTACTACCAGGACCTCGACGACCAGACGATCGCCGATGTGCTCGGCATCAAAGCGTCCTCCGTGCGCTCCACCGCAAGCCGGGCGCTCGCCTCGCTACGGCAGCGACCGGCGTACGCAGAGGCCAGAGATTCCCATCGCGTCAATGAGAGGCTGAAGTGAGCAAGACCGATCTCGAGGACGATCTGAGAGGCACTTTCGAACGCGCCGCGGCCTCGGTGCCGCAGAGCGCGGACCTGACCGAGCGCGCCACGACGGGCGCCCGGCGTGCCCAGCGACGTACCTGGATGGCTACCGGAGCGGCCGCTGTCGCCGTCGCCGCGGTTGCCGTGGTCGGCTTCGGCCTGGCCGGCTCCCACAACCAGCCGACCCAGGCACCCGTTGCCGGCAGCTCCCCCTCTGTCGCGCCGACGCCTACAGCCCTGGCGGCAGCAACGCAGACCGTGGCCGGCACGTGGCGCCCACAGCAACTGGCCGGGTTCAAGGCCCTGCAGACCGCCCGGCCGGACGACCCGCTGTTGGTCTTCAAGCCGAACGGCACCTGGTCCGGCTCCGACGGCTGCAACAGCCTGCAGGGGACGTACACCATCGGCCAGCGCGGTGCGTTCACAGCGACGTCCGGTCCGCAGCACATGATCGGCTGCGAGAACGTACCGCACACCGCCGTACTGACCGCCGCCAAGCGGGTCGAGGTCAGCGCGGACACGCTGCGGTTCTTCGGCGCCGACGGCGCTAAACTTGCGAGTTACGCTCGCGCACGGTAGTCAATTCTGCTCGCGGACGGTGATCGCCTCTTGACGGAACGGAGTTTCTGACCGGACCATCTAGTGTTTGGTTCACCGATCTTGGGAGCTCCGTGCGACTCTCCGTTACCGTCCCGCTCGTCACACTCGGCTCAGTCTCACTCTTCGCAGTCGCGCTCGCCGCGCCCTCATCAGGTGCGGCCGCAGGCGCCGCGGCGTGCTCGCACGCACAACCGAGTGCGAGCTCGACGGAGGCGACCCGGCTCGCGCAGCCGACGTCCGCGTCCGACGCGCGACCGCTCGGCGAGTCGCTCGGCGACGGCATCTCGGCCGCGATCCGCTCCCTCGAACCCGTGGACGCCACCGGCCGGCCGACGTCCGGCTTGCCGTACGGGCTGAGCCAGGGCGTCGTCGGCGTGGTCGGCTCCGCGACGACCGGGTACGAGGTGGTCGTCGACGCCGCGAAGGTGGACACCAAGAAGTACCAGTCCGCGATGTCCCGGAACCTGCCGACGGCGGGCAAGTCGATGGTGAAGGTCGAGCACAGTTGCCGCTCGGCGAAGGCCATCGCCGACGCCTGGAACACGGTCGGCAAACGTTCCTGGTCCTCGGACGCCTCCCGAACGACGTTCGCGGCCGACCTGGATCCGACCAGCGAGAACATCCTCGTCGAGTACGACGGCGCGACCACCTCCCCCGCTTCGCTCGCGGGCCTGCGCAAGCTGTCCGGCGTTCAACTCGTCGCCGGCTCGCTCGCCCGTACGACGCGGCTCAGCGACACCCCAAAGGGCGGCCACTGGGGCGGCGCCAGGATCACGTCCGCGGCGAAGAACTGCTCGGCAGGCTTCTCCGTCGTACGCCGATCCAACGGCCAACGCGGATCGGTCACCGCCGGCCACTGCGGCGCCCCCGGCACGGTCTGGAAGTCGGGCGCCAACTACTACGGGACCACCACAGTCCGCACGAACTACCCGGACTACGACCAGTCGCTGGTCACCGGCAGCTCGTACGGCGCGAAGATCTGGACCGACGGCCCCGGCGACACCGCCAACACCCGTACCGTCACCGGCGGCGGTGATCCCGGTGTGGGCACCGTCGTGTGCCAGTCCGGCAGCTTCAGTACGTCGGTGTGCAGCCTCACGGTGCGCTCGACATCAGCCAAGTACTGCGACTCCGACGGCTGCACGACGTACGTCATCCGCGCCACCCGCGGCGGCCTGATCGCGATCATCGGCGGCGACTCCGGCGGCCCCGTCTACACCCGCCGCGGCAGCAGCTCCGCCACCGTACGCGGCATCGTCTTCGCCGGCGCCGGCTGCGCAGCCTCCCGCTGCACCACCCTCTACGCCGAGCGCTACAACTCCATCGCAGGCCACCTCGGCGTAACCGCCCTCACCGGCTGACTCCCCACCGCCCCACCCCTCTGAACACCAGACCCCACCCCACCGTCCGCTAGGCTGTTCCCCGGGTGCGCCCCCGTAGCTCAGGGGATAGAGCGTCGGTTTCCTAAACCGTGCGTCGCAGGTTCGAATCCTGCCGGGGGCACCTGTTTTGTTTGGGTCGGGTCGGGGTGGTTTGGGGGATACGTCCCGCTCAGCTGATCTGATCCACTGCGCCGTCGTCGGTGACGGCGTAAACGTTGATGCCGAGTCGTTCGAGAACTGGCGCGGGCACTCGGAGTACTGCGGTGAGCGCTCGGCCCTCGGGCACCACTACCGCATAGCGGGCCGTGGGGTCGGTCATGCGGCGCAGCAGCTGACCGAACATCGTGTCGACGTCCAAACCCGGCGAGCTCGTGCGGCCCTTGACTTCGGCATGCAGCCGTTCCTCGCCTCGCTGGGCGGAGACGTCGATGAATCCGACCTCACGCTGAACCGTCCAGCCCTGCCGCTCCAGCCACGAACAGAACACGGTTGTGACTCGTTCCTCGTCACCCCTCATACTCTGTCACCCTAGCGAGCTGCCGGAGGAGCATGTTGTTCAGGTAGAGCGTCGCCTCTTGAGGGGCGCTCGAGCGGGCGCGAAGGATGTCTGGGCGCTGTACGGGCCGGTCCGCACTCCGGGAGTCGGTTGCGTCAGTTTCTCTTCAGGACGTTGAGTTGGCGGCCGGCGTGGATGAGGGGGGCGCCGTACTGGCCTATCAGGGTGTAGCCGCGCTTCTGGAAGCCGTTGAGGATGTCCGCCGAGGTGACCGGTTGGAGAGAGCCCCACTCGCCGGCCTGCTCAGCCTTGGCGGTGCCTAGCTCGGAGTTCAGCGATACGGCGTACGTGACGCCCATGGCGCAAATCTTGTCGATGTAGTTGTCGACCACCTCGGGTTCCATCTCCTGGAAGGAGTACGAGTTGACGAACACGTCGAAGTCGGCCCGGACGTCCTCGAGCCGCCAAGTCGGGAGCACCGCGGAGCGCTTCACATCGATTGCCCCGCTGTCGGCGACCGAGTCGTCGTATGTCTGAACGCGGTCGCGACCGAACAGCTCGGTCAGGTAGAACGACGAGACGGTGACCAAGGGAGGGATGTCGAGGTCGACGTACCTGGCCTCGGGGTCACGGGACATCACGATCTCGCCGAGTACGCCGAAACCGCCGCCGATCTCCAGGAAGCTCTTCGGCGGTGTGTCGACGTGGTTCGACAGGGCCGCCAGGACGATCAGGTAGTTGAGATACGGCCGCCCGAACCGCACGCCTTCGATCAGGCTCAGTCCGTACGCCTGCGGTGGAGTACCGACCGGGCTCTCGCCGAAGTCTTCGAGGTTCGCCGGCCAGCGATCCTGGTTCCAGCAGACGCCGGCGACGTCGTAGTCACGGCGCGCCTCGAAGGCGCCGTTCAGCGCCGAGGTGACCCAGTTCTTGTTTGCCTGCGGATTGGCCTGCAGGGCCGCCTCGTAGGCCACGCCGATCGAGAGGTTACTGAAGCCATTGCCATAGCGCGGATAGAACCACGTCGCGGACCTCGGCCATGACTTGAACCTCTCGAGCCCGAGCGTGTCGATGTCCTGCAGGAGGTCGCCGAGTCCGACATCGAGAACACCTGACCACGCCCGGCAACGGCTCGAATACTAGCGAGGCGTCGCGGAATGGTTGACAGGTTCTTGACGAATAAATACGATCGTTCGTACTAAATGTTTTGTTCGGAGGAGCTTTGATGACAGGCAGCGGTGTTGGCACGTTTGGTTATGAAGCGCCTAGTGCGGAGCAGTTGGCGCAGGCTGAGGGGTGGGTTGCGGGGTTTGCTGCTCGTTGGGATCGGCCGGACGGTGAGAGCTTGCGCGATCTGATGCATCCGGACACGCAGAACCTGATTCCGCCGATGGAGCGGCCGGGGAATGCGCAGGAGGTCATCGATCACTTCAAGGAGTTGGTTGCTCGGGTTCCGGGGTTCCGGCTCGAGGTGCAGCGGTGGGCGCCGGTCGGCGACAGCGTCATGATCGAGTGGGCGGGGCACGCCACCATCGGCGGTCGCGATCTGACCTGGCACGGCGTGGATCGGGTTTCGCTGCGCGACGGGAAGACCTATGAGGGACAGGCCTACTGGGATACCCGAGCAGTCTCGGAGATGATCCTCGAGGCACTTACCGAGGCACAGACCAACCCCAGTATGTAGACAGTCCAGCTAGCTCGAGCACGCAGCGGCGAGCGTCAGGAAGTCGCCGCCGGAGGTCGCGACCTCCTGAAAGCGCTGAAGGATGGCCGCCTCCTGTTGCCGGGTCGGCTCGTAGCGCGGGCGTCCGGCCCGTACTTTCCGCCGGGCACGATAGACGAGTTGCCGCGCGGCATGATCCGTACGGCCTGTGATCGACGCGATCTCCGCATTGGAGAAGCCGAACACCTCGTGCAGCAGGAAGGCCGCTCGCTCCACCGGGCTGAGGCTCTGCATGACCAGTCGAAGAGCACCCTCCACCGACTCAGCGAGCTCGACGCCCTCGATGGGATCGACGGTGGACAGCTCGCCGGAAGCCACAGCCACCTCGTTGCGCACGGCAACTTTGCGGAGTTCGTCGATCGCCAGGCGGGTGACTGTCTGGTAGAGGAAGCCACGCGGGTTCCGTACGGTCCCGGGATCGACCCTCGTCCAGCGCAGCCAGGCTTCCTGCACGACATCCTCGGCTCGGGAGTTGTCGCCCAGTACGCGGTAAGCAGCCCGAACCAGCTGCCGGCGATGTGCCGCGAACTCTGCAACTGCTTGATCGTCCATCTCATCAACTCCCGATTCAGTATCTCCCGCGTACGGGACATGACGGCTGCGGTTGCCCTGATGTCACGCGTGACATCAGGGCGCTGTGGCACGTCATGCCGTGAAAACCACACCAATGAAGGGAGCAGGTTCGTGTCATCAGGTCGGGAGGTCGTTCTCGATTTGGTTCAGCGGTTCGGATCCGGTGATGTCGACGGTGTCGGTGCGTTGCTGGCCGATGACTTCGTCTCGCACAACCCGCGCGTCGCGCACCTCGATCCAAGTGTCACCTCGGGGCGGCAGGCGTTCATCGACTACCTGGGAGGTCCGATCGGCGACGAGCTCGTCAACGGCACCGTCGAGGCCGCGCGGATCATCTCCGACGCGGACCACGTAGTGGTCCACAGCCGCCTCGTCACCCGCGACGGGCAGGAACTGGCGGTCGTCGACATCTTTCGAGTACGGGACGGCCTGGTCAGCGAACACTGGGACGTAGTGCAACCGGTGCCCAAGACGCCCGCAAACCCACACGGCATGTTCTGAGGCAGCTGAGGGCCGATCGCCGGGGTGGACTGTTCTTGTGATGGACTGTGGCGGGTTCCCCGGCCGTCAAGGGGATACTCCGGCCGTGGATCCCCGACCGGAGCGTGGCCGGGGAGCCCACCATCAGGCACTGAACCAGGCGAATTGGGCGCGGCTTCGGTACTGGGGTCAGGTGACCAGTGACTTTCCCTGGGGTGATGGTGGGGTGGAGATGTGAGCGTGGTGGCGAATCGATGTTGGTCGACCACCAGAGAGGCATCTCATGACCACCAGCAATCCCCGCGGCGGGCAGGACCAGAGCCGCCGCCACTTCCTGCGCACCACGGGTGGTGCGGCGCTGGCAGCCGGCGTCGTCCCGATCGTGATGGCCGGCTCAGCACCGACAGCTTCAGCTGAGTCAGCCAGCGGGGTGTCGAAGGGTGGCGCGTTTGGGCCGGTGCGGCAGGTCGTTGCCGGGGTGCTCAATGTCGGGTACGTCGAGCTCGGCCCGTCGCACGGCACGCCGGTCCTGCTGCTGCACGGCTTCCCGTATGACATCCACAGCTACGAGCAGGTTGCCCCGCTGCTCGCCCGGCGCGGGTACCGGGTCATCGTGCCGTACCTGCGCGGCCACGGCAGCACAACGTTCCGCTCGGCCTCCACGCCCCGCAACGTCGACCAGGCTGCGTTCGCGCTCGACATCCTGGCGCTGATGGACGCACTCGGGATCCGGCGGGCCGTACTGGCCGGCTACGACTGGGGCTCGCGTACTGCCGACATCATCGCCGCGCTCTGGCCCGAGCGCGTCAAGGCCCTCGTCTCCGTCACCGGCTACCTGATCACCAACCTCGAAGCCAACAAGACCCCGCTGCCGCCAGCGGCCGAGAACGCCTGGTGGTACCAGTACTACTTCGCGACCGAACGCGGCGCGATGGGGCTGCACCTCTACCGGCGGGAGCTCGGCGAGTTCATCTGGAAGTTCAACTCCCCGACGTGGAACTACAGCGCCGCAACGTACGCGCGTACTGCGGCAGCGTTCGACAACCCTGACTACGAGGCGATTGTGATCGGCAACTACCGCTGGCGTCAGAGCCTGATCCCGGCGGAGCCGGAGTACGCCGACCTGGAGAAGAAGCTGCAGAACGCCCCGAAGATCGGCGTACCGACCATCACCATCGACGGCAAGGACGACCCGTTCACACCGGATGGCAACGGCCGCTCGTACCGCGACCACTTCACCGGCCGGTACCAGCACCGCACCTTCGGCGTCGGGCACAACGTGCCTCAGGAAGCACCACGCGACTTCGCCCAGGCCGTCGTCGACGCGGACCGGCTCTAACAGACACCGGGCTGTTACGGGTTCAGGTAGGTGTTGATTTTGGGGTAGAGGTCCGCGAGGGGCTGGTGCATGTTGAGTTGGAGGTAGCCGCTCGGCGGCCGCTGGATGCGGGTCGTTGACTCCCGGAAGAATGCCTCGCCGTCCGAGGGAGCGCCAACGGCGTCGGGTGGTGGGACGTTCACAGCGGGGCGGTGGGTTCGTAGCCGAGGCCGTGCTCTGAGCCGCTCGTCGAGGAGCTCCAAGTCATCGATCTGGCACTCGATGTAGCGGTAGGTCGCGTCGTGCCGGCTCGCGAGCTCCATGCCCTCGCTGAGGATCCGCGGCCAGAAGCACGGGCTGTCCATCACCACCGAATGACCTTGCACGAGCAGGTGGCCGGCCTGCGCGTACATCACCTCGTACGCAGCTTTCGTGCTGTCGGCGAGGTCGAACCCTGCATCGAGAACAGCGGTCTTGAGAACGTCGTAGTCAACAGCTACTGCGCCGAACGTGTCGACGACGTGGGCGGCGACAGTGGACTTCCCAGCACCCGGTACGCCCGACATCTGCAGCAGAAACATAGCCCTCCAGTCACCGTCGTCACTTGTAGCACGCGAACTGTAAGCCAAGCGCACCCCCTTCTAGTGAGTACTGTGTGGGCTGGTCGCGGGAAGGGGCGATGGTGCACGTTGTTGTGGGTGCTGGTGCTGTTGGGGGTGCCGTTGCTCGGCTGCTGCTGGCGAGAGGTGAACAGGTCCGGGTGATCACCCGTTCGGGCAGTGGGCCGGACGGGGCGGAGCGGGTCGCGGCTGATGCCAAGAGCGGGCTGACGCAGTACGTCGAGGGTGCTAGCGCGATCTACTCGTGCGCGGGACCGCCGTACGACAAGTGGACCACGGAGTGGCCGCCGCTCAACGCGGCGCTGATCGCGGCGGCCGAGGCGTCCGGGGCGGTGCTGGTCAGTACGGGGAACCTGTACGGGTACGGACCGGTCGACGGGCCCATCACAGAGGACCTCCCGTTGCGGCCGAACACGGTGAAGGGGCAGGTACGCGTACAGCTCTGGAACGATGCGCTCGAGGCGCACAAGGCCGGGCGGATCAGGACGGCCGAGGTGCGCGGCTCCGACTACCTGGGCGCCGGTGCGGTGTCGCCGTTCAGCGTGACCGTACTGCCGAAGGTGATCGCCGGGAAACGCGGTGTGATGCCCGGCGACCTCGACGCGCCGCACAGCTGGACGTACACCGGTGACGTCGCACGGACGCTGATCGCGGTCGCCGCCGACGAGAACGCATGGGGCCGGGCGTGGCACGCGCCGACGCCGGCGCCGCTCTCGGTACGGCAGTTGGCGGAGCGTGCCGCCGTACTGGCAGGTGCGCCCGCAGCCCGGGTTGGCTCCATGCCTACCTTGGTACTACGGCTGGCGGGGCTGGCCGACGCGGCCGCACGGGAGATGGTGGAGATGCAGTACCAGTGGCAGCGGCCGTTCGTGGTCGACTCGACCGCGGCGACAGTTGCCTTTGGCATCGAAGCGGCGGCGACCGACGACGCGCTCCGGGAGATGATCGGGAAGGGCAGGGATGAGTCCTAGCAGGAAGGGCCGGGGGTTGCGCCGGCTCATCGTGACGCTGGTGGTGCTGGCGATCCTCGTGATCGTCGTCGACCGCGCCGCGGCGTACGTCGCCGAGAACCAGCTCGCGTCGATGGCCGAGAAGGAGGCCAGGCAGTACGACGTCCGCTCGGCCGGCACCTCGGTGAAGATCGGCGGGTTCGGGTTCTTGCCGCAGCTGGTCAAGGAGGACTTCTCCAAGGTCACGCTGACGATGGAGAAGCCGACGTTCTCCGGCGTACCGGGTGAGGATCTGAAGGTCGAGCTGCACGACGTGCACGTGCCGCGGTCGCTGATCACCGAGCAGTCCGGCGCGGTGCAGGTCGGGTCGACCGACATGCGCCTGCAGCTGTCGCCGCGCGAGCTCGGCCGGCTGGCGGTGAAGAGCACCGGCCTCGACGGGCTGTCGATGGCTGTCGTCGACGGCAAGCTGCACGCGAAGCTGACGCTGCGCGGGATCGACCTCGACGTACCGCTGGTGCCGCAGGTCCAGGGCGGCAAGATCGCGCTGCAGGTCGGGCAGCTGTCGGACGCGGTGCCGCAGGCCGTCCAGACCGCGATGCGCAGCGAGCTCGCCCGCGGCATCACGATCCCCGAGCTGCCGTTCGGCGCCCAGCTCACCGGGATCTCCGTCGAGGACAACTCGGCGATCCTGACCGCGACCGTGAAGGACCTGAAGTTCAGCAAGTGAGTCCCTTGGGTTGCGATGGTTCGCGATATATCGTCGAACTATCGCAATCACTTTTCAGGGACGGGTGGTCGAGATGACCGGATCGGCGTACGCCGCGGGCTTTCCGTGGCAGGACTTCGTGCGGCAGTTCGAGCGGCAGTTCGGGCGCGGCTGCCCGAGCTTCGACGAGATCAAGGACGAGCTGCGCGCGGCGATGACTGGCCGCCGCGCGACCCGCGGGCACCAGCAGCAGCACTTCGGGCCGCAGTGGGGGATGTTCGGCGGCGGGCAGATGTTCGGGCCGCCGTGGGGACCGCCGCCGCGGTGGCGGGGGCCCAAGGCGCGGCGTGGCGACGTACGGGCGGCGATCCTGGCCGTGCTCGCGGAGCAGCCGATGAACGGGTACGGGATCATCCAGGAGATCGCCGAGCGCAGTGGCGGCGTGTGGAAGCCGAGCCCCGGCTCGATCTACCCGACGCTGCAGCAGCTCGAGGACGAGGGCCTGGTGACGGCGGACGCGGAGGTCGGGCGGCGGACGTTCCAGCTGACCGACGAGGGCCGGACGTACGTTGCCGAGCACCAGGACGAGGTGTCCGCGCCGTGGGAGGCGATGAGCGCCCCGCCTACCGGTGACGACGAGAACGGGTTCAAGCCGCTGTTCGGGCAGGTCGCGACGGCGATGTGGCAGATCCTCGCGAGCGGTACGCCGGAGCAGCAGGCACGGGCGCGCGACGCGGTCGCCGACCTGCGCCGCAAGCTGTACGGGATCCTCGCCGAGGAGGACGACGGTACCGAGCAGGACCGTTCATGAGTTCGCAGGACCGGGACCGCCGCCGCGGCGGTCCCGCCGGCCGCCGCCGGCGCGACTGGCAGGGCTGGAACGGACCGGGATGGAGCGGCCCCGGCTGGAACGGGCCGGGTTCGAACGCTACGGGTTCGGACGGGGCCGACTGGAACGGCGACCGACGGCAGCGCAGCTGGGGTGGCGATTGGCACGCCCGCGGCTGGAGCGGCGACTGGCGAGCCGCCGCGTGGAGCGAAGCGGACCAAGAGCCAACCGCAGACATCCCCCAAGACAGCCCGTGGGACGGCCAACGCCAGGACGCGCGGGGCATAGGGGGCCGAACAGGGGGTGGTGGTGTGCCGGCGAAACGGGTGCGGATCGGGGACGCCGAGCGGGACCAGGCGGTGTCGTTGCTGAGCGACCACTTCGTGGCCGGACGGTTGACGCAGGCCGAGTTCGAGGAACGCAGCGAGCAGGCGACCCGAGCACGGTACTCCGACGAGCTCGAGCCGCTGTTCGACGAGCTGCCCAGGTCCAGAGAGCTGCAACCGCTGCAGGGCGGCCCGGGTAATCTCCGCCGCCGGCCCGGACCACCACCGGCGTTCTTGATGATCGCGCCGTTCTTGATGATCGGACTGGTGATCAGCTCGGTCGCACTGGCCGCACCGTGGCTGCTCTGGGGCATGTTCTGGCTCGTGATGATCAGCGGCATCACCCGCCGCCGCTGGCACCACCGCTAACGCCGCTGACGGGCTCGCGGGATCTCCTCCGCGAACTCGACGACGAACCCGTCCGGGTCTGCGATGTGGACCGTCCGGTGTCCCCACGGACGGTCCACAGGCCCGCTCAGCACCGGTACGCCGGCTGCGGCGAAGCGCTCTGCATACGTATTCACGTCGTCCACCATCACCACCACCTCCCCACCGGCCCCCGGCGCCACCGCCCGCCCGGTCAACCACTCGGCCCGCCGTCGCTCGTACAACGCGAACCGCACCCGCCCGGCGTCGAACTCCGCGTACCCCGCATCCGTGAACTTGTACGCCAGCCCCACCACATCCCGGTAAAACCCCACCGAAACCTTCAGATCTTCTACGTACAAGATCACGTACCCGAGCTGCTCCATGCGTCGGACGCTACGCCGCTTGTCCGCCCAGGCTGTTGCATATAAGCTACAAAGCATGAACCCGGGTGAACTGCTGACGAGTGCGCGCGAGGAGGCAGGACTGTCGCGCAGCGCTCTCGCGACCAGAGCAGGGGTCCCGACCTCCACGGTGTCGCGCATCGAGTCCGGGTCGACCGATCCGACGATCACCATGCTGACGCGGCTGATGGCAGCCGCTGGCCGGCGCCTCACAATCACGGTCGCCCCCGCCGCTCCGGCACGCGAACCCTCGATCGATGGGCTCACTGATGCCTACTCGGCCGGCAGGATTCGGAAGGTCAACTGGACGCGCCTACGCGGCTACCTCGATCAAGTTCGCGCGCATCCCGAGCTCACGGCCGACGCAATCGAGTCTCCCCCGCGCCGGACCGGCGATCCCGCCTTCGACGCACTCCTGGCCGGCATCGCGGAGAAGCTCGCGGACGACGCCGGGATTCCGCGGCCGCGGTGGACAAGATCGGTGCCGCCTGCGCCGTCCCCGTGGGAATCCCCCGGCACACCGGCCCGCGTCCGGCGCGCGCGCACACAGGCTCCAGCGCAACTGGCTGCCCGGAACATCTGGCTGGCCGCCCACGACCTCTGGCGTGACGCAGCTTGAGTTCCTCCGGCGAGCCAGTCGGTCCAGCCGTCCTCGGCAAAGCCGAGATCGTCGCACATCTTGGAGAGCTCGCAGACGAACTCGCAAGGCGAGATCTCGTCTGCCGCCTCGTCGTGGTCGGCGGCTCGTACCTCGCTCTGCACGACCTCCGAGAATCGACGGCAGACATCGACTCGCTGACCAAGCTGACCACTGAAGTGCAAGTCGTCGTACGGCAGATCGCAGACCGGCATGGCCTGCGGTCCGATTGGATCAACGACTCTGCGGTGCCATTCACGCCCACGGGGCTGGAACTCGACGAGTGTGAGGTGCTCTACGGACACAGCAATCTCACGGTCCTCGGACCGTCTCCTGACCAGGTCTTCCTGATGAAGCTGCTGGCCGGACGGGCGCCCGATCACGAGGACATGATCGTCCTGTGGCCGAGGTGCCGATTCGGCAGCGCCCAGGCAGCTGTTGGTGCCTACCATTCCGCCTACCCGTTCCAGGAACACGATCCGCATCTAGTGGAGTACGTGCAACAGATCGCCGATCAGGCAGGGCAGCTCTAGTCCGTGGACACGCGAGCTGGCGGTGGGGTGGGGCTGGTTTGATGGGGGCATGACGTCTGTACTGCGGTATGCGGCCTTTACGTTGGATCCGGCTGGGGGTAATCCGGCTGGTGTGGTGCTGGATGCGCGTGGTCTTGACGACGACACGATGCAGGCGATTGCCGCCGACGTGGGGTACTCCGAGACCGCGTTCCTCACCGAGGAGGCGACCGATGTCCAGCCGGTGCGCTACTTCTCTCCCAAGGCCGAGGTCCCGTTCTGCGGGCATGCGACCGTCGCGACGGCGGTCGCGATCGCCGAGCGGAACGGTCCGGGCGAGATCGTGTTCTCGACGGCTGCCGGCCTGGTGCCGGTCATGGTCGACGACGACCTGCGCGCCACGCTGACCAGCGTCGAGCCGCACGTCGAGGAGGCCGGCGACATCCAGGACGTACTCAAGCTGCTCGGCTGGTCAGCCGAGGAGCTCAATCCCGAGTTGCCGCCGAGGATCGCGTACGCGGGCGCGCGGCATCTCGTCCTGAGTACGGCGACCAGGCAACGACTCGCTGACCTGGAGTACGACTTCGACGGGCTGACCGCGTACATGCTCGAACGCGATCTCACCACGCTGCAGCTCGTCTGGCGGGAGTCGCCGACCGTCTTCCACGTACGCGATCCGTTCCCGGTCGGCGGTGTGGTCGAGGATCCGGCGACGGGTGCGGCCGCGGCGGCGTTCGGCGCGTACCTCCGTGAGCTCGGCCTGGCGCAGCCGGCCATCACGCTGCACCAGGGCGACGATCTCGGGCGCCCGAGCCTGATAACGGTCGAACTGCGCCCCGACGACAGCCGTGTACGGGTCAGCGGCAACGCGGTACCGATCACGGCACCCGCGTAAGCCACTCCTCGGTGCCGAACTTGGCCGCGACCCGCTCCTGAGCGAGCTCGACGGTCGCGGCGTCGATCGCGCCGGCTTCGAGCCCGTACCGGTTCCGGAACGTACCAACCATCCGCGAGATCACGTCAGCGCGGTCGAGACCGGTCTGGCTGCGCAGCGGGTCGACGCGCTTGTTGGCGCTCGTGGTCCCCTTGTCGGAGAGCTTCTCCCGACCGATCCGCAGTACCTGGACCATCTTGCCCGCGTCCATGTCGTAGGCCATCGTCACGTGGTGCAGTACCGCACCGCCGGCGAACCGCTTCTGCGCGGCGCCCGCGATCTTGCCGGCCGGCGAGGTGATGTCGTTGATCGGCTGGTAGGTCGCCGCGATGCCGAGATCGTTGAGCGCACCAATGACCCAGTCGTCGAGGAACGCGTACGAGTCGACGAACGACAGCCCGGAGACGAGCGACTCCGGAACGTACAGCGAGTAGGTGATCGTGTTGCCCGGCTCCACGAACATCGCGCCGCCGCCGCTGATCCGGCGTACGACAGTCACGTCGTGCTTGGCCGCCCCGTCCAGGTCGACCTCGTTCCGTACCGACTGGAAGCTGCCGATGATGACCGCGTTCGACGCCCACTCCCAGACCCGCAGCGTCGGCGGGCGCTCACCCGAACCGACCTGCTCGGTCAGCACCTCGTCGAGCGCCATCTGCAACGCCGGCGCCCGCGGTACGTCGTGGACGAACTGCCATTGATGGTCACGCCAACCTGTTGCCCCGGTCAACGCACGCCGGACGGCAACCGCGACCGACTCGGGTGCGAACCCGATCATCTCGACGCCGTCACCGAGCGCCCCGCGGACCCGGGCGGCGATCTGCGCCGCGGCCGTGTCCACCTGGAGGCCGGCGAGCGCACCGTTGATCCGCTCGAGCGCGTCGTCCGGCTCGAGGAAGAAGTCGCCGGAGATCTGCGCGGAACGCACCCGCTCGTCCACCACGTCGAGGTCCGCGACGACGAGCTTCCCGCCCGGGACCTTGTACTCACCATGCATATTCATCACCAACTTGCTCTGGTCAACGGTTGTTCCCCGACGCATACTCCGCCCCATGACGGAGATGAGCATGAACAAGGCGATCCATGCCGCCGTCCGGCGGGACCTGGATCGATTCCTCGACGCACTTCGGCGGTTCCCGGCCGGGGACCGTACGCGGGCTGCTCAGCTCGAGACAGCCTGGCAGAACTTCGACGCCCAACTCACCCGGCACCACGAGGGTGAGCACGAGATCTCCTGGCCGGCGTTGGAAAAGCTCGGCGTGAGCCGGGACCTGCTGGCGCAGCTGGACGCCGAGCACGACACGATGGCGAGCGCACTCGCGGCCGCCCGTACGACGATGGGAGCGCTCCAGCGGTCCGCCACCGCAGACGACGCGGCCGCCGCGCACACCGCGATGCAGGAACTGCAGCGGGTCACGGTCCAGCACCTCGACCACGAAGAGGCGGAGATCGAGCCCGTCTACCTGGCGAACGAGGGCTCACCCGAGCTGAAGGCGATGGGCCGCGAGTTCTCCAAGGTCGGCCCCGTCCAAGGCGGCACCTTCTTCGCCTGGGTCCTCGACGGCGCCACCCCCACCGAGTCCGCCGCCATCACCACCACCATCCCCAAACCCGTACTGATCCTCCTCACCACCCTCTTCGCCCGCACCTACCGCAACTCAATCTCCCCCACCTGGCACCCCTGACGCCGGACGGACGCCGAACTTCTCCCACACGAACCGCCAGAACAGCCGCACCGCATCCGCTACCGGACGATCGATCACCTCGTCACGCCCACTCAACGACAGGTGCTCGATCCGCACCGTTCCAGGAGCCGGCTTGCGAAGCGAGCTGGGCGACCGGACCGCGATCACCTCGTACGGCGGCCCCGTGAGCGGCCGCGGCAGCACAAGAATGTCGTGCATCGACAAGGTTCCCGCCAGCAACTCAGTGGACTCGGTCCGGATCACGCTCTCCGCCACAGCGACCATGTGCTCGAACTTGGGGTGCTCGTCCGCCATCCCGCGAAGGAACTCGTACGTCTCGTCCCACGGTTGTTCGAAGAACGGGCCTCCGGAACCCAGGGTGCGCATCGGCCAGCTGCGTCAGGCGGCGAGTTTTAGTTGGACGGCTACGTGGCGGACGTGGGTTCGGACGGTGTTGATGTCTGGGGAGGCGTCTACCTCGTGGTGGATGCCGCGGGCGGCGTAGAAGTCGAACAGGGGTGCGGTCTGTTCGTGGTAGACCTCGAAGCGCCGGCGGATGACGTCTTCGGTGTCGTCCGAGCGGTGCTCGATCTCGGCGCGCTTCAGCAGCCGGGTGACGAGCGCGTCGGGGTGCACCTGCAGGACGACGGCGGCGTCGAGCGAACGCCCTTGCCCGTCGAGGATGCCGTCCAGGACACCGGCCTGGTCCAGGGTGCGCGGGTACCCGTCCAGGACGAAGCCGGGACGGGCATCCGTCGCCGCGAGGCGGTCGCGGACCATGTCGTTGGTGACCTCGTCGGGTACGTACTCCCCCGCGTCGAGGTAGCGCTGCGCGGTCCGGCCGAGTTCGGTGCCTTCCGCAATGTTGCGACGGAAGAGGTCGCCGGTGGAGATGACGGGCACACCGAGGTACTCGGCCAGGTGGCCGGCGTGTGTTCCCTTACCCGCCCCCGGCGGGCCCATCAGCAAGACAGTCGTCACCGCGCGCTCCTGACTCTCGGTAAGCCCCTTAGATTATGGGACCGGCCGCCGTCGCGGTACGGCGTACGTCACTCTGATGTTCCGAAGTAGGTCACACCCGCGCATTACTGTCCGCGAGCCAGCTCAGAATTCCATTTCCGGACGGAGCTCGATCACATCGCCGGGTCCCGCGAACTTGGCCGCCAGCTCCTCGGCCCGGTCCCGGGTCGCGCAGTCGAGGACGAAGAAGCCGGCCAGCTGCTCCTTCGACTCGGCGTACGGGCCGTCGGTGCTGACCGGCTTCCTTCCGTCCGAGCGGTACGTCCGCGCAGTCGACGGGGCGTCCAGTGCGAGCCCGCTGACGAGTTCCCCGGATGCCGACAGCTCGGCCAGCATCTCGTCGAACTCCTTGCCCATCGCCGCCCGCTCGTCCGCCGGCACTGCCTTGCCGATCTCGGTGAAGTCGATCGTCGGGTGCCCCCACGGCTGCGGGTTGGAGTGGATGAGGACCACGTACTTCATGAGAGAACCTCCAGGTTGTGCCGGTACGCCGTGCTGCGCCCGTGCACCCCGAACGTCGTAGAGGCCGACAGGCCCTCGACATTTTGCCCGAATGTATTCCAGCTCACATTCGGTCACACTCTGCCCACCGCGCTCCGTCAGCGCTTCAGAACCCACAGAACGGAGCGAATCCCATGACCACGATCCTGGTGACGGGCGGAACCGGAAACATCGGCAGGCAGGTGGTGCCGCTCTTCCAGGCGGCCGGCCGTACGGTCCGGGTCCTCAGCCGGAACGCGGGCGACCGCGGCGACGGCGTCGAGTACATGGCCGTCGACCTGCTGAAGGGCGACGGGCTGGACCAGGCCGTGGCCGGCGTCGACGTGATCCTGCACCTGGCCGGCGGGCCGAAGGGCGACGATCTCGGCACCCGCAACCTGGTCAAGGCGGCCGAGCAGGCGAAGGTCGGCCACCTGGTGCACATCTCGGTGACCGCGGTCGACAAGTTGCCGCTGACCTACTTCAAGTCCAAGCTCGGCGCCGAGCAGGCGATCCGCGGGTCGTCGATCCCGTCGACCGTACTGCGGGTCGCTCAGCTGCACGACTTCGCCTGGAACACGGTGCGGGCGATGGCGAAGCTGCCGGTACTGCCGATCCCAGGCGGGATCCGGTTCCAGCCCGTCGACGGCCGGGACGTGGCCGTACGCCTCGCCGAACTCACGCTCGGCGAACCGCAGGGCCTCGTCGCCGACCTGGTCGGACCGACGGTCTACAGCCTGGGCGAACTGGCCCACGACTACCTCCGGGCCACCGGCAAGCACCGGTTGTCGCTGCCGATCCGCGTACCCGGCAAGGCGGGCAAGGTGTACCGCGCGGGCGACAACCTGACGCTGACCGGCGCCGATGTCGGTACTCACACCTGGGACGAGTTCGTCGCCGCCCAGCGTGCTGCCGTCCGGGTGTAGGGCTCCAAGAGCTCCACCAGGTCCGGTGCAGGGCGACGCGCGATCCCGGCGAGCAGATCGGCCACCTGGACCCGCGGGTCGTCCCGCGAGTCCACCTGGACGAACGACTTCAGCGGCGGGGGCTGCAGCTGTTCGGCGAGGTACGCACCCAGCCGGGCGACCCGTCCTGGCGTGAGCGCACTCTGCTCGTCGTGCACGACAGCGACCGAGCGTCCGCCGGCGCTCCAGTGCAGCAGCGTCGAGGCGAGCGCGGGCACCAGCGGTTCCAGCGGCGGCGGAAGCTCCGGGTCCTCGTCGATCAGCCGCTGCATCATCTCCTCGACCCGCGCCCGGGTCACGGGGCGCAGCGCCGCAACGTCGGCCGGTATCGTCGCGATGAACCGGTCGACCGCCACGTGATCCATCAGCCGCACCCGCTTCGTCCGGGTGAGGTCGACGAACGCGCCCAGGAACCCGGTCCGGTGCCGCAGCGCCGCGACCACCTCCGAATGATCCGTACCGAGCCCGGTTCCCGCTCCGTACGACGGCTCCTCGGTGAACAGCTCGAGCACCCGCGCGGCGACGTACGCGGTCTTGTCGATCGACAGCACGTGGGCACGCCCGCGCAGCTCCGCGAGCAGCCACTCGAGTGCGGGGCGCTGCTCGGGGCGCAGCAATTGGTTGGACTTGAACTCCGAACGCCGGCGCAGGCGGTTCCGCAGTACGGCGATCACGTCGGCGGCCGCGGCGGTGTCGAGGTCCGTACTGGCATGGGTAATGACGGGCGAGGCGGGGTCGAGCAGGTTGGTTCCGGAGAACCCCGACTCGTCACACGCGATCTCGACCCAGGACTGAGAAGTCACAAAGGCTCCAAGGCTGGTCGACTGCACACTTCGGAGCCCGTCGGTATGGACGGGCTTGATCGGCGACAGAGCGCGATCAGAAAGCGGCAGCAGCCGGAGCAGCGGACATGCACCCATCATCGCCGAACCAGCGGCGCCGGCGCGACGAGTTTTCGGTGGACAGCTCGACAGTACGTATATGTCCACTAGGCCTGATCCGGCCATCAGCTGAGCGTGGCCGAGTTGCCAGTGGACATATACGTACTGTCGAGCTGCACAACAACCTCGCTAGAAGTCGGCGGCGGCTGGGTGCATGAGGGCGCGGATCTCGACGGAGCGGTCGGCGGCTCGTGCGTCCGGCAGCAGGTGGGCGAGTTCGACGGCGCGGTCGCGGCTCTCGACGTCGACCACGTAGTACCCATCGATGCGGGTCGGCTCGCTCGCCGGCAGCTGGACGGACAGTTGCGGGTCGGCGAGCAGCTCGCCGCCGACCAGTTCGCCGGCGTCGCGCGCGACCCGCTCGAACTCGTCGCGTGGCAGGCGTGCGTCACCGGCACCCTGCAGGATCAGTAGGAACTTCATCGGCGCTCTCCTCTCCTAAGTACGACGGAGCCGAGCGGGCACTCTTGACATGATGGGCCGATGTTCGTGCACACCGAGCGGCTGACCGTGCGCCGCTTCTCGCCCGCGGACGCCGAGCAGTTCGCCGCGTACCGCTCGGATCCGGTCGTCGCCCGCTTCCAGTCCTGGGAGCCGCCGCTGCCGCTCGCCGACGCGCAGCAGACCGTCGAGCGGTTCGCCCAGGGTGATCCGAAGGCACCCGGCTGGTTCCAGTACGCCGTCGACCTGGACGGCGTACTGATCGGCGATCTCGGTCTGAACCTGCACGAGAACCTGCTGCAGGCCGACCTAGGCTTCACGCTCGCGGCGCAGTACCAGGGCCAGGGCTACGCGTCCGAGGCTGTGCACGGCCTGCTCCAGCACCTCTTCGTCGACCGCGAACTGCATCGGGTGAGCGCCGAGGCGGACGCCCGCAACACCGCGTCGGTCCGGCTGCTCGAACGCGTCGGCTTCACCCGCGAAGGTCTGCGGCCGTCCAACACCTGGTTCAAAGGCGAGTGGACCGACGACGTGCTGTTCGGCTACCTGCGGGACGACTACCTCAGCCGGCCGCAGCCCACGCCCGCGCCGTCAGCCTGATCGCCCCGTCCGCACCGATCGGCAACCGTTCCCGTACGGCGTCCCGCATCGCCTCCTGGTCCGCGGCGTCCAGACTGCGCAAGTACGCCGGTGCGACGCCCTGCCCGCCGAGGAACGGCTGCCAGTAGTCGTCGAACGACTCGAACACCGTCGGTACGACGATCTCCCGCGTCCGCACGTCCTCGAATCCGGCCTCGCGGAACAGTCCCTCCAGGCCTTCCGCCGTACAGAACGGGAAGCGGCGGCCCTCGTCGTGGTCGCGGTCCTGCGGGCGGAGGTCGGCCATCGCGTCGAAGAAGTACCGCATCAACTGCATGCCGCCTGCGTAGTCCCAGACGTAGACGGCGACCGTCGTACCGATCTCGCGCATCCGGCGCAGCGCCTCGACGCGGTCCGGGATGAAGTTGAGCACCAGCCCGGCAACGATCACGTCGTACGGCCCGTCGGGCAACTCGGCCGCGGACCGGACCTCGAAGCCGGCCCGCGGATCGTCGACAGCCTGCCGGGCGTACTGCACGAACCCCTCCGACGGGTCGACGCCGAGCACCGACGCCGGGTCCGCCGTCCGCAGGATCGTGCTGGTCAGCGCGCCCGTACCGCAGCCGACGTCGAGCCAGCGCTGCCCCGCCGGCCGATCCAGCCAGCCGGTGAACTCAGGCGCGACGAGCCTGCTCCAGCGGCCGACGTACGACTCGTAGATTCCCCCACTCGACCATTCGCTCACTTCCGCAGGATAGAAGGCAGCGCGACTCCCGTCAGGGTCTCGGAGACCTGCCACAGCCGGGCGTTGACCGCCTGGTCGGTCGCAGTCTTCGGGTTGCGGACGACGGTGGTCGGACCGACCAGACCGAGTCGGTGCGCCGGGCCGTAGAACGCGCCGGCCTCCGCGGCCGGATCGGCGGCGGCGAACAGCAGCGGCTCGGCGCCGATCTCGACACCCTGCGACGGCAGCGGGTTCAGGCGGTAGCCGAGCCGGACGAGGGCCGACGGGCGCTCGCGCCCGAGGCTGGAGCCGGCGGCCATCAAGTTCGTCCGGGTAAAGCCCGGGTGCGCGGCAACGCTGCGGAGACCCCAGTCCTGGTCGGTCGACAGCTTGGCGAGGTGGTTGCTGAGCATCAGGTCGGCGAGCTTCGACTGGGCGTACGCCGGCATCCGCCGATAGCGCCGCTCCCACTGGAGGTCGTCGAAGTTGAGCTTGCCCAGGTACGCCGCACCGCTCGACATGGTCGCGATCCGCGGCGCCGGAGCGGCCAGGATCAACGGCAGCAGCCGTACGGTGAGCGCGAACGGGCCGAGGTAGTTCGAGCCGAACTGCAGCTCGAAGCCGTCCGCCGTGGCCATCCGGGTCGGCGGATGCATCACACCGGCGTTGTTCACCAGCAGGTCCAGGTGCGACTCGTCGGCGGCGAGCCCGTCGGCGAAGTCCTGTACCGAGGCCAGGTCGGCGAGGTCGATCCGCCGCACCTCGAGCTGCGCGTCCGGGACCTCGGACAGGATCTCCGCGCGCGCCGCCTCGCCCTTCGCCGGGGTCCGGACCGCCATCACCACCCGGGCGCCGGCCGCGGCGAGCCGCTTGGCCGTCTCCTTGCCGGTGCCGCTGTTGGCACCGGTCACGACGACGAGCTTGCCGGTCTGATCGGGGACGTCGTACATGCTCCACACTCCATAAAAGACTGATGGTCTGTTATGGCTACGACGTTATCAGACCGCTGGTCCGATAACAACAGACCGTCGGTCTGTAGACTGGGGGCATGACTTTCCAGCGCGCCCGGAGCGCGGAGCAGCGGGCCGAACGGCGGCGGGCGATCCTCGCGACCGCGGCCACGATGCTGACCGAGCTACCGGTCGCCGACCTCAGCCTGAACGAGCTGAGCCGCCGCGTCGGCCTGGCGAAGTCGAACGTGCTGAACTATTTCGACTCCCGCGAGGCCGTCCTGCTCGAGCTGTCGAGCAGCGAGCTCACGGACTGGGTGTCGGATCTGGACGCGGCCGTCGGCGACCCACAACCCGACCTATCGGCCGGCGAGCGCGCCGAACGACTCGTCGAAGCCATCGTCGGCACGCTGGCGCGGCGGCCGGTGCTCTGCGACCTGATCAGCGCGCAGGCGGCGGTGCTGGAGCGGAACATCACCACGGAGACCGCGCTGTCGTTCAAGCGCGCCGCGGCGGTCAGCTACCAGCGGATGATCGCGGTGGTGGTCAAGACCCTGCCGGAGCTGGGCACGGACGGGGCGGGCCACTTCATCGCCACCGCGAGCCTGCTCGCGGGGGCGATCTGGAGCCACTCCCACCCCGTCCCTGCCATCCTCGCCGCCTACGAGGCCGATCCGTCGCTGGAAGCGATCCGGATGGCGTTCGAGCCGGCGCTCACCGACAGCCTGAAAGCCTTGCTGTACGGCGTTCTGCCTCGGAGCTGATCAGGGCAGGTAGTAGTTCGGGTTCGGCAGCTTGAACGTACGGTCGGCGAAGCCACCCTTGAGGTCGGAGTACTGGTCGCCGAAGTTCGCGACGATGTCGTACCCGAGGGACTCGATATGGGCGCGGGTCGCCGACTTGTAGTGGATCGTCGTGCAGGATCCGTTCGGGTCGTTCGCGCAGGCCTTCTTCAGGTACGCCGGGTAGTCGGCGACGGCCGGCTTGGTGAACAGGCCGTCCTCACCGTCGCGCAGGGCGGTCGGCTTCGGGTAGCCGGCGTCGATGCCGATCCCGTCCGAGGTCAGGTTGCCCAGCGTGGCCTGCTCCTGCGCGGCACCACGGCCGGTCAGGAAGAAGATCGCGTAGCCCTCGCGCTCGGCGGTCTTCACCAGGTCGACCATGCCGGGTACGGCCGGGAACTTCTGGTTCAGCACGTAGTCGGCGTTGGTGGCCGGGTTGTACGCCCAGTTGCTGGCGATCTCGTAGTTCCAGGTGGCCAGCGCGGTGTCGTCGACGTCCAGCAGGATCGCCTTGGTCTTGTGCGTGTGCCGCGGGACCGAGATCCAGCGGGTGCCGGCCGCGGCCGCCTTCTGCGCTTCCTTCGCGTAGTTGCTGTCGGCCGCGAAGGTGCCGGAGCCGAGCGGGTCGCCGTAGTAGTTGCGCAACTGCTGGCGCAGTACGTCGATGTTGGTGACCTGCTTCTCGCTGTGCGGTGTCGACGTCTGGATCGCCGGCTGCTGCGTCGCGGCTCCGGCCGAGTACGCGACCCCACCGACGACCGATGTCATCGCGACCGCGGCGACGCTGGTCAGGACCATGCGGCGGGACGGCCGGCGCCAGGAACGGAATGCCATGGTGACCTCTTCAGAACGGGAATGCTTGCCAGGGCAAACTAACCCCGTTCTGGGCCGGTCGGGTACGCGACAAGGGGAATCCTGCGCTCAGACCTGCTTTACGTAGCGATGGCACGGCACCGGCAACGTTGTCTCGCCGACCGCTGCCGGGTAGTCGAAGGCACCCGCGTCGGTCCAGCCGCTGCGTTCGTAGAACCGGCGCGCGCGGGCGTTGCCGGTCGCGACGGCGAGCCAGGCCTCGGCGTGGCCGCCGGCCCGCACCTGCCGCTCGGCCTCCGCGAGCAGGGTTCCGGCGATCCCGGATCCGCGGTGGCCGCTCCCGACGTACACCTGCTCGACCTCGTCCCCCACCACCATCACGAACCCGGCCACCTCCTCGCCGACCACGGCGACGGTGGTGTCCGCGATCCGTTCCGCCGCACGCGTCCAGAACGATTCTTCGGTCCGTACGGCAACCAGCGCGTCCGGTACATGCCCGAGATGCCCGTCCCGCCAGCCGGCGTACCAGATGGCGGCAATCGCACCAGCGTCCCCAGACGCAGCAGGTCTCACAGTCATGCGGTCAGCGTAAGCACCAACGAGGCAGAAGCCATCCCGAGAAAGAACACCGCGAGGAAGAACTGCGCGGTGTAATCCGCTGCGCGCACATGCGTGTACAACGCGCACACAAAGAACAGGACCAACCCGATCGCCGCAGCCGCAACCAACGCAGGCAGGTGGGCAAGCAGACCGGCGAGCAGGCCGACTGCGCCCGCGGTCTTCAAGGTCCCGATCGGGAACGTCAGCCAGGACTCCGGTACGCCGGCCTTCACCATCCCCGGCAGGATCGCCTGCCAGTGCAGCATCGCGGCAATACCGGAGAACGCGTTGATGGCGATCGTCACCACGACCACAAGCTCGGTGCCCATCTCAGTACGCCACAGCTAAGGTCTGCCGAATCGTCTCCGGCTGTTCGAGAGTCGCCAGCATGCAGGCCGCAGCATCCGCGCGCGCCAGCCGATGAGCTTGGGGCAGCTCCTCGCCGACAGCCACCCGGTACGTACCGATCGGCGGGTCGTCGTTGAGCAGCGGGACGCCGACCGAGGTCCAGTCGAGGTCCGTTGCCCTGAGCATCGATTCGACGGTGGCGATGTCCGCGTAGTGCTTGCGCATCACAACGCCCGCGATTCCACTCAGCACCCGTTCCCGCACCGGCCGATGCCGTACTGCGCGCGGCAGGCCGATCCCGGCGACGCTCACGATCACGAGCCGCCGCGCCGTACCGGCCAGCATCGCGTCGATGATCGCGCGGGTCCCGGCCGAGACGATGCCCGTGTCGGCGCGATGGCGTGGGCCGAGGCCGGACAGTACGGCGTCCGCACCGTCGACGGCCGCGCGCAGTACGTCCGGATCCGCTGTCAGCAGGTCGGTACGCACCGTCCGTACCTCACCGCGGAACGCGTTCGGATCCCGTACCACCGCGGTCACTTCGTGGCCGGAGGCAACGGCTTGGCGGAGGAGCTGGCGGCCGATGCCGCCGGTCGCGGCGAAGATCGTCAGCTTCACTGCGCCACCTCCAGCCGGGCGAGCTTGTCCGGGTTGGTGATCGCGTAGATGCCGGTGACCTGATCGCCGTCGACGTCGAGCACGATGACGGCGAACGGCGTGTCGCCGGACAGCAGCAGCGCGGACGGGTCGCCGTTGATCAGCCGGAAGCGGACGTCCAACGACGGTACGGGCCGCCGGACCCGGTCGCCGATGATCAGCGGGGCGATCCGGTCCCGGCCGAGGATCGGATGCAGGCCGGCCGCGCGGGCCTTGCCGCCGCCGGCGGCCCAGAGCGTGACGTCGGGCGCGAGCACTTCCATCAACGCGTTCAGGTCTCCCCCGACGATCGCGTCGACGAACCGCTGCGTCACCTCCAGCCGTACCTGTGGATCCGGGGCGAACCGCGGCCGCCGGGCCTGCACGTGCTCCCGGGCCCGATGAGCGAGCTGCCGTACGGCGGCCGGTGTCCGCCCGACGATCTCCGCGATCTCGGACAACTGGTAGCCGAACACCTCGTTCAGCACGAACACCGCGCGCTCCAACGGCGTCAGCGTCTCCAGTACGACGAGCACCGCCAGCGACACCGCCTCGCTCCGCTCCACCGGATCGATCGGCGTCACCAGGGGCTCGGGCAACCACGGCCCGATGTACTCCTCCTTGCGCCGGTTGATCGACGTACGGCGAGTCAGCGCAGCGTTCACCGCGACCCGCACGAGGTACGCCCGCGGGTTCTGCACCTCCGTACGTCCGGACCAGGCGAGCCACGTCTCCTGGAGGACGTCCTCGGTGTCCGCGACGCTGCCCAGCACGTTGTAGACGATCGAGAACAGCAGCTCCCGGTGTTCCAGGAAGTCATCCGTTGCGTTCATACCAGCTAGGAGTCTGCGCGGCGCCGAAGTGTGACATCAAGGTAGAGGGCCGGTGAACCCGCGGAGGATCTGCGAATGCTGGACAGCCCGCTGTTCCTCACCGAGGACCTGGCCGACGTGGTCCGCGACGCAAGCGAGCGTGACCGGGTGCACGATCCGGCGAAGCTGGTGCAGGCGACCGCGTACGTGACGTCGCAGGCCGCCTCGCTGAGCAGCCCGGAGTACGACAACATCGGCGCGATCCAGAGGCCGGAGGCCTACCTGGACACCGGTCTTGGTGATGTCTGGACGCAAGAGCGGCTGGCCGACGTGTGGCCGCGAACCGCCTCCGCGAACGCCCTTCCGGCCGAGCAGGTCGCCGACTTCGCCTTCGCCGGCCGGAACCCGGAGGCTGCGCAGGCCACCCGCGCGCTGATGACCGAGGTCGTGCGGCAGCAGGGCGGTACCGCACCCGGTCCCGACGACTACGCCGCGCTCTCGGACTGGATGCTGTCGGTGAAACCCGACCGGCGCTGGGAAGAAGTGATGACGCTGCTCCCGCACACCGACACGCTCCCGGAGCGCGATCGCTGGCAGGCGGAAACCACGCTGTACCAGGGCTTCGAGGCCGCCGTCGAACAGGGCAAGCCGGAGTTGGCGGCCGCCGCGGTCCGCACCGTCGCCGAAAAGGTAGATCCAATCCTCCGCAAAATCACCCACGACGCCGCCCTCACCGCAGCCCACGGCGCAGTCAGCGCCGGTAGTGCAGTCAGCGCCGGCGGCGCCATCAGCGCCGGTAGCGGCACCGGCACGATCACCAGCGCCGGCGCCGACCGAGCCGGGCCAGGCCGACGCCCCGCCGGCCCCGGCCGTCGAGGGCACGGGCTCGGCTGACGCGGCGGGGGCTCAGCTGATGCAGCCCGCTCGGCTGACGGGGCGTGGCGCGGCGGGTGGGCGACTACTCCGGGTCGTACGCGAGGTTGGGGCGCAACCAGCGCTCGACGTCGGCGACCGGAAGGTTGCGCCGTACGGCGTAGTCCTCGATCTGGTCACGTCCGAGCCGGCCGACGCTGAAGTACCGCGAGGCCGGGTGCGCGAAGATCAGGCCGCTGACCGCAGCGGCCGGCGTCATCGCGTACGACTCGGTCAGCCCCAGACCGAGCTGCTCCGCCTCGAGGAGCTCGAACAGGTCCTTCTTCTCGGTGTGGTCCGGGCTCGCCGGGTACCCGAGCGCGGGCCGGATGCCGCGGAACCGCTCCGCGTGCAGATCCTCCAGTACGGGCTGGACATCGGGCTCGAACCAGGCCTTCCGCGCCTCCAGGTGGATCCACTCCGCGAACGCCTCCGCCAGCCGGTCGGCCAGCGCCTTCACCATGATCGCCTTGTAGTCGTCGCCCAGCTCCTCGTACGACTTCGCAAGCACCTCGGCGCCGTGGATCGCGACCCCGAACCCGCCGAGGTGATCGCCCGCCGGAGCGATGTAGTCGGCCAGGCTGCGGTTCGCCCGGCCGGCCGGCTTCTCGGTCTGCTGGCGCAGCATCGGGAACGACCGGTCCAGCCCGTCGAGGACGATGTCGTCGCCCTCGCTGTGCGCCGGCCAGAATCCGTACACACCCTGGGCCGTGAACGATCCGTTGGCGATGATCTCGTCGAGCAGGGTGTTCGCGTCGTCGAACAGCTCCCGCGCGACCGGCTGCTCGAGAATCGCCGGATACTTCCCCTTCAACTCCCAGGCCAGGAACAGGAACTGCCAGTCGATCATCGCGCGCAGGGTCTCGATGCTCGGCGTGACCCGCTTCATCCCGGTGAATGCCGGCACCGGCAACTCGCCGTACTCCACCGGCTCCTTGTTCGCCCGGGCCTCGGCCAGCGTCAGCATCGGGGCACGCTGCTTGTTCGCGTGCTGCTCGCGGAGCCGCTCCTGCTCAATACTGTTGCTCTTGGCAAGCGCCTCGGCGCGGCCCTCGTCGAGCAGGTCGGAGACCACCCCGACCACCCGGGACGCATCCAGCACGTGCACGGTGGTTTTCTCGTACGCAGGGGCGATCCGGACCGCTGTGTGCTGCTTGGAGGTCGTCGCACCACCGATCAGCAACGGGAGTTTCAGCCCGCGGCGCTGCATCTCGGCCGCCACCGACACCATCTCGTCCAGCGACGGCGTGATCAGCCCGGACAGGCCGACCGCATCCGCGCCCTCGGCGACCGCGGTGTCGAGAATCCTTGCCGCCGGCACCATAACGCCCAGGTCGATGACCTCGTAGTTGTTGCAGCCGAGCACCACGCCGACGATGTTCTTGCCGATGTCGTGGACGTCGCCCTTCACGGTCGCGAGCACGACCTTGCCCTGCCCGCGGACCATCTCCGCACGGCCTTCGCGGCGGGCCTGTTCCTTCTCCTCCTCCATGAACGGCTCGAGGTACGCGACGGAGCGCTTCATCACGCGCGCGCTCTTCACCACCTGCGGCAGGAACATCTTGCCCGCGCCGAACAGGTCGCCGACGATCTTCATCCCGTCCATCAACGGGCCCTCGATCACCTCGAGCGGACGCGGCAACAGCTGCCGCGCCTCCTCGGTGTCGGCCTCGATGTAGTCGACGATGCCGTGCACGAGCGCATGCGACAGGCGTTCCTGGACCGAGCCCTCCCGCCAGGTCAGGTCGACCTCACGTTGCTTGCCCTTGCCCTTCACGTTCTCCGCGAACGTGACCAGGCGATCGGTGGCGTCGTCGCGACGGTCGAAGATCACGTCCTCGACCAGCTCGAGCAGGTCCTTCGGGATGTCCTCGTACACCGCGAGCTGGCCCGCGTTCACGATTCCCATGTCCAGGCCGACCTTGCCGGCGTGGTACAGGAAGGCCGAGTGCATCGCCTCCCGGACGATGTCGTTGCCGCGGAACGAGAACGACAGGTTCGAGATACCACCACTGATGTGGACGCCGGGACAGCGGTCCTTGATCAGCGGCAGCGCCTCGATGAAGTTCTTCGCGTACCCGTTGTGCTCGGACATCCCGGTCGCGACGGCCAGTACGTTCGGGTCGAAGATGATGTCCTCGGCCGGGAAGCCGATCCCGGTCAGCAGGTCGTACGCGCGGCCACAGATCGCGACCTTGCGCTCGACGGTGTCCGCCTGGCCCTGCTCGTCGAACGCCATCACCACCGCGCCGGCACCGAAGTCCATGATCCGCCGGGCCCGGTCGAGGAACTCCTCCTCGCCCTCCTTCAGGCTGATCGAGTTGACCACGCCCTTGCCCTGCACGCAGCGCAGGCCGGCCTCGAGCACCGACCACTTCGAGCTGTCGATCATGATCGGGATCCGGGCCACCTCGGGCTCGGTCGCGATCAGGTTCAGGAACGTGGTCATCGCCTGCTCGCTGTCCAGCAGGTCGGCGTCCATGTTCACGTCCAGCAGGTTCGCGCCGCCGCGCACCTGCTCGAGCGCCACGTCGACCGCGGCCTGGTGGTTGTCGCCCTCGATCAGCCGGCGGAACTTCGCCGAGCCGGTCACGTTGGTCCGCTCGCCGATCATCACGAACCCGGTGTCCTGGCCGATCTTGAACGGCTCCAGCCCCGAGAACCGCGTGGTGTGATCGGTCGGTACGACGGCCCGCGGCTTCAGGTTCTGTACGGCCTCGGCGATCCGCCCGATGTGCGCCGGCGTCGTACCGCAACAGCCGCCGACGATGTTGACCAGCCCGGACTGCGCGAACTCCTCGATCATCCCGGCCGTCTCGTCGGGCGTCTCGTCGTACCCGCCGAACGCGTTCGGGAGGCCGGCGTTCGGGTGCGAGGCAACGTAGGTACCGGCGAACCGGGCCAGGTCGACGACGTGCGGGCGCATCTCGGCGGCACCGAGCGAGCAGTTCACGCCGACGACCAGCGGGTTCGCGTGCTCGACCGAGCTCCAGAACGCCTCGACGGTCTGGCCGCTCAGGGTCCGGCCACTGAGGTCGACGATCGTCACCGAGATCCAGAGCGGCAGCTGCGGCGCGACCTCACGGGCCGCGGCGACGGCAGCCTTCGCGTTCAGGGTGTCGAAGATCGTCTCGATCAGCAGCAGGTCGACACCGCCCTCGGCGAGCGCGGCGATCTGCTCGGCGTACGTCTCCTTGACCTGCTCGAACGTGACCGCGCGGTACGCCGGATCCTCGACGCGCGGGCTCAGCGACAGCGTGACGTTCAGCGGGCCGATCGATCCGGCCACGAACTTCGGGCTGTCCGGGGTCGCGAACTCGTCGGCCGCCTGCCGCGCGAGGCGGGCGCCGGCCAGGTTCATCTCGCGGACGTACTGCTGCAGGCCGTAGTCGGCCTGGCCGATGCTCGACGCCGTGAACGTGTTCGTGGTGGTGATGTCGGCGCCGGCCGCCAGGTACTGCCGGTGGACGTCGAGGATCACGTCCGGACGGGTCAGGTTGACCAGGTCCGGGTCGCCGGTGACGTCGTGCGTCGCGTCGTTGTAGCGGTCCGGCTGATAGTCCTCGGGCATGAGCTTGGCGTTCTGCAGCATCGTGCCCCAGGCACCGTCCAGCACGACGATCCGCTCGTCGAGCAGCTCGCGCAGCGCGGTCTCACTCATCTGCCGTCCCCTCCAGAAACGATCTCCGGAGGCGCCCTTGCAGGGTGCACGCGGGCTTCGCCGGCTGTGCACTCAGGTCGAGCGTGGCGGACCCTCGGCCCGTTGCAGCGCCTCTCGGCCTGGATCGTCCATGCTAGCGGCGTCACCCCGCGCAGCCAGCACCAGAGATCACATTCTGAGACGGTGTCTCACGGGGTGATCAGGGTCTGCAGGCCCGGCGCGTACAGCGCGACGATCGCATCCAGGTCGGCGGCGGCGATGACACCGGTCCGGTCGATCGCGATCGCGGCGCCGAGGCCGAGCAGCTGGGCGGTGACCAGGGCGGCCCGCAGCTCGGCGTCCGCGCCGGTCAGCCGCGCGATGAACGCACGGGTGACCTGGTCGCGGAAGTGCTCACGGATCTGCGCCCGCTCGTCACCCTTGCCGGCCGCGAACACGACCCGGACGAGCAGGTCCTGGTCGTTCTCCCGGCGGTACTCGACCAGGGTCCGGACGGCGTGCTCGGCGAGCCGCTCGTTCGGAGCGGCGAGCAGCAGTTGCGCCGCCTCGCTGAAGTCGGCGACCCGTTCGAAGAGCGCTTCCTTGCTGCCGTAATGCTTGACGATCAGAGCGGCGCTGACCCCCGCGTCCGCCGCCACCCCGCGGAGCGTGACCGCCTCGTACGGCTCGCGGGCGAACGCCTTCCGCGCCGCGCGCAGGATCGCCGTCCGCCCCGGGTCCGTCACGCCGTCGTCACCTCGTACGCCGGCTCCTTCCGGCGTACCGGAATCAGCAGCACCAGGCCGGCCGCGACCACCGCGGCGACGCCCGCGATCACGAACACGGTCAGGTACGCCGACAATGCGGGCGCGACCTTGCCCGCCTGGGAGATGGCCACGTTGGCCAGCACCGTGGCCACGATCGTGCTGCAGATCGCCTGCCCGATCGTGCGCATCAGCGTGTTGAGGCCGTTCGCGGCGGCTGTTTCGCTCACCGGAACAGCATGCATGATCAGCGCCGGAAGTGCCGAGTACGCGATGGCGGTACCGGCCGACACCACCGTCGCACCGACCACGATCCCGGCGACGTTACTGCTGGTGAAGAGCCGCACGACGTACCCGGCCGCCATGATCACCGACGCGATCGCGAGCGTGAACCGCGGACCTCGCACGTTGGAGATCCGCGCCGACACCGGCGACAACAGCACCATCGCGACACCACCGGGCAGCAGACACAGGCCGCTCACCACGATCGACTTCCCCAGGCCGTACCCGGTCCAGGTCGGCTCCTGTACGAGTTGCGCGGTCGAGAGCGAGTTCGCGTAGAAGGCGAAGCCGATCAGCAGCGCGCCGAGGTTCGTGAACAGTACGCCTGGACGCGCGGACACCCGGAGATCGACGAGCGGGCTCTTGACGCGTAGCTCGTACCAGCCCCAGAACGGGACGATCAGCAGCGCGAAGACGTACAGACCGATGAGTTTCGGGGCGCTCCAGGCGTTGCTCTTGGAGACGGCGAGCAGCAGGCAGACCAGGAACGCGCTCAGGCCGAGCGCACCGACGAAGTCGAAGCGGCCGCTGCTGCGGACGGCCGACTCGGGGACGATCAGCAGCACGAGCACGATGTCGAGCACGCCGAGACCGAGGTTGATCCAGAACATCGTGTGCCAGTTCGCGTACTCGACCACCAGCGTCGCGGCCGGGATGCCGAACGCGGCGCCGATCCCCAGCGTCGAGCTCATGATCGCGATCGACGGGATCACGCGGTGCTGCGGCAGCTCGTCGCGCAGGATGCTGATCCCGAGCGGCACCACCGCCACCGCCGCACCCTGGAACGCGCGGCCGACGATCAGTACGGTCAGATCGGAACTAATTGCGCAGAGCAACGAACCGACGATCATCGACGACAGTGCGATCAGGAGCACCCGGCGCTTGCCGTACATGTCGCCGGCGCGCCCGAGCAGTGGGGTGAACACGGCCCCGGTCAGCAAGGTGATGGTGATCAGCCAGCTGACGTCGGACGCCGGGCTGTGCGTGATCTCGGGAAGTTCAGGAAGCAGCGGTACGACGATGGTTTGACTGATCGAGACCAGCACACCGCAAAACGCGAGCGCAGCCAGAACCAGACGTGGACGAACAACAGGCCGAACGCTCAAGCGAAGTCCTCACAGGGGCAACAACTGTCAACTCAACAATAGTAAACACCCGTTCACCACCCCGCAGCCCCCACCCCAGTTGCACCCCCACCCCGCAGTCGTCTCGCCCCGCACCCCTCCACCTGCCCCCACCCACAGCCGTCTCCCACCCCGCACCCGTCTCCCACCCCACAGCCGTCTCCCACCCCACGCCCGTCCCCACCCCGCCCAGGCACAGCCCCACCCACGCCCTCGCCCATCCCGCACACTCCCCCCACCTTGTCCCCGCCCCGCCCAGGTATGGCCTCACCCACAGCCCTCGCCCGTCCCGCACACTCCCTCCCCCCAACGACCCGGCCAGCCGCACCGCCCCAACCAACGCCAACCGCACGGGCCGCATCCAATTCCCGGACCCCAACCAGACCCGATCGCCACCCGACCCCGGATGTCCAAGCCGCCAGCCCAAGCCGTCCGCCGAAGCCGTCGGGCACCGCCCACCCGGCCGGCCCGCCCGCCCGAAGCCGTGGCACCCGAGCCTCTCCCCACCGACTCGTGGCAAACGGCTCCACCCCCAAAACCCGAGTCGTGGAATTCGGCCCGCAAAACCCCACCAAACCCAGCCAAATCCAACGACTCAACAACCACAACCCGCCCACGACGAGCCCGACCCGCAAAGGACCCACGAGCGCCCCACCCGACCAGGCCCCAAACCCAGCCCCGGCACCCCGGCCCCGCCATCAGTCCGAGTCGTGGCAAACGGCTCCACCCGTGTACGCCGAGTCGTGGATCCAGGTCGGCGTACGGCACCAATTTCCACGACTCGGCGAACCGCAGACGGTCGTCCCGGCCAACCCGTTCGGTTGCGTCCGGCGGGGAGCTGGGGTCCGGCAGGGCGACAGATCCCGCCGGCCGGTCGAGTGATTCACCAGACCACGCCAAGGCAGGTTGCCGAGGACGTACGTGGGGTGGGCGATGAGTTGCAGTTGGGCACGTCGCCGAGGACACGCACGGGCGGCGTGGGCTGCAGCGGACCGGACCGGGCCGGCCGGGCGGATGTGGCGTTTGCGATCGGCTGCGATGGGCGGCTGCGTACGTGGGTGGGCGACGGGCCGCGCCGGACGAGCGTGACATGGGCGATCGGCTGCACTGGTGAGCGACGGCCGCGCCGGGCGAGCGTCGCGTGGCGTGGCGTGCGCGTGCGTGGCGTGCGCGACTGGTGGGTGGATGTGTGTCGGGGGCGGATGTGGCGGTGGGTGGGATGGGGGTGGACAGGGGGCGGGCCCGGCGCTCGGGGAGGGGGTGCGGCGGGCCCGGGGGGGGGGTCGGTTGGGGGGGGGGGGGTGGGGTGGGGGGGGGGGGGGGGTGGGGTG
>NZ_JBICUC010000008.1:0-463321 GCF_043197975.1 Kribbella sp. NPDC048928 | reverse complement strand
CTCAACGCCTTCGAGATCGCCTTCGACGGCCGCCTCACCACCGGACGCAACTAACCCTCTTCAACCCGAGTTACACCGTTCGTTTGACAGTCCCCACCGTTCCGTTGAGCTGATGTGGAACATCGAAGGTGCCGTGCGGGCCGCCCTTTCAGCTGCCGGCGAGCATACTAATCATCCATCGGTTGAGTGCCGGGGATGGCTACGAGTATCTGCTGCGCGACATCGCAGCAGGCGACGTCGACCGTCGCATGGCTGCCTCGTTGACAACCTACTACTCGGCGCATGGTTACCCCGTGGGGCGATGGATCGGTACCGGGCTGAGAGGGCTGGGCGCCGGCCAACTTGTGGAGGGAAGTGAGGTCAGCGAGGAGCAGATGGCGGCACTTTCGGCCGCGCGCACGACCCGCTGACGGGTTGTTCTCTGGGTCGTCCGTACCCCACTTTCAAGAGCCCGTCGGAGCGGATTCAGGACCAGATTCCGACGCTCGACCCCCTGGACGAGTCCGACCGGTCGATTCAAATTGAGCAGATCCGCAAACGCGAGATGCGCAAGAAGACGCAGCAGGCGGTAGCTGGATTCGATCTCACCTTCCCCCCCGCCAAGTCGGTTTCAGCTCTCTGGGCGACCACCGACGTCGGCACTCAGGAGCAGATCGTCGCCGCACACCATGACGCGGTCCGCGACGTCCTCGGGCTGATCGAGCGGCATGCGGCCTTCACCAGGACCGGCGACCACGGTGTCGTTCTACTCGATGTACGGGGCTTGATCGCCGCGGCCTTCGACCACTGGGACACCCGCAGCGGCGATCCCAGCTCCACACCCACGTCGTGGTCGCCAATCGAGTCCAGGGACTGGATGGTGACTGACGCACGCTCGACAGCAGCACGCTGCCTGTGATGGGTTCGGCTCCGATGTATGGATCGGAGCCGGCACAGTCCTCACCGCGGCCGAGGCGGCAGCGGCCTTCGACGTCGGCGCTCGTTACGCGGTGACACCGGGCGTCTGTGACGGCGCCACGGAGAGCTCGCTACTCGGGCTTCCAGTGCTCGCCGGCGCCTGGACACCGACGGAGGTGATCACCGCGATGGCCGTGGGAGCGAGCGCCGTCTAACTGTGCCCTGCATCGACCGGAGATCCTTCGCACCTGCGAGCCATACGAGCCCCCCTGCCAACCACCTCACCATCCCTGTGGGCGGCATCGACCTCACAACAGCACACGAATACATCGCAGCCGGAATTGGGGTCGCGGCACCGCCGCTTCAAGATGCCCCCGCTGGTGGGACCTCGCCGCTCTCGCGCGCCGAGTCGCCGGGTACCGAGTACCGACCTGCCGTCGGGGTCCGATGAGCACACTGCTGACGACAGGAGAGCAATGCTTGTCCTGCGACGATCAAACCCAGGCGCGCTCACGCTGGGAAACCAGATTGTGGCCTCCATCGCCGGCGCAGCTCTCACCCGCAGGGCTTCGAGTGCAGTGACGCGGCGTCGTTCGCCCATGTTCGCAGACCCCACCCGGGTCCCGTTCGGACGACCTTGCCCATCTCTGTTCCAGTTCTACGCTGCCGAGAACCACGACGAAGTTTCGCGGAGAAGCTCCGCGAACCGAACCCCGCGCTCGAATCCTTCGGAGAGTGGCTTGACCCGCATAAAGACGAATTGCGGCCCGCCGCCAAGTAGTCTCAGTCGCTCGGCAGCTTTCGAATGTTCGACCGGCATGGCGCGTGCCTCTAGCCCGATACGTCGATGCTTCGTATTATCCCGATGGGGAAACGAAGCCGTTGCGCTTCGGAGAGCGATGGGCCGCGTGTGCGGCCGGGGGGAGCACCGAATTGAATACTGCCATGCCCGGAAAGGGCATCAGTTGGCCTCGAAGGCTTGCGCGCCGCACAATTCTTACCACCGGGATCGCAACACTCCTGGCCGCAGATGGCGTGCGATCAGGTCGGCTTGGCCTCTACATGAACGAATTCGACTGGCCGGTCGATCCGTCCTTTGGAAGCTCGCAGAAGAACCGGGGGCTGCCGATCGGCGAAGGCATCCCACTGACCGTCATACGAAATGGCGAGATGCTCGTCGTCGCGGCCGCGGATGCGGTCGGGAGATACCTCTTCACCGGCGATCGGCTCTGGAAACGGAAGTATGACGGCAGTGTCACCCACTGCGCCACGACGGACACCGCGGTCTTGGCCGCAGTCGAGCACGGCGCCGTTGGCGACGTCCGCAGAAGCGGCCTTCTGGCACGCTTGGCTATGGCGTCTGGAGCGGAGTCGTGGACCAAGGATCTCGGCCCGGCCCTTGTCACGGCAGATCTCGCCATCAGCGAGGATCGGGCGCTTGTAGGCGACGCCAGAGGGCGAGTTCGCTGTCTTGATCTGCGGGACGGGACAACTGCGTGGACCTCCCCCTACCTCTGGGGCCCGGTGCAGGCCGTCGACGTGGTCGCTCCCGACACAGTCGCCCTCGCCGTCAGCGACTCGAAGCGCCTGGCGGGGCTCGATATCCTGACCGGTCAAATGGCTTGGCAGCACAAGTTTCTCGGCGGAGCGCAGGTCCTCCGGACATATGCCGCGAAGGCATTGGTCCATCGCCTCGAGTCCAAATCGGCGACCGCCGCGCTCTTCGAGGTCGACCTGGAATCCGGCACTCTCCTTCAGGCTGTCGGCCTGAAAGCGGTGGAAGGTACACCACTGCTCACCGGCGACGATCAGATAATTGTCAGGCGACGAGCACAGATCGCCAAGACAGATTTCACCCGCAAGACGCTGTGGACAGCGACCCTTCCCGACCTGCCGATGAATGACGGCGCCCTATCCGGACAGACCTTGCTGCACGTCCTCTCGAACGCGACGGCTGTTGCCATCAACACCGAAAACGGCTCGACGCTCTGGCGTCGTCAACTTCCGGGCCCACCCGTCGGGGCACGCCCGCGACCATCCGGCGCGCAAGTCTGTCTACTGCAGGACGGAACCGTCTTGGAGATCAATCCTGCGCAGGGCGAGATTTCCTGGAGCACCAAAGTCCTGCGCGCGAACTCCATCGAGATTGCCGGCAACGTCGTCTGTGTCTCGGAGGATCGGCAACTCTACGTAGTGAGGACCTGACGTGGCCAAGGACAAGACGAAGCAGCAGAACAAGAAGGCCAAGCAAGGCAAGCCGTCCGAGAGCGAGTCGAGCACCCGTCAGCCGAGCCCCAGACCTGCCGGCAGGCTGCTCAGCGCGACCTGGCGCCTCCTGAAGACACGACGTGGAAAGATCATCGCCGTCATCCTGGTTGTGCTCGCGCCTCTAGGTGTGATCGCCAGAACATCCGTCGTCACGTCTTTGCGGCCGATAGTCACGAAGGTGGTCGACGGGGTCAGTGGTGGTCTCGGCGCGGATCCGATCGTGGTGACCAATCGACACGAGTACACGGGCCTCACCTACGCCGTCACCGCCCAGATCGCGGCCAACGATCCGTCCCCCACGAAGGGTTGCTTCGACGAGCAGTGGATCAAGGCGAACGGCGGGGTGCCATTGTTCACCGAGATCTACGTGTCCATCAGCACTCCACGTTCGGACGTTGCGCTCGTCGGAGCGAGCATCAAGTACGACACCGATCCGTCTCCGGCCAAGGCAGTCGTCACCTGCGACGAGGGCGGCGACGGGGCGATGACGGTCTTCGACTTCAAGCTGTACAAGTCCAAGAACCTCGAGCGTTCGGTCTCCGGCCAGGGTGCTAGTGAGGACGGAAAGAACATTTTCCTGCCGATGGTTGCCGGCGAGGAGTACCCGGTAGCCGTGATGGTTCAGGTCGGCGAGCCTGTCGTTGCCAAGTGGACCGCGGAACTGCTGTTCCAAGTCGGCGACAAGCAGGTCAAGCACTCGCTCCAAGCTACCCGGACCACAGGAGTCTCGAAGGCGGTTCCAGTCTTCACCTCGCAGGAAGGCCGTTGGATCGCAAGCGGCTGAGGGCTCGGCTTGGGTCTGGATCGGCGGCTGAGCGCGCACGTAGGGAAATCCCCATGATGCCGAGGTCAACTGCGGATCGACTCTGTTGGTGCAGCGTCGCGCAGACCATCCGGTCACAGCGACCTTCGGCAAGGAGCCGACATCGTGCACCGATCATCATTCACCAGGTTGCGACGAATCGTCTTCGCGACCACGGGGCCGCGCTCATCGCGGCCGCATTGCTGACCGCAATACCTGCCTTCGCTGCATCCTGTGCATCCAACATCACGCCCGGGATCCATGTCCGCTCCTGAGTGAACACCGCCAGCGCCGCCCACGGGCAGGTCGCGACCACCACCCTGTCGACGACCTTGGCTGGCGTCCTGCACAACGCGACGGCCGAATTCTCTGATCTCGACATCACAGTGAACGCCGACCTGGCTGGCCACACCGAGCCTCGCTCCGAGGTTCGACGAGTACTCCAGGACGCGGTGACGACCCTGCTCCACAACGTTCGTACCCACGCAGGTGCCAGCCACTTCGTCTCCACGCCGACGTCGGCAGCGGTTTCGATCTCGACCCCACACCGAAGGGATACGACCTCACTCATCATCTGGCCGAGGCCGTGCTACGCCGCGTCGGAGCCGACGTGACCATCTGGAGTTCGGCTGGCCTTGGTACGTCGATCACGATCGCCGGCCCGCTGACTCGCCGGACGAAGTGGCATAGGTCTGGCAGGACGCGTCGTGGATCTCAACGATCTTGGCGGTCAAGACGGCGTCGCGCAGGTCCCGTGATGCCGGACCGCCGGTGCGGTCGGCGTAGTAGGCGGAACGAGAGGCCTCCAGCAACTCACACGCGCGTTTGACGCTGTGGTCGCCGGCCTGTTCCGCTTCGACGAACGGGTAGACGTTCACCGGGTCTCCTTCGCGAAGAAAGCCGTGGCCCATTTGAGGATCTCGACGTCCTCACGCAACCGGCGGTTCTCCCGCCGTAACGCCGCCAACTCGTCACGCTCGGCCATGGTCATGCCGTCGTCACGGGTGTCGGCGTCGGGCTCGGCCTGCTTCACCCAGGCCCGGACCGCGGTCTCGGTCAGACCAAATCCCTCGCGATCTGACCAACGGTCCGGTCCCCGCTCTGGCACAACTCCACGATCTCGGCCTTGAACTCGGGTATGAACGAACGACGAGGCATCCTTCCGGAGCAACCGCTCCTGATCTCGGACGTCCGTCAAAACGGGCCAGGTCCAGCTCAGCACTTGTCGGGCGTGACGCCATGTAAACACAGAGGTTCTGCACCCCGGCCGACGTGGCGACCATCATATGCGCTTTGGGGCTCTGCGGAACGGGTACCAGGCACGACCCATCAGGGACCGTCCGCACCTGGGCTGAGCTATGGGCGGGCCGCCGGGAGATAGCCCGCGCTCGAGCGCCATCCAACTCGCTGGGGGCGCGGCGCTCGATCTGAGCGGCGACAGCGAGAGGGCGCCAGTTCCCGGTCAGCCGCACCTGCTTCGTAATTTGTCCGTGTCCTCAGCGATCATAGGACCGTGACAGATCGCAACACGCATTTCAGACGTTTCATCGGCAACCGACATCCATCTTCGAACACCTCCGGCGTACCGATCAGCCGGGTTGGAGGTACTGACTAATGGTCGCGGCGAACGGGGGCAAATCACCCGCTCCGATGATCAAGGTGGTCTATTTCGATGAGGAGTCGGCATCGGACTACCTGGACATCTCCTCGGGAGGCAAATCTGAATCCACGGCCGAGGACATACGCGAGCGCACCAAAGAGTTGCATGGCAAGGTCGAGGCCGGCTTAGTCGCGAAGCTGAGCTGGCTGCCATTCTTGGGCGCCTCCGGCGAATTAAGCGCAGGTGCTGGAGCATCCAACGCCAGCAAGAGCATTCTGAGCAAGACTCTTTCGAACACGATTCTTACTGACTACCTAGACAAGGCCGGCTCAGATCCTCGGATAGCCCAACTGCGAGATCTCCGTGTGACCGCTCCGAAGGATTCGATGGCGTACATCAAGATGTTCACGCCATATATGGTGATGCTCAAGATGCAGGACATCCCGATCGACTTGGCCCGGATGGACGAGGTTCTCCTCGGAGCCAAGGGATACTACGAACTCCTCGGCCAAACAGTCGACGGCGGCAAAATCGTGCTGCGTTTCAACATCAATGCCTTCCGCAACAACTACGGCCTTACCGATCTCGGCCGCATGCGACTGGCGTTCCACGGCATTCTCGTTGGCCGCACTTCGGAGCACGCTCTGGGTATGGAGGCAGAGATGTCTGGTGGGCCTCGCGATACGCCTGTCACAGCCGTCGAGTTGGTCGACGGCAACACTGGACAAGACAAGGCGGCCTTACTGGATGTCTATGACGTTCTCCTCGCCGGGGTCGAATATGGCGGATGATACAGCAGTCGCTGTCTATTACGGCCCCCTGCCATGGTTCCAGGATCAGTTGAAAAGGAAGCAGACCACGGACCTTCTCGGCCTCGCCTTCGAGCTCGACGAAGCCAGTCGGAGACATATCCACGTCATCGCAGGCCAGGAAGCGCCCACTGAAGAGCCTTCAGCAAGGCCGAGACATGTGACTGCCGAATCTGGCGACTACGCCAGCCTGAGCGAACATGTCATCACAAACTTCATGACCCTTGTGCGAATGATTCGCCCAATGCATCTTCACCTGCATAACCCTCCGGCCCACGTATATGCTCAACTTGAGCGAGAATTCACCGTTAAAGTGATGCGCTATGAGTATCCTAGGGCAAATCGAGACCTCCTCATTCGGTTCCGCGACAACTTCCAGGCGCACCTCGTGGGCCAATCCGCAGTCAAAGAGTCGATATTGGCAGCCCTTTACCCACTGACAACCAGGCGGCGTGCAAAGCCGGTCGTACTGATGTTCTATGGGCCATCAGGGGTCGGAAAAACCGAGACCGCACAGTTGATCAACAGCCTTCTCGGTGGCGCACTCATGCGCAAGCAGTTTTCCATGTTCCACAACGAGAAATTTGCGTCCTATCTGTTTGGGGGAACTCATTCGGAGGCCTCCTTCGCGCGCGATCTGCTAGATCGCGAGTCCGGCGTCATCCTGATCGACGAATTCGACAAAGCAAACTCTGTCTTTCACAGCGCGTTCTACCAATTGTTCGACGGCGGCATCTTCGAGGACAAGAACTACCTGGTGAACGTCGGACCCGCGATCATCGTCTGCACCTCGAATTACGGCACCGAGGATGAGATTCGCGCGGCTCTCGGAGAAGCTCTCTACTCTCGGTTCGACTCGCTAGTTCAGTTCAAGCCACTGTCACACGATGAGATACGACAAGTCATCGACCGGCTCGTCAACGATCGCTTCTCCAACCTCGAGTCCGACGAGCGGGATCAGTTGGACCTAGCCGCCGTCAAGGCCCTTCTATACCCGCTGGCGGGCAACTCCGGCAACGTGCGCAGGCTCGGCAAGCTGGCCGACGGGGTCATATCTCTCCTCTTGGTTCGTGCATTACTGAGTGATCCTGCTCAGATTGAGGTGGCCCCCCACATCGAGGACGCCGCAACATGAGGGGCTAGTAGAGCCGCTCACCGGCACCAACACCCGTTTGACAGCGGTCGACCGGCCTGCGCCCTCAGCGGATCCGCATCGACGATCATCGAGTCGTCACGAAGCCGAGGATGGACCAAGCTCAGGATCGCATCCGCGTTGGTTGACCCTCTGATGTTCAAGTCGTTGGGGGTCGCACCTCCCACCGACGCCTAGTAGGTGGCCGCCCATATATCCGATCGCAGAGTGCCACCTAAGCTGCTGGTCAGCCCAAACTGGGTACCGACATGGTCATCAGTGAGCCGTAGCGAGCGGAGGACACAACTGCTGCGGCTCACGGAATGTGGATCAACCTGCCGACCGGAGCAACACTCGTGTCCCGAGCCATGGCGGCGACTCCCGTACGTGCAATCAGAACGGATGCTTGCTCCATCCACCGCGGATAGCGGCGATCACGGGTGTGTCGGACAGGAGCCGGTCCCAACCAGCAACTGTCATACCCTGCTTCCAGCGCAGATTGCCGCCTAAGGCTGGGACGTGCACGGACAATCCGTGCACCGTCTGGATCGCGGCCTGCAGGACCAGCCGGATCGAGTTGGCCGCATGATGCGACTGCAGCGAAAGCTTGCCTGTGGGGGTCAGATCGACCAGTCCCGGCGTCTTGGCCGGGGCGTTCGCCTTGTCCTGGTGGGCGAAGCCGTGCCGCACCTTAACCACAGCATCGAGCGCATCGGCGGCTGCCGATCCACGATAGGTCGTCGTCGTTCCGCGCCAATTGGTGCCCCTTCCGTACAGTTCGTGCCAGCCACAGGTAACCAAGAGCTCCCAGTCAGGTCGCGGGTCATAGTGGAAATAGGTCCAGAAAAGCTTGGCGATGTTGTTCGAACTCGGTGTTTGAACGATGCCGCGGGTGCCCTCAATCGCGTACCACGGCTGGCCTACGGAAGCTCCAGGCGCGATGCCGCGAGCGCGGATTGCCAGGTCCTCGCAGAACGCTTCCAACGCACCGACGGACGCGACTACCACCGCGCGGTTCAACGACTTGTGCGTGGCCGGGGGCTGGCCTGCGCCTGTGCGGTTCCCCGCTCCTCGGCGGCGCGCCGCCAACTCGGCGTTGCGCTCCTCCACGATTCCGAGCAGCCTCATCGCGTCGGTGAGGTACTCCGGCAGATTGTCCAGCGACTCTTGAAGAGGATGGGCGACCATTGAGCCATCTTGACGGGACGGCTGCGCCGTAACAAGTTGTCTATGGAAGGTATCCAGAGGTGGAAACCCAGACGTCGCCGGCCACCGGACATGCCCCTGGTCGCTGACGACCTCGTGGCAAGGACCTCGCGGTGGCGCTCCGCGCTTCGCCCTCGGAGATCTGGAGTCAGAGCAACCGGGCTCCGCGTACAATCCGGCGAGAGTGATCTCGCCACGGCCTAGTCCGACACCGCACCAAACGGTCGGTGCTGGTCTCGTACACGTTGCATGGCTCTGACTCAGTGCAGAGGTCGTACCGCAGGGCTACGAGCTCTACCTATCGCGCAGCCGTGCGCGTTCACGGAGTGCGACGGAGTCACCGCGTCGCAACTGAGGCTTGGGCGCTCTCGACACTCCGTCGGACGTGTCGGTGCGAGGCTCTACTCTTGGCTTCTGATTCGGAAGTCACGGTGGGGAAGATCATGAGTAGTTCTCTTGAGCCAGCCGGCCTGGCCGGCGTCTCGTTGGAAGGGCTCGCCGCGGCCGGTGAGGTCAAGATGCTTGCCGCCGTTGCCAAGCTCGGAGGGCAGCCAGTGGCGGTGAGCGCACTCGATGTGCTCGCCGCGTTGCCTGACGCCTTCGGATGGTGGTGGGCCGCGGTGCGCGAGTACCCCGAGTCGTCGGTCGCCGAATGGAACAGTGCAGCCCGACTCCCCGCAGGTGTCCTAGTGCCTGATGAATTCGTCGACGAGGTCAGCGTGTTCGTCGTACAGCCAGGTAGCCCGCACGACCCGCGGGCGGGAGCCCGCATCGCACTCTTCAAAGCGCTGGCAGCGGGCGCCATCGCAATCGGGATCGCGCGCCGGATTCTTGTGGCGTCGGCGCCGTCCGAGCTGGAGCTTCATGCGGCCGAACTGCTCGGCGGATCCGATCCAGGAGACCGCGCGACAGTGGTGAATGCGGCGGTGAGGGGCGGTCGCCCGAAGGTCGCGCTGTTGGCTGCTCTCCAGCCACCACTCAGCGCTAATGAGACGGATGTGATTCAAGGCGCACTGGACGTCGTCCTGGGGAACCTCGACTCCTCTGAGCAGCCGTTCGCAGTTCAACTGCTCTCGCGTCTCCCCGCGGCTCAGGGGACCAGTCTGCTTGTTCGCAATTCGGCCGCTCACGGAGCAGTCGTCAATCCGTTGGTTTCGCAACTCGGGGCCCGTGTACGCGAGTGGCTCCCACGACTGCCGCTGGAGGATCAGGCATCAGCTGTCCTCGCGAGGCTTCTGATTGCCCAGATCGGCTCCATCCCCGACCACGAGGAACGCCTCAGCACCGCCGAATGGATTCTGCAGCGCCATCCAGCCGAGACTCTTGATTCCTACATCGGACTGCTTCAAGCCGAGGCCGGGTCCCGTGCAAGACCCGAGGAAGCTCGGGCAGACCTCCGGCGTCTGCTCGTCGCCTCGCCCTCGGATCTGCTCGTCGGTGCCACTGCGGCCGTCGCCACCCTTGCGGACATCCTTAGGTGGAACTTTGATCGGTCTGACGAAGCGAACGTTGCTTTTGGCCAGGCGTTCGCAGGACCAATCGAGGACGGTCGGCTGCCAGCCGATGCCGTCGCCGACAGCATCGCCGATGCGATCCAGTTTCGCGGCAGCGGGGCGGTGGTCATGATCCGCGGTTTGGCATCTGCGCTCGACGCAGTACCCGGGCGTCTCGCGGACGTTGCGGTCGGGACGCCGGAGGGGTTCGCACAACTTGTGCTTGCCCGCGATCTGCAAGGGGCGATCGAGGCGCAAAGACGCTCCGGCGCGGACACCGGCAAGTTTGTCCGCGCGCTGGTCGCGACCAGCGTTGCGCTCCGGCATGAGGCGATTGATGGGGCAGGTGTCTTCGGTGGACTCCTCGATCAGCTTGAGCCGGCGAGGCTCTCCGAGCACGACGTGGTCGCTTTGGCTAACGAACTGCGGCACCGGCCGATGATTCTCCGGAATCTGCTGTGGCGACTGATGAGGACGTTGCGAGGTCCCGAGTCCGCCCGCGCACCCGCAGCCGTGCTGAGGCACGTGATGATGACCGTCGACGACCTTGAGCAGTTCGCCAACTGGCCGATCAACGAGACGGTCGGCGATGACGATCTGGTGCAGGCGCTAACGCAACACCCGGATCCTGAGGTGCGATCGCTAACGGCGACCTGGCTCGGTGAGGCCCCTCCGACACCGGCTAGCCGCCGAATTGCCATCGATGCGGCCGCGTCGGCTGCCGCATCCGACAACCCCTTCCGGGCTGCCTGCGCGAAGATCGCAGGGACACTCGCGACCATCGCGGCGGACATCGCAAGGCCCGACAGAGATCGGGTCGCGGCATTACGCGGCGCGAACCAATCCGACCCGGCCATCGGCCGTGCAGCTGCCTTGAGTCTGGGAAGCAGTACGTCGGTCGAGATCCGGTACACGGCGGCCAAGGTGCTGGCTGAGCGCTCAGGAAGGGGTGAAGACCTCAAAGTGCTGGAAGAGTGGTCAGATCGCGAGCACAACGTCGAGGTCAAGTCGGAGCTCGCCACTGCTGTCCGGAGACTAAAGTCCGGTGATGTCGGTGACGCCTTACACAACCTGCTTGCCTACTTCGGTCTCAGCTCAGCCTTCGAACAACTCGATGCCAGGCACGCTGTCCCGGCTTCGAACTGGAACTCAACCTTCATCGAGTTGGTCGATCCGGTACGAGCCTCTGCTACTGCTTCGGTCAAAGACGCCGTACAAGCCCACGTGCTACTGGCCGACCTTCTTGTAGACCTCGCCGTCGCCACTCACTGGCTCGGTCAGGCCAATCCGAAATTGCAGGCGCAAGGGCAGCAAATCCTGGACAACGACGCGAAGAAGCTTACGAGTGGCAACCTGATCCACAATCAGCAGCTGATCAGAGAGCTGCCGTGGCTGCACACGTTCGCTGCACTGAGGCAACAGCGCAACGCCCACCCGAAGCCTGGGCGCAGGTCTCAGGCCATAGGCGACGACGTACTAAGGCGGCAAGCCCACGACCAGACCCGCATCGTGGTCGAAGGGTGGGCACAGGTCATGCTCGACGCCGAAGGCTAACGCGATGCGCCAGAGCCAACTCCAGGACCCGCTTCAGGCAGACTGGGATGTCTCTGATGGATGGTCCTCGTGAGGCTGGACATTTGGTGTAGAACGCAACGGCCTCGTCTAGGGGTCCATCGGTCGATCACGCCGCCGAACGTGAAGATCTCGCGGGCTTCGATGTCTGCGACTGAGCCGAGGGTAAGCGTTCGATATCTCGTCGAGCGTCGCATCTTGTCTGCCAAGGAAGGCCGCGCCAGTAGCGTTGGTTTCGAGGATGACGGCGGGACTGACGGCCTCGATGCGGTGGCCGCCGATAAGGTCATGTGCCGCGGGAGGGATCTAGGCCGGGATGCCTCCGTTCACCGCGGTGGCGGTGGCTGGTACGGCTGTTCCTGTTGTCAAGCAGCTGCCAAGGGCGAATGACCGAGGCGCCCTGACGGGCCCACTCGAGCTGGCCGGGCGGCTCTAGCCCGAAACCGGCCAGCAAAGCGCTCTTCGCTCCCCCGGTTGAAAGAAGACTCGACGAAGACATCGATGATCGCGTCGAGCGTCCCACCCGCCAGGAGTTCGCAATAGACCCCAGCAAGCTAGCGCCGGCCGAGAGATCCGCGGAGCATGACACGCGACCAGGATCGCACAGTAAGCGGCGGGTCGGGCAGCGACTGCGGACCAGCCGTCATGGCATTCGCCCGAGGCAACCTGTGTCAAGTTCGAGGCGTGTGGTTAAGGTGCGTGTTGCTCCTCGGACACAGACTTCATCCTGCGGGTCTCCTCGCAATCGGACACCGCTTCGCGGCGGCTGTCTTTCAGCCGCCTTCGGCGGCAGGCGCGGACTGCACTGACGACAACTCCAACCGGCGCCTAGCACTGCACAATCCGCCGACCCGCTCGTGGTCGGGAAGCGCGGTGCCGCATCAACTTGTCCGTCGCCACCGCGCTCGTCCGGCACGCACCTGACCCGCCAACGCCTCCATACCCAGCAACTCCCCCAGAGTCACCCGTCATCACCCTCGCTTACACCGTCCCTCCTCTTCGCGCCCTTGAGCACTGGCGTTTCCACTCCGACCCGCCGTGCCCGCTGAACCTCTCGACCATCCGCCACGAACACTCAACGGTCGCACCACCAAAGAACGCGCAATCGGACAACGTTGCGAAACGTTGTCCGCACTGGTTCGGTTCGCTCTCCTGGTTCAGGCGACGTATTGCTCGACTGCTTGCAGGAGGCAACGGCTGCTACGGGGAGAGACGCGGTCATCCACTTCACTAGTCGCCCGGCTCCGTCGACCACGCGGTTCCGCAGGTCGGCCACCCCGTACAGCAGCCCTGACAGCCGGCAGCGGATTCCCCGCCTCTGCCAGTGCTACTCAGGGCTGAGAATCGCCGTCGAGTGATCGCCATAGCCCGTCCGCGAGCGGCTTCGCCTCTCGGGACACTCAACCAGGAGCGTCGCGCCACCTTCCGCTGTGAGACCGCAGTACTCGGACAACACGGGCCGCTTCCGCGGATGCCCGAGCTGGCCGGCCATGACGTCGGTGTCTCCGATGACGTTGCGCAGGACCGGCTCCTCGATCAGCACCGCGAACGTGTGGTCGCCCTCGTGCAGTAACCGAAGGCGGTCAGTACGGACCTTGACGGCGTCCTCAATGTCGTCGGGGAGGTTGCGCCGATGCATGAAGGATCGCAACACGGCGCGCGTGTAGCTGGGCGTCTGGACCGCGCCAGGAATGATCCAGGGTGAGTACGTGCGGAAGCGTCTCGTGCGCTCCCACAGCGGCAGCACGGACTGCTGCGCGCGCTTCAGCCCGGTCTTGCCGTTCTCGATCCGGGACACCTTCGATTCGTGCCAGCCGCATCGCACGCGAGCGCAGTGCCGGAGCAACAATTTGCCTACGGCAATCTGTTTGGAACCCGGTAAGCGTCCGGTCTGGCGCTCACCGCGCAGGTGCGGATGATGGAGGTATGGACAGGCAGTCGGTTCACGATGAGCTTGAGCGGGTTCGCGCGGATTTCCGGCAACTGGTGGAGTCGGCCGACGACGGCCTTCTGCGCAGGCCGTCGAACGGTACGCGGTGGAACAACCGCCAGCTGCTCTTTCACATGCTGCTGGGATACCTGATCACCCGGGCACTGCTGAGACTTGTTCGTGTCTTCGGGCGCCTGCCGCTCGGAGCGAGCCGCATCTACGCGAACGTGCTGAACGCCGCAACCCGGCCGTTCGACGAGGTCAACTTCCTCGGCTCGTACGCCGCCGGCCGCACGGTCAGCCCGGCACGAATGGTCGTGATGTTCGACCACACGGCCGACAAGCTTCACCGCCGCCTCGACGCCGAGACTGACGCCGACCTGGCCCGCGGCATGCATTATCCGACCCGCTGGGACCCGTTCTTCAAGGACTACATGACGCTGGCCGACGTCTACCGCTTCCCGACACAACACTACGACTTCCACCGCCGGCAGCTCACGCTCGACGAGTGAGTCAGCAGCACCCTTTCAGGTAGGCCTGGAGGTCGGCGAGAGCTTCGGCGGCCCCTTCGCGATCGGCTCGGTAGAGGACGGTTTTGCCTTCGCGGCGGGAGGCGACGATGGCGCCGCGGCGGAGGATGTCGAGTTGCTGCGACGCCGTGGACTGGACAGTCGGGACTGGCCGGGGGTTCGCAGCGCGGGGCGCAGATCCGACTGTCATCAACCCGTGTCCGCCGCGGGCGTCCAGCCAGTGCCCGACTGGGATCGACAGCAGACCCCGGCACCAGCACACCGACCAGCCATCCGGGGCCGACCACTGCACGAGTGGTCAGCCCCGGAGATGTGGTCATCAGTTGCAGCAGCCCGACTGCGTGTTGGGCTTGGCCTCGACCACGGTCAGCAGCCCGCCGCTGATTCCGGTCGCCAGGCCACGGCCCACCGGCGCCTCGACGCTGACCGGCGCCGGGCCGCAGCAACCGCCGGCAGCCTCGTCAGCGGAGTCGCCGTAGGCCAGGTTCGACGAGCACACACCGGTCTCGGGCAGGTTCAGCTGGACGTCACGCGCAGCGTCCCAGTCACCGGCCAGCGCGGCCACGACCGAACGTGCCTGCTCGTAGCCGGTCGCCAGCAGGAACGTCGGCGCCCGCCCGTACGACTTCGCCCCCACCGCGTAATACCCGGGCTCCGGATGCGCCAGCTCGTCCACACCGTGCGGCGGGACCGTACCGCAAGAGTGCTGATTCGGGTCGATCAACGGCGCGAGCGCACGCGTCGAGCCCAGGATCGGGTCCAGGTCGAGCCGCAACTCGCTCACCATGTCGTGATCCGGCCGGAACCCCGTTGACTTCACCACCGTGTCCACCACCACCTGCCGGTCCCCTGCCATCAACGCGACCCGGCCGTCCGCCGTACGCGCCATCGACTCGGTCCGGAAACTGCTCACCAGCTCCACCCGGCCCGACTGCACCAGCCGCTTCAGCCGGGCACCAAGCGCACCGCGCGCAGGGAGTTCGTCAGCCTCGCCACCGCCGTACGTCCGGGCCTGGTCTGTGCCCCGAACGACCCAGACCACCTCAGTCCCCGGCTCGTGCTCGGCCAACTCGCCCAGCTCCAGCAAGGTGGTCGCCGCCGAATGACCAGCACCGACAACCGCCGTACGGCGCCCCACGAAGCGTTCACGGTCGTGCTCGAACACGTCCGGCAGCGCGTGCGAGATCGCGTCCGCGACGTCGTCCTCACCACGTGCAGGGATGCCCGACGCACCGAGAACGTTCGGACGGCGCCAGGTCCCCGCCGCGTCGATCACGGCCGACGCCAGCACCTCCTCACCGTCGGCCAACCGCACCAGGAACGGCACCGATTCGCGGCCCGCCGTACGGATGCGGTCATACCCGACCCGGGTCATCGCGACCACCTCGGCGCCGTACCGGATCCTGTCGCCGAGCGTCTTCGCCAGCGGGGCCAGGTACTCGTCGATCAGGTCGCCACCGGTCGGCAACGCGTCCAGGTCCGGCTCGACCCAGTCGCCCTGCTCGAGCAGCCGGCGCGCGGCACCGTCGATGTCGTAGCGCCACGGGCTGAACAGCGTCACGTGCCGCCACTCGTCGATCGCCGCAGCCGCGCCCGGCCCCGATTCCAGCACCAGGAACTCGAGCCCACGCTCGGCCAGGTGCGCCGCCGCGGCCAGTCCCACCGGCCCCGCTCCGATGACTACCACCGGCTCTTTCTGGATCATCCTCTGCCACCCATCTGCCGCTGTCTAGAAGTTCATCTAATCAGGAAGCTTGCCTCTTGATTCGACAAGAGTCAAGATAGACACATGCCTAAACAGGAGCTGCCGGTTCTCACCACCTGCTGCACGCCGATCTCCGAGGCTGCCCTCGACCCGGCGCAGGCGGCCGACGGCGCCGCGGTCTTCAAGGCACTCTCCGACCCGATCCGGCTCCGGCTGATGTCGCTCATCGCCTCCGCCGGCGACGAGGTCTGCGTCTGCGACATCACGCCCCACTTCGAGGTGAGCGGCCCGACAATCTCGCATCACCTGAAGGTGCTCCGCGAGGCCGGTCTGGTCGACTGCGAGCGTCGGGGCACCTGGGTCTACTACTGGCCGCTGCCTGAACGCCTGACCTGGCTCTCGACGTTGCTGTCCGTTCCTGCTGCCGCGACTGCCTGACGACGGCTGTGGCGACAGCATCGCGTGATGTACGCGCGGTGGTCATCGGCGGCGGCCAGGCCGGGCTCGCGACCGGGTTCTACCTGAGGCGGTCCGGTCTGACTCCTGGCCGGGACTTCGTGATCCTGGACGCGGCTGCGACGGCCGGCGGCGCGTGGGCCCGGATGTGGCCAACGCTGCGGACGTTCTCGCCGACGCAGTACTCGTCCTTGCCTGGCTGGATGATGCCGCCGTGGACCCGCGACAGTGGCTATCCGGTGGCAGCACATGTCGTGGACTACCTCACGCGGTACGAGGAGCGCTACGAACTCGACGTACGACGCTCCGTCTCGGTGGAATCGGTGAGTCGCGGCGACAGGCTCGTGGTACACACGGCCGACGGTGACTGGTCGGCCGACCGTGTCATCTCGGCAACCGGCACCTGGTCCAGTCCGTTCGTGCCGACGTACCCCGGGCAGTTCGCCCGCCGCCAGTTGCACACGGCCGACTACCGGGGTGCGGCCGACTTGACCGGTCAGCGGGTGCTCATCGTCGGCGGCGGCAATTCGGCCGCTCAGATTCTGGCCGAGGTCTCACGGGTCGCCGAGACGACCTGGGTGACGCTGCGTCCGCCGCGGTTTCTGCCCGACGACGTCGACGGCCGGGCGCTGTTCGAGATCGCGACCCGGCGGCACCGGGCCCGCCAGCTCGGCGAGCCAGATACCGGCGGGGTCGCGGGGCTCGGCGACATCGTCATGGTCGACAGTGTCCGCGACGCCCGCGACCGCGACGTCTTGCATGCCCGCCGGCCCTTCGCGCGGCTCGTCGAGGACGGAGTCCGCTGGAGCGACGGCACCGAGTCGACGTTCGACGCGGTCATCTGGTGTACCGGGTTCCGCCCGGCCCTCAGCCATCTGAGCCGCCTCGGCTTACGTGGCCCGGACGGGTTGATCCCGACCCACGGCACGCAGGCGATCAAGGAGCCCCGCCTCCATCTGATCGGGTACGGCGATTGGACCGGCCCCGCCTCGGCGACACTCATCGGCGCCGGCCGCACCGCCCGCGATCTGGTTGCCGGACTCTGACCGGCCAGCCAGATCGCGGGCATCAGGAGACCTGCCACTCGCCGACGAACTTCTCGACGCGGTCGCAGATCTCGTCGCGGACCTGGCGAACGACCTCGATCGGCTGCCCGGCCGGATCGGTGAGCTCCCAGTCCTCGTACCGCTTGCCGGGAAACACCGGGCACGCGTCGCCGCACCCCATCGTGACGATCACGTCGCTGCCCTTCACGACGTCGTACTCGAGCTTCTGTGGCACGTTGCCGGTGATGTCGATGCCGACCTCGCGCATCGCCTCGACCGCGACCGGGTTGATCTCGTCCTTCGGTTCCGAACGGGCCGAGCGGACCTCGACCGAGTCGCCCGCCAGATGCCGCAACCAGCCCGCGGCCATCTGCGACCGGCCGGCATTGTGGACACCGACGAACAGAACACTGGGCTCGGCTCGCGGCGGAAGCGCGACGGTTCCAGATCACGTGGTCGGAGTTGCTTGCCGCTACGACGAAACTGTTGCGATGGATCTCGTTGGTCCTGCTCGTCGTCGCGCTGACAACCTGCCACTTCGTCCAGCGGGCCGGTGGTCGGCCGGTTCGAGGCAGGTGCGTCAGCGCGTCTGGATGGGCATGGTGGTGAGGGCGCATTCGACCCAGGTCGTGCCTGGAGCCAGGAGCATGGGCTTCCCGTCGGTAGTCGTGAATTTGAAGGACTCGTTCACCGCACCTTTGCTCCAACGACCGGTGACGACCTTGTCGCCGGTGAACAACTTCAGCGGCCCGGAAGCGTCGAAGACGTCGAGGATCGTCATCGTGGGTTTCGCTTTGGGAAAGCTGGTGTCGCGGTTGGCGGTCAGCATGATGACGTTGTCAGCGGCCACCTGACCGTCGTTCTCGATCACATGCCGCGACCACTTCTCGGCCCGGAGCCAGCGGTGCGACGCCGTGTCGTACGTCCAGTTCGCGGTCGCCGAGCCGCCGTACCCGATCGTCACCGAGGACGCCTGTCGCGTGTCGTCGAGGCGATAGGTATCCGCGGGCACCCTCAGGGTGCCGAGGTCGTCCAGGTCCGCGACACGATCCACATAGTCCAGGACCCATCGATCGGCCATCGTGTCGGCGACGATTCCCTTGGTCGGGCCAATCAACGCCGCGTCCATCGGCCGCAGCGAACGCACCGGGCCGACCTGGGCGGGCAGCTTGGAGTGGAAGATCGCCGCGAGCCGGGTCGTCCCACCGGTGATCGGCTCGACGAACACGATGTCGGCATCAGCCAATCCTCGTTGTGGATGAGCATCAGGCGTGTTCGAAATCTTCACCGTCACCGCCGGCCGATCCAGATCCTCCGCCGTGGGCAGGCCTGTCAGCGGCGCCCGGCCGACCATGCTCGTCGGGCCCTCCGTGCTGGGTGTCGGCGCCGGAATCCCCGACTTGTCATCCCCCCGCCAGCCGCGGACCCCGATCGCGGCACCCGCCAGCGCGACAATCAGTACTGCGATCGACACCATTCGGCCTCGGCGACTCGAGAACCAGTGCTGCAGGCGATGAATATCGTTCATACCCCGAGACTCCCGCCCTGCGACCTCGCCATGCACGGACCAAAGCCCTGTCGATCCGGTCCGACGTACCTAGATCCGAGCGGGCGGGCGCGGTGGGCCGGCGTACGTCGGCCCTCCCCGCGGCGCACGATCCTCGTCTCCAGCCACGTACTGAGCGAAGTCGAGCAGACCGTCGACGACATCGTCATCATCGACAACGGACAGCTCATCCGCCAGGGCAGCCTCGCGGAGCTCGCCCGTCAACAGGGCAGCACAATCGTCATTCCTGCGCCGAACCCGGACCACGTGTCAGCGGCGCTCAGTAGGCTCGCTCCCCCGCCCGATGTGCAGCGTCGAGACGGTGCGTTGATGGTCAGACTGCTCAAGGCCGAGCTCCGGCAACCCGAAGCCACCGCTGAGGTCTGAGGGTGGACAACGAAATCTCTTCACCACCGCCGCGGCGTCCTCCGGGCTCGCCGTCGTCCTCGGCGGCGGGCCTGCTGCTGATCGCCTACGGCGTCGCGTTCGCTGTGCTCGGCACGATGCGCGCCGTACGGCGCGACGTGACCTGACCTCGTAACTCAAGCCACTCCACCGTGCCTGACGAGCCTGGTGCCGTGCGAGCGGTGAGGTCACGGTCGCACGGCACCTGGCAGTTGGAGGATCGCGCCCCTCAACCCGCCCTCCAACAGATCGCTCGACGCCCGTCGACGGGCCGAACGGATGACGAGGAGGATCCGCTTCCACTCTTGCGGTCCGAAGCGTCGGTTCTCCGTTGCGGTCTCCCGCTCGCGGGACCTCGACTTCGACGGGTCCTCCTCGCCACTTCCAGTGGACCGCAGACCTGCTGCCGGGTCGCAGGGCCGAAAGTCCCGACTGCACGGGCCCTTCGTCCTCGGCTTGGCCAACGCGCTGTCGGCGCACTCCTGTTCGTCCGGCTCGCCTGAGCCGACCGGCACAAGGGCTTCCTCAGTGCGCGGATCCAGCAGCCCCGGAGACAGGTGGCGGGGCGAACGGGGCTTTCGGCCCTGCGACCGGAATATGCAGCGATGCACCCTGGCCGCATATTGTTCTCCATCTGGCCCACTGAAGCCGCGTCGGGCGATCCCCTGGTTCCGGCGCCATCCGGGCGTTGCACTGTCGGTCGCCAGCGTGATGTTCGCGGCGGTTCTGCTGCTGCGGATGCTCGCCAGTGGGCCGGTGGACGCCTTCTCGATGCTGTATGCGCTGCCGGTCGCCCTCGTCGTGATCACCTTCGGGCTGCGGTCGGGTCTCGCCGTGGGCCTGCTCGCGATTGCCCTCATCGTCCTGTGGGTCGTCGCACGCGATCTGTCGTTGACACCCATGGGCTGGGCGTCGAGGACTGTGCCACTACTGCTGCCGGCCCGTTGCTCGGAAACGCGTCCGACCGGTTGCGTCTGGCCGACGCGGAGCGCCGCCGGCTGGAGGCCGCCAACCTGCAAGCCGGCCCACGAATCCTCGACGAGACGATCGGCCAGGCCCAGGGCCTGGTCTCTACTCTCGTCCGCCAGGCCGGTCACGGGACACGGGTCTCCACCACAGCGCCGGAAGGCAATGACGCCGCCACACCGCCTGAGCCGGCGATCGAGCACCCGAGGCGCGTCTGAGTCAAGACCCGAGTTCGGTCAGGAGCTTCTCGACCCGTGTGCGGATCTCGTCGCGGACCTGCCGGACGATCTCTATCGGCCGACCGGTCGGGTCGGTGAGTTCCCGGTCCTCGTAGCGTTTGTCCGGGAAGATCGGGCACCCAAGCCGGCCTCCACCTCGTCGGTCCAGAAGCCTGACCACCAGAACCCACCAGGAGAAGACGTCATGTGCCGACCAGTCCTCTGCAAGACCTGTTCCAAGACCACGTGGGCCGGCTGCGGCCAGCACGTCGCACAGGTCAAGGCGATGGTCCCCGCCGATCAGTGGTGTACTGGACACCCCAAGGCCGAACGCCAAGCCGGCAGGAGCTGGCTCACCAGACTGCTGGGACGCTGACCAAGATCCGGCTGCACGAAACACCAGCATTGGGCAACGTAGGTTGTCAGCACCGCCGGTTCGGTGGGCTGTACGTGGTCTTGCTCGGTGTGGCGACGTAGTAGTCGGTGACCCATGTACCGTCGGACAGGCGATCCCACACCGCGGTCGTGCCCACCTTCGTACCAACGCGCTGACAGGTGATCCAGGCGAGTGATCCGATCGGCAGCAGGCCCGCGTACGCGGCGTATGCAGTACCCGGGCCGTGCCGTCGGGTGAGGTTGTTCACCGTCGTCTGGTACGGGAGGGAACAGCCGGGAATCGGCGCGCTGTAGCCGGTTTTGTTCGGGGTACGCACGTAGTAGTCCGTCACGTAGGTGCCGTCGGCCAGCCGGTTCCAGACGGTCGTGGTGCCGAGCTTCGGACCGAACGTCTGGCAGACGATGCGGATCCCGGAATTCGCCGCGATGGTCGAGCGGATCTGGTACGCAGTCGAGGGCCCGCTGTAGGAGTAGATCGTGGTCCTGACCGTGTACGTGTACCAGACCGTGGCGGCTGGTGCGTCGAACCGGTCGCTGTCGATGTTGAGTGTCACACCGCCGTACGTCTCGTTGTGGTCGCCCCGGTACTGCTTGCCGCGCTGGCCGATCGCCCAGAGCGTGTTGGGCACGGTCGGCCAGCCGGACAGAGAGCTGTTGCCGTCCCAGCGGGCGATCCAGAGCGCGTCCGGGCGTGCGTAGGAGCTGGAGTTGTACGCGGCCGCCAGGTCGATTGCGCCGGAGTTCTGGTGCGCGTAGACGCCGGACAGGTAGCCCAGAGCATGGAGCTGCCTGGTCCAGGCCGACAGGTACCGCAGTACTGTCGTTCGGCAGGCACTGTCGGTGATGGCGTAGTGCTCCATGTCGGCGTAGATCGCACCGCCACCGAACAGGTTGAGTGCTCTGGCGGACAGGACCGCATCCCTGGCCTGTGACGCGCCCTGCGTGGTAGCCGACGGTACTGTCATCTTCACAGCGTTGGGGCGGAACGTGCACGGCGCCTGGTAGCCCATGTAGATCGGGATCAGCCGGTAGCCCATCTGAGTCACACTGCTCACCCAGCTCGGCGTCAACTGCGGCTGAGCGCAGGTGCGGTTCACTCCTCCGATGTAGATGCCGATCGCCTTGTAGGGCGACGTCTTCCACGCCGTCAGCTGGGCGATGCTCGGCGCCGTACACGTGTCGAACGCCAGTCCTGTGAACCGTGTCCCCGTCGCGCCGGCCGGATAGCTGAGCGGCGTGGTCGGCTCCGCGGCGGCGGGCAGTCCGACGACCGTCAGCGCGAGTGCTGCGACAAGTACCTTGAGTTTCAGCATGATGACCCCCTGGAAACCATGGCCCGATGGTGCGCCGGCGCCAATCGCGACTCCAGGGCCCAATGGAGCGTCGTGCACCGCCGATCGGACCTCACCAGCCAGGACCTTCGACCCGTCCCGCCGAACAGTTGCAGTGTCAGATCCACAAGAAGACCTTCTGCGACTCGACCCTGACAGAGCGTCATGTTGCGGAGCGGGTCGTCGTGGGCCTACTGGCCTGTTCCGGCGGGACTTCTGTCACTGGTTCAGGCGCACCTACCGGCGCAAGAATCAGCTTTCGTCAAAGGAACTGTGCGATGAGTGGGGGCCGCAGTGACCCTCGACGCGATCGCAGGCTCGGTGCTGGAACACGGCTGCCGGACGTTCCCGATCGAGATCATCGCCGACATCGATGTGCCGGACACCGTCGTCACGACGTCCGTGACCGCCGCCGACGAGCGAACCGTCACGCTGAAGGTCACGAAGGTCGTCGGCGAGCGGGACGCTGAATGACCACCGCGCCGCCGACCGCGGCGACCGAGGTGCTCAAGCTCATTCAGGACCAGTTGGCGGAGGAACGCAGTACGAAGACCTCACTCGAAGGACGGGCGGTCGCAGTAATCACTACGTCGGGGACGCTGACGACCCTGCTCTTCGCGCTGTCGGCTCTCGTCACCAAAGGTTCGGACTACAGCTTGCCTTGGCCGGCCCGGGTGCTCCTGATTCTCGCCGTCGCCGCGTTTCTCGCCGCGGCGGTCATCGCCATCCTCGCCGCCCGCCCGCAGGCCTATCGCGAGGTGACCGTGGACTCGCTCCGCGAGGCGGCCGCAGCCGAGAACCTCGCACTTCCCGCGTCCGAGGCCCAGCCGGAGATCGCCGGCGGACTGATCGACATCATCCAGCGGAGCCGCGAGAACAACGGAACGAAGGCAGATCGCCTGAAGGCCGCGATCGGCGCGGAGGTGGCCGGCATCGTCCTGGTCGCCGCAGCCGTCGTGACAATCCTCATCGAAGCCTGACGGCACGCGCCGTCGATCCACAAGACATCGACAGCGTCATGGCGAACCCGGACGGCCTCGAGCCGCGAACTGAGCCGTGCACGATCTGGAGCGCCTGCCGCCGCAGCATGCCCTCGTAAACGGCCCGCTCGAGGGCGCCCGCGTCGCGCCAGGACTCGTCGACACCCACCTGGATGACAAGGTCATCAGCTCGCCACCTCACTCGTCCGGGAGCAGGACCTCGGCGATCGGACGGCGTGGCGTGGGTGGAACATTCGGGCCGTACCCGAACCGGATCACCGCCTGCGGACGCCGCCAAGGCCCCAGCGGATCGTTGACCTGCCAGCGCAGTGCCGCGTGCTCGATCACCTGATTGAGCAGCGAGGTCGCGACACCGTGCGCGGTCGCTTCGAGAAGAATCCGCTCCATCGCCTGCCCGGCACGCAGCCACTCCAGCGGACCGTCGTGCCTGGTCGCCAGGACCGCCATCTGCGGCTCTCGCTCGAAATCGGCCACGATGCGCCTCGCGTCTTCAGGCGTGGCAGCGAGGTCGCGAACCGCCGTGGTGCCCCCGGCGGGCAGCGGGCCGAGCACGCTCGACGGTACGCCGTCGACGTCCCGGTCGCCGCCGACCCAGCGACGCCGCTCGGCCATCCGCGTGTTGCTGCCTTCGTCGGCGGCATTCGCCTCGTTCGTTGCCATCTGCAACCACCACCGGCGGGAAGGGCGGTCGAGCCATTGCAGCTCGGCAGTCTCGATCCGCGCTGCGTCCTCCAGCCGTTGCCGCACCTCGGCCGGCACCCGCTGTTCGGTGAACGGCTCGCGATTCGTGCGGCGATGCAGGATCGCCGGCGCCAGTACCGCCAGCGCCTCGTCGGGCCGGCCGCCCAGGGCGGCTTCAGCGACGAGATCCGGCTGTCGCCGATCGCGCAGCTGATGGACCTGCGAGCCGTACCCGAGGGATGCCGCCGCGACGCGGAGGTTGAAAATCGCGGCTCCGAGCGTCACGAACAGCATCCGGCGCTCCGGGTCTTCGGCCGGCAACTCGCGCTCACGGTCCCGGTGGACCTCGACAGTCCAGCCCCGGAACCGGAACCGCCACGGCTGGGTGTTGTGCATCGACGGCGCGGCAACCACAAGCCGGATCAGCTCTTGCCGATCTCCGTCCGGCACCGTCAAGTGCGTCATGGTTCCTCCTCGCAGCCCAGCCTGGCAACGCGACGAGCACGCCGGCAGGGCTGTCGTACCCTTCCTGAGCAGGACCTTGAGATCTCCCGGGCAGGACGGTCGGGCGCCGTACCGGTAAGGAGGTCGGTGGGCCGGAAGTAGTGGAACGGCGATGCGAACCGCAGCCCGCCGACGCCGTCGATGAGCAGCGCCAAGGTCAGAGCCGTTCGCACCCGAGCTTCAGGAGCCGAACGGCCGATGGGTGCCGGGACGTCTGCCGCTGCCCACCGCCCGCCGACGGCTCGACGCTGGAATCCAGAGGAATGGGGATCCCGATGCTGACCGACCACCTGACCACCGAGACACTCGGCGTACTGCTCCATGCCGCCGGCGCCGCAGGTCCGCACCTCGCCAGGCCATGGCGGCTCGAGGTCGACGGCCACCTGATCGATGCACGGCTCGACAACGCATCCGCCGTACCCGCCGCGATCGCTCGTGCGGAGCGCATCACCACCGGAGCGGCCGTGTTCAACCTTCAGTGCGCCGCCGCCTCACTCAGCTTCCAGACCTGGAGCAGCGTGTATCCATATCCTGACGATCCCGGCCTCGCAGTCCGGACCGTCATCGAACCGACCGGTCTGCCCGACGAGGAGCTGCGGAAGCTGTACCACGCGATCCTCTCCCGTAACCTCCGCCGGCCTCCTGGCAAACCCGGCGCCGCGGCCCGATTCGCGCTCGAACGTGCAGCCGAGCTCGAGGGCGCCCACCTGTTCTGGCTCCCCGAGTCCGACCGGCCAGCCGCCGTCGTCAGCACCGACCTGAACGAGCCGGCCGATCACATCCACACCGGGATGGCCTTGCAGCGGGTCCTCCTCACCGCCCTCGCTCATGACGTGCACACGGCTTGCCCCAATCAGACGCTGATCCGCTTCGGCGGCTCCCCGGCAGAGATGACCAAGTAGGGGTCCCGATGCCCCAGGTCAGATTCCATTGCGAAGAGCCAACTGCCGTACGGAGGACTCTCCTGGTGCTCGAGTCGCGGGGTCCCTACTCGCCCCACAGCAGGTGAGCGGCATGCCGACCGTTCCCCGCCGCTATCTCGTCGCCGCGATCCCGGTCGCGTCGCTGGTCGTCGTCTACCTCCTGTTCCTTGCTAACAGCAACTTCATCACGGAGCGCGCGATGACTGCCGTGACGCTGATGCTGACCGGCGCCAGTGTCCTGCTGCTCGCCGATGTACTGCCGGGAGCTGTCGCCTGGCTCACCCCGCTCCTCGCGGTCGCGGCGGTTGTCTGCGCTACGTTGTCGTTCACGCTCGCGCCGACCCTGCTGCTCACCCTGTCGATCGCCACCACCGTCATCCTCTGGTCTCTCCACCTCGCCGAACACAGCACCTTCCAACCATCAGGTGTGGGCAGCCCAGCTGCATCTGACGGACCCCAGCAGCAGTCCCTTGACGCCGCCGCGTCCACGGGAGCCGACGACGACCAGCGACGCGTCCGCCGACGTCTTGATCAGCTGCGCGCCGGCCCGACCCTCGAGAACCGCGGCGCGGACCTTCACCGTCGGGTACTTGTCCGTGGACGGTTCGACGCTCTCGGCGAGCCAGTCCTTGAGCAGTTCCGAGGTGGTACCGGCCGACGCCGCGTACTCCGTCTGCGGCTGCCAGCAGTACACGACCCGGAGCGGCTGTCCGGTCCGCGATGCCTCCTCGAATGCGAAGCTCATCGCGTCGTCGGAGTCGGGCGAACCGTCCGTGCCGACGACGATCGGTCCGGCGCGACGGTCGTCGCGTACCACAACCACCGGGCACGGCGCCTTGGCCGCAACCGCCGTTGCGACCGAGCCGAGGAACGCGGCCGACATCTTGTTCGGTGACCGCGTGCCGACGACGACCATCTCGGCGTCGCCGGCCTCGGCCAGGATCGCGTTCGACGGATCCAGGTTCGCCAGCCACCCCGTACGCGGGCCACCGGCTGACCTCGTTCAGGTACGCACGGATCACCCGGACCGGCAGATCACGCGCCTGAGCCGCCTCGACGGCCCAGTGCAGCGCGACCTGTGCCTCGGGCGTGTCGTCACGCCAGATCGAAACCCTCGCCGAACATGTTGACGCTGACAACGATCCGGCTGGAACGGTCGTGTCGCGAGAGCTGTTCGCCGAAGCGCTCGACCGAGTAGTTCGGTAGGTGGAGTTGATCCGCACGTACGTCGGCGTACACCGCGATCAGCGTGCTCCGCACGTTGCCGATCACGGTGGAGTGGCGCAGCTCAATACCGTGAGGGGTCACAGAAGCTTCCTCAGTGAGTCGTGTTCGTAATGGTCCCAGGCCGTCGCGCAGCGGAACCAGACGTACTCCGTGCGCGTCTCACGCGCGATCAGCGCTACCGATCCGAAAGGCTCATCACGTGCCCGAGCACGACCGGCGACCGCAGCCCGGCCAGATCCCGGTTCTCGACACCAAGGTCGGCTGGAGTTCGCTCCACGCCGACCGGCAGCAGATCAGTTACGGCCGGCGGTCGATGCCGCTCGACGAGATCGAGTGGGTCGGCTACCGGGTCGAACAGGTCACCGAGAAGCGCTTCATGTTCCCGACCACGTACACGACCTACTGGCACTTCGAGGTCGGCAAGTACCCACACAAGGCAGCGCCGGCGGTCATCGTGACCGACTCGCGCGCGGGCCGCCAGGACGAACTGCCGGACTGGTGGACCTTCCTGGTGAACCTGTCGGCGCAGGTCGTCGAACCACGCCTGCTGACCGATCTCGTCACCCGCATCCGCCAGGGCGAGACCGTGACGATCGGCGGCAGCATCAAGGTGAACCAGCACGGCATCAGCTGCAAGCGCCCGAAGCTGTCCCTGGACTGGAACTCGATCCACCCACCGAGGCCACACGCCGGCTTCATCTACATCTACGCGACCACCTCCGACCAGGCCGTCCTCACCGTGCCGATGGGCCACCCCAACGCTGTCCTGATCCAGCCCCTCTTCGCAGCACTCAGCTGATGGTGAGGATCAGTACGCCGGTCAGTCTTGCCTCGCGGTCTAGTAGCCGGGGAAGACGTTGCGGAGTTCGTCGAGTGTGACGTTGCCGGTCACGCCCACACCGTTGGCGTGCTCGGCGCCGAGCCGTCCGCTGAGCAGTCGTACCACGGCCTCTGCCGGACCCTCGAAGGTGGCCGTTGGGTGATCGACCGTAGCGGTCACGGCGACTGTGTCGGTGATCTCGATGCCGCCGCCCGGGATCGCCAGGCGTACCTCTCGCTCGACCTGGTCGGCCTTGCCGGAGAAGCCCAGGAGGAAGGCCAGCGGCCCGCCGAAGAGCTCGATGAGCAGCTTGGCCGAGTCCCGATCCAGGGTCGCCGACGGGTCGACTCCGACGCGCACGTCCCAACTGTGGTTGGCGACCTCGTTGAGCCGCACGGCGAGCGCCACCACCAGCGGCGCCGGTTCGGGCAGGATACCCAGGTCGATCTGGCTATCGGGCCGCTCGGAGCTGAGCGCCGAGACCGTGTCGACGTACGCCGCGTCATGTTTGACGAACCCGGCTGCTTGGTCGACCGGGGACAAGGCATTCCACCGCGCCCAGATCGACTCATTGCCCTCAGCATCCACCTGCTCCCCCGCGGCAGTCGCAATCGGCTTACGGGAGATCTCGGCCCCGCTTCCGAGGTGCGAAAGCACCTGCGCAACTGTCCACTCCGCCGCTCCGCTGCGGCCCTTCAACTGTTCATCGGACAAGGTCGGCACCAGTGCGGCGAGGGTGTCGTGGTTGGCACGCAGGGCCGCGACGGCGCGGTCGACAAGTGTGGTCATACGAGGCCCAACCTCCCAGGCCACCGTTCTCTTCCGGCCGGCGCGAACCCGACCCTCGTTGTCGCTACGGTCTTTTCATGCTCGTACGCCGAAGGACTCTTGTGCTGGGAGCCGCTGCGGTTCCACTGGTCGCGGCTTGCGGGGCGAGCCCAGGCAAGGCCGCACCGCCGCTGAAGCTGGACAAGACCTGGGAGGAGGCGCTGGTCACACCGGGCGAGGCGCTGCCGGGGCGCGCGCGGATCGTCGGTGACACGGTGGTGCTTGCCGACGGCTCCGGAACCGGGAAGGTTCGGCTTGTCTGCTTCGGCGCCGCTGACGGCGTGCGGCGGTGGACGCTCGACGGAAGCAAGCCGACCATGCTGCCAGGGATCGGGTCCGGGTGGTTGTCCATCGTCGGTCCAGCCCGGTACTTCTCGCCGATCACCATCCAGAATCCCGGGGTCCGGCCGGCCGGTCAGATCCTCCCGATCCCGTACGCGGCAGCACAGCAGGGCGCCACGACCAGCGGCGTCATCGGTGTCGACGTCCGGACCGGCGACCCGGCCTGGGCATTTGTCGCAACACCTTCCGCCACGACCCAGCGCACAATGGTGACAGCCGTCGCCGAGTCCGTCGTCCTCGCGACTGTCAGCGCACCGTACGGGCCGTACTTCCCGGCCAAGTCCCCGACCACGATCGCGCTCGACGCCAGAACCGGCACCGAACTCTGGAGAGCCGACGGAGTCACGGGCCTGTCGGGCGACGGCAACTCGGTCGTCGTGGTCCGCCGTAAGGCGAACTCCACAGCCTGGCTACCCGAGGTCCGAGACGCGCGTACCGGTCAGCCGCGCTGGAGCGGCACGAACGCGCTGAGCGGGCCGTACGAGCATGACGCGACAGCGGCTGACTTCGTCCTTCTCAACCCCGGATCAGAGCGTGGAGTCTACGAACTCGTCCAGTTGTCGAACGGCCACCAGATCAAGCTGACAGAGAAGGACGCGACGCCGATCGTCGTCGGGACTCAACCCCCGTTGCTGGTCTGGGACAGCGGCCAGTCCTGGTGGGCCAAAGGACCGAACGGCTTTGTCACGCAAGCCCTCCCCAAGGGATCAACTGCCAAGGGCAAAGACCGCGTCGGCAGTCTCGAATTCCGCGCCGCATTGGGTGTCGGTCCGTATATCTGGGGCGAACTCCAGAGCAAGCAAGGCAGCAAGAAAGAGGAGGTCATCAAGTACGCCGGAACGGTCGCCCTGGATCGGACCGGGGCGATCTGCTCTCCTCCCATGCGAGACGGAGCGGCGATCGCGGACGTCACCGGCAACTGGCTGCTTCTCGGCCTCAAGGATCACCTCGCAGTGCACCGCATCCGCTCCGCGTGAAAAGCCTCGACATCACAGAACACCGAGAGTTCATTGCACCCGGTCCAGCCGGCCGGGCGCCCGCCGTCGAAGCTGACCGACGCCCGCTCGGCCCGATGATGGTGCTGGCGCAGGGTCTATTGGTAATGCAACCTGCGGATCTCGAACCTGGCCGGGTCCGACTCGTGCGGGCCTGAGTCAGTCGTTTGCATGTTACCCGTGGGTTGGGCCCATCTGCGGTTCTGCTGCTTCCGAATCGATGACGGGAGCAAACCCTTGCTGCGAGTCGCCGACTCCATAGTTCGGGTCCGGATTCCGCCAGATCGGACCCGGGCGACGGCTCGTTCCCCATCGTCCGACAAGAAGGAGATCGATTCTCATGGATTACCACTCGGGCCTCAACATCGTCATCGGCCTGTACGTCGAGATCAGCTCGCGCTGGAGCGGTGGCGGCCACTGGGGTCACAGCCTGCTCGGCCTGTTCAACTGAGCGGCCGGTTGCGTTGGCACGTCGCGAGCCTCGGCTGTTCTGAGTGCGGCTGAGCACACCGGCGTGACAACGAGTGCTTTCCCCGGGTCCTCCGGTTCGGGCACACATGTCAGGTCCGGCCCCGGGACAGTCAGGTCCTGACGGTGATGCGTAGCCCGGTGCCAATCGGACTCGGGGAGAGCCAGAACATCGCCCCCGGACAGGTGCGGGTCAGGCGGTGTTCGTGCTGTCCCACGAGCGGCCCTCCAGGTGGTTCGCCACGCTGGAGGGCCGCTCACCCGGGCGGCCTCGGCGGCGGCGAGTCCGCTGCCAAGCCGAGTGACGGCGCGGTACTGAACTTCGCCCTGAACCTGGAATACCTGGAGGCCGAGTTCTACCTGCGTGCCGTGCGCGGATACGGCCTTCCGGCAACGGACGTATACGGCAAGGGCCGGGCTGGTGCCGTCCGCGGTGGCCGCAAGGTGCGTTCACGGCGGCGGCGCAGGCGGCCGGCCTGATCAAGCCGGGGCAGAAGTTCGACGCGTACGCCAACGAGAACAACTTCCTGCTGGCGGCGTACGTGTTCGAGGACGTCGGCGTGACGGCCTACAAGGGTGCGGCGCCGCTGGTGTCGAACAAGACGTACCTGGAGGCGGCCGCCGGAATCCTGGCGGTCGAGGCGTACCACGCGGCCAACATCCGGACCACGCTGGTCTCGCGGGGCCTCCAGGTCCCGTCGGTCGCGATCTCGAACGCCCGGGACAGCCTGGACGGGAAGTCCGATCTCGACCAGGGCACGACGTACCACGGCAAGACCAACATCGTGCCGTCCGATCAGAACGGCATCGCGTTCAGCCGCGGTGCGGACCAGGTGCTGAACGTCGTCTACCTGACCCCGAAGAAGGCCACAAAGGGTGGCTTCTTCCCGGCCGGCGTCAACGGCGAGATCAACACCAGCCGCACCAACGCCTGACCAACCAACCGAAGCCACGAGGGCCGGCCAAGCCAGGCCGGTCCTCGTGGCACTGGCCAGCTATCCGAAGGTGAAGGCATAGGCCTCGGCACCGGCGGCGTGGAAAGTGACCTCAATGGTTCGCTCGCGGACTTCGCCCTGCATTCATTGGTACGAGCAGCAGATCGTCGGTCGGACAGGTTCGTTGACCACCCGTGCTAGCCGGTGCGCGAGCTTGGGTAGCTGCAAGGCCGTTGGCTTGGTGCGGGGGCCGGGCTAGGTTGGTGCGGTATGGGTGCAGGCGAGTCGCTGGCGGGGGGAAGCGCTACTGAGGGGATCGTGCGGGTCGGGGATACGGTTCGGCGGCCTTTGCGGCCGTTCAGTTTGACCGTGCAGGCCTACCTGGGCCACCTGCGCGATGCCGGGTTCACTGGGGCGCCGGTTCCGCTTGGCGTTGATGAGCAGGGGCGCGAGGTGCTGTCGTTCGTCCCGGGTGAGGTGCATCGTCACCCGGTGCCGGCGGAGGTGGCGGGTGATGATGTCCTCGTCGCGTTGGCGCGGCTGATCCGGTCGCTGCACGAGGCGTCGGCTGGGTGGGTGCCGCCGCCTGGCGCTGTGTGGGGTGGGTCGCCGGCCGTCCAGGGAGAACTCGCCGGGCGGGCCGAGCTGGTTGGCCACCGCGACTATGCCACGGGCAATGTGATCTTCCGCGACGGTCTGCCTGCGGCGCTGATCGACTTCGACCTGGCCATGCCGACTACCCGGCTCTACGACATCGCGAACGCGCTGTGGTACTGGGCGCCGCTCAAATGGGCGGATCCCCGGGACAGGTCGCCCGCGTTGGAGGACGCCGATATCCCGCACCGGATCGCGGTGTTCGCGGACGCCTACGGCATGACGGCGCGGCAACGGGGAGGGTTGACGCCACTGGCCGTGGACATGGCGCGCCGCTATTACGAGGATTCTCGTGCGTGGGCTGCGCGGGATCCCGTGTTCCGCAAGAGCTGGGAGGAGGGTGGCAGGGGCGTACTGTCGCGCGCCGAGGCGTGGTTGCGTGAGATGGCCCCAGCGATCGCCGCCCGCCTCAACCAGCCTGGATGAATGGTGTGAGTGATCAGCCGAGGGGCGCAGTTGGCTTCGGCGGGTTTGGGACGGGTGGGACCTTGCTCGGCGGCGCGGCCGGAGCTCCGGACTCAACGCGTCCGTCGTCGGGGCTCAGTGTTCCGGTGGCTGGTAGTTCTCGCAGCTGCCGGTGTTGCTCAAGGAGTCCTGGTACGTGGTGTCGTGCTTGCGGTACTTCTCCACCCGCGCATCCGCCGTGGCGGGCGAGACGGTCTCGTTCTTCGCGTAGTACGCCCAATCGACCTGCTCGCGGTACTCACTTGTTGCCGTGCCTTGGTGCCCGTCCAGATCGATGAACCACAGATTCCAGTTCATACTCATGTCCTGACGCGGCAGGACCGTATTGCCGTCCTGGTCGACGGTGTGGTCGGCAGTGAGCTTGCCGTCGATGTAGTACCTCACGTGGCCGTTGCCGACCTGTGTGACATAGGTGTGCCACCCGTTGAGCGACCTGTCCTGGTGGTTCTCCGCGGTTCGTGCGTCCCACGGGTCCTCGCGGAAGGTGTGCCAGCTCGTCTGGTAATTGATCGGCCCGGTCTCTCCCCAGCCGCCGTTCGGCAAGTACTCGGTGAAGTCGAGTTCGCTGTAGATCGGGTCATAGTCGAACTTCGTCGGGCCGATGGCGAACGCGGTCTCGTTGATGTGGTCGCCGTCCGTCCCGGTGGCCGGCGCGTCGGCGTACCGGACGCGCGTCGCGTAGGTCCCGTTCCGCAGGTTCATGGTTGTGCGGCGCAATTCGGCGTTGGTCGTACCTGGGACGGTGCCGTCGGTCGTTGCCCGGAGCTGAGCGACCTGCTGGCCGCCGGAGGTGACGAAGGCGACGTTGCCAGCCGGCCAGGCGGAGCCCGGAACGCCAGGTCCACCCATTTCACTGCGCGCGTTCCAGCCATGGTCGGCGAGGGCAGGGTCGGTGGCTGAGTTGTACTGGAAGTCGTCGAACAGCGCGCCGCAGGCGCCTTGTTTGCGGTCGGCCTGATGGGTCGAGCCGACAGCAGAGGCGCCGCCCATCATCGAGGCGATGGACGCGGCGGCGGCGAGGAGGATGGTCGTTCGCTGACGTGACATGGCTTGTCGGTCTCCTTCGCGGCAAGGATGGGCGGAAGCCCGCTGATGGTCGAGCATGAATGCCGCGGAGATGAACTTCAAGGCGTCCGCCTGGATGTGCCCGCGCTCCTGTGAGAGCGCGGGCACATCCAAGCAGTTTGCGGAGGATTACTTTTGGGCGGTGCGGCCGGCGTAGCGGTGGTTGAAGGCTGGGGACTCCTTTGCGGTGATGGTCACGTCGTAGTAGCCGTCTTCGGTTGGCCAGGTGATGACGCTGTGCTTGCCGGCGGGGACCTGGATGGTCGTCTTCCGGCCCGAGAAGTCGTTCGGGGTCAGCGTGTACGTCACCGACCGGCTGCCCGTCGCAGTCAAGGTGAACTGGACGGCCGCCTTGTGTCCCTTGACGAGCCGTACGTCGACACGCGGTTGGGGCGAGGTCTTGTCGCCTGCCGGTACGAGGGCGCCGGCGAAGGACCTGATGAAGTGATCGGGTCCGTAGAAGGTGAACGCGTACTTGCCGTCCGTCGGCTTGGTGTCCCACGTGTACGACTTCGACCGGCGGTTGCCGACCGTGAGCGGCAGCGCGTCCTGGCCGATACCGAGCGGCTCGGCGCCGGCGAGCGACGGCGCGTACTTGTCGGCCAACCCGACCAGGTTGACCGCCTTACCGTTGGGACCACCCTCGACTGTGAAGGTCGCGGTCACGGCCCCTGTCACGGGGTTCTCAGCCAGTACGCCGTTGGCCTGGAATGACAGCGGGCTGCGCTTCGCCTTGCCGGTGATCTGCTGAGTCGGCATGACCTGCGCACCGACGGCCGGCTGGGGCACGGGCGGCAGGCTCGCGTCGGTGACGACCGACTTGAGCAGGTCGGCCGGCTTCGGCAGCTTCGGGAACGACGTGTCGTAGTTGCCGAAGTCGATGGCCGAGAGCAGGTTGCCGGCGACACCGCGCCGCCAGTCGTTGATGTTCTCGCAGACGGCCGGCCGGCCGAGGCTCTTGGTCCACTCCTCGATCAGCTGGATCGTCGAGGTGTGGTCGAAGACCTCGGAGTTGACGAAACCGCCACGGGTCCACGGCGAGATCAGTACGAACGGCACGCGGCCGCCCATGCCCGGCTTGATCCCGGGCGCGCGCTCACCGACCGTGCCGGCCTCCGGGATCGGCGGTACGACGTGGTCGAAGAAGCCGCCTTCACCGATCCGGTTCGCGTGGTCGGGCTCGTCGTAGTTCAGGATGATCAGCGTCGACTCCCACAGGTCGGGGTTGTCGTGCACCGCTTGGATCACCCGATCGGTGTAGACCGCGCCGTTGTTCGGTGCGTACGTCGGGTGCTCGGTCCACGCGGCCGGGGCGACGACCCACGACACCTCGGGGATGTCGCCCGACGCACAGTCGGCGATGAAGTCCCGCAGTACGTAGTCGACGTTGGAGGTGTCGTTCTTGATCCCGGCGGGCTGCGCGGTGTGGGCGTACACCACGTTGCCGCGGGCAAGCAGTCCCTCGCGCGGCAGAGTGTTCTCCGGGTTCGCGTTCTTCGGGTCGAAAGCCGCGAACGACCGGACGGTGTTGTCGGTGTAGTCGCCGAGGAAGTTGTCGTCGGTGTCGTTGTTGACGTAGATCTGCCAGCTGACACCGGCGTCCTGCAGCGTCTCCGGGTACGTCTTGAACTTGTACGCGTAGCCGTAGTCGCCGTTGTTGTTGATGACCGGGCCGCCCTGCGTGCCGGCCGCGTCGTTCGTACCGGCCCACATCATGATGCGGTTCGGGCTCGTACTGGTGTCCAGCGAGCAGAAGTAGTGGTCACCGATCGTGTACGCCTTGGCGATCGCGTGGTGCCACGGCACGTCGGCTTCCATGAAGTACCGGTTGCGCGCACTGGTGTTCTGCGCGTTGTACTTCAGGCTGTCGGCGTGGTACGGCAACAGGTAGCCCTCGGCGCGGCTGTTGGGGTCGTAATAGATCGTCTGGCCGTTCTGCCAGGTCAGCACCTGCTTGTCGCCGAAGCCGCGCGCCCCGGCCAGGTCCAGGGTGCCGAAGTAGTGGTCGAACGACCGGTTCTCCTGCATCAGGATGACGACGTGCTTCAAGTCTTTGATGGTGCCGGTACGACGCGAGTGCTGCGCCGGCTTCGAGCCGGTCGTGCTGTCGGCCGTACCGACCGAACCGACCGTCGCGGTCGCGTCCGGGGCGGCCTCGGCCGGGGCGGTCGACAGCCCTCCGGCGGCGGCAACGGCACCCGCGGCACCCGCGGCCTGCATCAGCCGGCGGCGGCTGATCCGGTTGCGCTCCGTGGTGGCGTTGGTGCCGTCCGCGGATGCCGAATCGTTGTCAGACATGGGTTGCTACCTAATCTCTCGTGGCGGGGATTCCTCCAGAAGTCAACTGCCGAAGGTCCGGACCTCGCGAGCGTCGGGCCATGAACAATCCCTGAAGACTCAGGGACCCTGTCCTCCCACCTGCCCCGCCGGTCATCCGCTGTTCACCGGCGCGTCGGGGGCAGCATCGGCTCCGTTCACAACCCCCGCCGAGCGTGGGCTCGGTGAGCAGTACGACGGCCGCACCGGCACTTCTGTCGAGCCGGCCGGATCCCGTGGTCCTGGTCGTTGGCTCGCCCTACGGCATCGACGACTGGCTCGGCGGACCCGCCGGATGCTACGACTTCGTGTTCGTGAACAACGAGGGCGCCGGCGCGGAGGTCTACCTGGAGGATCCCGCGACCGAGCGGATCTACCTCGAGGTCGAGCACTTCGGTCGGGGTGTCAGCCGTACGGTCACGGCATCGGTACCGCCCGGGACGTACCGCTGGGTCTGCATCACCGACTACACGATCAAGTACAGCCGGCCGGTCGTCGTCACCGGTGATCCGTTGCCGTACGACGTCCACGGGATCGTGCCCGTGACCGGACTCGACCTGCGGATCCCGATCAACTCCTACGTCGGCTGGATCACCGAACATCTTCCCAGGCTGATTGACGAGGTTCGACAACTGCGGAGCGCGCTGCGAGCCGGCGACGCCGTGGCCGCCCGACGCGACTGGCTGACGGCCCATCTCACGTACGAGACGCTGGGCGGTGCCTATCGCGCGTACGACGAGACCGGTGACGACATCAACGCCGACCCGCCGCGTGGCCTCAGGCCCGACCGCCTGGCCGACGCGGAGTTCGCGGGGTTCCGCAAGATCGAGGCGATGCTGTGGCACGACCGGCCGCCGGCGACGATCGTGCCGTACGTCGATGCGCTGCTCGAGGCGATCGGGCAACTCACCGACGAACTGGCGCTGCCGAACGCGATCACGCCGATCGACCTGGGCCGCCGGGCGCACGAGATCCTCGAGGACGCACTGCAGTGGGACCTGAACGGCATTGGTGACGCGGGCAGCCGGACCGAGCTCGCGACCGTCGACGCGAACATCACCGGGGTCTGGCAGGCACTGGATCCGCTGCGCCCGATCCTGCGGAGGCAGAACCCGTACCTGCGCGAGACCGACGAGCAGCTCCGACGCACTCAGCAGCTCATCCGCAGCCATCACCACGACGACGGCTGGGTCGCCCTGGCGGCTTTGTCCGTACGGAAGCGGGCCGCGGTCAATGCGGCCGTGCAGCACAGCGTCGAGTTGCTCTCCCACGCGGCGGCCATCGTCGACCCCCGCAACGCCACCAGCGACCGAGGCCCAATCACCCATGACTGACCACGACATCGCCGTACCAGCTGAGCGCGTTCATCAGGCCGGCATCCTCGAGCCTGCGCAGCAGGCGGGGATCGTGGTCGCGTTCCTCGTGACGGCACCCGACCGGCAGGCGCTGCAGCGGATGTTCCAGACGCTGACCGCGACCATCCGCTACCTGGTCTCCGGCGACGATGCGCCGACCGGACGCGGCAGCGGCGACGGTCTCGTGTCGACGCCCTACGAGAACGGTATGCTCGGCCGGGGTGCCGTGCCCGACGGTCTCACCGTCACGGTCAGCGTCGGCGCAAGCCTGTTCGACGACCGGTTCGGCCTCACCGACGTCAAACCGGCCCGGCTGCGCGCAATGGACGAGTTCCCGAACGACGCGCTCGACCCCGACCGTTGCGACGGCGACCTGCTGCTGCAGATCTGCGCCGATCACCGTGACACCGTGCTGCACGCGCTCCGCATCCTGATGCGCGCGACCCGCGCCGACCTGCAGGTGCTGTGGCAGATGGAAGGCTTCACGAGTCCCCCGCGGCCGACCGGGACACCCCGCAACCTGTTCGGATTCAAGGACGGGACGGCCAACCACGAGTTCCTCGACCGTCCCGAGCTGCTCGATCAGCTGGTGTGGACCAGGGCCGGCGGCGACGAACCGGACTGGGTGACCGGCGGTTCGTACCACGTGGTCCGGCTGATCCGGATGTTCGTGGAGTTCTGGGACCGGATCTCGATCAACGAGCAGCAACGGATCTTCGGCCGCGACCGTGACACCGGCGCACCGCTGTCCGGTCGCCCGGGCGAACGAGTACCAGGTCAGGAGGAGCTGCAGCTCCCGAGCTACTACCGGGACGCGCACGGCAACACGGTGCCGCTGACAGCGCACGCCCGCCTCGCCAACCCCCACGACGGGACCGCCGACGACCGGCGGATGCTGCGCCGCGGCTTCAACTACAGCGCCGGAATCGAACCCAACGGCCAGCTCGACCTGGGCATGATCTTCGTCTGTTTCAACGCCGACCTGGACCGCCAGTTCGTCGCCGTCCAGACCCTGCTCATCGACGAACCGCTCGTCGACTACATCTCCCCCTTCGGCGGCGGCTACTTCTTCGCTCTGCCCGGCGTACAAGACCCCCACGACTGGCTCGGCCGCACCCTGCTCGCCTGAACCCGGTCGCGACCCATCCGCTCGGCCGAGGGCTCCGAATGCAGCACGCGGGACGGGTGTGAGCTGGGACACAAATGCGACGCTTTCGCACCTGCCTGCCGACCCCGGTGAGATCCGGGGCCGAAGCAGAACTAGGAAAGGAAGCGACATGACTGACGCCACACGCCGGGGGTTCCTGGTGTTCGCGGGCGCGGGCACCGCGGCAGCGGTGGGTGCAGTTGCAGTTCCGAAGATCTTCGAAGGTCAGCAGGCCGACGCGGCCACGCAACTGGATCGGGCCGACCTGGCCGATGCCGAGTCGTTCGTGGTGCACGTGAAGGACGTGCAGAAGGGCGAGATGGCCATCATGGTCGGCGAGCGAGAGGTTCTCGTCACCGATCGTGAACTCGCGGCACGCCTGGCCGGCGTGACAACCGCCTGACCTTCCCAACCCTCGCTCGTCTTTCACTCTGGAGGAATCCTCATGTCTTCGCACCGCGAAGCGCCGGAAATCTCGAAGGACCCGGTCGCCGACAACACCGACGTCTATGCGTTCGTGTCGCCCGACCAGCCGGACACCGTCACGATCATCGCCAACTTCATCCCGTTCCAGAATCCGTACGGCGGACCGAACTTCTACGAGTTCGGCGATGACGTGCTGTACCAGATCCACATCTCCAACAGCGGTACCGGCCTCGCCGACATCAGCTACCAGTTCCGCTTCCACGCCGAGATCCGGAACAAGAAGACGTTCCTGTACAACACCGGCCCGATCGCCTCGATCAAGGACCCGAACTGGAACCGTCCGCAGTTCTACTCCGTCACCCGGGTCGAGCACGGCCGGGCCCGGATCCTGGCCCGCGATCTCGCCGCGCCGCCGGTGAACGTCGGCATCCGCAGTACGCCGAACTACCCGAAACTGGCCGCCGAAGGCATCCACACCATCGGCACCCATCGCAGGGTGTTCGCCGGCCAGCGCGCCGACGGCTTCTTCGCCGACCTCGGCAGCATCTTCGACCTCGGAACGCTGCGCCCGTTCCAGATGGCACACCTGATCCCGTCCGCGGCCGCGATGGGTGTCAACGGTCTGCAGGGCTCGAACGTACACACCATCGCGCTCCAGGTCCCGATCGCCGACCTGACCCGCGACGGCAAGGCACCCAAGGACGTGATGGCCCCCGGGTCCGTCATCGGTGTCTACGCGAGCGCGAGCCGGCAACAGTCCAAGATCCTCGACGACCTGCTCGGCATCCCGGTCTGGCACGGCCCGTACAAGCAGGTCTCCCGGCTGGGCAACCCGCTGTTCAACGAGGTCATCGTCCCGATGGCCGAGAAGGACAGGTGGAACAGCCGTTCGCCCCACGACGACAAGCATTTCGCGGAGTACGTCACCAAGCCCGAACTGGCGGGCCTGCTGCCGGTGCTGTACCCGGGAGTGTTCCCGCGGTTGGCGGCGTACAAGAAACCGCGCGCGGACCTGGCCGCGATCCTCCTGACCGGCATCCCGAAGGGCGTCGTCCCCGGATTCCAGAACAACACCGGACCGGTCCAGGCCGACATGCTGCGGCTGAACGTCGCCGTACCACCGGCCAAGTCGCCGAACCCGCTCGGCCTGGTCGCCGGCGACGCAGCCGGCTTCCCGAACGGCCGCCGGGTCTTCGACGACGTCGTGACCGTCGAGCTCCGCGCGGTCGCCGGCATCACGATCCCGTTGGTCGACCCCACGTTCAAGCCCGACGACGCGGCCGGAGCGATCAAGGATGGTACGTCGAACACGAACTCCGACTACCTGACCACGTTCCCGTACCTCGGCACGCCGGCCGGCGGCTACTCGTCCAAGCCCGGTACGCCTGCGGTGTCATGACCAAGCCACTGACGAACGCGGAGGAGAATCCCCACGCCGGCAAGGGCTCCTCCGTCCTGCTCGACATCGGCGACGGCATCGGCGCGATCATCGTCACCATGCCGGCCGACCTCGTCGACAGCGAGATCGAACGACGCCCGGCCGGGCAGACGACGGCGCCGCCGGCGCACACCCACGAAGGCGCCGGACATGGACATGGTCACCGTCACGGGGGTGCCCATTTCCCGCATGTCGCGGTCGTCCCACGCCCGTCCCCCGACGGACAGGTCATCCACTCGGCAGTCTTCTCCGACGTTCCAGAAGGACGGTACGAGCTGTACGTCATGCCCGACGGCCCGATCCAACTGACCCTCGACGTCCGGAGCGGGCAGATCACGGAGGCGACCTGGCCTTCGCCACATTGAGCCGTCACGGTCACGAAGGTGCCCATTCTTGCCAAATCTGGGTGTTGCTGGCGAGAAAGGGCATTTCGTTTACAGCTGTCCCTCGGTGCTGATCAGATTCGGTCACCCCAGACCACCGAGAGGACACTATGCGTTCTTCTGCCCGCCGGCTGCTCGTGCCGGGCGCTGCGCTTCTCCTGGTCGCCGGTCTTGTCACTCCGACGACGGCCGGCGCCGAACCTCCCCCACCTCTCCCCACCGCCGGCGGCGCGGCCGCGGCCGGCGGGACACCTCTCGATCTCACGCTCATCACCGGTGACAAGGTCACGGTCGCGCCCGGTCCCGGGCGCGCCGTGTCGGTGCAGGCCGTCGAACGCGCCCCGCGGTCGACCGGTCCGGTACGGGTCAGCGTCGAGAACGGCGACACATTCGTCTACCCCGGCGCCGCCATGCCGTACGTGGCCACCGGGCAACTCGACAAGCAGCTGTTCAACGTCAGCGAACTGGTGGCCGAGGGCTACGACAACGCCCGGAGCAAGGAGCTGCCGCTGGTCGTCACCGGCTCGCCCGGCGTGGCCGCCAAGTCCGCGCGCCGCTCGGCGCTGCCGGGCACGACCACCACTCTCGAGCTGCCGTCGGTCGACGGCGCGGCCGTCAAGGCTGAGAAGTCGGAAGCGGGTGCGCTCTGGTCGGCGCTGACCGGGCAGAGCGGTCTGCGGGCGAAGGCGAGCACCGCCGCAGCGCCGTCGTTCGCGGCGGGGATCGGCAAGGTCTGGCTCGACAGCAAGGCGCGGACGATGCTCGCGGACACCACCGCACAGATCGGCGCGCCCGCGGCGTGGGCGGCGGGCGTGACCGGCAAGGGCGTGCGAGTCGCAGTTCTGGACTCCGGTGCAGACCTGGGGCACCCGGACCTGGCGCCGCGGATCGTCGCGACCAAGAGCTTCGTGGCCGGTGAGGACGTCCTGGACCGCAACGGTCACGGCACGCACACCGCGTCGACCGTCGCCGGTACCGGCGCGGCCTCGGACGGCAAGGAACGAGGCGTCGCACCGGACGCCGATCTCATCGTGGGCAAGGTGCTCGGCGACAGCGGCTCCGGCCCGATCTCCGGCATCATCGCCGGGATGGAATGGGCGACTCGGACCGAGCACGCCAAGGTGATCAACATGAGCCTGGGGACGCCGGCCTGGCACACCCAGGACGATCCGCTGAGTCAGGCCGTGAACGAGCTGAGCGCCGAGACCGGTGCCCTGTTCGTGATTGCCGCGGGCAACTCGGGGAGCAACCCGTACAGCGTCAGCTCACCGGGTACCGCGGACGCCGCCCTGACCGTCGGCGCGGTGGACGGTTCGGACCAGCTGGCCGACTTCTCCAGCGTCGGCCCGCGGCTGATGGACGACGGCCTCAAGCCCGACCTGACCGCGCCCGGCGTCGACGTCCTGGCCGCGCGGTCGCAGTACATCAACGACGGCGGCGAGGGCTTCTACCGGACCGACAGCGGTACGTCGATGGCGGCTCCGCACGTCGCCGGCGCGGCCGTCCTGCTCGCCGCCCAGCACCCGGACTGGACCGGGCAGCAGCTCAAGGACGCGCTGATGAGCACTAGCAAGCTGACGCCCGCGTACACGCCGTACCAGGCGGGGACCGGACGCGTCGATGTCGCTGCGGCCTCGCTGCACGGCCAGGTCGTCGCCAGCGGATCAGTCGACGCCGGGCTCGTCCCGTGGTCGCCGAAGCCGACCCGGACGCCGGTCACGCGGCAGATCAGCTACCGCAACACCACGGACACGCCGCTCACGCTGCAACTGTCCACCGACCACGCCGGGATCTTCCGCCTCGCCGCGACCCAGGTGACAGTGCCCGCGATGGGCACCGCGGCGGTCGGCTTCACGGCGGACCCGAACGGATTGGCCCCCGGCCAGTACGCCGCTCAGGTCATCGCGAGCTCTTCGGCCGGCACCGTACACACGGCCGTCGGCCTGTCCGTCGAGCCCAAGAAGTACAACCTCACCGTCCATCTGAAGGACCAGAACGGCAAGCCGGTCAGCGGCGAGGTCGAGGTCACCGGCCCGGACGGAAAGTCCACGATGTTGTGGGCAACCGACGGCGAGCTCACCAGCCGGTGGGCGCCCGGCTCGTACACGATCGTCTCGACCCTGGACGTACCCGGCAGCCACGGCCCGCACTCGCTCGGCCTGGCCTTCCTGACCGCGCCCGAGGTCGACCTGACCGCGGACCGGGACGTGGTCCTGGACGCCTCGCGGAGCCGCCCGATCAAGGTTGACACCCCGAAGCCGACGACGGTCACCACGAGCAGGTTCGACCTGTTCCGGTCGTTCAACTCGGCGCAACAGGACCCCAACGACACGACGGCGCTACACGAGATCTTCATGCCGCCGCCGGACTACGACAGCTTCTGGGCGCTGCCGACGAAGAACAAGGTCCGTACCGGAAGCTTCGTGATGACCACGCGGTTCCGCGCCGAGCAGACGCCGCTGACGATCAGCTACGATCGCCACAGTCTCGACGACGCGCTGCTCGTTCAGCCTGGCTCTCCTGCGTTCCGCGCCGGCGCGACGCGCGTCCCGGCTGTCTTTGCCGGCACCGGCACGGCCGCCGAGTACGCCGGTGTCTCCGCCCGCGGCAAGGCAGTCGTGGTCCGCAACAGCATCGACGTACCGCCCGCGGAGCGGGTCGCTGCGGCCCAGGCCGCCGGCGCGGCCATGCTGCTCGTGGTCAACGACGGCATCGGCCGCTACAACGACTGGTACGGCGGAGCCGACGGCCGGGCCCTCGGCCCGATCCCGACGGCGTCGCTCACCTTCGACGACGGCGAGGCGTTGATCAAGAAGCTCACCACCCGCCGTACCGAGCTGACCGTCGCGGCCAACCCGGTGCCGTCGTACCTGTACGACCTGGTCGACTACCACCAGGGCAAGGTCCCGGACGACCCGTCCGCGGCCACGGACCCCGGCAGCCTCGCCAGGATCGAGAACGACTTCGCTCCCCCGAACGGGCAGCAGGTCCTGGAGAGCCGCGAGGACAGTCCCGCGTACGAGCACTGGCCGGCCGCCTTCCCGTACGCCGTCTTCGGGTCGGTCCGGGTACCGCGGTTCCCGGCGAAGCCCGCGGTCGGGCACCGGACGGACTGGGTGTCGGCGGGCGCGAAGTGGCAGCAGTACGCCTCGATCAACGGCTGGTCGACGTTCACGGACATCACGAGCTACCGGCCGCGCAGCGTGCAGAGCCAGCGGTGGTTCGGTCCGATCGTGCGGCCGCGGATGCTCGACTTCGAGCTCCCGCACCGGGTCGGCAACGCGATGGGCGGCATGATCGCCGGGTTCGGTGACGGCGGGTCCGCGCACAGCGGCGACGGCCTGATGACGCGCAGCTTCGCGCTGTACCAGGGCGACGAGAAGCTGGTCGGGAACGGTCCGCGGCCAGACTTCGGCGTGGGCGACCTGGCACCGGAGAAGCGGCCGTACCGGTTGGTGGCCGACACCGCCGGGAACGCCGAACTGACGCCGTACTCGACGAGCACGCACACCGAGTGGACCTTCACGTCCGGCGAGGCGGAGAACGCGCCGCTGCCGCTGGCCCAGCTCGACTACGGCGTGGACGTCGATGCGGCAGGGCGGGCGAAGCGGAACTCGGTCTTCGCCGTCAACCCGGTGGTGCTGGGCAGCAGTGCCCGGCAAGACGCAGTGGTCTCGGTAGGGCTTGAGGTCTCGTACGACGACGGGGCGACCTGGCAACGCGTGCAACTGAAGGAGAACAAGGGCAGCTGGGAGACGCGGCTGCACGCGCCGCCGCAGGCCGGGCAGATATCAGTGCGCGTCACCGCCAAACAACGCAACGGCGGTGGCATCAGCCAAACGATCATCCGGGCCTTCGGCCTCAGGTAATGCAAGCGGGCGGCCGGCAAACACCGGCCGCCCGCTCCGGCTGCTAGACGCGGTAGGTGAGGAAGGCCAGGCCGTCGCCGACGGCGCGCGTGCTGACCAGGTGCAGAGGCGTGGCTGCACTTGTCTCGCCGAAGAGGCGTTCGCCGGCTCCGACGACGACCGGGTACGTCATCAGGCGTAGCTCGTCGACCAGGTTGTGCTCCCACAGCGTGTGCACGAGACGCCCGCTGCCGTAGACGACGATGTCCCCGTCCACCTCCTGCCTCAGCTTGGAAACCTCGTCGATCACGTCCCCCTTCAAGACCGTCGTGTTGCCCCAGTCCGGACCGTCGAGAGCCGAGGACGCGACAACGTACTTGGGCAGGCTGCGCAGCCGATCCGCCCACTCACCGGTACGCGACGAGGCCCACCCCCGAGCAACGAACCACTCATAGCTGTGGCGCCCCATCAGCAGCGCCTCGGCGCCGAGGGCCTCAGCGAGCTCGACCTTCGCCCACGCCCCGAGGTTCTGCTCACCGATCTGCGCGAACCAGTTGCCGCGCCCCAGGTTGTCCTCACCGGTCGGGTCCTGGATGACTCCGTCGAGTGAGATGTTCTCGCTCACCACGATTCGTCCCATTGCGGTACTCCTTGTCTTGTCGGCTACCACTGGGCTAGACGCCGCGACGATCGCAAAGGGGGCGCTCCCGTACCGCCCCCTTTCGCCCGCGGCCGGCGTCCATAAGGTGAAGGCGACCGACAAGTGCGGTGGAGAGGCGGCGAAGTGGAGTCGATCAGAACCGATCTGATCAGCCGGGCGCGGTCCGGCGACGACGAGGCGTTCCGGGCATTGACCGAACCGCACCGCCGCGAGCTCCAGGTGCACTGCTACCGGATGCTCGGATCGTTCCAGGATGCCGAGGACGCGCTGCAGGACAGCCTGTTGTCGGCCTGGCGGGGTCTCGGCGGGTACGACGGTCGCGCCTCGATCCGCACCTGGCTCTACCGGATCGCCACCAATCGGTGTCTCAGTACGCTCCGCTCGGCCGGCCGGCGCGCGGCCAAGGCCTGGGACATCCCAGGAGTCGAGCCGCCAGAACCCAGCCGCCTCGGCGAGGTCGTCTGGCTCGAACCCTTTCCCGATGCCCTCCTCGACGACGCGATCCACGTACCGCTCGGGCCCGAGGCCCGCTACGAACAGTCCGAGTCGATCTCGCTCGCGTTCGTCACCGCTCTGCAGCTCCTGCCGCCGCGCCAGCTCGCTGTCCTCATCCTGCGCGATGTCCTCGGGTTCCACGCGAACGAGGTCGCCGAGATGCTCGACACGACCGTCGATTCGGTCAAGAGCGCCCTCAAACGAGCCCGCGCCGGCCTGCAGACCGGACGGGTCACCGGCCAACCGCCACCTCCGGCCGCGGGCTCACCCGTCGAGAACGAGATCGTGGCGCAGTTCGTCCAGGCCTGGGAGACCGCGGACGTCGACGCACTGGTGACCCTGCTGACCGACGACGTCTTCATGTCGATGCCGCCGCTGCCGCTCGAGTACGAGGGCCGGGACCTGGTCGCTCAGTTCTGCAACTTGCTGTTCGGGGCCGGTCGCAGCTTCGACCTCGTACCGACGCGGGCGAACGGCCAGCCGGCCTTCGGCGCCTACCTGCGCGACCCGAGCGGCGTCCGTCGCGGAACCGGCCTCTACGTGCTCACGCTCGCCGGCGACCGGATCAGCGCGATGATCCGGTTCGAAAACACGGCACTTCCCTCCTTCGGTCTCCCCCGATCGCTACCGAGCCGTTAGCCGATTGGTCCACGATGCCGGTCGGCAGTGCAAGATGGCGGTATGAGTGACGCAATTCTGGAGCTCGCCCAGGAGCTGTCCGAGGTCAGCCGGCTGGTGGCTGACGACGACGTCACGAGCACACTGAGCCGGTTCGTCAGTCGTGTGGTGCAGACGGTCGCCGACTGCGACGAGGCGTCGGTCTCGGTGCTGACGAACGGCGAGCCCGAGATCGTGGCGCGCCATCACCGGATCGCCGAGGCTGTCGCCGAGCCGTCACGCGCTGCCCTCGGCGCGCAACTGATCGCACCGGCAAGCCCGTTGCGCGACTCCCTGCAGTACGGCGAGCCGCACCGGATCGGCGACCTGGCGGCCGACTTCCGCTGGCCCGACTTCGCCGCCGCGGCGATCAACGCCGGCTATCGCAGCTGCGTGTTCCTGCCGCTGCCCACGCGGGGAGAAGGCGCCGCCGCGTTCAGCTTGTTCTCGATCAAGCCGGATGCCTTCGGCAGTACGTCGTACGACATCGTCCTGCTGTTCGCGCTCAATGCGGGGGTCGCGTTCGACAACGTCCAGCTGTACGACGACAGCGCCAAGCTCGTCGAGCAGTTGCACATCGCCCTCGGGACCAGGGCGACCATCGGTCAGGCGCAAGGGATCCTGATGCACCGGTACGGGATCACGTCGGACATCGCGTTCAAGGTGCTGACCCGCTGCTCGCAGAACTCGAACGTGAAGCTCCGCGCCCTGTCGGTGGAATTCATCGACGCGCAGAACCACGGAACGCTCGACGACCAGCTCCGCAAGTACGGACTCGGCACCGAAACCAGCCAGCCGCACTGACCCAGCTGACCAGCACGTGCATAATTGGTCTGCTGCGATCACTCCGGAGACGTGGGTGCACCTGTTGGCGGTGCGTTGGTGTGTCTGGAAGTGGGGGTATCAGTGCCGAGAGATGCGGAATTCGGGGCTGCCGCGGAGTTTGCCCGGCTGGCAGAAGAGTTGCATGCGGCGGGCGGCGTCCAAGAGACCGTCGAGGCGGTGGCGCAGTTCGCGCTACAGGCCGTGTCGTGCAAGTACGCCTCGGTGACTCTGTTCGCGAACACCTTTGAGCCCGAGTTCGTGGCCCTCACGGACCTCAAGCTGACGCAGCTTCGGCAGCGGGAGATCGAGGACCGCGAAGGTCCGCTGACCGAAACTGTCGAGCGTGCCGAGGTCGTCCTGATCCCGGACACCTCCGCGGAACGCCGTTGGTCGGACCAATGGCGGGAGGACATGGTCGCGGCCGGGATTCTCAGCGCGATGCACCTGCCGCTCGCCGTCGAGGGGCGCACCCAGGCGGTGCTGAGCGTCTACGGCGAGCGCCCGCACTCGTTCAGCGCCGACGATCTGGCGATCGCCCACATTCTCGCCCGGCACGCGACGGTTGCGATCGGCACCGCGCGCCGCGGCGAGAACCTCACTCAGGCCGTCGATGCCCGCAAGCTCGTCGGTCAGGCGATGGGGATCCTGATGGAACGCTTCGATCTCGACCCCGACCAGGCGTTCAACGTACTGCGTCGCTATTCGCAGACGAACAACCGCAAGCTGCGAGACGTCGCCCAGGATCTGATCGACACGCGCCATCTGCCGCCCGACCACTAGCGCGCACCTGTCAGCTCTGGCCGACTCCGTTCAGGATGGTGGCGACGGCGAGGTCCGCGGCCTGGGCGGCCTCGAGGTGGGGCATGTCGTCGGCGGCGACCTTGATGACCTGGCGTAGCAGCGCCTCGATCCACCCGTCCGGGAGATCTGCGCGGAACAGCCCTTCGTCGATCGCGCGACGGATGAAGGCATCGAGCCGATCCCCGAGCTGTTCGCGTCGGACCGCGGTTGTGGGATCGCCGGTCATCTGGTCGAACGCGACCGGCCACTGGCGGGTAGCGATGATGATGCCCTCCGCGTAGCGGTGCAGCGCCACCGCAACCGGTGCCTCGCTCAATCGGGCGTTCTCGAAAGCGACCTCAACGGCGTCGTACCGCGCTGCGTAGACCGCGGCGAGCAGCGTCTCGCGCGACTCGAACTGGCGATAGACGGTACGTCGGTCCACGCCCGCCTCGGCGGCGATCTTCACCATGCTCGCGCCCGGATCGGCGGCGAGCAGCCGCGCGGCGGTACTCAGGATCGTCTCGAGGTTCCGTACGGCGTCGGCTCTCACGGGAACAATCTACATGGCGTGGCGGTTACACTCTTTACTGCCACATCAGTGAGCTATTTAACTTACCTAATCGCTACATTGGTGTGACCCACTACGACTTCACTGGAGATGGACATGAGTAAGACCTGGCTGATCACCGGCAGTTCGCGTGGCCTCGGCCGTGCGCTGACCAAGGCAGTACTCGACAACGGCGACCGCGTACTCGCCACGGCCCGCCGTCCCGAGCAGCTCGACGACCTGGTCAAGGAGTACGGCGACGCGATCCACGCCGTTGCCCTCGACGTCACGGATGCCGAGGCTGCGCGTGCGGCCGTACGGACCGCGCAGGAGGTGTTCGGCGGCCTGGACGTGGTGGCGAACAATGCTGGTTACGCCAACAGTGCTCCGATCGAGGAGATCGCTGAGGACGACTTCCGGGCCCAGATCGAGACCAACCTGTACGGGGTCGTCAACGTCACCCGGGCGGCGCTCCCGGTGTTCCGCACGCAGCGCAGCGGCCACTTCCTGCAGTTCTCCTCCATCGGCGGCCGGGCAGGCGGAACACCGGGCATGGGCGCGTACCAGACCGCGAAGTTCGCCGTCGAAGGGTTCTCCGAGGTGCTGAACAACGAGGTGAAACCGTTCGGCGTCAAGGTCACGATCATCGAGCCCGGCGCCTTTCGTACCGACTGGGGCGGCTCCTCGATGAAGCTTCACCAGGTCGGTGCGGACTACGAGGCCACAGTCGGCCGGATCAACCAGTACCGCACCGAGACCGACGGCACCCAGGCCGGCGACCCCGCCAAGGCAGCCCAGGCGATCATCGGCATCGTCGCGGCCGACGAGCCGCCGCTGCGCCTCCTGCTCGGCAAGGACGCCCTCGACCTGGCCGCCAAGGCCTCCACCTCACGCGCCGAAGAAGCCACCCGATGGGCCCACATCACAACCTCCACCAACCACTGAACCCATCAACCCCCAACCACGGAAGGGGTTCTCCTCCGTCGTGGTGCCCTCTCCCCTGGCATACCAGTAGAGAAGGCACAACACGCGTGGATAACCGCTCCTGTTGGGATCGGCGCTGCCCGCCAGTCGGCGGTGGCCTGAATCGCGGTATCAACTGTCAGTTGAGGAAGGTGGGCAGTTCCGTCGGGGTGAGTTCGACGCCGAAGCCCGGTGCGGTTGAGGGGGTGATCCGGCCGTCGAGCGGGGTCGGTATGCCTGGTGCGCGGGCCGAGACGGCCAGGGGGACGCCGGGTGGGGAGCCGACGAAGAACTCGGTCCAGTTGATGCCGGTGATGCCCAGGCAGGCGTGTTGGCCGTACGCGGTGTTGCCCGGCGCGTGCGGCATCACGGCAACACCCGCCGCCGAGGCGATCGCGCAGATCCGTTTGAGTGGGGTGATCCCGCCGACCCAGCTGATGTCCGGCTGCAGAATGTCCACCAGCCGGTTGGCCACCGCGTACTGGAACGGCTCCACGCCGAACCAGTGCTCGCCGGTTGCCAACGGCTGCCACGGCAACCGGCGCCGCAACTCCGCATGCGACAGCAGATCGGCGGACGGCAGGCACTCCTCCAGCCAGCCGACCCGGTACGGTCGCAGCGCCTCCGCCAACCGCACCGTGTAGTCGACGTCGAACGCCATCCAGCAGTCGAGCATGATCTCGATGTCGTCGCCTACCTGCGCACGAGCCTCGGCGACCTGGGCAACGTTCTTGCGGATCCCGTCGAGGCCGTCGGCCGGCCCGTACCGGCAGGGCAGCTTGACGCCGCGGAACCCGAGTTCCGCGTACCAGTCGGCGTCTCCGCCGGTCGCATAACACTCGAGCTCGTCGCGCACCGGCCCGCCGAGCAAGGCGTAGACCGGCTGACCGAGCAGCTTGCCTTTCAGGTCCCACAGCGCCAGATCGATCGCGCTGATCGCGTACGACGCCAGTCCGGCCGCACCGAACGGCGCACACATCCGGACCGCCATGTCGTAACACTTCTCTGTGGCCATCGCGTCCTCGCCGATCAGCCGTGGACCCAGGAAATCCTCGATCACCGCAGCCACCGGCCGGCCGTGCTGGCCGACCGCGAAGCCGACGGTGCCGTCCTCCGCCTCGACCACGCAGCCGAACGTCGGCCAGGTCGGCGTCCAGCTCGGGCGGTACGCGGCATAGCGTGGATAGCCGCTCATCGGGTTGGCCACCGGACCGTCCGCGAGCCAGGACGGCCGGCGGGCGTCGGGATGGTCCGCACCGATCGCCGGCTGCGGCGGCAGCGCAACAGTACGGATCGCACTGATCTTCATCAGGGTCGGGCACTCCTCTGGGCGAGGGAGGGATCGGACAGCTCGGCCGACAACGCAGCCGCCTCGGCGACGAGGGTGTCGGCGGTGCGCCGCCGCACCTCGGGGGTCACGCGCACGTCCGGGATCGACACACTCATCGCCGCGACGGTGCCGGTCGGCCCGACGATGGGCGCGGCGACGCAGAACACGCCCTCGCTGTACTCGCCCCGGTCGGTGGCGTAGCCCTGCCGGCGGATCCGGGCGAGTTCGGTGATCAGCTGATCGGTGCCCGCGACGGTCCGCGCGGTGAACCGGCGCAGCTCGACGCCCGCCAATCGCCGACGAACCTCTTCGTCGGTGAGCCCGGCCAGCAGCGCCTTGCCCAGCCCGGTCGCGTACGCAGGCAGCCGGCTGCCGACCCGGCTGACCAGCTGCAGCGGATGGTCGGAGTCGAGTTTGCGCAGATACACGTTGTCGATCCCGTCCAGTACGGCGAGCTGCACGGTCTCCCCCAGCGCGTCCCGGACCCGTTGTAAATAAGGGCCTGCGGCCTCGGCAACATCCAGATCGGCGATGTACGCCTGACCGACTTCCCACGCGCGCGGACCGACCCCGTACAGGCGCGACTCGGCGTCGAAGGAGACGAACCCGGTCGTCCGCAACGTGGCGAGGAGCGCGTGCGCACTGCTCTTGGGCAGCGCAAGCCGCGCGCAGATCACCGGGAAGTCCAGCCGCCCGGCCTCGGCGAGCAGTTCGACGATCCGCAACGCTCGCTCCGCCGACTTGACCGACTCCGCCATCGCACGCCCTCCAGCGCCGCGCCGGGCGGCATCGATCGGTTCACCATCACAAACCGTAGTTCAGCTTAGTGAACCACGCCCCAGATCGTCACCCCCCAGCATTCGACCTAGGTTCACAGACATGAACTAGTCGCCACACTCTTGAACCTGCGAGCGGCGGTGTGTATACCTGCCTCAATGTGTGGTCAAGCTCACCGTGGAGAGGACGTCCCGACCGTGACAACCACCCAGCACGCCAAGCCGGCCAAGGCTCCGGTAGCTGCCAGCCCGATGGACGACTACCTGTTCGACCTCAACGGTTTCCTGATCAAGGAGCAGGCCGTCGAGCCCGAGCTGATCGACGATCTCAACGAGGCCTTCGACAACTTCCCCGACATCGCGCCCGGCGACTGGTGGGGCAACGTGCAACGCTCCGCCGGCGCCCGCGATCCCGGCAAGCAGTACGAACTGCAGAACGTGATCGAGGCCGGTGAGCCGTTCGAGCGGCTGATCGATCACCCGTCCTGGATCGAGTGCATGCGGCACTGGGCCGGCGAGGAGGAGTCCTACGTCGCCGGGCTTTTCATCGACGAGGCATTCGCGGCCAAGCGCACCGAGGGCGGCTTCCTGCAGGTCCATTCCGGCGGGTACCGCAAGGCGATGCGCGGGCAGTACCGCTACGTCGACGGCGTGTTCCGCTGCGCCCAGGTCAACGTACTGGTCGCGCTCACCGACATCGGTCCCGGCGACGGCGGCACGCTCGTCATCCCGGGCAGCCACAAGTCGAACTTCCCGCATCCGCAGTTCGAGGAGTTCCGCGGTACGCAGATGGACGGCATGGTCGGTGTGGTCGCACCCGAGCTGCACAAGGGCGACGTCATGATCTTCACCGACACGATCGCGCACGGCGCCGCCTCCCGAACCACCAAGGACGGCGAACGCCGCACCGTGATCTACCGGTACGGACCCGCGTGGGCGAGCACCCGCGGCGGCTACCGCTACTCCGAGGAACTGCTGGCCCGGCTCACGCCCGAGCGCCGCGCGATCCTGCAGCCGATCGAGCCGCGGCTGCCACCGAGCGTCTGAGCAAGAGGAGTACCGACCATGACCACACGCCGCGCATTCCTTGGTGCCGCGCTCGGAGCGAGCGCCGCCGCAGCCGGACTGACCGCTTGCAGTGGTGTCGCCGGCAGCGGCGGCGGGGGTGGCAACGCCGCCGGAGACAGCGCCGAGATCCTCGTGAACTGGTGGGGCGGCGACGATCGCGCCAAGCGCACCCAGCAGGTCATCTCCCTGTTCGGGAAGGCCCACTCGAACGTCAAAGTGACCGCGAGCTTCTCCGACTTCAACAGCTACTTCCAGAAGCTCAACACCCAGGCCGCCGGCGGTGGACTGCCGGACGTGATCCAGCTGGGTGGCGGTTACGTGCCGCAGTACATGCGCAAGGGACAGCTGCTCGAGCTCACCAAGTACGTCGACGACAAGACGATCGACATCAGCGACGTCGACAAGGGGCAGATCGAGCAGGGCCAGGTCGACGGGAAGCTCTACGCCGTCACCATCGGCGGCAACATGCCCGGGCTGATCTACAACAAGTCGATGCTCGAACGGGCCGGTGTCGAGCCGCCCGATGCCGATATCACCTGGGACGCCTTCGCCAGCTATCTGCGCACTCTGCAGGCCAAGCTGCCCGCCGGCGTGTACGCGGTGGATCATCTCGAGGGCCCGCTGTTCACGACCTGGATGCGGCAGCGCTATCCCGAGGAGTACACGCCCGACAACAAGGTCGCGTACACCGAAGCCGACGTCACCGAGTATCTGCAGTACTGGCAGGATCTGCGCGCCGCCGGGATCAACATCACCGGACAGCTGGAGGCGGCAGAGATCGCCAACAGCGCCGCGAACGCCGCGCCGATCGCTCTCGGCAAGGCGGTGTTCGCCTCGCAGTGGACCAACTATCTCGGCCAGTTCCAGATCCTGATGAAGGATCAGCTCGCGATGACCCGGCTGCCGAGCGGCGGCAAGCAGGCCGGCGACTTCGTCCAGGCGTCGCAGTTCTTCTCGGTCGCGGCCACCTCGAAGGCGCCTCAGGTCGCGGCCCAGTTCATCAACTTCTTCCTCCATGACGCGGAGGCGCTGAAGATCCTCGGCGTCGAGCGCGGAGTGCCGGCATCGGCAGCCGCGCGCGGCCTGGTGACGCCGACTCTGAAGCCGTACGACCAGGTGCAGGTCCAGTTCATGAGCGACTACGCGGCGAAGGCCCGGCCGAAGTCGCAGCTCGATCCCGACAACTCGGCCGCGGTGGGCGACGCGCTCAACCGCGCCGAGCAGTCGGTCGCACTGAATCACGTGTCGCCGGCCGCCGCGGCGAAGAAGTTCATGTCCGACGCCGCGAAGGCCCTCACCTCGTGAACCGCACGAGGCGGAGCGAGGCGATCGCCGGGTACGTCTTCCTGCTGCCGTGGCTGCTCGGCTTCATCGGCCTCACACTGTTCCCGATGATCGCCTCGCTCTACCTGTCGTTCACCAAGTACGACCTGCTCTCCTCGCCGGTGTGGATCGGCCTGCAGAACTACCTCGACCTGTTCCACGACGAGCGCTATCTCGCCTCGGTCCGGGTCACGTTGTTCTACGTGTTCGTGTCGGTGCCACTGAAGGTCGCCTTCGCGCTGGTGCTCGCCACCCTGCTCAACCGCGGGATACGCGGCCTCAACATCTACCGCTCGATCTTCTACCTGCCCTCGCTGCTCGGCGCGAGTGTCGCCGTCGCGGTGCTGTGGCGGCAACTGTTCTCCGGCCAGGGGCTGGTCAACAGCGTGCTGCGGTCGCTCGGCTGGCAGACGCCGCCGGACTGGCTGGCCAACCCGCACACCGCGATCTACACCCTGATCCTGTTGTCCGTCTGGGAGTTCGGCTCGCCGATGATCATCTTCCTGGCCGGGCTGCGGCAGATCCCCGCGGAGTACTACGAGGCCGCCCGCGTCGACGGCGCGAACTGGCGCCAGCAGTTCTTCCGGATCACGTTCCCGCTGCTGACCCCGCTGGTGTTCTTCAACCTCGTCCTGCAGGTGATCGGTGGATTCCAGTCGTTCACCCAGTCGTACGTGATCAGCGGCGGCTCCGGCGGCCCGGTCGACTCGACGCTGCTCTACAGCCTGTACCTGTACCAGCAGGCGTTCGGCCTGCTGCACATGGGCTACGGCACCGCGATGGCCTGGGTGCTGCTGCTCGCGATCGCGATCTTCACCGCCGGGTTCTTCCTGACCTCGCGGTACTGGGTCTTCTACCTGGACCGGTCGAAGTGACGGCGCTCGGGATCGGCACGGCCGCCGTCCGGAAGGCCTCCGCGCGCCGCAACGGCAGGCTGCCGCGCGGCGTACTCCATCTGCTGCTCATCGCCGGCGCGATCTTCATGAGCTATCCACTGCTGTGGATGATCTCGTCGTCGCTGAAGCCCGAGTCCGAGATCTTCTCCTCCACCTCGCTGATCCCGTCGCAGTTCAAGTTCTCCAACTACCTCGACGGGTGGACCGCGCTCGGTGTCCCGTTCACCGGGTTCTACCTGAACTCGCTGATCCTGTGCGTGGCGGCGGTGCTCGGCAACATCTTCTCGTGCTCACTGGCCGCGTACGCGTTCGCGCGGCTGCGATTCCCGCTGCGTGGACTGTTCTTCACGTTGATGCTCGGCACGATCATGCTGCCGTTCCAGGCGACGATCGTGCCGCAGTACATCATGTTCAAGTCCCTCGGCTGGGTCGGTACGTTCCTTCCGGTGGTGGTGCCGAAGTTCCTCGCGGTCGACACGTTCTTCGTGTTCTTGATGGTGCAGTTCATCCGCGGCCTGCCCAGGGAGCTCGACGACTCCGCGAAGATCGACGGCTGCGGGCCGTACCGGCTCTACTTCCACGTGATCCTGCCACTGACCGTGCCGGCCGTGGCGACGACGGCGGTCTTCACGTTCCTGTGGACATGGAACGACTTCTTCTCCCAGCTCCTCTATCTCGGCCGCAGTGTCCAGGGCTACACCGTTCCGGTCGCGTTGAGTACGTTCGTCGACTCGACCAGCCAATCCTCGTGGGGGCAGATGATGGCGATGTCGTTCCTGTCACTGTTGCCGATCCTCGGCTTCTTCACCGTCTTCCAGCGGTTGCTGATGGACGGCATCTCCACGACGGGGCTCAAGTGATGCGGGCGCTGGTGCTGCACGGCTTCGGCGATCTCCGAGTCGTGCAGCGGGAGCGGCCCGAGCCGGCGGCCGACGAGGTGTTGATCAGTACGATCGCGACCGGGATCTGCGGCTCCGACCTGCACGGCTTCACCGGCGAGAACGGACGCCGCCGACCGGGTCAGATCATGGGCCACGAGACCGCGGCCCGGATCGTCGAGCTCGGTACGTCGGTCGACGGCGGGTTGCAGGCCGGGCAGTTGGTGACGGTCAATCCGGTGATCGCCTGCGGCCGCTGCCCGGCCTGCCTGGCCCATGCCGAGCAGCACTGTGCGACCAAACGGCTGATCGGTGTCGACCCGTCGCTGGTGTCGATGTTCGCGGAGTACGTGGCCGTGCCGGCCCGCAACCTGGTTCGGCTGGCCGACGACCTGCCCGCCGAGCTCGGCGCACTGGTCGAGCCGTTGGCGGTCGCCTACCACGCGCTGCGCCGAGGCGGCCTCACCGCCGACGACCGGCTGCTCGTGCTCGGCGGCGGCCCGATCGGTCAGTCGGTGATCGTCGCCGCCGGCCACGCCGGGCCGGCTGCGGTCATGGTCAGCGAACCCGATCCCGGCCGGCGGGCGCTGTGCGAGCGGCTCGGCGCCGTGGCACTCGACCCGAAGGCGGCGCCCTTGGCCGAGCAGCTCGCCGGCCACGGTGGCCCGGCGACGATCGCAGTCGATGCCGTCGGGTCGTCGGCGTCGCTGGGCGACGCGCTCGGCGCGACGGTCACCGGCGGCCGGGTCGTGATGGTCGGGATGGCGAGCCCGCAACTCGATCTCGCCGCGTACCGGGTGTCGGTCGACGAACGGACCGTGATCGGCAGCTTCACCTATCCGGCGGACGAGTTCGTCGCGATGGCCGACTACGTCAGTTCGGCGCCGGCCGCGATCGGCGAACTGATCTCGGAGCGGGTCACGCTGGACGGTGCGCAGCGCGCCTTCGAGCAACTGACCGACGGATCCCCGGCGCCCGGAAAGGTGCTGATTACTTTCTAGCCGCCTCGAGCAGCCGCTGCATCGTGCCGCCGAGGATGGCAGGGAGGTCGTCGTTCAGGAACGGGCAGTGGCTGCGAACGACCTCGAGCGACTGCCGGTACGTGAGGTGCCGACGCGCCACCGGGAAGTCTGAGCCCCACACGAATCTGTCGCCGCCGTACGCCGCGTGCACCTGCTGCAGCGTGGCCATGGCGGTCGGGTACGGGTAGTCGTACGGCGGATCCACGATGTAGTGGAACCCGGACAGCTTGATGATCACGTTCGGGTGCACGGCGTTGGCCAGCAGTAGCGGCAGCTGCTCGGCCAGCCGGTCCGGCGCCGTCGGGACGTGGCCCTGGTGGTGCACCAGGATCGGCATCGCCGGATACCGCTGCGCGAGCCGGCCGATCGCCGGCTGCCACTCCGGGGGCGTGTGCAGGCTCGCGATCAGCCCGAGCTCGGCGGCCCGCCCGAAGAACTCGACCCCGTCCGGGCTGTCGAACCAGCCGTCGTCGGCGCCGGTCGAGTAATGCGTCACCCCGACCGCACCGGTCCGGGTGATCACGTCGGCCAGGCGCGCCGCCGCACCAGGGGTGTGGTGGGTGTCCGACCAGAACGAATCGACGTCGGCGAGCTGGATCAGCCGATCCGGGTGCTCGGCGACCGCGGCCGCCACGAACTCGTTGTTGTCCAGGTTGTCGGTCCGCGGATCCCCGCCGCCGATCCGCGCGGACACGATCACCGCGCGATCGACCCCGGCCTGATCCAGCTCGTACAGCAGCGCCTCGACACTGCCGCGAGTCGCCGGATCAGGGACCTGCCAGTCGTACGGCCAGCTCCGCCACGCGTGACAGTGCGCATCAACGATCACGGAGGCAGCGTACCCGGGGATGGCACCACGGACGGGACCAGTGACCGACCAGGGTCTCTCCCGGGCGCGAGACCACGCCCCTGCGGACCAGGCTTCCTGATGTCACCCGATTTCGTTGGAGGAGCTATGCATGGCACAGCGAAGAGGCGTGGGCTGACCGCCGCGCTGCTGGCGTTGGGGCTGACCGGGACCGCCGTTGCGTGCGGGGGTGGCGACAGTGGTGATGCGGACGCGGCCGCCCAGGCGCACGGCGAGATCACCATCTGGATGTCCAACAACGCCGAGGAAGTGGCGTGGGGCAAGCAGATGGTGGCCGCCTGGAACGCTGCGCATCCGGATCAGAAGGTCACCACGCAGGAGATCCCGACCGGCAAGAGCTCCGAGGAGGTGATCGGCGCCGCGATCACCGCGGGTAACGCACCCTGTCTGATCTTCAACACCTCGCCGGCTTCGGTGTCGCAGTTCCAGAAGCAGGGCGGCCTGGTGCCGCTCGACGGCTTCGACGGCGCCAGGGACTACATCGAGAGCCGCAGCGGCAAGGTCGCGGAGCAGTACAGGTCCACCGACGGCAAGTACTACCAGCTGCCGTGGAAGGACAACCCGGTGATGATCTTCTACAACAAGAAGGCCTTCACCGCGGCCGGGATCGACACCGCGAAGCCGCCGCTGGCGACGTACGACGAGTTCCTGGCCACGTCCCGCAAACTGGTTGCCGCCAAGGCTGCGAAGGTCGCGATCTACCCGGCGCCGAGCAACGAGTTCTACCAGTCCTGGTTCGACTTCTACCCGCTGTTCGCGGCCGAGACCGGCGGCAAGCAGTTGATCGCCGACGGCAAGTCGCAGTTCGCCTCCGACGAAGGCAAGAAGGTCGCCGGCTTCTGGCGGACGATGTACCAGGACAAGCTGGCGTCGCCGGAGAAGTACACCGGGGATGCGTTCGTCGACGGCACCGCCGCGATGGCCGTGGTCGGTCCGTGGGCGATCGCCACGTACAAGGGCAAGGTCGACTGGGGCGCCGTACCGGTTCCGACCTCGTCCGGCAAGCCCGCGAACGAGATCTACACCTTCAGTGACGCCAAGAACGTCGCGATGTACTCGGCGTGCAAGAACCGCGGCACGGCGTGGGACGTCCTCAAGTTCGCGACGAGCAAGGAGCAGGACGGGAAGTTGCTGGCGGCCACCGGCCAGATGCCCCTGCGCGACAAGGTCGCCACGGTGTACCCGGATTACTTCCAGCAGAACCCTGACTACCAGCAGTTCGCCGACCAGGCAGCCCGTACGGTCGAGGTGCCGAACGTACCGAACTCGATCACCATCTGGCAGACGTTCCGTGACGCGTACTCCAAGGCGGTGATCTTCGGGCAGGCCGACCCGGGCACCACGTTCGACGACCTTGCCCCGAAGATCGACCAGCTCGCCGCGCAGTCATGAACCGACGGGGCCTCGGTACGGCTCTGGGCAAGCAGCCGATCGGTACCGCGTTCGTCGCGCCGTACGTCGTGTTCCTGATGGCGATCTTCGCCTACCCGCTCGGGTTCGCCGTCTACATGTCCTTCCACGACTACTTCTTCACCGCACCCGGCGCGATCGTCGAGCGGCCGTTCGTCGGACTCGACAACTACGCCGCGGTGCTGTCCGACCCGGCGGTGCGACGGGCGTTCGTGAACGTCGGCATCTTCCTGCTGATCAACGTGCCGCTGACGGTGGTGCTGTCGCTGGTGCTGGCGTACGCGCTCAACGGCGCGATCCGGTGGCGCGGGTTCTTCCGGGTCAGCTACTACGTGCCGTACGTGACCGCTAGCGTGGCCGTGGTCGGTGTCTGGCTGTTCCTGTTCAACTCCAACGGCCTGGTCAACTCCGTCCTCGGACCGCTCGCCCCTGATCCGTCCTGGCTGGTCAACTCGGAGCTGGCGATGCCGACGGTCGCGATCTACGTGACCTGGAAGCAGCTCGGCTTCTTCATCCTGCTCTACCTCGCCGCGTTGCAGAACGTCTCCAAGGACCTGTACGAGGCGGCTTCGGTCGACGGTGCGGGCCTGCTCAAGTCGTTCTGGAACGTGACCGTCCCAGGCGTCCGGCCGGCCACGATCCTGGTGGTCCTGCTCGCCACGGTGACCGGGGCGAACCTGTTCACCGAGCCGTACCTGCTGACCGGCGGTGGCGGGCCGGACGGAGCGTCCGCCTCCCCCGTACTGATCATGTACCAGCGCGGGATCGAGCAGGGCAAGCCTGATGTGGGCTCTGCGATCGGCGTCCTGCTGGTGATCGGTGTCCTGCTGCTCGCACTGGTCGAACGCCGGTTCGTCGGGCGGGAGGACCAATGAGGTTTCCGTGGCGGTTCGTGGCCCTGCTGCTCGGGGCGTTCGTGTTCCTGTTCCCCTTTTACTACATGCTGATCGGCAGTCTGCAGGCCGAACCGGACCCGTCCGTCGCCGGCGCGTTCCCCGAGCCGGGCAACCTCACCGGCAAGAACTACGCCGAGATCGATGCCGCGATCGACCTGGGCAGATCCCTGCTGAACTCCGGCATCTTCACCGGTGGTGTCCTGCTCGGCACGCTGGTCTTCGGGGTGCTCGCCGGGTACGCGCTGGCACGGTTGCAGTTCCGCGGGCGCGGCGCGGTGTTCGGCCTGATGCTGCTCGTGCAGGTGATCCCGTTCCAGCTGCTGACCATTCCGCTGTACGTGATGATGGTCCGCAGCTACGGGCTGGCGGACTCGTACCTGGGGATGATCGCGCCGTTCGCGATCAACTCGACCGCGGTGTTCGTCTTCCGCCAGTACTTCCTGCAACTGCCGCAGGAGCTGTTCGACGCGGCCCGCATCGACGGCGCCAACGAGGTCAGCACCCTCTGGCGGGTGGCCCTTCCACTGGTGAAGCCCGCGCTGCTGACCGGGTTGCTGCTGACCTTCATCGGACCGTGGAACGAGTTCCTCTGGCCGTTCCTGATCACCAAGCAGCAGCACCTGCAGCCACTGGCCGTCTCCTTGTCGAACTACCTGACGACCGTGTCGGCCCGAGCGGCGAACCCGTTCGGTGCCGTACTCGCGGGGGCCTGCGTCCTGGCCGCGCCCGCGGTCACCCTGTTCATCATCTTCCAGCGCCGGTTCATCTCGACGAACCTGTCGTCCGGCGTCAAAGGCTAACTCGTGAGGGGCTTATCGTGACCGTTCCCTACACGCTGACCCGGGTCGGCGTCCTGATGACGCCGGAGCCGGGCAACGCCCTCGAGGCCGAGGGCGTGCTGAACCCGGCGTCCGGGCACACGCCCGATGATGGGTTGTACCTGCTCCCCCGGCTGGTTGCTGCGGGCAACGTCTCGCGGGTGGGCCTGGCGCGGGTCCTGCTGACCGACGGCGTTCCGACCGGGGTCGAGCGCGAGGGCATCGTCCTGGCGCCCGACGAAGGGTGGGAACGCGGGCTGAACAACGCCGGCGTCGAGGACCCGCGGGTTACCTGGGTCCCGTCGCTGGGCAAGCACGTCATGACGTACGTCGCGTACGGACCGCTCGGCCCGAAGCCGGCGCTCGCGGTCAGCGACGACCTGCGCACCTGGACCCGGCTCGGCCCGCTGCACTTCGAGTATCAGCCCGATCTCGACACGGACCTGAACCTGTTCCCGAACAAGGACACTGTGTTCTTCCCCGAGCCGGTCCCGGGTCCGGACGGAGTGCCGTCGTACGCAATGCTGCACCGGCCGATGTGGGACCTCGGCTGGTTCCGTGAGGGCGAAGGCGTGCACCTGCCTGCCGGGGTCGAGGACGACCGGCCAGGCATCTGGGTGTCGTTCGTGCCGGTCGCCGAGGTCGAGCGCGGCCTGGAGAACCTCGTCCACCTTCGGCATCACCGGCTGGTCGCGATGCCGGAGCATCCCTTCGAGGAACTCAAGATCGGCGCCGGCCCGGCCCCGCTGCGCGTCCCCGAGGGCTGGCTGGTGATCCACCACGGCGTCACGGGCGAGCAGCCGAAGGGATTCGATCCGACAACCCAGAAGGTCAGCTACACCGCAGGTGCGCTGCTGCTCGATCCGTCCGACGTCACTCGGGTGCTCGACCGGACTCCCGAACCGATCCTGGCGCCGGAGACCGAGGAGGAACGTATCGGCACGGTCGGCAACGTCGTGTTCCCGACCGCGATCGAAGAGCTCGACGGCGTGCACTACGTCTTCTACGGAATGGCGGACGCCAAGATCGGCGTCGCGCGGCTGGACCGATCGTCGTGAACGCCCGTACCGCACGGGTGCACCTACTAGCCAAGGAGCCGTCATGCAGGACCTTGCCGCACTGATCAAGGCGTACGACATCCGCGGCACGGTCCCGGACCAACTGAACGCCGAACTGGCCTTCCGCGCCGGCGCAGCCTTCGCAGAGGTGAGCGGCGCCGCACTGATCGCGGTCGGACACGACATGCGCGTCTCCTCCCCCGAGCTCGCCGCCGCGGTGGCCGACGGCGCCGCGAGCCGTGGCGCCGATGTCCTCGCGATCGGTCTGGCGTCCACCGACATGCTGTACTACGCCTCCGGCGCGCGTGACGTGGCCGGCGCGATGATCACCGCCAGCCACAACCCGCCGGCCTACAACGGCATCAAGTTCTGCCGGCCCGGTGCAGCACCGGTCGGCCAGGACACCGGCCTGCGCGAGATCAGGACCCTGCTGGAGACGGGACTGCCCGCGTACAACGGGCCGGCCGGAACCGTGCACTCCGAGGACCTGCTGACCGAGTACGCGGAGTACCTGCACGGTCTCGTCGATCTCAGCGGCAACCGCCGGCTCAAGATCGTGGTCGACGCCGGCAACGGCATGGCCGGGCGCACTGCCCCCGTCGTACTCGACCGGTCCGCCTTCGACCTCGTGCCGCTGTACTTCGAGCTGGACGGTACGTTCCCCAACCACCCGGCCAACCCGCTGGATCCGGCGAACGTTGTCGACCTGCGTGCCGCGGTCAAACAGCATCACGCCGACGCCGGCCTCGCCTTCGACGGCGACGCGGATCGCTGTTTCTTCGTCGACGAGAACGGCGATGCCGTCTCCCCGAACAACATCATCAGCCTGATCGCCACCCGCGAGCTGGCCCGCGACCCGGGTTCGGCGGTGGTTTACAACGTGATCACCAGCAAAGCCGTCGCCGAGCAGATCGTCGACCACGGCGGTGTGCCCGTACGCAGCCGGGTCGGACATTCGTTCATCAAGCAGGCCATGGCCGACCACGACGCGGTGTTCGGCGGCGAACACTCCGGCCACTACTACTTCCGCCGGTTCTGGCGCGCGGACACCGGCATGCTGACGGCCCTGCACGTCCTGGACGCGCTCGGCGAAACAGATCAGCCGTTGTCGGCGCTCACCGCCCAGTTCTCCCGGTACGCCGACAGCGGCGAGATCAACAACGTGGTCGCCGATGTTCCCGCCGTACTGGCCCGGGTGGAAGCGCACTACACCGCCGACGGCGCCGCCGCGGACCACCTCGACGGCCTCACGATCACCCGGCCGGACGGGGCGTGGTTCAACCTGCGCCCGTCGAACACCGAGCCGTTGCTCCGCCTCAACGTCGAGGCGGCCGACCCGGCCACGATGGAGCAACTCCGCCGAGAGGTCCTGTCGCTCCTCAACACCTGAACAGTCAACAAGTGGAGGGGACGGGGATGGACAACCCGGCCGCGCAACCCTGGGACGAGATCGTCCGCGCGCACAACGCCCGCGTGTACCACTTCGCGTACCGGCTCACCGGGAACCGGCACGACGCCGAGGACCTGACGCACGACGTCTTCATCCGGGTCTTCCGCTACCTGCCCACGTACCGCCCCAACACCTTCGAGGGCTGGCTGTACCGCATCACCGTGAACCTGTTCCTCGACCAGATCCGGCACCGCCGACGGATCCGCTTCGACGAACTCGGGCCCGAGCTGTCGAACCGGCTCGGCACCCGGGACCTCGATCCGGCGCGGCTGCTCGAGTACCGCACGCTCGACGACGACATCCGGAGCGCGCTGACCGAGCTGGACCCGCGGCTCCGGGCGGCCGTGGTGCTGCGAGACATCGACACGTTGTCGTACCAGCAGATCGCGGCGGTCCTCGGAGTGGAGATCGGTACAGTCAGCAGCAGGATCCATCGAGCACGAGCACACCTGCGAACCTCCCTGGCCCACCGGGCCCCGGCCGAGAGACAGGACGTCCACCGATGACCGACAGCGCCTCCCTCCAAGAGATCGCCGACCGCGTTTCCGAGCTCAGCCCGGCGGAACTCGACTGCGTGGACGCGTGGTGGCGAGCCAACAACTACCTGACCGTCGGGCAGATCTACTTGATGGCCAACCCGCTGCTGCGCGAGCCGCTGGCCGCCGAGCAGATCAAGCCGCGGCTGCTGGGACACTGGGGCACCAGCCCCGGCCTGTCGTTCATCTACGCGCACGCCTCCCGGCTGATCCGCGAGACCGGTCAGGAGATGCTGTATCTCGCCGGTCCCGGCCACGGCGGTCCCGCGCTGGTGGCGGCCGGGTATCTCGAGGGCACCTATACCGAGACGTACCCGGCGGTCACCACCGATGCCGACGGGATGAACCGGCTGTTCCGGCAGTTCTCCGCGCCGGGCGGCATCCCGAGCCACGTGTCGGTGACCACGCCGGGTTCGATCCACGAGGGCGGCGAGCTCGGCTACGTCCTCGTGCATGCGTTCGGCGCCGTGATGGACAACCCGGACCTGATCGCGCTGGCCGTCGTCGGCGACGGCGAGGCCGAGACGGGTCCGCTGGAGGGATCTTGGAAGGGCGTGTCCTTCCTCAACCCGTCCCGCGACGGCGCCGTCCTGCCGATCCTGCACCTTAACGGCGCCAAGATCGCCGGCCCGACCGTGCTCGGCCGCAAGGACCCGGCCGAGGTCCGCTCGCTGCTCGAAGGGCACGGGTACGACGTGATCGAGGTCGAGGGCGCCGACCTGCCGGGCATGCACCACCGGTTCGCCACGGCGCTCGCCCAGGCCTGGATCCGGATCCGCACGATCCAGGCCGCGGCGCGCGGCGGGGACTGGGACGGTACCCGGCCGCGCTGGCCGTTGATCGTGCTGCGTACGCCGAAGGGCTGGACCGGTCCGGAGACCGTCGACGGCGTGCAGATAGCCGGCACGTTCCGCGCCCACCAGGTCCCCCTCGCGTCAGTACGGGAGAACGCGGACCACCTGCGCCTGCTCGAGTCCTGGATGCGCTCGTACCGGCCCGACGAACTGTTCGACGCCGACGGATCGCCGACCGAGCTGGTCCGCCGGGCGAATCCGGACGGCCGGCTGCGGATGAGCGCGACACCGCACGCAAACGGCGGTCTGTTGACGCGTCCACTCGAGCTGCCGGACTACCGCCAATATGCCGTCGACGTGCCGACCCCGGGAGGCGTGCGGCTGGAGTCCACGCGCCGCCTCGGCGAGCTGCTCCGCGACCTGTATGTAGCCAACCCCGACCGGTTCCGGCTGTTCTGCCCGGACGAGACCAACAGCAACCGGCTCGGTGCCGTGTTCGAGGCGTCCGACCGCGGTTTCGCCGAGCAGGTGACCGATGCGGACGACAAGATCTCCCGCGACGGCCGGGTGATGGAGGTCCTGTCCGAGCACAACTGCCACGGCTGGCTGGAGGGCTACACGCTGACCGGCCGGCACGGGATGTTCGCGACGTACGAGGCGTTCGCGATGGTCAGCGCGTCCCAGACGATCCAGCACAGCAAGTGGCTGGAGGAGGCCGAGCACCTGCCCTGGCGGTCCCGCGTACCGAGCCTGAACATCCTGCTCACGTCCACCGCGTGGCGCAACGATCACAACGGATTCAGCCACCAGGGCCCGGGCCTGATCCAGAACGTGATCAGTACGCGCGGAACCATCAGCCGCGTGTACCTGCCGCCGGACGCCAACTGCCTGCTGTCGGTGGCCGACCACTGCCTACGGTCGACGTCCTACGTGAACCTGATCGTCATCGACAAGCAGCCGCAACTGCAGTACCTCACGATCGACGAGGCGACCGAGCACTGCGCCCGTGGGGCCGGCGTGTGGCAGTGGGCCGGTACCGACGACGGCTCCGCGGACCCCGATGTCGTGCTCGCGTGCGCCGGTGACATCGTCACGATGGAGACGGTCGCGGCCGCGCAGATCCTGCGCGAGCGGCTGCCGCAGTTCCGTACCCGGGTCGTCAACGTCGTCGACCTGATGTCGCTGGTCCGCCGTCGTGACCACCCGCACGGCATGGACGAGATCCTGTTCAAGGAACTCTTCACCGACCATGTCGACGTCGTCTTCGCCTTCCACGGCTACCCGGGCGCGGTCCACCAGATGGTCCACGGACGTCCGGACGCGGACCGCTTCCACGTTCGCGGCTTCATCGAGGAAGGCACGACCACGACCCCGTTCGACATGGTCGTACGGAACCAGGTCTCGCGTTATCACCTGGTGATGGACGCCCTCAACAACGCCCGCCGGACGCCACAAGGCGCGAGCGAACTGAAAGCCTGGTGCGAGTCCCGCCTGGCCGAGCACACGGAGTACATCGTGGCGAACCTCGAGGACCTGCCGGACCTGCGGGACTGGACCACAACCTCCGGAGTCAGGCGTTGAGGCGCTGCTCGGTGCTGGACGAGAAGAGGTGGAGCTTCTCCGGGTTCGGGGCGAGGTGGACCACGCTGCCCTTCTCGGCGTTCTGACGGGTGCTGATCCGGGCGATGATCTGCTGGTTGCCGGTGTGCTCGGCGGTCCCGTACAGGTACGCGTCCGAGCCGAGCTCCTCGACGACCGCGACGGTGACCGGTAGGCCCTCGTCCGCAAGGTGCAGCGCCTCCGGGCGAACCCCGATGGTCAGCGTCTTGTCGTCGCCTGCCTTGGCCAACAGAGATCGCTCGACCGGCACTAGATAGTCGCCGATCAGCGCGCCGGCGTCGGTGATCTTCGCCTCGATCAGGTTCATCGCCGGCGACCCCATGAAGCCCGCGACGAACTTGTTCCGCGGCCGGTCGTACAGATGCAGCGGTGTGTCGACCTGTTGCAGCAGGCCGTCCTTGAGGACGGCGACCCGGTCGCCCATCGTCATCGCCTCGACCTGATCATGTGTCACGTACACGGTGGTGACACCGAGTCGGTGCTGCAGCTCGGCGATCTGCGTACGGGTCTGAACGCGCAGCTTGGCGTCGAGGTTCGACAGCGGCTCGTCCATCAGGAACACCTGCGGGTCGCGGACGATCGCCCGGCCCATCGCAACACGCTGACGCTGACCACCGGACAGCGCCTTCGGCTTGCGGTCGAGGTACTCCTCCAGACCGAGCAGCTTCGCCGCCTCCATGACCCGCTTGGCCCGCTCGTCCTTGTGCAGGCCTTCCATCTTCAAAGCGAAGCCCATGTTGTCGGCCACGGACATGTGCGGGTACAGCGCGTAGTTCTGGAACACCATCGCGATGTCGCGGTCCTTCGGCGGCGCGTTCGTGACGTCCCGATCGCCGATGAAGATCGATCCTGCGTTGACCTCCTCGAGCCCCGCCAGCATCCGCAGCGCCGTCGACTTGCCGGAGCCCGACGGACCGACCAGCACCATGAACTCGCCGTCGGAGATGTCGAGATCGAGCTTGTCGACGGCCGGGACGTCGGTGCCCGGGTAGACCCGGGTGGCTGCCTTGAACGAGACAGTTGCCATGTCGCGCTTCCTTCCTTCACACGTCGATCGAGTGACCGTTCAGGTACTCGAGCCGGTTTCCCCAGGACTGCAGTACCTGCAGCACCAGGGGATGGGTCGCGGTTACCTGCAGGCGGCAGCGCGTCAGTTCGCAGTCGGAGCGGAGTTGGCCGAGGAACGTCGGGAGGCGAAGATCGCCGCTGACCTCGCTGACCTCGCAGAGATCCAGCCGGATCGCCTTGGCGAGCCGGCAGACGGCGAGCAGTTCGTCACGGATCACCCGGTCCGCGTCCCCGCCCAGTACGCCGCTGACCTGGATCGTGACGAGCCCGTCCTCGACCTCCAGCCGGACCTGGAACGGTCGCGCCCGCCATCGGCCAACCACGTACTCATGCCTCCTCGCACCGGGATCGTCGACAAGCACACCAAGATCGACCCGACCCCCGCATCAGGGACCACCCGAGCCCGGCGCCCAGTCCCCCAACCAGGTGGGCCGGCCGGATGAGCGCTACAGCTGTCGCCGGGACGTGATGCCGAGCTTCGCGAACACCTTCCCAAGGTGCCACTCGACCGTACGGGGGCTGATGAACAGCCGGTCGGCGATCTCCGCGTTCGACAGGCCCTCCCGGACCAGGCGGGCGATCTGCGTCTCCTGCGGCGTGAGCGTGGTCGACGCAGGTGTCGCGCCTTCGCGAACCCGTTCGCCGGCGGCACCGAGTTCACGCGCGGCGAGCGCAGCGAAAGTGACCATCCCCCGCTCTGTGAACATTGCGTGCGCGGTCCGCAACTCGTGGCGTGCATCGTTGCGCCGGCCGCGGCGTCGCAGCCATTCTCCGTAATACAGGTGGGCACGAGCCAGTTCACCGTGGATTCGGGTACGTCCGAGTCGCGCGATCGCCTCCTGGAAGCCCTGCTCGGCGGTGTCGTCATCCGCCAGCATCGCGCGGCAGCCCGCGGTTACACCCAGCGCCCAGTCGGTGCCAGTGGCCTCCGTCATGCTCGTCAACCGCGCCAACGCCTTGGCGCCCGTCTCGTGCCGGCCGGCGTGGGCGGCGGCCGTGACCAACTCGGCCAAGGAGCACAGGGTGACGTACCCCATCTCGCGCTCCGACTCGGTCGCCTCCAGCCCCGCCGTCACCGCCTCCTGGTAGTTGCCCAGGCTGTTCGCCAACAGGGCACGCAACCATCCGACAGCGATCAGCGTAACGCCCTCACCGCGCTTGGTCGCATCGTCAACCATCGCGGCGAGCCCATCCTCGGCCTCCTGGACACGTCCGCGCCAGACCGCCAGCAGCAGTCCTCCGTACGGGGCGTCATAGATGCCTGTCGCCTGTCGGACGGCGTCGAAGTCCTCCATCAACGACTCCGCGGCAGACAGCTCTCCCTGCACGATCAGGTTGACGATCCGCATCGTCAGCGCGATCGGCAGCGCGGCGCGACTCTCGTCCCGCGACCGCTGCTCGTAGCGGCGGCTGATCACTCCCCAGGCCTCGTCGTCCCACAGGTCCACCGCGATCGAGCCGGCGAACCACTCCAGCAGCAAGCCGAACTCGCCGGTCGGCGCCGTGACACAGAACTCGGCGACGGCCTTCTTCAGAACAGCAGCTGCGGCCGGGTAGCCCTGGCCGTAGCGGACGGCGAGACCCTCGATCAGCAGGTCAACTGGCGTCTCCGGCCCGGGCCGGGGTGAATTGTGTGCGGCTTCGGCCAGCTCGCGCAGCGTGAGCCCAGGCGCATGGTCGGCGAGGAACCAGCTCGCGCGGATGGCCTCCAGATGGGTGCGGCGCGCAGTCTCCGCATCGATCGACTCAAGCCGCGTGGCCGCCTGGAAGAGCGACTCGGTCGCGTCCCGACCGCGCCCGAGAGCGAAAGCGCTCCGCGCGTACAACACGTCGGCCTGAGCCTTCTCGCGGGCGTCCAAGGGGCTGGCCTCGGCCAGCGCGATCAGGCGCGGCGCCGCCGCCGGCAGACCACCTTCGTACGTCGCGTGCGCTGCCGCGAGCAGCCGCTGCCCACGCCGCTTCGCGTCCGGAGTCAGCCCGGCGGCACGTTCCAGAAAGGCCGCCGCGGCGGCCGCTGCACCGCGGGCCTGCACACGCCGGGCACGCTCCTCCAACTCGGCGGCGATGGCTTCGTCAGGTACGTCGACGGCCGCGGCGCGATGCCAGGCTCGCCGATCGGGGTCCGTGACCGGATCGGTCACCTCGCCCAGAGCCCAGTGCGCGCGGCGGCGTTCCTCGCTCGTGGCGGCGCCGTAGATCGCCGACCGCAGCAACGGATGCCGGAAGCGCACCCGCGGGCCGAAGTCCACAAACCGCTCGGCGGCCTCATGTGACGCCGCTTCGGCATCGACCGCAATTCCGAGGCCGTCGACCGCGCGCCACACCAGCGCCGGATCGCCGACCGGTTCGGCCGCCGCGACCAGCAAGACATGCCGGGTCGTGGGCGACAGCGTGGCGAACTGGCGCAGAAAGCTCTCCTCGATGCGACCCGGCAGGACGACCGGCCCGAACGTGCCGAATCCGCCCTCCAGCTCGGCCCGGGTGAAGCCGCGGGGCAGCTCGAGCAGCGCGAGTGGGTTGCCGTGGCTCTCGGCCACCACCCGATCGAGGACCCGCTGATCCGCCGGCCCGGGGTAGGCCGATTCGAGCATCGCCCGGGCCTGGTCGTCGGACAGTCCTCCGACCCACGCCTCGGGGAGACCGTTCAGTTCGGCGACCTCGCTACCGGTCGCGGGCTCGCGGACGGCGAAGATCATCGCGACGGACTCGGCGCGCAGCCGGCGCGCCACGAAGCCCAGGACCTGTGCCGAGGCCCGGTCCAACCACTGCGCGTCGTCGACCAGACACAGCAACGGCCGGTCGCGTGCTGCTTCACCGAGCAGACCCAGGACAGCCAGACCGACCACGAACCGGTCCGGCGGCTTGCCGGGGGCCAGGCCGAACACCGTCCGCAGAGCGTCCTGCTGCGGTGCCGGCAGCGCCTTGAGTGCCTTCAGTGCAGTCGGGGTTGTCGGCGCCGTCGGGGTTGTCGGGGACTCGAGTACGGGAGCACACACCTGGTGCAGGCCCGCGAAGCCCAGCTCCTGCTCGGATTCCACACCGCCGGCTCGCACCGTCCGCCAACCGGAAGCCCGCGCGACCACGTACTCGAGCAGGGCTGTCTTGCCGATTCCTGCCTCGCCGCGAAGGACCAGAGCCCGGCTCTCCCCCGACCCGACGTCATCGACGAGCCGGTCGAGCAGATCGCATTCGTCCCGCCGGAACTGCATGGCAGACCTAGCGTCTCGGATCGGACGTCGACCTGTCCGCCATTGCCTGACCTCCAGCGCTCCACCGGCAACCTTTCGGAGCATCCTAATCTGGCGTACAGGTGCCGCGCAGCACGCTCCGCTCCCGGGGTTCCCGGGCCGACTCCGCCAATGCCGCTCGCGGGCCGACCTTCCCGATGCGCTCCACGAGGAGATCACCTGGCGACCTGCCGGAGTCGGCCAGCTCCGCCAGTTCCTCCAGCTCCGCGGCCAACGCGACCGGTGCCCGGTCCGTGGCGATCTGCAGGCACCGACGGGTCGCCTCCGCGAGCCTCGGATCGCTCAAGCCGTCACGGGCCGCCTCGGTCCACAGCGCACCAGTGCCCTCGGTGGCCTCGGCTGCGAGGTCGGCAGCAATCGGGTCGTCCATCAAGGTCGCCGTGACCGCGGCGACGGCCGGCCACCATCGCTGCGGGGTCGCGTCCAGGAATCGCAGTTCCAGATAGCCGCGCAGGCGCACCGGCGGGAACAGGGTGGTGAGGTGCAGATCGAGGTCCAGCACTGTGGGGAGCCGGCGGTCCAGCAATACGTCTCCACGCGCCCACTGCTCGAAGGTCACCTCATGACGGACAACGGCGCGTTCGTCGTGCTCGGTAGCCACGAACATCACCGGCGCGCCGAGCGCGAACGCCACCGCCGCCATCGCGGGGTCCGTTGCGTTCGCCAAGGACCTCACATCGAGCACGGGGCCGGCGCGTCGCCGGTCGAGCCCGAGCCAGGTTCGTTGCCGCGCCGACTTCCAACCGGTCGATCGCCCATGCAACCACGGCGAGTTCGCCGAGATCGCCAGCAGCACAGGCCCCAGCCGGTGCGCGTGAGCGACCCGCTGCGCCCAGCCCCGCCGTGGGCCGGCCTCGAGGTTCACCTGCAGAGCGGCCGTCGAGTTCATCGCGACGACACCGCAGCCGGCCGGGTCGGTCGCCGCGAAGTACTCCTCCATCGCGCGGTACCGTCCGCTCGGGTTCGTCCGGTACGACGGTCGCAACGGATCAGTCCCCGCGGGAACCAGTCCAATGCCGAGACCAGCCGTCACGGCCCGCACACGATCGACGTCGGCGCGTAGAGCGGTGATCGCCTCGGCACTCGAGGCGTGCGGCGGACCGGACAGCTCGAGCTGCCCACCTGGCTCCCGACTCACCGAACTGGTTCCGGCGGCGGCGCGGACCTCGGCAGGCAGCGGGTCGAGCGCCCCCCAGTCGACCGGCCGAACAATGTTGTCCAGGTCAACTACATGGCTCTCCAGTTCCAGCCCGATCGCTCCCACAGTCGAATCGGTCAACGCCGATCGCCAGACGTACTCACAGGCTTCCGGCACCGAGAGCGGCCGACTGTCATCGCCGGTTTCGGTCCCGGTCGACTCAGGTCGTGTGACCACGGTTCCTCCCATGGTTGAGAACCCGACGGACGAGACGTCTCCGCCGCTGCGAGACCGAGGCTGCAGCACGCGTCCCCGCATCGCATCCGGGTCACCCGGGTTGGCACCCCAGTGGACTCTTCGGCGCGGTTCATTCGGCTAACGGCAGGCTTACCGATCGGCGGATACCGGTGGCGGCCGGGTGTTTCGAACCTACTGTCGATCCGTTCAATCCTTTCCTGTCGGAGGAATCATCATGCGCAAGACGTTCGTCCGTTCCCTGCCACCGTTGCTGGCGGTCGCTGCCGCGGCCACCGGCGGCGCCGGGATCGCCAATGCTCAGGCACCGGCCCCGGCCGGTCGTACGCAGGTCGTTGGTCATGTCTACGAAGCGACCAACTCGCCGGCCGGCAACGCCGTTCAGACCTTCGATCGACTGCGGGACGGGCAATTGCGCCCCGGCAGCGCGGTCGCTACCGGTGGTCTCGGGCTCGGCGCCTCGCTGGCATCACAGAACGCGCTGGTCCGTAAGGGCGATCAGCTGTTCGTCGTCAACGCCGGCGACGACACCATCTCGACCCTGGCGATCACCCGCCGAGGCCTCGTGAAGCGCGACGTCGAACCGTCCGGCGGCGACCGGCCGGTCAGCGTCACGGTGCACGGGAACACCGTCTACGTTCTCAACCAGGGCAGCGCAACCATCAGTGCACTGCGCGTCGGCCCGGACGGCCGGCTGAGCCCGCTTCCGCACTCGACCAGGCAGCTCAGCAAGGTCGGTGACACCGACTCGGCGGCCGCGCAGGTCTCGTTCACGCCGGACGGACGTCAGCTCGTCGTTACGCACAAGGGCGATCAGACCATCGACACGTTCACCGTCTACGGCCGGTACGCGGGGCACGCCGTCGCGCATCACTCCGCCGGCTCGACGCCGTACGGCTTCGACTTCGATCGGCGTGGCAACGCGATCGTCTCCGAGGCAGGCCCGAGCGCGGTCTCCTCGTACGCCGTCCGCTTCGGCCGGCTGCGCACGATCAGCCCGTCCGTGAGCGACACCCAGGCCGCCGCATGCTGGCTCGTCACCACCCGGGATGGTCGTTATGCCTTTACGGTCAACGCCGCGAGCTCCACGATCTCGTCGTACCGCATCGGCTCCGACGGGCGTCTCTCCTTGCTCGCGGCTGTCGCCGCTCCGACCACCGGTGGCGGCACGGACGCAGCGCTCAGCCCAGACAACAAGACGCTTCAGGTTCGGCTGGGCAACGGCGACGTTGCTTCGTACGCCGTGGGGCACGACGGCAGCCTGACGCGTCTGCAGGACACTTCAGGTACCGCGACGAGCGGAACTGCGGGCCTGGCAACCGACTGAACCAACCAGCGGTCGGACTCGTCACGGGGGTCACTCGGACGCCAGTACAACCCCCGGGTTGGGTTCGAGCGTGATGGAGTCAAGGTTCACGTTGCCGTTGTCGGTCGGTCCGAAGGCGAAGGTGAGTGGGGTGGACGGGCTGGACGTAAGGCTGGCTTGGGCATCCGACCAGGTGTCCCAGTTCGCCAGCTTCGGTAGCTGGAGCTGAACGGACTGCGACCCACTCGTGAGTGTCATGGTTTGCGCTGTGCTCATGGCGTTCGCGTAGCGGAGCTTGACGGTGTAGAGACCGTCGGCAGCAACCGGCGCGTTGAACTGGACACCGCTGCCCTTCGTCTTCAAGCAGGCCACGAAGCCGGTGCCGGTGTAGCCCTTGTGATCGGTACGCAGACACGCGCGGCCGATCAGCTGGGCAGACTCGGCCTCGATCGTGCGAGGTCCGTCCACGAGCACTCGAGCCGCAGCGAGTAGGTCCTCGCTGACCTCAGGTGCGATCGGTCCGGCCACCACCAGGGCATCGAACCGGTTGAGTGCGTCGCGCATGGCCGCAGGGTCATGCGCGACGGCTGCTCGGATCGCGGCCTCGAGCTCTGCGGCAAGTCTGCCCGGCAACGCGGCATCGATGCCCCCGGAATCGACCCCACGCCGCACCTTCAACAGCAGCGAGAAGAGCCCTTGCGGTGCACCGAGCCGGACGGTCAGTCGTTCGTCGATCGCAGTACTGGCCGGTGCCGTCACCTCGTCGAGAGGCAGCTTGTACAAGGCCAGCCGGACGTCCTGAAGGGCGAGCAGGCGCCCGGTCGTATCGCCATCGCGGAGTTCAGTGTCGGCCCGACGGATCGCGGGTTCCAGCTGCCGCGCAGCAGCTGGCGTGAGCTCTCCGGTCCGGCGCAATTGCCCGACGAGGTCGAGTAACGACTGCGCTTGCTTCACGAACACCGGTCGGCCGTGCTCCCCCACGGAGATCCTGAAATCCCGATCGGGCACCTCGACGGCAGGCAGCGTCCACTCGACGGTCCGCGCACCGCCGCCTCCCGCGACGCGGATGATCCGTACGTCGGTGGCAGCGCGACCGTCGACGTACGCCTGGACCGGGAACCCGCCGACCGTACTCCCCGAGTTGGTGATCGACGTCTTTACCACAACCTGCTGTGTGGCCGGACCGAGCGCAGCCGTCGTCGCGCCGTACGTCGGCCGCGGCTCGACGTACCACTGCAGCTTGCCGAGATCCGCGGCAGTCGCGGGCCGGAGCTTGACCGCCTGACCGCCACCGCCGACGAGCGACACGGACAGCTTGGTCGACGACCTGACGAGGACGCTCTTGATCTCGATCGGCAGCGGATTGCCCTTCCAGGTGGTGTCCTGGGCGTCCGCGTAGATCTCGGCCACGAAGGTGCCGTGGGCAAGGAACGACAGCGGCACCCGAAGGTTCCGGTCGTTCTCGTCGGTGAGTGCACCGACGTACCAGGTGTTCCCGCTCCGCCGGGCCGTCGTGACGTAGTCCCCGATCGCCGTGTCCAGGACATGGGACTCGTCCCAACTCGTCGGCATGTCCTTGAGATAGCCGAATCCAGGGTGCGCGGCGTAGTTCTCCGGGGTGTCGGCGAGCATCTGCATCGGACTGAAGAACGTCGGGTACAGCGCGAGCTGCGCGGCCGAGGTGGTCTGGACGCGGGTTCCGAGCCGGGCCGGGTCCCAGGTGACGTTCAGGACGCCGGGCGTGTAGTCGGCGGGTCCTCCCATGAACCGGGTGAACGGGAGGATCGTGGCCTGCGCCGGCGGGTTGCCGTTGACGCCCATGTAGTTCTGCTGCTCCATGCCGGCGACGCCTTCACCCGTCATCATGTTCGGGTACGTGCGTGCCAGGCCGGTCGGCTTGATCGCCTCGTGCGCGTCCAGCGTGATGTGGTGCCGGGCCGCCGCGTCGATCACCCGCTGGTAGTGGCGAACGGCCTCCTGGTCGTAATGGCTGCGGTTGACACCACCGAGCAGGAACTTGGTGGCATAGCCGGTCTTCACGGCATGGATCCCGAGCTCCTCGTACCGCGAGAAGATCCGTTCCAGGTTCTGGTCGTAGTAGTCGACATCGCCGCGCGTCTCGTTGTGGGCGATGTAGCCGATGCCGTTCGCGGCGGCGTACCGCAGCACCTCGGGGAGGTCGAAATCGGCCTGCGGCGTGGTGAAGTCCTGGCCCGACCAGGCGCCGCCGGCGTTGGTGTTCCAGCCCTCGGCCAGTACGAACTTGGCGCCGGCCCGCTTCGCCAGGTCGATGTACTCCTTGACGCGGGCGGTGGTCGCACCGTGCTGCGGACCGGCGGTCCAGGTGGTGGCGCGGCGCTGGAGCTCCCACCAGACACCCACGTACGTAGCAGGCTTGATCCAGGAGGTGTCAGCGCAGATCGCGCAGGGATCGTTGAGGTTCTCGGTCAGGTGGGACTCGGCCAGGTCGCCGGGACGGTCGCCGACGGTCAGCGTGCGCCAGGGCGTCGAGAACTCGCCGCTCAGCTTGGCCTTCGTCCCGTCGGGGAGAGCGATCAGCTCGCTGGTGAACCGGCCCGGCTGCCCGGGCACCGACTTGAGCGTCATGCTCGGGTAGTCGGTCAGGTCCGCCTCGTGCACGACCACATACGAGTCGGAGGCCGGTGAGGCGGTGAGCGGCGTCTGCGCGGTCGCCACGGTGGACAGCGGCTGATCGCGGTAGTGCTGCTCGTCGGCGGTCCAGTTCGTACCGGCCGCGAGCGACCAGCTCCGCGCGTCGGGATCGAGGGCGAACTCGGTTCGCTCGGCCGTCACCGTGTAGTCGTCGAGGCCGGGCTGGTCCGGGAAGTGATAGCGGAAGCCGATGCCGTCGTCGAACACCCTGAACACCAGGTCGAGCTTGAACTCGGTACCGGGCTGGACCGCGTGCACGGTCAGCTCGTTGGCATGGTTGCGGACCACGCTCGACGTTCCCCAGACCGGCTTCCAGGTCTCGTCGATCGTCCGGCGATCCACCGACGCGATCTCCATGCCTTCGGTAAGGCTCGGCCGGCCGGCGAGATCCAGGCCGAGCCCAGACGCACCGACCAGAGCCTTGTGGTTTTTCGTCACGCCGTAGGTGAGACGTCCGTCGACAGCCGCGATCACGACCTGCAGCTTCCCGTCCGGCGACGCAACGACCTCGGCACCGTCAGCGACGACGCCGGCCAGTCCGCTCAGAGCCGGCTCCTCGCCTCGAGCCGGGACCACGACGACCATCCCGGAGACCAGTACGGCGGCGGCCATCGCGAGCAATGTCCTCGTCCCACGTGCACGGCTCATGCGCGTCTCCCCTGCTCGGCTCGGACCAGCCAAGTTATCGATCACATTGAGCAGGTAGCTAACCCCGTCCGAGATGTACTGTCAACGGCTCACCTGCCACGCCCGAAACGCGACCGGTCCCGCCACCCAACAGGTGACGGGACCGGTCGCCGACTCATCCCTAGCTCGTCGGGTGCGGGTCCTCCAGAACTTTGAGGGTGCTGAGGATCGGGTCGCGCTGGCCGGTGTTTCCGATCAGCTCGACCTTCAGGTCGCCGCCCGCGTGCTCGACCGTTGCGGTGTGTACGTCGGCAGTGAGCCTGCCCGCGGCGCCTTGGACATCGTGGTCGTACAGCACCGGCTTGCCGTCCACCACCACGTCGAACGTACGGCTGCCGGCCTTGACGTTGTCGAGCTCGGCGAAGCCCAGCCCGATGATGTAGTGGCCGGCGGGCGCGTTCTTGAACACGTACGAGAACGTCTTGCCGGTCCGCTGGGTGCGGAACAGCTCGTCGTCCTCGGTGCCCGCGATGTTCGCGCCGGTGCTCTTGGCCGTACCGCCGATGTGACCCCACGTGCGGTTCGACAGCGCCTGGTCCGCGGACCAGGTGAAGCCGGTGGAGTCGGTGAGCGCCCTGCCTCCGACGTTCACCCCCACCCAGTAGGCCGAGGCCGCGAGGGTGGCCGGTACGAGTTGTGCCGGCTGCCGCCCGTCGTTCGACGACACGAGGACATCGCCGACGAGCAGACCGGGATCGGTTCCCGCCGTACCGGCTGTTGCCGTGACGGTCGTGGACTCGCCGACGGCGAGTTCGACCGGGGCCTGCGCCGCGTCGCCGGTCAGGGCGAGCCAGGGCAGGTCGGTCGCCTCACCAGTGCCGCGCGCCCGTTCCGCGACCGACACCGACAGCGGCGCCGATCCGGTGTTGGTCACGACGAACTTCGTCTGCGCCGTCTGATTCGGGCCGAGATGCCAGTCCAGCTTCTCGGTCGAGATCTTCGCGACGCCGGTACTGAGCCCGACAGCACGCGTCTCCGCCTGCCCGCTCTGTGTGAAGGTCACTGTGTCCGTGTGCGTGACGTAGTTCGGCGCGGACACGTCCATCGTGTGCGCACCGAGCAGCATCTGGGCCTTCCAGAGTCCCTTCTCGTTGGTGGTGACCGTGCGGGTGCCGCCGTCCGGAGCGGTGAGCTTCACGGTCGCGCCGGAGATCGGCTTGGCGTCGTTGGTGTCGGTGACGACGCCCTCGAGCGTGCCGGAGGCCGGCAGCGTGTACTCCAGCCCCATGCCCGCAGTCAGCGACGGCGTGTCGAAGGAGTGCACGAGCGCCGGGGCGCCGTTCATCCCCTCGATGCCTATCGTTGCCGAGGAGCCCTTCGTCAGCGGGTTCTCGCCGCCGACCCCGTCGCCGTACCCGATCTGGATCCGGCCGTCCTTGACGAGCGTGACCGAGAAGCTGACCCGCTGATCCGGCGCGTCCTCGAACGTGACGTTGCGGTACTCGATGATCTGCGCGTCCAGCCCGTCCACCTTGGTCACGCCGATGTAGATGCCCGCGTCGGCGTCGACGTTCAGGTAGTCCCAGAACGGGTAGATCGCGTCAGCTCCCCTCCCGATCGTCGGCAGGTTGGTGTTGTCCCCGCCGACCCGGTTCCGGTCAAAGGTGAGCATGCCCGTCGGCGCGACACACACCCCGTCCCAGGTCGTGTCGTAGAAGGGGAAGTCGAACCCGAACCACAGCACGCCACAGGTGAAGCTGCCGGTCCACGGGGTCCGCGTGGTGCCCTGCCGGTACAGCCCTGTCGTGACCGCCTTCGTGTACGAACGGCCGGCAGGAGCGACCTGGACCGCCGGATCCGCGGGAGGCGGATCGTCCTGGCCCGGCCAGACCTCGGTACCGCGAGTGTCGTGAGTGACGCGCAGCGAGGCGACAGTCGGTGCTCGCATTCCCCGGTTGCCCTTGAGGGCCACCGTCAGCGGGCCACCGGCGTGGTCGATGACGGCGGTGTGCACGTCCGAGACGCGAGGTCCGACCGTACGGGCAATGTCGTAGGCGTACTGCGTCACCTTTCCGTCGACGAGAACATCGAAGACCCGTCGGCCGGCGTCGACGTTCTCGATCTCTGCGAAGCCGAGATCGACGACGTACTTGCCCTTGGGGGCATTACCGAAGACGTAGCTCAGGTCCTGGTCGCGCGTGCTGCGCTGGGTCTGGAAGAGGGTGTCATTGGCAGTACCCTCAATCCTCGCCTTGGTGGATGCTGTCGTGGTCCTCCCCTGGTAACCCCAGGCAGAGTCCTTGCGGTACGCCTGATCCTTCGACCAGGTGAATCCGGCATCGTCGGTGAACGATGAGCCGCCGGCGTTCACGCCGACCTGGTAGTCGGTCGTCGTGAGTGTGACCGGGACGTACTTCTTCGACTGACCGCCGGTGTCCGAGGTGACCACGATGTCGGCGCCGAGAACTCCCGGCTTCAGGTCGTCGGCAGACACCGACACCTTGACGGTCGTCGACTGGCCCGGTGCGAGCGTGCCGCCCGTACTGGACAACGACAGCCAGGGCAGGTCGGTGACCAGGTCGTCCTCGACGTCGACCAGCAGGACCTGGTCCGAGATCTGGTCGGTGGCCCACAGCGCGCCGGTGACGTCGGTGGCGAGACCGCCGCCCTGGTTCGCCTTCGTGTTCGGGAACCACCAGGCGTTCACCAGCGAGCAGTCCTTGGGGTCGATCTGCAGAAGGCGGCTCTTGGACGAGGCCCGGTCGGTGTACCAGATGGTGTCCGATGCCTCGTTGTACGCCAGGCCCATCACCTGCGGCAGCGGCGGCGCGCAGTACGACAGCATCTGACCCGGCGTCGCGTGCGACGTACCCGCGATCGTCCCGATCAGACCGTTGCTCCGGCCACCTACATAGAAGACGTCACGATTGGCGTCGTAAGCGAGCCCTGTCAGCTGGACCGTTGACCAGTCGCCCTTGACCTGCCGGGTCTCCTTACCGGTCTGGCGGTCGAAGCAGTGGATGTAGCTCTTCGGGCTGTCCTCCATCTGGCACATGTCGCCGGTGAGTGTGTCGAACGCCATGTCGAACGCCTTGTAGTCGGGGTTCCACGACGCCGGAAGTACCTTGCCGGTGTTGTGGCCCTTCACGGTGTACGCGGTGTTGGTCTCCGCGTCGTAGTCGTGAACCCAGACGTTGCCGTCGTACCCGAGGCCTGTCGGTTCGCTCTGGACGCCAGGCGTCGGATTGAAGCTGGTGATCACGTCTCCGCCGGAGAGCGTGCCGACCGGGATCGTGGCGTCCGGCTTCGTTCCGGCCGTCTTCGCGTCAGCGCTGTCGGTGGCCGACGGCTTGTACGTGCCCGCTGCTGCGGCCACGTTCCAGTCCTTGAGGTCGATGGAGCTCTGCGCACCCTTGGCCGTGTTCGTGACGACGTTCTGGCCGTCGAGCTCGACGTGCCGGCCCATTTCGCCGAGGTTGAATGTCATCGGAGCCGAGCCGGAGTTCGTCACGGTCAAGGACCCGACACCGCTCTGGTCGGTTCCGAGCACGGCATCCAGCCCGTCGGTGGCCACGTCGGCGACACCGGTCGCGAGTTGTGCCTCGACCTTGGCCGACGCGTACAGCTTGTCGAGCGAGAACTTGTAGCTCCCGGACTGGTAGTTCGGTGCCGCGACGGACAGCGTGTAGTCGCCGGTCGCCAACTGGCGGTGGAAGGATCCGGTGGAGTCGGTGGTGAGGTTCTCGACGACGCCCTTCGCGTTCGCGATCGAGACCTGCGCACCGGCCACCGGCAACTTGTCGTTCTTGTCGAGCACCTTGGTGTCGAGGAAGCCGAAGTCCGGCAGGTCGTAGGTGACGACGAGCCCGTCGTGGAGCACGGGTGCCTCGTTCGAGAATCCGATCCCGTTCACCCCGTCGGGTCCTTGGATGCCGGTGACGACCGTGGAACCGGCGCTGATCGGGCCGTTCGCACCGACGCCGTCGCCGTAGCCGACGATCACCGTTCCCGAGCGCGTGAACGTGACCGAGAAGCTGACCTGGGCATGCACACCGGAGCCGTCCGGCGCGGTGACGGTCGCGTCGCGGTACTCGATCACGAACGCGTCCTCGCCGTTGACCTTGGTGCTCGCCGTGTAGACGCCGCCCTCGTCGAAGTCGAGCGGCCGGCCGGTGTAGAAGGGCATCACAGCGCGTCCGACGTCCCCCGGCACCGCCGTCTCGTCGGGAGTGATCAGACCGCGCTTGCCCACCTTGAGAGCACTGAACGAGCCGTCGTAGAACGCCACCGGGAACGGCAACGCCACGTCGGCCCAGACGCCACTCGGGAAGGTGACCTTGTCAGTACCTCGCCGGTAGTCCCCTTCGGTCACAGCACAGCTGTAACCGCCGTTGTCCACCACGAGCTTGACCGAAACGGTCAGCGACTCTTCGCCGTCGACCTCGAGCGCGGCGCTGGTCGGTGAGAAGCAGGCGTTCGGACGTACGTCGACGGTGTAGTTGCCCACCGGTACGTCGGCGACCGTGAACGTGCCGTCGTCGCCGGAGCGGACCGCCGCCAATGGTGTGTCCTGCAAAGTGACGTCCGCGTTCGGTACGGGACCTCCGTCGGCCGTGACCACCTTGCCGGTCACGCGGTACTTCAGCGCGGCCGTGAGAACCGCATTCACGTTGGCGCTGCCGTCGACCGCGATCGTGGTCTTCGCCGTGGCCTGCAGGTAGCCGAACGCGGTCGTCGTGACGTCGTAGTCGCCCGCGAGGATCTGCAGCGAGTACGTCCCGTTCGTGCCGGTCGTCGCGGTGCGCGAGTGCGTGCCCTTCGCCGCGACGGTTGCGCCGGCGATCGGAGCACCGTCGGTGTTGGTGACCGTACCGGTCAAGGTCCCGGCGCCGCCTGCGGCGACCCCGGCGTTGACCAGCGCGAGAGCGTCGAGTTTGCCCTCGCCCCAGGTCGCGTTGTCGTCCGCGGTGCCGCCGCACGTGGTGTCGTCGACGTCGTGCGCGGTCTCGTCGAGCAGGGCCCTGGTGCTCTCGATGTCACCCACGAGCGCCGGAACGGCCGACCACAGCAGCGCGACTGCGCCCGCGAGATGCGGCGCGGCCATCGACGTACCGTCCTTGGCGGCGTAGCTGCCGTCTCCCATCGCCGACCGGATGTTGACGCCGGGCGCTGCGATGTTGGGCTTGAGCTCACCGTCCTGGCCGGGGCCGCGGGACGAGAAGCCGGCGATGGCTCCGTCCTCGCTGTACGCACCGGTCGAGTAGGTGAGCGTCCGCGAACCGGGAGTGCCCGCGGTCTGGCACTCCGGCCCGGAGTTGCCGTTGGACCATGCGGAGAAGATTCCCGCGGCATCCCAGGCCGCGATGATGTCCTCCATGAACGGCTCGGTGCTCGGGGAGTTCGAACCCCACGAGTTGTTGATGATCTGCGGCCGCTTGGCCGGGTCCGGCGCGCTGCCGTCCGTTGCCGTCGGCGCGAGTAGCCACTGCGCGGAGGCGATCATGTCCACGTCGGTGCACGAATCGCAGCCGTTGGCAGCGATCCACTGCGCCCCGGGCGCGACACCGATCTGGTTGCCCTCGCCGCCGTCACCGACCATCGTGCCCATCGTGTGGGAGCCGTGGTCGTTGTGGTCGCACGGACCGCTGCCGTCGGGGCAGGCACCGTCGACGTCGAAGAAGTTGTAGTTGTCGTCGAACGTGCCGGTGGCCTGATCGAACCCACGATAGGCATTCCGGAGCGCTTCGTGGCCGCCGTCCACGCCGGTGTCGAGGTTCGCGACGGTGATGCCCTGCCCGGTGATCCCGGTGGCCCAGACGTCGTCGGCGTTGATGGCGCGGACACCCCACTCGGGGCCTGCTTCGGCCGCGCCGGCCTTCGGCGTCGCCTTCTCAGGAGTGGGAACCGGCTTGTCCAGCGTGAACTCCGCCGGCTTGATGATCGCTGTGACGGCCGGCTGCGCGGCGATGTCGGTGGCGAGGCCGGCCGTACCGTCCTCGACCAGGATCGCGTTCGTCACCCAGTACGTCTTGTAGTGGGCGCCCTTCTTGTCGAGCTCGGCGATCACGTCGGACTGCGCCGCCTTGGCGGACTTCTGCAGCGCGTCGTAGACGTACTGGCCACGGGCAGCCCAGTCGCCGATCTGCTGCGCCTCGGAGAGATCCGTCTTGCCGGAGAACCGGATCCAGAAGTCGGTCTTGGCGGTGGTGGCCAACGACTGCCGCAGCTTCGGCTCGATCTTCTCGGCGGGCTTGACCGGATCGGCGGCGGCCTGGTTCGCGCTCGCGGCGGCCGGTGTCGGTGGCGAGGCACCGACAGTCAAGCCGACCGCCACGGCCATCGACAGTAGGGCGGGAAGAAGCTTCATGCGGGGTCCTTAGAGAGGTTGGTAGCGGTCCCGCTGCTGGGGGTCGGGTCCGTTGTCGTCGGCGTCGCGGTCCTGCTCCACAGGGGGATCCAGCGGCGTGTCCGCGGCGGAGCCGGTCTCGTCACCTGGGGGTTGGGGCTGGTCACCTGTGGGCCGGTCACCCATGCGCTGTCCCGGTGGCTTCGATCATGCCGTCATGCTCCGCGATCGGCCGGATGCTAGCTATCCAGCGGATGCGTCAAAGATCATGACTCGTCGGCCGGGCCGCTCTCTTCAGTGAGTACTCCGGCCTCGACGGCGGCCACCGCCAGCGCGGTCCGCGAGGTCACCTTGAGCTTGCGCATCGCGGAGCGCAGCTGCTGGTCCACGGTCGCCGGAGACTTCGTCAGGATCCGGGCGATCTCGCGGTTGGTCTTGCCGGCCGCGACCCACCGGACCACTTCGAGCTCGCGCGGCGAGAGCTCGTCGCCGTACCCGCGACGGCCTCCCCTCCACAGTCGCGGCATCTCCGCGCCGTGGTCGCGGAGGCGCTGTGCAACGCGGTCGGCATCACCGCGAGCGCCGAGCCGGAACAGCGGCTCGTAGATCTCGCCCAACAGGTCCCGACCCTCAGTGCCCCGGTCCGAAGCGAGGAGCGCTTCGGCCTGGTATTCGCGGGCGAGCAAGGCTTCGTACGGCCGCGGCAGTTCGTCCCAGGCCTGCGCAGTACGCGCCCAGCCGGCCGATGCTCCCTCGTGGTCGCCGGCCGCGGCCGCCAGTTGCGCCACGCAGGCCGCGAGCGCTGCGTGCGGCGCGGGCGCGCGCCGACCGTCCAGGCCGCGGGCGAAGCGCTGGGTGAGATCAGTTGCCTGATCCACCTGTCCGGCGGCGATGTGCGCGGCGACCCGGGCCGGCGCGAGATCGGTCGCCCAGACCCAGACTTCCTTGGTCCGAACGGTTTCTATCGGTTGCTGGGTGATCCGCAAGGCCCGATCGCTGTCGCCGTCCGCGAGCCACAGCCGCGCCAGCGCCGCAGCCGCCTCCATGGTGTCGTCGACCGCGCCGAGCCGGGCGGCCTCGTCCAGTACCAGCTGGAACTGCTCCTCCGCGACCCGACGCCTGCCGGCCGCCGCGGCCAGACGCGCCGTCAGCCGGATGCTCGCCAGGTAGATGCTCGGTCGATCCTGATCCGCCTCGGCCAAGGCGGTGGCGCGCTCGGCCAGGCCTTCCCACTGGCCGGAGAACCAGTCGAGGTTGGCCAGCTCTAGAAGGACGTTGTAGCGCAACCGCGAGGCCTGCTCGGCCTCCGCGAGGTCGAGCGCGACGGTCAGGTGGTGCTGAGCCTCGGGGTAGCGGCCCCAGACCAGCGCACCCGTGCCGATGTTGGCGTTGATCCGCGCCAGGTCGAACCGTTCCGCGGACGTCGCGCCTTGCGTGGGCAGCCCGGACACCAGGTCCCAGGCTGCCTCTTCGCCGAGCATCAGCAGTGCCGCGACGCGGTTCCCGGCCAACGACAACCGGTCCGCCGGCTGGTCGATCTTGGGAGCGAGTTCGGCGGCGCGTTCGAGCCAGTGCAGGTGCGTCGAGGCGGGCCACGGTCCGGCGTACGCCCAGCCCAGGAACGTCATCGCCTTGGCCGCTTCGACCGGGTCGTGATCGAGGTCGGTCACCGATCGCTCGAGCTCGGTGAGGGCTGCCTGCGCCTCGCCCAGGTTGATCAGCAACCGGCCGAGCGGGTTTCGGATCTCAGCCTGTTGACGAGCGGTGAGATCGGCCGAGTCGAGCACCTCGCGCAGGGTCCGGACCACCCGGCCGTGCACCTCGTCGACCGAGTCCCGGCGGCCCAGTGCTGCCACCGCGGCGGTTCGGGCGACGCGTGCTGTGTCCGGTGCGGGAAGCCGCGCGGTCGACAACAGGTCGTCGAGGAGTACGACCGCTGTGGTGTGGTCACCGGAGGCCAGCGCGCGCTGCGCCGCCTGCTCGGCGTACTGCATCCAGGGGCCGGTCTCCCCCGCTTCGCGGAAATGGCGGGCGAGCTGGGCGACGGGCGGCGAATCGAGGTCCTCGAGCGCTCGGCCGGCCCGGAGGTGAAGGAACCGGCGCTCGGTGCGGGGAATCGTCTCGTACACCGCAGCGGCCGCCAGCATGTGCCGGAATCGCCAGCGGGCCGCGTCGTCGCCGATCACCATGCCGGCCTCGTACGCCTCGGTGATGCCCGACCGGCACTCCTCGGCGGCCACGTCCGCGGTCACCGCCAATGTGCTTTCGGTGGACGGTTCGGCGAGGGTCGCCAGCGCTTGGAGCGCCGAGCGCGCGGCCGGTGACAGCCGTCCGACGCGTTCCCGCGTCGAGTCCCGGACGGTGGGTGGCACCTGTAGCTCGCGGAGACTCAGCCGCACCCATTGCCCGTCGCGGAAGACCAGATCCGCGCGGTCGCAGAGCAGCCGTACCGACTCCTCCACGGCCAGCGGGACGCCCTCGGTCCGCTCGTGAAGGAATGAGCTGAACTCCGCCGACATCGGCTTTCCGTCGAGCATCGACGACACGAGCGCGGCGGTCTGGTCCTCGTCGAGCGGCGTCAACGCCACCCGCAACTGCGTGACGCCCGCGGGCAGCCGGGACGACAGCCGCAGTAGCAGCGACTGGTCGTCGACCTCCTCGGGCCGGTACGTGACTACGAGGTTCGGACCGCCGTTCTGCTGTCGTGAGGTGAGGAACAGCAGGAACTCGAGGGTCACCTCGTCTGCCCAATGCGCATCCTCGACCACCAGCAGGTCCAGGTGCAGCGCCCGGAGCAGCTCGGCCAGTGCTCGGAACAGGCGATGCCTGGCCGCCTTGGCATCCTCGAGCGGCTCCAGGGCTGGCGGGAGGTCGGCGGACCACTCGGGGAACAGCGGTCGTAGCGCGCCGGTCAGGTCGGTGAGTCCGATATCGGCCACCGATTGGTGGGTTCCGAGGAACGCGTCGACGATCGGACCCAGCGTCAGCGACTCCCGAAGTGGCGGGCAGACCGCCATCAGAACCTGGCGTTCGCGATGCGGGACCTCGGCCGTCCACTCCTGCAGCAGACGACTCTTCCCGATGCCTGCCTCGCCCTCTACCAGCACGACAGCCGGCGCCTGGGCCAGTGCGCCGGTGAGGGCGGCGAGCTCCCGGCTGCGCCCGACGAACGCCGGTGTCGTCACGGTCGGCGGACTTCCGTCGGCAGCAGACGTCACGGGAACCATGCGTGATGATGATCCGCCAATCACCCTCCGCGCAACCGATTGCCCGTCGCCGTCCGGCGGCACGCACCGGCCGCGCGGTCGCCATCTCGAGGTGCTATGGCGTTGGGGTGCCGGATGGGGCTGGGGTGTCTGAGGGCTTTGGGGTTGGCGTGGGGGTGGGGGTTTCCGAGGTGGGAGTCGACGACGGTGTGGGCGACGTGGAGGACTTGGTCGGCGTCGGGCTCGGGGTTGTGCTAGGTGAGGTGGTCGGTGACGGCGGCGTGGTTGTCGGTGTGGCCGACGGCGTGCTGGGTGTGGCGCTCGGCAGGCTCGCGGACGGCGCGGTCGGTGTGTTCTGCGTCGTCTCGTTGACCGGGCCGGGCTGGGTCTGCTCCGTCGTCGGCTCGGTCGTGCTCGCGCTCGGCGTACCGGTGGTCTTGCTCGGCTGCGGGCCGACGTCGACGGTCGGCGGCTGGTCGTCCCCGGCGTGCCGCAGGGCAAGGCCCGCCCCGACCACAGCGGCGAGGACCAGCGCGGCAGCGGCAGCGATCATCGCCGTCCGGCGCCGGGCCGGCTGATCGCCGGCGGGTGCTCCGGCCGCCGGTCCAGCTGGTGGTTCAGCAGGTGCGTCCGGGCCAGCTCCGCTGGGGAGCGGGGCCGTGGGGAACAACTCGGCGGCGCCTCGCATCTCCGTGAGCTGCGCCGCAGTCGGCCGCTCCCAGGGCGCCTTCGCCAGCATGCGCAGGAGCAGCGCCTCGTACGGGCCGGCCAGCTCCGGATCCAGCTCACTCGGCGGAACCGGATCTGCATCGACATGCTGATAGAGCACGGCAGCCGGATGGTCTCCGACGAACGGCGGCCGACCGGTCACCAGCTGGTACAGCACGCAGCCCAGCGCGTACACGTCCGCTTCCGGACCTGCCTGCAGACCTCGCGCACGCTCGGGCGCGAGGTAGGGCGGACTGCCCAGAATCTCACCGGTGACCGTCAGCTCGTTCGCCTCGGCGCCGGCCATCTGGGCGATCCCGAAGTCGGCGACCTTCACGGTGCCGTCCGCCGCGACCATCAGGTTGCTGGGCTTGATGTCGCGATGGACGACGTCCTGCGCGTGCGCGACCGCCAGCCCGGCGGCGGCCTGCTCGACGATCGTGACCGCCCGGTCCCACGGCAGCGAACCGCTCTCGGCCAGCTCGGCGCCGACCGAGCGGCCCTCGACCAGCTCCATCACCAGGTAGTACGTGTCGTCGTACTGGCCGAAGTCGTACACGGCCACGATGTGCGGATCGCTCAGCCGCGCGGCCGCCCGCGCCTCGCGCCGGAACCGCTCGGCCGCCGACGTGTCCTCGCCGGATCCGAGCATCAGCTTGACCGCGACCTCACGCCCGAGCGACTCGTCCCGGGCGCGGAACACCTCCCCCATCCCGCCACGTCCCAAGGACGCGCCCAACCGGTACCGCTCCGCGATCAGCATCCATCCCCCGTACCCACACGACCACCAGCCCACGCCACTCCAGCAAACTGCCAGCTTATCTCCTGGCTCAACTGCCGGGCGGCGTGGGCTCGGGTGTCAGATGGGCAACGGGTCGTAGTTGGCGCCGAACGGAGCGTCAGGCCGCTCGAACTCGCCGAGCAATGCACGCCGCAGCGGCGTGGTGCGCTCGAGGAACTCGGGGTCGTTGCCGAACCGGTCCGCCATCCGGACCCACGGCGGGCTGTAGACGTAGTGCGTCGTGAAGCGGTCGTAGTCGCCGTCGTGGCGGAAGGTGCGGTGCCACACGCCGTTGTGGAACACCAGCGCAGCCCCGGCCTCGGCGCAGATCACATGCCCGATCGGCACATCGCCCTTGCTTTTGCGCACCGAGTCGGGCAACGGAACCCGCGAGCGGTGGCTGCCGGGGATCAGCTCCATGTTGCCCATCCCGGGCACAGTCTGATCGGTGAGCAGGTAGGACACCCGGAGCTGAATCAGTGGAACCGGGTACCCGAGCTCCTTGAAGTCGAACGCGGACGAGCCGTCCTGGTGCCAGCCGCCGTTGCCCGCATGCGCCGGCTGCATCGTGTTCCAGCCGGCCTGCAGCACGAAGCGGTCCCCGAGCAGACCCTGCACCTTCGGAAGCACGTCGGGGTGGTCGATCAGCCGCTCGAGCACCGGCTCGTTCTCGTAGGTCCGGCCGATCTGCCCGAACTCACGGTCGCGGTCCTGGTGCAGCCGCTGCGAGACGTCGTACGCCTCCGCGGCCTCGTCCTTGCTCAGGACGTTCGGGATGATGAAGTAGCCCCACGATTCGAAGATGAAGCGATCGGTCTCGGTCAGCTGACCTTTGTCGACGACGGGATCGAGCATCGATGTGTCCCCTTGTCCCTGGTGGGTAAACCGGTTAATTCTCACCCGCACCCCGCCGCCGATAAAGAGCCAACCGCCACAGATTGGCCCCCCTCAGCCAGGTCAGCCGCAGTGGCCGGCTCGTCGTCGCCGCTCAGGCGGGGTCCGGGTGGACACCGGTCAGGGCGGCGGTCTGCTCCCAGAGGCGGGCGCGCAGTGCCTGGTCCTGGGCGCGCGGGTCGATCCGGGCCGGACCGACTCCGCGGAAGAATTCGCCGTACTTCCGGGGACCGTAGTAGTCGCCGCCGCGGACGTCGGGTGCGGTCGCCGCGTACAGGATCGGCAGAGTGCCCTCGGGCACCGATTGGGAGAGGGCCTTCGTCAGCGCGTTCAGCGGTCTCGCGAGCGCGCCGAGGCCCTGGTTGCGCGCACCGGCCGCGCCGAGTTCGGTGCCGGTGAAGCCCGGGTGTGCGGCGACGCTCAGCACCGGCGAGCCCTCGGCGGCGAGGCGTTCCTGCAGTTCCAGGGCGAACATCAGCACGGCCAGCTTCGACTGCGAGTAGGCGTACGCCATCCGGAACCGCCGGCGCTCGAAGTTCAGGTCCTCGACGTCGAAGCCCTTCCCGCGCTGCGCGATGCTGGACACGGTCACGACGCGCGCGGACTTCCCGGCCCGCAGCGCCGGCATCAGCAGCCACGTCAGCGCGACGTGCCCCAGATAGTTCGTGGCGAGGATCGACTCGTGCCCGTCGACGGTCCGTTCCAACCGGCCTGCCGGGATGCCCGCGTTGTCGATCAGCAGGTCGACGCGGCCACCCGTACGATCCTCGATCTTCGCCGCGGCCGCCCGTACGGAGGCCTGGTCGGCGAGGTCGAGCAGGACGAGCTCGCCGCCGACCGCCGCCGCGGCGCGCTCACCGCGTTCCCGCGACCGGCAGGCAAGCAGGACCCGTGCTCCCTTCGCGGCCAGAACCGTCGCCGCCCGCAACCCAAGCCCCGAGTTCGCCCCGGTAACCACAACCGTACGGCCGCTCTGATCCGCGATGTCCCCGTCGCCCCAGTCCGCCATTGCACAAATCCGCTCAGTGTTGGGAGGTGCTGGCGGCCACGGCGAGGCTGTCGACGAAGTCGTTCATCTTGTCGCCGGAGTGGCCCTTGACCCACTGGAAGGCGACGTCACCGCGGTCGGTCACCAGCTCGACGAGTGGCTCCCACAGATCGCGGTTGGCGACCGGCTTCTTCGCGGAGGTGAGCCAGCCGCGGTCGAGCCAGCCCCGGTACCAGCGGTCGCGGAAGCAGTTGACGACGTACGTCGAGTCCGAGACCACGAGCAGCGGGCCGTCGATCGTCCGGACGGCCTCGAGCGCGGCCCGGATCTCCATCCGCTGATTCGTGGACGGGACCTCGTTGCCGGCGGCGTACTCGGTCGTGGACAGCGCCCAGGCCCAGCCTCCGGGACCGGGATTGCCGGAGCAGGCGCCGTCGGTGTAGACCGAGCGGGCACCGACCGGGACAGTCATGTCGGCTGGACGGGGACGGCGAGCGCGAGTAGTAGGCATCAGGGCGCAACAGTACTCGGATCGGGTCGGGCCGGCCCGCATCAGGGAACTCCCGAGTCGCACGACCGGTCTGCGGGCGCAAGGGTTACGGCCCACTTACAGGCGTCGTACGGCCGTGTCCGGCTCGCGTTCCGCGACGATGATCCAGGCATGGACAATCCCCTCATCCTTGATCCGAGCGGACGCCGGCGCCTCGCCGAGGAGGACGTGCTGCACCGTTCGGCGGGCCCGGTCGTCGTCGACGTCCTCGGCGAGAAGGCCTGGGCGATCGGGCATCACGACCTGCTCGTCCAGTTGCTCAGCGACAGCCGGGTGTCGAAGGACCCGCGGCAGCACTGGCCGCGGTTCATCAACGGTGACATCGTCGGCAAGTGGCCGCTGTACCTGCAGGTCTCGGTCGACAACATGTTCACCGCGTACGGCAAGGACCATCGCCGCCTGCGCCGCCTGGTCAGTCCGGCCTTCTCGGGACGTCGTACGGCGCAACTCCTGCCGGCGATCGAGGCGAACACCGACGCGCTGCTCGATGCGCTCGTAGCGCGGACGCCGGGGCCTGTGGACCTGCGCCAGTCGTTCGCGGCCCAGCTGCCGGTCGCGGTCATCAGCGATCTGTTGGGTATCCCAACGACTATGCGTACCGGGTTCCGGGAGAGCATCGACCGGATCTGGGACACCACGAACACCGCCGACGAAGCCGTACAGGCCACGAAGGACGCCTATGCGATGCTGCACGACTTCGTGGCGCTGAAGCGCTCCGAGCCGGCCGACGACCTGACCAGTGCGCTGATCGCGGCCCGCGACGACGAGGGCGACGGCTCCGCACTCACCGAGACCGAGCTGGTCGACACGCTGCTGCTCGTGATCGCGGCCGGGTACGAGACCACCATCAACCTGCTCGACTCCGCGGTCACCGCCCTGCTCGCGAACCCCGGCCAGCGCGAACTCGTCCGGACCGGCGGCGTCGAGTGGTCGGCCGTCGTCGAGGAGACCCTGCGGTTCGCCTCACCGGTGAGCCAGATGCCGATGCGGTACGCGGTCGAGGACATCCCGCTCCCGACCGGGGAGACGATCCGCAAGGGCGATGCCATTCTGGCGTCGTACGGCGCCGCGAGCCGGGATCCCGAGCTGCACGGCGAGACCGCGAAGATCTTCGACGTGACCCGGGCCGACAAGCGGAACGTTGCCTTCGGCCACGGTGTGCACTACTGCCTGGGCGCTCCGCTGGCGCGTGCCGAAGCGGCCATCGCCCTCCCCCGGCTCTTCGAACGCTTCCCCGGCCTGTCCCTCGCCGTCGGAGTCGACGAACTCGAACCACTCCCCAGCATCCTGGGCAACGGCCACAGCACACTCCCGGTTCACCTAGGCACCGCGTCGGCCTGATCTCCGGTGACGTCGGCGAGGGCGAGGTGCAGCTCGTTCCGGGACGTCACGGAGAGCTTGATGTAGACCTTGTGCAGGTGGTACTCGACGGTTCTCGGGCTGATCGACAGCGTGGTCGCGATCTCCGGATTGGATCGGCCGTCGCGCGCCAGCGACGCGATCCTGGCCTCCTGCGGCGTCAGCCGGTAGGCATGCTCCGGACCGCGTGGGCGGGCGCGCTCGCCGGTCGCGAGCAGCTCCCGCTCGGCTCGCTGCGCAAAGGCGCCGGCGTCCATCGCCCGGAACGACGCCTGGGCGGCGCGCAGCGGTTCGCGGGCGTCGCAGCGTCGGCCTTGCCTGCGCAACCATTCGCCGTACAGCAACTGCGCACGGGCGAGTTGGGTCTTGACGCGGCAGCGGCCGAGTTGAGCGATCGCCTCCACGTACAGGTCCTCAGCCGCTGCACCGTCGCGCACAAGCGCAAGGCATTGCGCTTCGACGCCCATCGCCCATTCCGTTCGGCACAGGCGGGTGCGGTCCGACAACCGCTCGGCGGCTTCCATCGCGAGGCGCTGGTCGCCGGAGCGCACAGCAGCCTCCACGAGTTCGGCAAGCGACCAGCCTTGTAGTTCGAGCGTGTCGCCCTCCAGCGCGGGGCGCGTCGAGGCGACGGCTTCCTGGTACGAGCCAAGTCCGTTGTTGAGGACCGCTGCGGCATAACGTTCCACCGCTGCGGCCACACCTTCGCGCGGAGCCGTTGCCTCCGACGAGTGTCCGCGCCAGGCTTCGAGCAACGATCGCGCGTACGAGAACGGCGGAGTACCCGCGTTGTCGGCGAGCGACTTTGCCTCGTCCACCAGCGCCTGTGCTTCGGTGAGCCAGCCGCTCTGGATCTCCACGAGAGCGCGCTGAGTGAGTGCGTACGGCAACAATGTCTGAGCGCCGGCACTCCGCGCATGCACGAGCTCCGCGCTCGTCAGGCGGTGCCAGCCGGCGTCGTCCCACAGGTCCGGCGCGACCAGACAAGCCAGCAGCCGCGATCGGGCGCCGTCCCAGTCGTCGCAGTCGAGCGTCTTGACGGCGAGCTTGAGCGGTTCGACCGCTGCGGCATACCCGGCCGTGCACCTTTCCGCCACCGCGGCCAGCAACCGGTCGTCACCGGCCTCGTGAACAGCCGGCGAGGTCACGATTGCGCGTGTGAGATCCGCGCAGCCCGTGAAGACCGCCGCACCCAGTGCTTCGAGGTACGCCGAGGTGGCCGGCGCATTGCCTGCGGCATCGATCCGTTCGGCGGCCGTCAGCAGTTGTCCGACGGCAGGTCGCCGGCGACTCGCGTCGAAGGCCATCCGCGCCCGGACGCGCTCCGCCCGGGCCTGAGCGAGGTCTCCCGGTGAACCGAGCTCAATGATGGCGAGCAGGCGTACCGCGTCATCGACCGCTCCGGCAGCGTGGTACGTCTCGGCCGCCAGGACTGCCCGTTCGACACGAAGCGAAGGGTCCGCGGTGCAGATGGCAGCCTGCTCCAGGAACGCCGCCGCAGCGGGCAGACCGCCCCGTGCCCGACTCCGGTCGATCGCGGCCATCAACTCGTCCGCAACCGCGTCATCCGGTGCGATCTGGCTGTGAGCCAGGTGCCACACCCGCCGATCCGGCTCGGTGACCGGATCGGTCGCGGCCGCCAGTGCGGCATGGGCTCGACGGCGTTCTTCCACGCAGGTGTGCCAGTAGACTGTTCCACGCAGCCCCGGATCGCGAAAGGACACCCAGGCGCCGAACGACACCAGGTTCGCCGCCTCCAGTTGCTGGGCCGCACGCGCCCGGATGCCGAGGCCGGCCGCCGCGCGCCACAGTCGGACCGGGTCGCCCAACGGCTCGGCGGACGCAAGCGTCAGCAGGGAACGGCTCTCCGGCGTGAGCCCGTCGAGCATTTCAAGGCCGATCGAGGAGGGTGGACGGTAGCCCCCGGCGAGTTCTACCGGCGACACCCCGAGCACCGACTCCCGCAGTACGCGCGGGTTGCCCCTGGACTCCACGACCAGCCGCTCGAGGACAGCCTCGTCGAGCGCGATCGGCAGCACGGACCGCACCAACTGGTACGCGTCGGCATGGTTCAAGCCTTCGAGTACGAGCTCGGGCAGCTCGGCGAACAAGTTACCGCGGTCCGCGAACAGCACAGCGATCGGGACCGGCCCGACCCGACGCGCCACGAAACCGAGCACATACGCGGACTCGTCGTCAAGCCATTGCGCGTCGTCCACGACACACAGCACGGGCCGCTTGTGTGCCGCACGGACAAGCAACTCCAGCACCGCGACGCAGACCAGGAAGCGATCGGGTGCCGGCCCGCCGCGCAGGCCCACCACGATCTCCAGGGCCTCCCGCTGGTGTCCGTCGAGCTCGCCGAGTTCCACGGGCAAGGCCGAGCACAGCAGGTGCAATGCGGCGTACGGGAGATCGGTCTCGGCCGCGGTCCCGCGGACCCGCACGACGCGGTGCTCGGTCGCGGCTGTCGCGACATCCTCCAGCAAAGCGGTCTTCCCGAGCCCGGCCGCGGCCCGTACGACGAGCACCGCGCTGTGCCCGTCCAACGTTGCTGCAAGCAACTGCCGGATCCGCGCCCGGGCCGGCTCTCGCCCGACCAGGTCCGGGTCCTTACCTCGCGCAATCGTTCCGTCGACCGACATGGCGCGGACCTCACATCGCCGTCGGCCGAACGTGCCGGGCCAGGAAGTCGCCGATCAGCTCACTGACCTGGTCGAGTGCGCTCTCGAGCAGGAAGTGCCCGCCGTCGAGCAGTTTGATCTCCGCGTCCGGAAGGTCCTTCGCGAACGCCTTGGCGCCCTCCGGACCGAAGATCGGGTCACCGCTGCCCCACACGGCGAGGAGCGGCGGCCGGTGCTTGCGGAAGTACTCGTGAAGCTGCGGATACATCGCTGGGTTGCTGGCGTAATCCAGGAACAGCTTGAGCTGGATCCTGTCGTTGCCGGGTCGCGACAGCTTCTCGAAGTCGTGGTGCCAGGTGTCCGGGCTGACGAGCGTCTCGTCCGGAACACCCGTCACGTACTGCCAGCGGGTCACGTCCAGCGTCAGGGCTTCGCGGATCGCTGCCTCGGTGGCTGCGGTCTGATCTGCCTGGTAGGCCCAGACCGTCTTCCAGAACCCCTCGACGAACCCCTCGTCGTACCCGTTCCCGTTCTGGCTGATGATCGCGGTGATCGCTTCCGGCCGGGACAACGCCAGCCGCCAGCCGATCGGTGCGCCGTAGTCGTGCACATACATCGCGTACGAGGTGATGCCGACCGACTGCACCAGCTCGGCGGTCAACGCCGCGAGCGCGTCGAACGTGTAGTCGAACTCCTCTGTCGACGGCGCATCCGACAACCCGAACCCGAGCAGGTCCGGCGCGATGACGCGGTAGCGGTCCGCGAGCGCCGGGATCAGCCCGCGGAACATGAAGGAGCTGGTCGGGAACCCGTGCAGCAGCAGGAGCACCGGAGCCTCCGGCGCGCCGGCCTCCCGGTAGAACAGCCGCCGGCCGTCGACCTCGGCGTACCGGTAGTGAATCTCGGTCATCTCGGACCCTCTCCCCTGCATCGGTTGCTGGTGGTGCGGAGTCATCCTCGCGACCACGTCCGCGGGCCACATCGTCAAGCCTGACAAGGTCCGCGCACCCCCGTTCTGACGATGTGGAACCGGTGCCGCAGGCGCGATGGTGCTGATTACCAGGGCGCCGCGACGGCCGCCCACAGGCGCGAAGCGGAAGGAAACATTCATGAGCGTGAACTGGCTCGACCGGATGGAGACCGGAGAGGTCTTCGCCGGACAGAAGCTGATCGTGGTCGGCGGCAGCAGCGGGATGGGGCGCCAGACCGCACTCGACGTCGCGGCCGCCGGCGGGACCGCGGTCGTCATCGGCCAGACCGCCTCGAAGGTCGAGGCGACCGTGAAGGAGCTGGGCGGCGAAGGCCGCGCGTTCGGCATCACCGCCGATCTGTCGGACCCGGCGGCGGTCGAGGACACCCGGCAGCGGCTGGCGGGTGAGCATGCGGACGCGACCCTGCTGGTGAACGCCGCCGGCCTGTTCCTGCCGAAGCCGTTCCTCGAGTACGGCCCCGAGGACTACGACGCGTACCAGGACCTGAACCGCGCGATCTTCTTCCTGACCCAGACGGTCGCACAGGGGATGGCGGACAGCGGCCGCGGCGGGTCGATCGTCAACATCGGGAGCATGTGGGCCCACCAGGCGATCGGGCTGACCCCGTCGTCGGGCTACTCGGTGGCCAAGGGCGGGATCCACGCCCTGACCCACAACCTGGCGCTCGAGCTCGCACCGCACAAGATCCGCGTCAACGCGGTCGCGCCGGCCGTGGTGGCGACGCCGATCTACGAGAAGTTCGTACCGGCCGACCAGCTCGAGATGACCCTGCACAGCTTCGACCCGATGCACCCGATCGGCCGCGCAGGCACCCCACGCGACGTCGCGAACACCATCACCTTCCTCCTCTCCCCCGCAACCGACTGGGTCACCGGCGCGATCTGGAACGTAGACGGCGGAGTGATGGCCGGCCGCAACTGACCGCGCCGCAACGGGGGTCAGCCTGGTTGTGCGGGCGTTCCGCGCTCGGTGGCGATCCGGGCAAGCTCGACGCGGGACCGGATGCCGAGCTTGCCGAACACGTGCCGTAGGTGCGAGTTGACCGTGTACGGCGAGAGGAAGAGCTGCTCGGCAACCTCACGGTTCGTCGCGCCCCGCGCGACCAGGCCGACGACGGCGAACTCGGACTCGGTCAGTTCGGGCCACTGCGGTGCAGAACGGGGGCCGCGGACGGCGGGACGTACACCGCGGATGCGGAGCAGGCTGCGCACCCGCGATACGTCCCGCTGAGCGCCCGCATCCGCGTACAGCGAGAGCGCCGACTCGAGCAGCGGCACCGCTTCCGGCGTCCTGGCGTCCGGCAGCAACCGTCCGGCGTCCTCGAGGACTGCGCCGAGCACGAGTGGGCGCGGATCACCGTTGCTGCGGGCCACAGCCCGCAGCGCGACCTCTGCGTCGGCGTCGAGCACCGCGCGCGCCTGCAGGGCAGCGCTGTCGAGGAACGGGAAGTCCGGGTGCGCGGCCGCGAAGCGCTCGAGGTTGACCACGACCGATTCAGCGTCCGTACGTCGGTCCGCGGCGAGCAGAATGCGCGTCAGGACCGCAGCATCGGCGTACGTCCGGGGGCTGCTCGTGCTCAATGCTCCGCGGGCCAGCGGGTCGAGCAACTCCACGTCGATCCCGCTGAGCTGCCCGAAGTCACCGTCGGCGTCGGCCACCAGCGCCATCAGCCACGCGCCGAGCCACTGTGCCGATGGGCATCCTCGCGCTTGCAGGAGCTGGGTCGCGGACCGGCGGGCCTGGTGAAGTCCGGCTGGATCTCCGGTGTGCAGGGCGACCCTGCCGAGGATGTACAGGCAGAGCTGATTGATGTTGCCGTAGCTGCCGTCGACGGTGATCTCGTCGGCCATCTCGATCGCGGCCTCCGCGTCCGAGCGGGCGTCGTCGAGCCGGCCGGCGGCGTACATCGCCCGGCAGCGGATCATCGACCAGTTCCGCAGGTGCGACGCCACGCCCTCGCGCTGCGCGTCCCGCAGCCCGGCGTCGATCAGCGCGAACGTCTCGTCGAGCCGGGCCAGCCGGATGAACATGATCGCGATCCAGTTGTCGAGCCGCCAGATCTTCACCGCCACCGCGACCTGCACATCGCGCTGCCGCGCGGCCGCCAGGTCGAGGAGCTCGAGCGACTCCCGCCAGGCCCCGCTCGTGAGCAGCAGCGCCGAACGCGGGAACAACGTGATCACTTCGTCGGCCGGATCGTCGCTGGTCCGGGCGAGGTCGGTGGCGACTGCGGTCGACTCCTCGGCACCCGCAACGTCGCCGAGCAGGTCGAGCGCCAGCGCCAGGTTGATCTGCAGATGGATCCGCAGTGTGACGGGCAGCCCGGGCAGGTCGAGAGCGCGGCGGCACTGATCGACGCTGTCGGCCAGTGCGTACTGGGTCAGCAGGATGGCAACCTGCAGCCTCGCCTCGGCCTGCGTTCCGGGGTCGGCGAGATCCCGAGCGCCGACGGTGATCAGGCTCGTTGCCTCAGCGGCCTTGCCGGCGAAGACCAGATAGGTCAGCGTCTCCGCGGTCAGCCGACCGCGTTCGGCGGCACCGGGCGGCGTCAGCTCCAGGGCGCGCCGGCTGAGGGCTCCGGCGATCGCCGACGACACGCGGCCGGTCTCGGTCGCTGCCCTACGCAGGATCGCGATCGCTTCGGTGTCACCCGGTCCGGCAATGTCCATCACGAGCTCTGCGACCTCCGACGGCGGTGCGCCGTGCCGCAACATCACGTCGACGGCTTGTCGTCGCAGGCTCTGCCGTGCCGTCGCGGGCAGTGCCGCCTCGACTGCCTCGCGGACGAGGTCGTGACGGAACGCGATCCGGTCGCCGTCCTCGGTGACCAGGCCGAGGGCCAATGCTTCGCGCAGTGCCCCGAAGACAGCTGCAGGCGACCGGCCGGTCAGGGTCGAGAGCTCACCGGCCGAGAACCGCCGACCCAGGACCGATGCCATCTCCAGCGCGCCTCGCGTGCTCTCGGGCAATCCGGCAAGTTGCTCGCTGATCGAGTCGACGAACCGCAGCGGTATCCGGGCCCCGGTCCGCCGCGCCAAGCCGGCCGTGACCTCGACCAGTTGCTCGTCCCGCAGACCACGCAGCAGCTCGACCAGCAGGAACGGATGGCCCTCGACTCTTCCGAGAACCTGCTGCAGCGGGGCGTCCGGCGACCCGCCGAGCAGATCGGTCGCCACCTGGTTCACCGCTGCATTGCTCAATGCACCAAGGGTGATCCGCAGACCACCTGCGGCCTCGAGCCGGGACAACATCGTGCCCGCCGGGCCGATCCGGTCCGCGGATCGCGCAGACAGCACCCAGAGGACCTGGTGGCCGGCGAGTTGCCGGGTGAGGGTGCCGAGCGCGGCCAGCGTTGCTTCGTCGGCCCACTGCACGTCATCGATCGAGATCAGGACAGGACAGTCCAGTGCGAACCGCTCGAGCGCCTCCTGCAGTTCACGGACGAGCCAGAATCGCTGGTCGGGAGACTGGGAGAGGTCGCGCAGTACGGCCGGGTCCACGGGCGCATCCGGACCGTGCGCCAACGCCTGGAAGAGCGGGCCGAACGGGATCGCGTGGCCTGCGATGTCACAGACGCCTCGGAACACCCGGACTTTCGCGTCAAGGGCGCTCCGCTCGAGCTGGTCGAGCAGTACGGTCTTGCCCGTACCGGCCAGTCCCGTCACGAGGACGGTGCCGCCGACTCCGCCGTGGACGGCGTCGAGTCGCTCCTGCAGCGCCGCGATCTCGGCGTCCCGGCCGTGCAGGCGCACTGCCTGCGGCCCAGCGCTGGCGCCGGCGTTCACTTCAGCGTCCCTCGTTCCTTGCTCGCTGACGGGTCAAGGGGCAATCTTGGCATCAGCAGCCCCGGTTCCCCCAGTTGACGACGGACCGTAGCGCTCGCGTGACGGACGATGTCGCCGACCGGCCAAGATGACTCGTTCGGGTGATGCGTCGAAGGGGCGGCGCCCGCGAGGCTGGCGGCATGCCAGGGATCAGCCGAACGATGCAGGCGCCCGCATCGAGCAGCGTGCACGGTCGGTCGACCGAGCAGGAGCTTGTGTGCGAGTTGCTCGAGCTGGCACGCCGGGGGCCCGGTGGGGTGGTCCTCGTGGACGGCGAGCCGGGGATCGGCAAGTCCGCCGTGCTCAGGCAGTCCGTCGAGGTCGCCGCCGGCCAGGGGTTCGCGGTTCTGACCCGAGGTGCTGAAGTCGGGGCGCGGATCGCGACGGCGCCGGTGCTGGTCTGCATCGACGATCTGCACCTGGCGGGTGCGGCCACGTTGGCCTCACTCCGAACGCTGCCGGGTGACCTCGCCGGGCGGCACGTCGCGTGGCTGCTGGCCCGGTCGACCGCAGTGCTCCACGGAGCGGACCAACTGTTCGACCTGTTGGAGAAGGCCGGCGGGGTCAGGATCACCCTGGATCCATTGCCGCCGGATGCGGTGCGCGCGATCATCGCGGACCGGTTCGGCGTACCACCGAACGACGCGCTGGCGGAGCTTGCCGCCGGCGCAGCCGGGAACCCGGCACTCGTCACCGAACTGCTCGACGGGCTGTCCGACGAGCAGGGTGTCGAGGTGGTCGACGGACACGCGAGCCTCAGTTTGTCGGCACTCCCCCAGCGCGTGCAGCGCCTCGCCAGGAGACGGCTTGCCGACCTCACCAAGCAGGCGCGGCAGGTGCTGATGACGGCGGCGGTGATCGGTCCGATATTCCGGCTCGAAGACGTCTGCACGATGGTCGGCACGACTCCGGCCGCGCTGTTGCCGGTGCTGGAGGAGACGCTCGACGCCGCGGTCACCACCGCACTGGACGACGCGTTCGCGTTTCGCCAGCCGCTGCTGCGCCGCGCGATCTGCGACCTGGTGCCACGGCCGGCCCGCGCGGCGCTCCGTCACCAGTACGAGGCACTCCTGGAAGCCCCCGCGCCGTCCGTCCCCAGCCCGGTCCAATCTCTTCCGGTCCAATCTCTTCCGGTCCAAGCTCTTCCGGTCCAAGTTCTTCCGGCTGAGGACCTCGGCGTTCTGTACGTCGAACGCGGCGAGCCCGACCAGGCGATCCTGCACTTCGAAGAAGCGCTGCAGGGCTACCGCGAAGCCGGTGCGGATCGCGACGAGGCCCGCGTCCGCAGTCGCCTGCGGGCGCTCGGAGTCCGGAGCCGCCATTGGCAGACCGTCCAGGCCAAGCCGATCACCGGATGGGACAGCCTGACCGGTACCGAGCAGACGGTCGCCGGCCTGGTCGCGCAGGGCCTGAACAACAAGCAGGCCGCCGCCCGCCTGTACATCAGCCAGCACACCGTGGCCCACCACCTCCGCCGAGCCTTCTGCAAGCTCGGCATTACGTCCCGCGTCGAGCTCACCCGCATCGTCATCGAACAGTCCGCCTGAACGCGGGCTCTCACCCCTTGCGGAGATCAGGAGCCGGTGCACCGAGCAGCTCGATGCGTGCCCGATCCCAAGCGGTCCGTACTGCAGCCTGGACTGCCCTCGACGTGCTGCCGAGGATCCGTACGGCTGCACCGCGACCGCCCGGCAGCTCGGTCACGCCCGCCAAGATCTCCGGTACGTCCGCGAGCGTGGCCCGAAGCAACGCGACCACCTCGGACGACGGCGTAGCGGAGCAGATCACCTGCAGAGTCGCCACCACGTCATAGCCGCCGAGTACGCCTGCCGAAGTCGGATCGTCGATCTCACCGGGCCTGAGCCGCAGCGTGTCGACGTACCACAAGGACCCGTCGGGATCACGGACTTCGGTGTCGGACAAGTACAGGTCGTACATATGGAACTCGTCGCGCGCCATCCGGCCCGGCAGGAGGATCTCGCCGAAGATCACCGTCGCGTCAGGCGCCACGGTGAGGCACGTTCGCTGGTACAGCCGCGAACCCTGGAACGGGATCACCGGGTCAGGCAGGTACTCGAGTACGCCGCCGGCGCCGACGCTGAGGTTCACCAACTGGGTCGCGAAGTTGTGCCGGGCCTTGAAGACCTTTGTTGCGGCCTGCGTCGTGAGATGGACGGCCGCACCCGCCGCGCAGTCGACATCCACCCGGTACCGGTCGCCCTGGACGAAGCCATCGCCCTGCTGCTGCAGGAAAACAAAAGCCATGTCCGGTCGCAGCGGATCCAGATAGATCGGCCGATAGACGTACAGCGGGGAGCGCTGATACTGCCTGACAACCCGGGTTCGGCCGGCGCGCGGAGCCAGCGCCAGGTCCAGTACGCCGAGCTTGCCCGCGGCGCCGACCCCGAGCGCATCGGTCACCTGCGCATCGAACGCGAGCACCTCCTCGGGCACCGCGGCCGGTGTGCACCACGCCCGGTCGTCCCGTCCGCTCATACCGGATCGGCGACCGGCGCAAACCTGGTGATCACCTCGTCGATCCGGCCGGCGATCTCGCCGAGCCCTTCGCCGGTGAAGCAGTTGGTGAACACGAACGGCCGGCCGTCCCGAACGGCGCCGGCGTCCCGATCCATCACCGACAGGTCGGACCGGACCAGCTCGGCCAGGTCGACCTTGTTGATCACCAGGAGATCCGAATGCGTCACGCCGGGACCCCGCTTGCGCGGGATCTTGTCGCCCTGGGCAACATCGATCACGAACACGAAGTAGTCGGCGAGCGTCGCGCTGAACGTCAGCGTCAGGTTGTCACCACCGGACTCGACGAGCACCACATCCGCGTCGGTGAAGCGATCGGTCAGCTCGGCGACCGCGTCCAGGTTCATCGTCGGGTCGTCGCGGACCGCGGTGTGCGGACACGAACCCGTTTCGACGCCGACCACTCGTTCCGGCGCGAGGACACCGGCGAGAGTACGTCGTACGTGCAACGCATCCTCACTGGTGAAGATGTCGTTGGTGACCACCACCGGTCGATGACCCGCCGCGATCAGCAGCGGAACCAGTGCCTCGATCAGCGCGGTCTTGCCCGAACCGACCGGTCCCCCGATCCCGATCCGCGGAATCCCCGGCGCCCGCACCGACGCCGACCGCAGAACCGGCTCGAGCTCATGCCCATGCCCATGCCCGTGTCCATGTCCATGTCCATGTCCATGCCCATGCGTGTGTTGCTCCATGGAGCACCCCTCTCCTCAACTAACTGGCGAACAGCCGAAGCTCGGTCTCCTCGTGCCGCATCGCCATCACGTCCAGCAGCGGTGTGCAGCTGGTGATACCGGAAACGTCCTGGTCAGCCGCGCGTTCGGCCGCCGCGGCGAGATCCGTACGCACCTCGTGCAGGACGGCCTGGGCCGTACCGTGATCCGTCACGGCCAACCGCACCGCGGCCGCGGTCCAACTGGCAGCGAACGCGAACAACTCGCCCGCCACCGCCTCCGGACGCGGTACGCCGAGCGCCGCGCTGAGCACACCCAGCACCACCGCGTGATTGCCCGGAGCGCGCCTGGCCGCAACCTCGCGCGCGTACTGGGCGAGGGCTCCGGCACCGAACGCCGACGTCGCAACCCGGAGCAACGCTCGCCCCGTACGCGTCGAGGTCTCCCGCGCTTCCCGCGACAGCTTCACGGCGGTCAACCGCTCGTCGGCCCGAACAGCCAGCTCGATGTCCAGCGAGTCCGCGCCGACCGTCGCACGATGCGCACAGGCGAGCGCGACCCCGTCCGACGGCGCAACCGACAGCCGCACCTGATCCCGCAACACAGCAACCAGGGCCGCCGGGTCACTCGGCATCGCGAGCCGGCCGGACTGCGCCAAGGTCTCCAGGCCGTACGACAGTGTGTAGCGCCCACTCGGGAACGCCGAGTCGCTCAGCTGCAGTACGGACAGCAAGCCCAGGAGCCGTTCCGGCTGATCGTTCATCAGACGATGTAGTAGAGCTGAGACATCGGGACCTCGTCCGCCGCGGGCACCACGGCCGGCTCCCCGTCGACGGAGACCTGGTACGTCTCCGTGTCGACCACGATCTCCGGCGTCAGATCGTTCCGCACCATCTGCGCCTTGCCGACAGTACGGCAGCCGCGGACCGCCTCGATCGCCCGATCGACACCGAGCCGTTCCATCACCTGCGCCTCGGCCGCCGCCTGCGACACGAACGTCACCGACGTACGCCCGGCGGCCTTCCCGAGCGCCCCGAACATCGGCTGCAGCAACACCGGCTCCGGCGTCGGGATGGAGGCGTTCGCGTCCCCCATCACCGACCAGGCCACCATGCCGCCCTTGATCACGTACTTCGGCTTGACCCCGAACGTGTTCGTCGGCCACAGCACGATGTCGGCGAGCTTTCCCGGCTCCAGCGAGCCGACGACATGCCCGATCCCGTGGGTTCGCGCCGGGTTGATCGTCAGCTTCGCCAGGTACCGCAGGATGCGCTGGTTGTCGTCGCCGTCGTTCTCTCCCGGCAGGCTCCCGGTCACCTTCTTCATCTTGTCCGCGGTCCGCCAGCAGGTCGACACCGTGTCGCCGACGCGACCCATCGCCTGCGAGTCCGACGAGTACATGCTGAGCACGCCCAGGTCGTGCAGTACGTCCTCGGCCGCCTCGGTCTCCGCGCGGATCCGGGACTGCGCGAACGCGACGTCCTCCGGATTGTCGGGGTTCAGGTGGTGGGTCACGATCGTCATGTAGAACAGGTTGTCCGTGGTGTCGGTCGTGTACGGACGGGTCGGATTGGTCGACGACGGCAGGACGTTCGGCAGCGACGCGATCGCCATCATGTCCGGCGCATGCCCGCCGCCCGCGCCCTCGGTGTGGTAGCTGTGGATCGTCCGGCCGTCGATCGCGTCGAGGGTGTCCGCCAGGTACCCGCCCTCGTTGAGCGTGTCGGCATGCAGAGCCACCTGTACGTCGTACTCGTCGGCGACCGTCAGCGCACAGTCCAGCGCAGCAGGCGTTGCACCCCAGTCCTCATGCACCTTGAGACCGCACACGCCTGCCTCGACCTGCTCGCGCAGGCTTTCGGGACGACTGCTGTTGCCCTTGCCCATGAAGCCCACGTTGACGGGCAGGCCGGCGGTGGCCTCGAACATCCTGGCCAGGTTCCACGGTCCGGGTGTGCACGTCGTACCCTTCGACCCGTCGGCGGGACCGGTGCCGCCGCCGAGCATGGTCGTCACCCCGCTGGACAGTGCGTGCGGGACCTGTGCCGGCGTCAGGAAGTGCACGTGCGAGTCGATCGCGCCGGCCGTTGCGACCAGGCCTTCGCCGGAGATCACCTCGGTGCCGGGACCGATCAGCAGGTCCGCGGACACCCCGTCCTGTACGAGCGGGTTCCCGGCCTGGCCGATGCCCACGATCCGCCCGTCCTTGACGCCGATGTCGGCCTTCACGATGCCGATCACCGCATCCATCACGATCACCGAGGTGATCACCAGATCGAGCGCCCCATCCGCGTTGCGCAGCCCCGGCACCTGCGCCATCCCGTCGCGGATCGACTTGCCGCCGCCATAGATCGCTTCCTCGCCGGGCAGGATCAGGCTGCGTTCGACCCGGGCCAGGAGTGCCGTGTCGGCCAGCCGGAAACGGTCGCCGGCGGTCGGGCCGTACAGCGAGGCGTACTGCCTCCTCGAGACCGTGGTCACGACTGCTCCTTCGCTCCGGAGAACCCGCGGTCCCGCGCCCGTTCCAGAGCCCGGGCGCGGGACCGCGGATTGGAGGCGGCACCGTCGAGCAGCCCGCTGAACCCCACCACCCGCCGCGACCCTCCGAACTCGACCAGGTCGACCTCGCGTTCGTCGCCGGGCTCGAACCGGATCGACTGGCCGGACGGCACGTCGAGCCGCATCCCGAGCGCCGCGGCGCGGTCGAAGTCCAGCGCCCGGTTGATCTCGAAGAAGTGGTAGTGCGAGCCGACCTGGATCGGCCGGTCACCGGTGTTGCGGACCGGCAGCCGCTGGGTGCGGCGACCGGCGTTGATCTCGATGGGCTCGTCGGACAGCAGCCACTCGCCTGGAATCATCTCGTCCCCTACGGAATCGGGTTGGCAACAGCCACCAGCTGCGTGCCGGTCCGGAACGTCGCCTCGACCTGAACGATGGTCACCATTTCGGGCACGCCGGGCAGTACGTCGTCCCGGGTCAGCACCTGTCTGCCGAGCTCGGTGACCTCGGCCACCGACCGCCCGTCCCGGGCCGCTTCGAGCAGCGCCTCGGTGATCAGTGCGATCGACTCGGGAAAGTTCAGCTTGAGGCCGCGACCCTTGCGCCGCCGGGCCAGCTCGGCGACCTGGTAGATCACCAGTTTCTCCGTCTCCCGGGGGCTGAGCATCAAGGACGAGACACCCGCCTCGATGCGCGGCCCCCCGGGGCCAGCGTCGCTCATCGCGTCAGAACCCGGCCAGGCCCTGCGGGCTGTTGTACGGGATGTCCGCACTGGTCACCTCGCTGAGCGATCCGTCCGGCTGGACGGCGTACCCGACGAGCTTCGAGGCGTTGGCGTAGATCTGGTAGAGGTAGCTGCCGTCCGGCGTCAGCAGGTTGTCGCTGGGACCACTGCTCACGGTCCCGTTCAGCGCGCGGAACGTCCCGTCGCCGGGCACCTTCGGGCTCGCCGAGTCGTGCACGAGCGAGATCACGTCGCCGTCGATCCGGAAGCTGCTGATGTTGGAGTAGCCGAAGTTCGTCGCGAACACCCACTGGTCGTCCGGCGAGACCGCGAGCCAGCACAGCTCGGACGGCTGGCCGGCGCTGGTGTCGATCTTCACGACCGGCCCGGTCCCGATCTTGCCGTCGGCGGCGAGGGTCGCCAGCCCGACGCCGTCACCTACGGCGTACCCGATGACGAACAAGTGCGGCCGGTGGTGCAGGAACGCGGGGTAGAACGGCGACCCGCCGCCACCGTCCTGGAACATGCCCTCACCGAGTGAGCCGTCCCCCTGCACGGGGAACACGATCAGGCCGTCCGGGTCCGGCGCGTTGGACGCCACGGACTTCTTCGAACCGTCGGGCTGGTCGGCCCACAGGATCGGCGATCCGTCCGGGTTCGCCTTCGCCGGCTCGTCGAACGTCGTGCCGACGACCAGGTACTTCTCGTCCGGCGAGAGTACGACCATCGTGGAGACGCGCAGCGGCTTGGTCGGCGTGTTCACCGTGTAGCCCTCGGGACGCGCGGTCAGCCTGCCGTCGGCGTCGACCTGCATCAGCCGGACGTGATCGGGCCCGAACGAGTGCAGTACGAACAGTGTGTTCGTGGCCGGCAGGTAGGCCAGCGACTTGGCCGTTCCGCTGCGCCCGGTGACCAGGTTGCCGGTCCGCTTGACGTCGATCAGCGTCAGCTTGCCGTCGTCGCTCACACCGAAGCTCGACACCGAGTTGTCGCCGCCGTTGGTCGCGAACAGGAACCGCCGATCGGCCGTCAGAATCACGCTGCCCGCGGCCTCGAACGCGTTCGGCGCGCTCTCCTGGCCGCTGATCGGCTTGTAGACGCCGGATCCGGCACCGCCGGTCGGAATCCGCTCCACTTCACTGATCGTGCCGTCGGCGGACCGCCGGTAGTGGATGACGCAGTTCTTGACCTCGTTCGTCTGGATGTACAGGTGACCGGGTCCCTGCATGTCTCGCTCCATCGTCGTTCTCCGATTCTCCGCCTGGTCGGTCCCACACTTGCGACCTCTCCCAGAGCCTCCGCCGCCCCCGGCGGCGCCGCATCGAGGAATCCCCGGGCCAGTACCCCAGCCGACCGCCACAGCCCGCGACTGGGGTACGGGTCCACGTCACGCGTCGGTGCGCGTGAACCGGGCGGCGCCGAGGGCTCCGACGACCAGGATCCAGACCACGCTGATCAGCGCGCCGGTGGTCGCGGTGAGGACGGCGTCGGTCGGGTTGTAGAGCTGCGCGGCCGCGCGGTCCGGGAGCCAGCGGGCGGCGTCGGTCGCGGCTGCGACGACGGGCGAGATGAGCACGACGAGGCAGAGCATGCTCACCAGTGCGGGGATCAAGTGGTGCAGGAGCAGGCCGGCCGCATGCGCGAGCAGGGCGATCAGGACCAGGTACGTCCCCGCGCCCGCGAGCCCCCGTACGTCGAGGGTGTTGCCGAACGCGTACTGCGTGATCGCCGTCGCGCCGAGACTCAGCACCGCAGCAAGAACGCCCGCGATCAGTGCGGCGATCGTCTTCGCGCCGACCAGGCGCACGCGCCGCGGCACGGCGATGAGCGACGTACGAAGCTGGCGGCCGGCGTACTCGTGGGTGGACGGCAGCACGCCGATCAGCACCAGACCGACCTGGACATAAGGCACGACATCGACCACCTGTCCCGCCTTCACCTGCGCGATCGTGATGAGCACGGCCACAAGCATGGTCCCCGCGAACGACAGCGCAGTGATCGGCAGCGTCCGCAGCTTGTCGAGCTCGGCGCGAACGGCGTTCATCAGGCGTCCCGGTGGACGAACACCAACCCCGCGACCCCGCAGAGCGCCAGCGCCCAGAGCGCCATTGCGATCCCACCAGGTACGGCACCGGGCCCACCATCAACGGTCGGTACGTCGCCGAAGAGCCGGCGCCCCGCGATGTCCGGAAGCCAGAACGCCAGCGCCGTGACCTTGGTCAGCAGGAACGAAACGGACACCACCGAGCTGTTCAGGATCAGCACAATCAGCGGGATGATGCCGTTCCGCAGCAGCACAGTGATCGCGAACGCCATCAGTCCGCTCAACTCCCAGTACAAGATCCCACCCAGGCAGCGCAGGATGGCATCCCCGAGGCCGACCGTCTCCGGCCGGTCGATGAGCACGTGCGCGATCCCCGCGGTGATCGGCATCGTCGCTGCGGCGATCGCGAGGACGAACAGCATCAGCGTGCAGGCCTTCGCGGACAACACCCGAAGCCGTTGTGGGGTCGCGATCAAGGTGGTCAGCACCTGCCGGCCACCGCCCGCATCGGCGTTGTTGGCGGTGTACTCGCTGCTGAACACGACGACGCCGATCACGACCGCACCGACCGTCCCCAGCGGCATGATGGCGAACGCCGTGTCGAACGGTGACGTGAAGGACACCGCGCCGGTCCGGCCTTCGACGAGCGCACGACTTACTGCGAGCGAGTTGAGCACGGTGACCGCGATCGATCCCAGCAGCGCGACCGCGAGGCCGATCCAGACCGCGGGCAGCGTTGCGGCCTTGCGCAGCTCGGCGTACAGCAGTCTCATCGGACCGTCTCCTGTCCGTCGCCGGTCAACGCGAAGAACGCCTGCTCCAAGTCGTCGTACCCAGCTGTCACCTCCGTGACGGTGCCGGTCTTCACGATCCGCCCGGCGGCGATCACCACCAGGTCGTCGGCAACATCGGCCACCTCGCTCATCAGGTGACTCGACAGCAGCACCGTTCCGCCCGCGTCCGCGTGGCCACGCAGCAGCCCGCGGATCCAGCGGATGCCTTCCGGATCGAGCCCGTTCACCGGCTCGTCCAGGACGAGCGCCTCCGGCTCGCCGAGCAGCGCGGCCCCGATCCCGAGCCGCTGCCCCATCCCCAGCGAGTACTTCGCCACGCGCACTCTGCCGGCATCCGCCAGGCCGACTGCTCCCAGCACCTCTTCCACCCGGCGCTGCGGGATGCCGTTGCTCCGGGCAACCCATCCGAGATGGTTCCGGGCCCGCCGGGACCGATGCGCGCCGGAGCCCTCGAGCATCGACCCCACGGTGCGTAGTGGGTTCCGCAGAGTTCGGTACGGCCGGCCGTCGATCAGTGCGCTGCCGCCGTCCGCCCGGTCGAGACCGAGCAGGATGCGCAAGGTGGACGATTTGCCGGCGCCGTTCGGACCGAGGAACGCGGTCACCCGGCCGGGTCGTGCCGCGAAGCCGACCTGGTCGAGGACCGTTCTGGACCCGCGGCGTTTGACGAGTTGGTCGATCGAGATCATGTCCACCATCCCAATCGGGCCGCGGCGCCACCGGATCGGCCCGCGGTCCGGACCTCGTCGGCTCCTGGTCTGTCGGACCCAGGTCCGATGTGGGCAAGCCGTTGGCTACCTAGACTGGACAGATGGAATCCGGCGACCGACCCGTGCTGCGCTCACGCGCCTGGCCGGTCGCGTTGGCTCTCCTCGTCGTACTGCTAGGTGTACTGATGACCGCCGGCACGAGCCCACCGATCGCGGCCGCAGCAGCGATCTGCGCGACCCTCGGTTGCGCCGTGACCGTCGTGGCCGTCGCCCTGCTCCGGACGCGACGCCAGCGCCGCCGGTACGAGGACGAGCTGACCTCGTGGGCCGCCGAGCGAGCCACCCAGGCCGAACGGCTGCGGATCGCCCGCGACCTGCACGATCTCGCCTCGCACGGCCTCGGGCTCATCACCGTCCGCGCCGCCGCGGCGCGTGCGCTGACCGGACCCGCCGGGGAGGCCGAGCGCGCCGCCGCGTTGGCCGACATCGAACACGCCGGCCGTGAAGCCACCACCGAGTTGCGCCGCATGCTCGCCGTACTGCGCACTCCCGGTGACGAGACGCCCTTGAGCCCGGTCGGATCGTTGGACGCTCTACCACAGCTCGTCGACGCCGCCCGTACGGCCGGGGTGATCGCGCAACTATCGGTCGGCGAGCTCGGGGCAATCTCCGGCGGTACCCAGGTCACCGTCTGTGCGGTTGTCCGCGAAGCCCTCGCGAACACCGCGAGGCACGCCGGCCCGACCCGCGCGCACATCACCGTCGGCCGGGAGGGCGACCAGATCGTCACCCGGATCACCGACGACGGTCCCGTCGCGGACTGGTCGCCACATCCTGGAGCCGGCGTCGGTCTCGCCCACCTCCGTGAGCGGGTCGCGGCCCTCGGCGGCACCCTCCGATCCGGCTCGGCCGGCACCGGATACGAGCTGTGCGTCCGCATCCCCGAGGCGCTACGCCGGTGAGTGCCAGCGTCTTGGTGGTCGACGACCAGCCGCTGATCCGGCACAGTCTCCGGCTCATCATCGACGGCGTGCCCGATCTCTCAGTGGTCGGCGAGGCCGGGACCGGCGCGGAAGCGGTCGCCCAAGCGATCGAGCTGCAGCCGGACGTGGTGCTGATGGACATCCGCATGCCCGGCGGCGACGGCATCGAGGCGACCAGGCGGATCGTCGCCGAGCCCGCGCTGGCCGGCACCCGCGTACTCGTGCTGAGCATGTTCGAGCTGGACGAGTACGTACATGCCGCCCTCCGGGCCGGCGCCAGCGGCTTCCTGCTGAAAGATGCCGAGCCCGCCCGCCTCGTCGACGCCGTCCGCCGGACGTACGCCGGCGAGTCGCTCTTCGCACCGAGCATCCTGACCCGGCTGGTCGAGCACTACCTCGGCCGATCGATGCCCAGGGCAACCGAAGTTCCGGCGGTGCTGACCGACCGGGAGGCGGAGGTGCTGACTCTCGTCGGCCGCGGCCTGTCGAACCAGGAGATCACCGAGACCCTCGTCATCTCGATGGGCACGGTCAAGACGCACATCGGCAACCTCCTCGCCAAGCTGCACGCCCGCGACCGCGCACAACTGGTGATCGCGGCCTACGAGCAGGGCCTCGTCGCCCCCTAGGACTCGCGTTCGGCCTTGCCGGGTGACTGGCGGGGCGGGAAAATCACTGAACGGTCGCCCTCCACGCCCGCGTGACACCGTCCAGCACCGGTAAGGAGAGACGTGAGATTCCCCTCGTCGAAACCAAGAGGCCATCGGCCTCGTGCTGTCCCCGCTCTGACCATCGGTGCGCTGCTGGCCACCGCGCTCGTCCCACTCGCAGTGGGACAGGCCGCCGCCGGCACGCCCACGACCACCGCCGATGCTCCGGACAGCGTCAACCTCGCGCTGCTCCCTGGTGCGGTCGCATCGGCCAAGTCCCAGCGCACGACCGCTCCCGCGGCGACGTACGCACCCGCCAACGCCATCGACGTCTTCGTCCACAACGGCTGGACCTCGAACTACGCGTCGGTCGGCGGCGGCTACGACCCGACGCAGGACTGGTTCCAGGTCAAGCTGGCCACGCCTGCTCCGGTCTACGAAGTGTTCAGCCGCTGGACGTCGCCGGCCAAGCCGACCGAGTACGACCTGCAGGTCTCCACGGACAGTGACTGCCAGACGTGGTCCACGGTGTCCCATGTGGTGAATCCGGACGACAAGGATTCGCATGTGATCGACCGCAAGGACCCGATCTCGTGCGTCCGCATGCAGGGCCTAGCCACGACCTCCACTGTTGGGTACACCATCAACGAATTCGAGCTCTGGTCCGGCCCGAAGCCGGCGCCGACCGTCGGGCAGATCATCCCCGTGCCGGTGAAACAGAGCCCTGGGACAGGTCAGCCGTGGGAGCTCACGGACACGTCCCGCATCGTCGTCTCCGGCAGCAACCTCACCGCGACCGCCGAGCTCCTCGCCGGCTATCTGCGGCCGGCCACGGGGTACGTCCTCCCGGTCGTGACGGGTTCGGCCACCGCCTCGGACATCTCGTTGAGCCTTGGACCCGTTGCGGGCCTACCGCAGGACAAGTCCGCGGAAGGCTACTCACTCAGCGTGTCGAGCGCCGGGGCGAAGATCGTCGCCCCGCAGGCCCACGGCCTGTTCAACGGCTTCGCGAGCCTGCGCCAGCTGTTGCCCGCGGCAATCAATTCGCCGACGGCCGGTGCGGGTCCGTGGACGGCGCAACCGCTGACCGTCCTGGACTATCCGCGGTACGAGCATCGAGGTCTCCAGCTCGACCCGGCCCGGAACTTCCTGACCGTGGCCGAGATCCGCTCGATGATCGACCAGCTGGCGGCCTTGAAGGGTGACCGGCTGCACCTGCACCTCAGCGACTCCCAGTCCTGGCGCCTGGAGATCAAGGGCTACCCGGCCCTCGACGGCACCGGCTGCAACGGATCGGCCTGTCTGTCCGGCTTCTACACGCAGGAGGACTTCAAGTGCCTGGTCAAGTACGCCGCCGATCGCTTCATCGAGATCGTCCCCGAGCTGGAAGGCCCGGCACACGCCACGGCAGCGGTCCGCTCCCTGGGCGGCGTCGCGGTGATGGGCTGCCAGGGCCAGACCCAGACCGACCGGTTCTGCACGAACCCGAACGACCCGGCCAGCGGCCGCGCGCTCGACTTCTGGCGCGACGCGATCGCCCAGCTCGCCGCGATCTCGCCCGGGCCGATCATCCACATCGGCGGCGACGAGGCGATCGGCATGCCGCACGAGGACTACAAGTGGTGGATCGGCCAGATGGAGCAGATCGTCGACGGCGCAGGCAAGCGTCTGATGGGCTGGAACCCGGCACTCGAGGGCTACGCACCGGGCTCGACGTCGATCAACCACTACTGGTCCGACTACACCGGCGGCGGGCCGCCGTTGATCAAGCCGGAGTGGTTCAACCAGGGCCGTGACGTCATCACCACCCCCGAGTGGAACGCGTACCTCGACTTCGGGTACGACGGTTCGCCCGGCCGCACGCCGCGTACCGAGCTCGACAAGGCCTACACGTGGGATCCGGAGTGGGTGTACGAGAAGTACCGCTCGGTCTGGGCGCAACCGGCGTACGGCGGCCCGAAGGCCGAGGACATCATCGGCATCGAGGCACCGATCTGGGGCGAGCAGATGCGCGGCCTGGCCACCAACGAGTTCATGGTGTTCCCGCGGCTGGCCGGCATCCTGGAGAAGGCCTGGTCCCCCAAGGTCCTCACCCAGGACTACGACTCGTATCGCCAGCGGCTCAGCGTGGCCGGTGCTCGCTGGGCGTTCGCCGGGGTCAACTTCGGCTCGATCTCCCAGGTCAGCTGGACGCCGGAGTCAATGGGCACGACCGTCCGCTTCGGCGTCGACAAGGCAGTGAGCAACGCGCCGCTCGGACGTCTGGCTGCGGGCTCGCTGCCGCCTGGTGAGTTCACTGCGACGATCGACTGGGGCGACCGATCCACGGCGGAGGCCGGCAGCATCGCGGCGCGCGATTACATCGCGAGTCAACGCCAGGGCAGGAGTGTGATGACCGTCAGCGGGAGTCACACCTACCCGGCGGACGGTGTCTACCACGGCGCTGTCACGTACAGCCGTCAAGGCCAGACCTGGGTCGTCCCGTTCGTCGCGACCGGAGTACCGGCCTGTACGACGATGCTCAGCGGGACGCACCAGGGCCCGGTGAGCGTGTCGTCGGGGGTCGCGTGCTTCGACGGCGCGACGGTCTCGGGGCCGGTCAACGTGGCTCCGGGTGCCGGGCTCTACGCCGTCGGGTCGGAGATCCGCGGACCCGTCGCGGCGTCCGGAGCAGGCAACGTTCTCCTGTGCGGGACGACAGTGTCCGGGCCCGTCAACATCAGCGGTGGAACGCGCGTCTGGATCGGGAACCCGCAGGGTGAGTGCGCTCCGTCTACGATCAAGGGGCCGGTGAACGTACAGCACAACACCGGCTCGACGGTTGTCTCCGGCAACCACATCAGCGGGCCGCTGTCCTGTACGGGCAACGTCCCCGCACCCACCAACGCCGGCCGGCCGAACTCGGTCTCCGGCCCGAAGTCAGGCCAGTGCGCCCAACTCTGACCGCGCGCAGCGCCCTCAACACGAGCGGACACCCGCTCGTGTTGAGGGTTCTCCGCTGTTATGCGGGCAGAGGACCCTCAACAGGACGGGATATCCGGCTCTGGCGTCCGATGTGTGGGTACCGACCACTCCGATTCCGAGCCGTGGATGCCGGCTGCGTGTGGTCTGGGGTGGCGGGGCGGACAGTTCGACAGGACATGTCGGTTGGGGTCTGGCCGGTGAGTAGTGCACCTGAGCGTGGAAGTGCGGTGCGCGGACGGTGTCTCGGGGTGCACTACCTGTCGAAATGTCCGTCGGTCCACCCACACATACGACAGGAGTGCCGGATCTCCGCTCGTCCGGCGTGAGACTCCCTCAGGGCGGCAAGGGCTTCACGGTATCTTCAGAGGTACTGGGGCGGCGGAGCCCGGCGGCGTGCGATCTCGAGGAGTTGTTCGAATGAGCCTGCGTGTCCTCTTTCTCGGCGGAACCGGAATCATCAGCTCGGCCTGCTCGTGGCGGGCCGTCGAGGCCGGACTCGATCTCACCGTCGTCAACCGCGGCAAGACGTCGACCCGGGCCCTGCCCCCGGAGGCGCACGTGCTCACCGCCGACGTCGAGGACCCTGCCGCGCTGGCCGAGGTCGCCGCGCAGGACTTCGACGTCGTCGTGGACTGGATCGCGTTCACTCCGGACCAGGTGCGTGCCCGGACCGACGCGTTCCGCGGGCATGCCGGCCAGTACGTGTTCATCAGCTCGGCGTCGGCGTACCAGACCCCGCCGGAGCGGCTGCCCATCACCGAGTCGACGCCGCTGCGGAACCCGCACTGGCAGTACTCGCGGAACAAGATCGCCTGCGAGGACCTGCTGACTGGGCTGTACCGCGACGAGGGCTACCCGGTCACGGTCGTGCGGCCGTCACACACGTACGACCGCACCAGCGTGCCGTTCGACGGCGGCTGGACCATCGTCGAACGGATGCGCCGCGGCGAGCCGGTCGTGATTCACGGTGACGGGACGTCGCTGTGGACGCTGACGCACCACCGCGACTTTGCCCGCGGGTTCGTCCCGCTGCTCGGGCACCCGCGGACCCTCGGCGACGCCTTCCAGATCACGTCCGACGACGTACTGACCTGGGACCAGATCGCGCACGCGCTCGCCGCTGCGGCCGGCGTCTCGGCACAGATCGTGCACGTCCCGTCGGATGCGATCGCCGCGCTCGATCCGAGATGGGGCGCCGGCCTGCTCGGCGACAAGACGCACTCGGCCGTCTTCGACAACAGCAAGCTGCGGAGCGTGGTCCCGGACTACGTCGCGACCATCCCGTTCGAGGCAGGCGCCCGCGAGATCGTCGCCTGGTACGACGAGGATCCCGCCCGCCGGCGCGTCGACAGCACCATCGACGAGGCGATGAACACCCTTATCTCCCGCTACGCGGTCTGATCAGCGGGTGGTACGGAGGGCCTGAGCGAGCTCCTCGAGGGCGGGCAGGGCGGCGACAATCGTTCGCGCGGACTTGTCCGGGAGCTGGTCGAGGCAGGCGCCGAGCGCCTGGGTGCGGAGCAGTTTGACGCGTTCGTGCAACTGGCGGCCGGCGTCGGTAGCCTCGACCCGGACGGCGCGCAGGTCGTCCGGGTTCGAGTCGCGCTGGATCAGCTCGAGCTCGGTTAGCCGGCCGACGACCCGCGAGAGCATCGTCGGATTCAGGCCCTCGCGCTGCGCGAGCTCGGTCAGCCCGAGCGGGCCGCGGAAGGCGATCAGGCCGAGTACGGACGCCTGGGTCGGCGTCAGACCCTCGTCGGTCGCCGTGGCATTGAGCTCCCGCGCGAGCTTGGAGATCACCCCGCGGAGCTTGCTCAACGTGTCGGTGTCGGTCATGTCACCCCTTTATTGCCTGCCAGCAAGCAATGTATCGTGATCCTCGATGAAACCGCCGAGAACACCACCGGCGACCGCCGAGCCGGCCGCAGACGAGCCGCTGGCTCATCGGCGGATCGTCTTCGGCATCGTCGCGATCGCCCTGCTGATGGCCTCGATCGATCAGACCATAGTGGCCACCGCGCTCAACGCCATCCGCGGCGACCTGCACGCGGAGCTGACCTGGAGCGGCTGGACGATCACGGTCTACGCGCTCGGCCAGATCATCGTGCTGCCGCTGGCCGGCCGGCTCGGCGACCAGTTCGGCCGCAAGAAGGTCTTCCTCGGCGCCGCGGCGCTGTTCACCGCCGCGTCGCTGTGCTGCGCGCTGGCCGACAACATCTACCTGCTGGTGGTGTTCCGTGCGGTCCAGGCGATCGGCGGCGGTGCGTTCATGCCGACCGCGACCGGCATCGTCGCGGAGCAGTTCGGCCGCGACCGCGATCGCGCGATCGGCATGTTCACCTCGATCTTCCCGATCGGCGGCATCATCGGCCCGATCATCGGCGGCGTGATCGTCACGTACTGGTCGTGGCGGGAGATCTTCGTCGTCAACGTACCGATCGGGCTGATCCTGATCGTGCTCGCGCTGCGCTTCATCCCGAACAGCAAGCCGCAGGCCGCGTCCCGCGTCGACGGGATCGGCGCGGTCCTGCTGGCGCTGACGATGCTCTCCGGCATGTACGGGATCAGCTCGCTCGGCGGTACCGGTGCGGAGCCGACGGATCCACTGTTCATCGCGTCGATGCTGGTCGCGCTCGTCCTCGGAGTGCTGTTCGTCCGGCACGCGAACCGGCACGCGGCGCCGTTCATCCCGCTGCATCTGCTCCGCGGCCGCGGCTTCGGCGCGATGAACATCATCAACTTCCTGTTCGGCGCGGCGATGCTCGGCTTCGGGGCGCTGGTCCCCCTGTACGCCGAATCGCGGTACGGCATCGCGCCGCTCCAAGCCGGCACGCTGCTCACGGCCCGGGCGGTCGGCATGATCTGCGTCGCGGGACTCGCGGTCTTCGCACTCCGCCGGACCGGCTACCGGGCTCCGATGATCGGAGGCTTCGTCCTGGTCGCGTGCGGGATGACCGTGATGTCACTGGCGCCGCACGGCCTCACCCCGTACGCCTGGCTCGCGCTCGCCGCCGGCATCACCGGGATCGGCATGGGCCTGTCGATCCCGGCCTCGAACAACGCCAGCCTGCAACTCGCCCCCGAACACATCTCCGCCATCGCCGGCCTCCGCGGCATGTTCCGCCAGTCCGGCGGGATCGTCGCGGTCTCCATCACCACCACGATCCTCACCCACGCCACCAACCCCGGCACCACCCAGGCCTACACCTTCATAGCCTTCGCCGCCCTCCTCATCCTGATGATCCCCCTGACCTTCCTCGTCCCCGACCACCGGGGCCACTGGTAACCGAGTCAGTCCGTGAGGGCTTTGGTGAGGCGTTGGCGGGAGTCGTAGTAGTGCTGGGGGTCGAGGACGGGGGTGTTGAAGCGCAGGGTTCGGGTGGGGTCGATGGTGTCGAGGGCGGCTTCGTTGCCGTGGGCGGTGCGGACGGCTTGGAGGGCGCGGTGGTCCCAGATTGCTTGCGCGAAGACGCGGTGCCGGATCGACGGCCAGGGGGTTCCGTCGGGGCCGGGGTAGACGATGAAGGGGTCGCCGGCAGGGAAGGCACCGCCGGCCGACGTGTCCTCGAACGGGTTCACCCGGCGGACGGCGTGCCGGGAGTACCAGAAGTTGAAGCCCCAGTGCAGGAAGCCGTCCACCCCGGACGCGAAGAGTTGATGCCCGATCGCCCGGTTGCGCGCGGACGGCATGCCGATGAAACGGTTCGCGACGTCGCGGTCCTGGCTGACGCAGTAGTACACCCAGAGACGTTCCGGGCGTTCGGCGAGGAACGGCTCGACGTGGTTCGTGGCGACGACCGGCACCGGCACGGCGCCTGACGTGTAGAAGGAGTGCTCGCTGAGCGCGTCGACGACTGTCCAGCCCTTCAGCAGATCTGCGACGACGGCCTTCGCGGCGAGGTAGCTGGCGAGCCCCTTCTCCCCCGACGGTTCGTCCGAGATGTGGAAGACCACGTGGTCGCGGTCCCACTCCTCGTCGAGCACGGTCTGTAGCGCGGGCAGCAGCGCCTCCATCAGTTCGCGGTAGCTCGGATCGGTAGCGGCGACGTCCCATCCGAACGCGCGCTCGCCGTTCACCACGATCCCCGGCGTTGCCTCTGCTCCCCACTGGGTGAAGAGATGTGCGACCTCGACTCCAGTGATTCCGGTACGCCTGCACAGCTCGAGCCAGCGCCGCAGCCGATCGAAGCCGAAGCGGTACTCGTCCGCGGTCCCCGTGATCTCGATCAGCTGTACGACCGTGCGGCACGTACCGATCGCGGTGTCGAGTGGCGGCGTCCACACCGGTGCGAGCAGCGAGGTCGCACCCATCGTCGCAGCGGATGCCATGAAGCGCTCCACGATCGCCCAGTGCTCTTCGCTGAACACCTCGACGCCGTAGTGGTCCGCGAGCGAGTCGAGATGCATCCAGTGGCTCGACACGATGTCGAGCGGCGGCAGCTCGATCCCCGTGAGCTCGACCGTGACCGGCACCCGGTGCAGCTCGGAGCCGTCCGCCGAATTCATCACGACCGTCAGCTCATGCACTCCGGCCCGCGCGGGGTCTGTCGTGGTGACGTCGAACCACAACGCGCGCCAGGACCCGAACAGAACGGGCGCCTCGCCGTTCGACACCGGCCGCAGCACGTCCGGGTACAACCCCGGCTCGTCCCACTCGTACCCGTCATCGTGTCCCGGAAGCGCGAGGTACGCAGCAGGCACGAGCTCCACGCACGACACAGCGACCAGGTCGGCAGCATCCCCCTCGACCCGCACCTGCAGCGGACTCGAGTCCCGGAAGGCCGAGTCGAGCGGCGGCCGGTACGCAAGCTGGAAGGACGCCGGCTCCCCCAGAAACGCCTGGAACCGGGTCTCGGCAGCCACCGGCCGCGGATCCCGCACCGGATGCACCCGCGCCAGCGCATCACACAGAACGAACTCCCACACCCCGACCACTCCTTCCAGCCAATGCGTGATCATGGAGCATACAACCCAACTTCACGCACCAACGAGCACAGATCCACACCATGGACCCGCTGCCTACAGGGTGGTGGGCTGATTGGTGAGCCGGGCCAGCTGGATCCGGGAGTCGATGTGGAGTTTTCGGAAGATGTGGCGGAGGTGGTAGTCGACGGTGTGCGGGGAGATGAAGAGTTTGGCGGCTGTTTCGCGGTTGGTGAGTCCGGCCGCCACGAGTTCGGCGACGCTGCGTTCGGAGTCGGTCAGGCGCGCCCACGCCGCACGGCCGGCCGGCTCGTCGGGGGCCGCCGGCGCGAAGCGGACGATCGCCCCGACCAACTCGGGTCCGTCGTAGATCGCCTCGCAGCGGGCGACGACCGGCCCGGTCGGCAGGTGCACGACGGCGGGTTCCTGAGTACTGACGCGTTGCCGCGCCCATGCCCACAGCGCCTCCCGATCCGTGGAGGCGACACACCTGCTGCCCGCCGCGTTGACGTACAGCGCGCTGCCGTCGATCGCGGCGATGGGACCTCTGGTACGTCGACGGACCTGCAGGAAGTTCTCGTAGAGCGCGACCGACCGGCCGCCGGCCTCGTCGAGCAGCCGTTGCTGCGTCTCGTGAACGATCCGGCCGACCAACGCAGCCATCAACTCCCACGGCGCGGGTTCCGCGATCGTCAGGTTCGCCACGCCGAGCACCTGACCGGTAAACGGGTCGAGGACCGCCCGTGAGGCGCAGGTGAGCCGGGTGAACGCGTCGGCGTAGTGCTCGAACCCGCGCACGAAGGTCGCGCCACGGGTGTTCGCCGCGAGGCCGATCGAGTTCGTCCCGACGACAGCCTCGTCGCAGAAGAACCCCGGCGCGGCGCCGACCGCATCCATCTGCAGCGCCGTACGGGGCGTTCGCGTCCAGCGCTGGATCACATGGACGCGCCGGTCGGTCAGCAGCAGCGCACTGCGCAGGTCGGGCAGATCCGCGCTCACCGCCGTCATGGCCGGCGCGGCCGCCCAGTGCAGCCTGCTGCCGTCGTCGACGTCCGCGTCGTACGGCGGATGAATCAGCTCCGGCTCGAGCCCGGCCGCGGCGGAACGATGCCAGGACGCGAGTACGGCAGCGTCGATCGGCTCGTTCCGGAACGGGCTGTTCTCCACCCGCGCCAAGACATGCCGCAGTGCAGGTTCCACCGCCTCCCTCTCCCTCCCTCTCCCCAGCATCGAGACTACGCGTTCACGTGGGGTGGATCCCGGCTCCCGCGACCTAGCGTTTCCGCCATGGACCTCAATCTGACCGGGAAGGTCGCCGTCGTCACCGGAGCGAGCAAGGGCATCGGGCTGGCGATCGCCCGGGCGCTCGCCGAGGAAGGCGCTTTCGTGGTCGCCGGGTCGCTCCGCGGCAGCCCCGAACTGGACCTGCTCGCGGAACGCTGGCGGCTGCATCCGGTCCGTGTCGATCTCACCACCGAGTCCGGCCCGGCAGCGCTCGTCGCCGAGGCGATCGCACAGTACGAACAGCTCGACATCGTGGTCAACAACGTCGGCGCCGTCCGTCCGCGGCCCGACGGGTACCTCTCGGTCACCGACCAGGACTGGACGGACGTCTTCGCGATCAACTTCTTCGCCGCGGTCCGGACCATGCGCGCAGCGCTGCCGTACCTGATCCGGCAGTCCCGGTCCTCGATCGTCACGGTCAGCTCGGTCAACGCGTTCCTGCCCGATCCGCTGGTCATCGACTACAGCGCCGCGAAGGGCGCGCTGGCCAATCTCAGCAAGTCGCTGTCGAAGGAGTTCGGCCCCCGCGGCGTCCGGGTGAACACGGTCAGTCCCGGTCCGGTGGAGACCGATCTCTGGCTCGGGAAGGACGGCGTCGCCGCCACCCTCGCCAAGGTGCAGGGCACCCAGGCGGCCGACATCCAGGCGGGCGCTGCCTCCGAAAGCGTCACCGGCCGGTTCACCCGCCCGGACGAGGTCGCGGACCTCGTGCTGCTGCTCGCCAGCGACCGGGCAGCCAACGTCACCGGCGCCGATTTCGTCATCGACGGCGGCCTCGTCACCACGATCTGACACCCAGGAGTACAGATGCCAACACCGGTTGTCTTCATCCACGGACTCTGGCTGCACGCCACCAGCTGGCAGCCCTGGATCGAGCACTTCACCGCGGCCGGCTACCGGCCCGTCGCACCAGGCTGGCCGCACGAGGCGCCGACTGTCGAGGAGGCCCGGGCGAACCCGGACGCGGTCGCCGACCTCAGCATCGACGAGATCACCGAGCACTACGCGAAGCTGATCGGCGAACTCGACGAGCCGCCGGTCATCATCGGGCACTCGTTCGGAGGTCTGTTCGCCGAGAAGCTGCTCGGCCTGGGTCACGGTGCGGCGGCCGTCGCGATCGACCCAGCCCAGATCAAGGGCGTCCTGCCACTCCCGCTCGCCCAGCTGCGCTCCGGCCTGCCGGCGCTCGGCAATCCGGCCAACCTGCACCGCTCGGTCGCGCTCACCGAGAAGGAGTTCCGGTACGGCTTCGGCAACGCCGTCAGCGAGGAGGAGTCCGCCGAGCTGTACCGCCGCTGGACGATCCCGTCCCCGGCCCGCCCGCTGTTCCAGGCTGCCGCGGCGAACTTCGTCATGCACGCACAGGCCGCGGTCGAGACCGGCAACAACACCCGCGGACCGCTGCTGCTCATCTCCGGCACCGCCGACCACACGGTCCCGGACGTCGTCACCAGGTCGACGTTCAAGCAGTACCGGGACTCGACCGCAGTCACCGAGCTCCAGCAGTTCGAAGGCCGCGGCCACTCCCTCACCATCGACAACGGCTGGCAGGACGTCGCCGACGCAGTCCTGACCTGGCTCAAGACCCAGAACGTCAACTGACACGTGGATCGGGCCTCGGGCGCAGCGCCCGGGGCCCGGCTCCTATGATGGGCCGATGCCGGGCCCCGAGCAGCGCCAGATCATCGAAAACGTCCACCGAGTGCTTGCCGACGACAAGGACGTCGACGCACTCCTGCTGACCGGCAGCATCGGACGTGACGCGGACGACGAGTGCAGTGACGTGGACTTCCTGCTCGTGGCGGGCGAAGGACGGCTGGACGAGGTTGCGCAGCGCTGGACCGCGAACCGCGGCTCGGCGGCGCCGCTCGTCTACGACCGAGCGTTCGACTTCGGCGCCTCCAGGCTCTTCAACCAGATCACGAACGACTGGGTCCGGTACGACGTGGTCGCGACCACCGAGGCGTCGATCGGCCAGCGCTCGCAGAGCACGGTCAAGGTGCTGTTCGACCGGACAGGCGTCTACGAACGCTTGCCCGAGCGACTGCCGCTCACGGAGCCGTCACCTGCGACCGTCCGCAGGTTGGTGCCCGAATTCTTTCGCGTTCTCTCGATGCTGCCGATCGTTCTCGGCAGGTCCGACTTCGCGGTCGGTGCCTCGGGATCGACGTTGCTGCGCCAGATGCTCATCGACGCGTTCCAGGAACTGGTCGCCGTCGAGGATCGCGGCGGCGCGATGTACCTGCGGCGCCTCCTGCCGGACGACCATTACACCGTTGTCGCCCAGGTGCCGAGCATCGAGGCGACGGAGGAATCAGTGCTCGCCGTTCACCAGTACTGCGCACAGCACTTCACGCCCGTCGCGCGGAGCTTGTGCGAACGTACGGGCGTCGAGTGGCCGACCGCATTCGTCGCAAAGGTCGCAGAACGTACCGAGCCCATCATCGGCCCCTGGCTGACCAACTGATCTCCTGACCTCCTGCCCCCTGACCCCTGCCCTCCTGCCCTCCTGACCTCCTGACCTCCTGGCTCAGGAACCGACGGCCCACGCAGGTGTGTTAGAAGGGTGCTGGGTCGTCCGATGGCTGTCGTTGGGGTTGCTGTGGCGGATGGGCGATGGGGCCGCGGGCGGGTGGGACTGTGGTGTAGCGGTGGCCGGTGGGGGTGGTGAGAGTGACGGAGCCGTCGGCGTGGGCAGTGGTCTTCCATCCCCAGGCGGGGGTGTCTTTGATGACGTGGTGGTATTCGCAGTACGGCACCATCCCGGACAGACTCGTGCGTCCGGATTGTGCGAACGGGATCGCGTGGTCGCGGTCGCAGGTCCGGGAGGTGCGGTTGCAGCCGGGCCAGGCGCAGGTGGGGTGGCGGGCGAGGAGGGTTTCGGTCACGAGCACGCCGGGGTCGTGGCGGGTGGTGGAGGCCTCGAGGACGGTGCCGTTGGCAGGGTCGGTGAGGAGCCGGCGCCAGGTGCCGTCGCCGGCGACGCGGCGGGCCATGGTGGCGGGGATGGGGCCGTAACCGGTGAGTTCGCAGGGGTCGTCGTCCATCCCGATCAGTGTGGTGATGGGGATGAGGACTTCGATGTGGGGGCGTCTGCGGTGTTGGTCGGGTAGCCGGCGGCCGAGCCAGTCGAGTCCGTTGTGCAGGATCTGCCCGAACAGGTCCGCGACCACGTCCGCGCGGCGCTGAGGCGCGGTCCGCTCGTCCTTGACCACCCCAACTTCAGCTGATCCAGCCGAGGCGCCGGGCCAGGCCGAACCGGTCGAGTTGCCCGGCCTGGCTGGACGGGTCGATCCAGCGGGCTGGTCCGGCTCAGCTGGCTCGGCCAGGTGAGCGTTGTCAGAGGACTCGCTGCGGGTGATGGCTGAGCTGGTTTCGGTGCCGGCTGTGGCGGCTCCGGGGGTGGCGTCGTGGGATTCGGTAGTGGCGTGCAGGGATTCGGTAGTGGCGTCGGGGGTGGCGGGGGTGGCGGGGGTGGCGGGGGTGGTGGGGGTGGTGGGGGTGGTGGGGGTGCTGGGGGTGGCGCGTTTGGTGAGGTCGGCCAGGGCTTGGACGGCGATCCACATTTGCTGGATCTTGTCGGCGGTGTGGACTACCCACAGACCGGCCATGCCGTCGGGCAGGGGCACGATTTTGCAGGTCCGTTCGGTGACGGCTTGCCGGTGCTGGTCGGACTCTTCCTCGGCGGCGTGTTTGGCGACTTGGCGGCGCAGCGAGGCCGCGAGGTTCCTGTGGGTCTGACCGGCGGCGCGGCGCAGCACGTGAGCCTCGACCGTCCGAGCGGCGTCCGGCGAAAGGCTGCGGGTCGCCTCGGAGATCGACAGGGCTTTGGCCAGGCTCAGGGCTCCGCAGCGCAACGCGGTGCGGGTCGCGGCGAGGGTGCCGGATAGGTGCAGCGCGGTGTCGATGTGCCGGGCTGCGGTCTCCTTCGACAGGTGCAACGCGGCCCCGATCTCGGCGGTCCAGGAGCGTTCGGGGTCGATCGGACGGCCCGACGAGTCGATCTGGGCCGGGCGCGGGATCCGGTCCAGTTGAGCTTTGCGTTGCCGGACGAACGCTGCCATCGTCTCGGTCCGGATCGACGCGGCCCAGGCTTCCATCCGGGCCGCGGCCTTCATCGCCTCGATCAGCGCGACCGGCGATTCACAGCCCGGACGCAGCTCGTCCAGTTCGGCGGCGAGCTCGGCGCCGGGTGGAAGGGACACCCAGGCGGGCGCCTTCAGCCGCAGCATGACCCGTTCGGCTTCGTCTTGCTCGGCTCCGGCCCACAGCTCCCACTCCAGTGCGTCGATCCGCGACATCGCCGGCAGTCCGTACGCGTCGCCGTACATATCGTCATATGGGTCCTGCCAGTCCACGAAGCACGGATCGATCGCACCATCGGGACCGTCTGGGTCGCACAGGTCAGCGGGTGGCACGAGTCCACCGGCGGCCTCAATCGTGGCTGTCTCGGCCGACAGTTCAGCAGTCATCCGGCCAGTCGCGGCGGGCGTGAGCCACGCCGGCTCGCCCTGCATCGGATCGATCGCCACTGTCATGCGCCTATATTAGAACAAATATTCGAACAGGCACAATCGTGTGCCGACCGAGTGTGTCGTTCCGGCCATCCTGGCCATCGAGTCGCTCGGCTTCGAACTTGCCGCCGATGGAGACGGAGTCGTCGCGCACAGGGGTGACGAGGAGTACGTCGCGGACGATCCTGTTGCGCTCCTCGGATTGATCCGTTTGGTCGAGTTGCGCTCTTGGACGTGGTACGCCAGCGACCAGGAGATCGATCTAACGCTCCGTCGGTTCGGCTGGCACTGACGCGCGCACATCAGCTTGGCCGCGCGTCACTCTCGTCGGCAGTGCGATCACTCGTAGACTGTCGCGGCCCTGAGAGCATCGTTTACGACTTCCCAGCCGTTGCCAGGCGGTACGGTTCGTCGATTCAGGTAGTAGCCGCCCGAATCGGCAAGCCAAGATGCGAAGGCTTCGAGGTACTCGTGGAGCGCTGCATTTGTCCACGGCGCACCCAAGGCCGCCTCTTCAACGAGTTCACGGCCGTTGCTATGACCCGATCCCGGCCCTTCGCCAGAGAGGCGGAAGGGCATCCACCAGCTGTGCACTCCCCGTCTACGTCAAACTCACCATGCTCGAACTCGTAGTGAAAGCACACGTAGTGCACCCGCTCGAAGACCTCGAACTGTGCTGCGGAGACCTTGACGGGTCGGTGGCGTCGTCGGCACTCGAGATCCATGCCCGCAGGGTGCCACGGGGCCTTGCGCGGTTGATAGGCAGTTCGGGTGAACGGCCGCACATCGGCAGATCCGGAAGGACATGCATTGCACGCCGGGCCGAGGAAGTGTCACCACCAAGTGCCCCGGAAGCGTCACCGATGTCCTGATACAGATTTGTCACCGATGTCCTGAGACATAACAGTGCCGACCGTGTGCCGGCCGAGTCAGAGGCCGGGGCTGATGAGGGCCAAGGTCACTGCGGTGCCGGCTGTTGCGAGGGCGTGGCAGGTGCAGAGGATGCGATGGCCTGGGGAGCGTACGGCGTGGAGGAGCCACCATGCCGCGGCCAGTGTGAGTGATGCGGCGACCACCCCAGTGAGCATGGCGGTCCAGGCCTGGACGCCGACGAGAGGATGGGAGCGCGTCATGTCCATGGCCAGGTCGCCGTGGTTCGGCATGAGGGAGGGCATGGCGAGCAGCATCCACACCATGCCGAAGTTCATCGCGGCGTGCAGCAGCGCGCCCGTTCGCGCCGTCACTTCGACCGAACCGGCCAGCTGACGGAAGAACACGACCGCCGCTCCCCCGAACACCGCCACCTGCACCCAGCGGGCAACCCCGTCCGCGGGCCACCACAGCATCACCACCATCGCCGGGCTCATCAGCACATGGTTCACGTCGACAACGGTTTCAATCCCCCGGCCGCGCCCGACGGCCAACCTCCACAGGCAGTACAGTCCAGTCGCGCCGAAAATCACGGTGAGACCAGCCAGCCAACCTCGATCGATCATCACCGCACCGCCGCCCGCACACGCTCCCACAGCAGTTCAGCAGCACCGGGGTCATAGTCGGGCGACTCCGGATCGGTGAAGAAGTGCCCAACGCCTAGGTACTCCCACACAACCTGATCCAAGCCCGCCGCCGCGCGCGTCCACGGCGCGAGCTCGACGAACGAATCGTTGCTCCCGGCATGCAGTTCGACCCGCGTACGCGCCGAGGGCGTCGGCGGGACGCTCGTGTGACCGTGAATCAGGACGACCGCACCGGGTGCCGCACGGTCCTTCCAAATCTCACCGACGACACCCGCGCCCATCGAGATGCCCATCAAGACGGTGTCGTCCGGCAGGTCCCGTACGGCGATGCGCGCCCGGTCGCAGATCGCGTCCCAGCCGACCTCGCGCATCAGGTTCAGACCGGAGTCGAGATCCGCTGCGACCCGCCCGTCGTACAGATCCGGCAGGTGAACCTCGTGCCCGTCGGCACGCAGCAGCCGGGCGGCGCTGTGTTCGACGGCGCGCAGCCCCAGGGCCGAGTGGAACAGTACGACTTGCTTCGCCACGGCCGGCTCCCTGTTCGGTGGTCTGACACTAGGAACGTCGGAGCCGGGCCGTGGTTCTCGACATCCTCAGCCGAGCGGGACGGGGACCGCGTGGGAGCGGAGCAGGAGGTGCAGCGAGCTGTGGATTGCCAGGCCGCCCAGCGAGCCCAGTGCGCGGAACGTGAGGGTGATGTCGACGATAGTCGGTGCGTCGAAGCGCACCCGGAAGCCGCCCTCCTGGCGCGGTTCGCCGGTCAGCTGGTGATCCGGCAGGTCCAGCTCGATGCCCGGGACCGGGTCGCCGTCGATCACCAGTACGCCGGTCACGAACCCGGTGTTGACGACCGGGAACTCGATCGTGTGCCATTCGCCCGCGGCCAGACTCGCCACCCGGCTGCCGGTGCGGGCGACATTCACCCGGGCCTCCGGGTTGATCGTGACCGACAGCGCCGCCGTCGTGTCGACCGGATCGCAACAACCCTGCGCCATCAGTCCACCTCGCATTCGTCCCGCCGGACCAGGTACGTCGCCTGCGCGGCGTCGTACGCCTCGCGCGCCGCCGCCTGCTCAGTCTCGCGGATGAATCCGGACTTCGCCTTCCACAGCGCGTCGACCGAATCGTGCAGCCACTGCGCGCTCCGCCGCGACGCCCGGATCGGCTGCCCCGCAATCTCCACGAAGATCGGCTGGGTGTGCACGCTGCGCAGGATCCGTACCGCGACCCACGACGAGCGTTCCAGCTCCACCTCGAACTCCACGGCATGCTCGTTGCCGTCGGCAAGCAGCCCCACCGACCCGGCCGGTACGCCGTTCACGAGCACCTCGACGAGTACGTTGCGGGACTGCCCGATCCGCGACCGCTCGAGATGCCAGCCGACCGGCGCGGAGTACACCGGCTGACCGGCCGCAGGCGCCGCCGGCGGATCCGCGGGCAACCACGCCGCGACCGTCGCACTGACCCGCGCTGGTCCCGCGGCGTCGACTGCCTGCTCACGATCGGCAGACCCGTTGACCGCGAAGTCGTACACGTGACTCCGGCCGTCCCCGAAGTACGACGCACCGTCCTTGAGTCCACCCAGCCAGGACTCCAGGGCCTGGTCGCCCTCCGGCGGCTCGGGCAGCCGCACGTACGTCCGGCCGACCCCGGGACCGTCGTCGTAGATGCACGGGTAGTCGGTCTCGCCGAGCATCAGCGTTCGGTACCCGACGTTCAGCAGGTGGTACCAGATGTTCAGCTCCGCGGCCGGGGTGAACTCGGCGCCGCACTGGAAGTCGGCGGCACCGAGCGGTACGTCGACGATGATCTCGTTGGACCCGATCGACTGGAATCCGGGGATCACGTGGTTCGGCAGCTCGTCCGTACCGACGTCCAGACCGAGCCCGCAGTGCGCGTACCCGACGAGGGCGTTCTGGTCGTGACCCCAGCGCATCACCGGCAGGTTGAACGAGGGCCAGTCCTCGATGATCTTCGTCCCCGGATAATCCTGGTCGGTGAGGCCGAGCAGGATGACGTGGCCGGAGTGGCTGGACGGGAAGCCCGACACCTCGAGGTCGTACCGCAGGATGCTCTGGCCGTCGCGGTCGGTGTCCTGCGGGTCCCAGGTCATCCCCTGCGCCTGCTGCATCGCCGGGTACTCCAGCTCGGCGCGGGGGCTGATCGACGAGCCGCTGAAGAACTGCTTCTGGTGGTAGTAGCACGGCGCCCAGGTGAGCACGCTGCCCATCCAGAGCCCCTCGCCGCGGACGTGCCGGATCATCGTCTCCGGCGTGACGCCCTCGGACGGCACGCTGTAGTGCGAGCAGCCGCCGGCGTGGATGTGCGGATCGCCCGAGTAGTAGCCGTGCGCGGCCGGATCGGTCCACCGATCCAGCTCGATCGCGATCGACTCGGTGACCGCCGACAGCTCGACCTCGACGCTGACCTCCCGGTACTCCGGGCCACGCCGCGCAGAGACGACGTACCGGCCGTGCGGGAGCGTGAGCATCTCACCGGTGGCGCGGTAGACGTGATCGTGGAAGAACATGTCCGGCGCCAGCCGCATCGTCTTCGACGGGTAGGACCGTCGCTGCGAGTCGCGGATCGTCAGCGCGGCGACGCTGGTGCTGCCGTCCGGCTCCCGGACGTCGAGCCTGATGTCACGGGCGGGCAGGCAGTCGAAGTCGTACTTCGCGCCGTACTGCCTGCTCTCGAAACTCATCCGCTTGTACGCCTGCCGGCCCGCCGAACGTGTGACGGTCTCGAACGCCTCCTCGACCGTCAGGACGAAGGTCAGCTCGCCCTGCCGGGTGCCGCCGGCGCGGCTGTACAGGCTGATGACCTTGTACTCGACGTCCACCCCTGAGACGTCGGTCGGGCCGGCGAGGTTCACCTCGAGCCAGCTGGTCGCGATCCGCGGTACGACGGTCAGCGTGTCCGCCAGCGCGATCCGGGCCGCATGGCTGTGGTAGTCAATCATCCCGAGCACATGGTTCGACGGCGCGGACAGGTCGCCGAGCAGGCCGTACGGGTTCGCGATCCGGACCAGGAAGCTGCGCCACCCGTGCTGCACGAGCCGGGGCTGGGCGGCACCCCGCCGGGCCATGGTCAGGCCCTGCTCGTCGATCTCGGCCTCGGCCAGCACGTACGGGCGGAGGAGCTCGTCGAGCTTGGCAGCCCGGACGTCGTCGGTCTGGGTGTCGTCGGCCAGCTTCGCGAGCTGGCTGGTCAGGTCGTCGGGCAGCGGTTCGCCGATGTCGCGGAGTTTCTCAACGGCTCGAGTCGCAGACGCCAGAAGTGGCTGGAACACGGGACCTCCTCGTCGAAGACCAGTGGCCGAGCCTACCGGCGACGAGCCCGGCGGCGAATCCATTTGTTCAGGCGAAGTAGTCCTCGACCGCGATCGAGCACCGGCCGACTAGACCGGCCCGGGGTTTACACCGGGGACTCCGCCCAGGGGGCTGCCGGAGGCGAGGCGCGCACGAACACTGCAGAATCGGAGCGCCGCGCAGGCATCGCAGCGACCTGAGGAGATCCCCCTGATGCAGCTACTCAACCCCGGCGACACCTTCCCGGAGCTGACCTTCGCCGTCCCGGGCGGCGACAAGATCACCGTCCCGGAGTACTTCGCCGGCAGCTACGGCGTGATGCTGTTCTTCCGCGGATCCTGGTGCCCGTACTGCAACGCGCAACTCCGGGCCTTCCAGCGCGCGGCGAGCCCACTCGACGAGGTAGGCGTCCGGGTCGCGGCGCTCTCGGTCGACGACGAGGCCGCCACGGTGGACGTGATCGCGAAGCACAAGCTCAAGTTCCCGGTCGGGTACGGGGCCGACGCCACCGCAGTGTCCGCGCTGACCGGCGCGTTCGTGAACCCGGACCCGGAGTACCTGCAGTCCACCGGCTTCGTTCTCGACCCCGACGGCAAGGTCGTGGTCAGTGTCTACTCCAGCGGCGCGATCGGCCGGCTCGTCCCCGAGGACGTGGCCGGGCTGGTGCGCTACGTGCAAGAACACGCCGGATGACTGGCGCATCGCAGCTCAGGACTGTGCCGTGCACTGTGCCCTGAACTGTGGTGTTGCCGTGCGGACCCGGGGCACAACCCGTGCTCGCCCCGGGTCCGCGACCACGTCGCCCCGGTACAGGCTGAGAGGGTGACCCACCAGGCCTTCCACAACCCCACCGGCGGACCGCATCCGGAGATTGTCGGTCGCGGCGCCGAGCTGAGCCGGCTCGAGGACGAGATCCGGAACGCACGCTCCGGAAAAGCGTCGGTCCTCGTGCTGTGTGGAGCTCCAGGCTCCGGCCGGTCCACTCTGCTCGATCTGGCCGCAGCCGGCGCCCACGGCCTGGAGGTACGACGGTTCACCGGCGTCCGCGCCGAGCAGGACCTCCCGTACGCCGGTCTGCAACTCCTCTGTACGGACGTCCAGGCTGATCTGGATGCCCTCGACGCACCGCTCCGAGCGGCACTCGATGCCGCGTTCCGGAACTCCGACGGCGCGGCAGATCCGTACCTCGTCGGCCTCGCAACTCATGCGATCCTCACCGCACCGGCACGACGTCAACCGGTGCTTTACATCGTCGACGACGCCCAGTGGCTCGATCCTGCCTCTGCCCGCGCACTGGCGTTCGCGCTCCGCCGGCTCGACGACCACCCGATCGCGGTGCTGCTGTCCGACGACGTCGACGCCAGTGACGCGTTCAGCGAGTTCCACGGGCTGCACCTGGGCGAGCTCAGCATCCACGAGGCGCACGACTTGTTGCGATCGGCAACCTTCGGAGCCGTCGACGACGCCGTACTGCGCCGGATCTCCGCCGAGGTGCACGGCAGTCCACGCGCGGTCCTCGCCGCGGCCAACGCCACTACGTGTGCGGCCTTCGCCGGCGGGTACGGTATCGAGCGCCTGTCCCCCGACGCGCTCTACCCCTACCTCGAACGGCTCCACAGCCTGCCCGCGGACCTTCGACGGATGCTCGTCCTGGCCGCGGCCGATCCGACCGGCGATCCCGTCCTGTTCTGGCGGGCCGTCGACACGATCGGGCTGAGCCGCCGGACGGCGACGGTGCTCGAAGACCAGGGCTGGCTCCGCCTCGGCGCGCAGATCCTGTTCGCCGACCCTGTCCACCGCGCCGCGGCGTACCGGGCGGCCAGTGCTGCTGAGCGCGACCTGGCACATCGGGCACTGGCTGCGGCGACCGACACAGCGACAGCCGGGGATCGGCGCATGTGGCATCTGGCCAGCGCCACGGCCGGCGTGGACGATGACCTCGCGACCGAGCTCGAGCGGTGCGTGGGCACGGCGCGGGAACGCTGCGGAGTCGCGGGTGCGGCCGCGTTCAGCGAACGGTCGGCGCTACTGACGACAGATCCGGAGCTCCGTACCCGGCGTGCTCTGGCCGCCGCCGCGGCCAAGCTCGACGCCGGCCTGCCGGCGGCCGCCGGCCAGATGCTGACGACGGCTGTCCTGGGCGACCCTGACGAGGAGAGCCGGCGACAGCTCGACTGGCAACTGGCCCGCCTGTCGTTCGCCGAGAAGCGCAACGGTGAGGCGGCCGAGCAACTGCTCCGCGCTGCCCAGGATGCCGCGACACCGGACGCCTTCCTCGAAGCACTCCTGGCGGCCGAGTCCGCCGGACCGTTCGGACCTGGCGCGGACGCCGTTGCGAACAAGGTGCCGGCCGACGACGGCGCCGACCTTCTGAACGGCCTCGCCGCCCGGTTCAGCCGCGGCTACGCAGCCGGTCGCGACCTGCTGGCACCCGCACTGGCCACCGACACCGGGAAGCCATGGATCAGCGCGCGGATCGCCGCCGATCTCTGGGACGACGGCCTGTGGTCGAAGCTGGCCGCAAAAGCGCGGCAGGACGCCGACGCAACCGGGAACCTCGCCACCCTTCCGCACGCGTTGTCCACGAGCTGCCTTGCCGAGATCCACTTCGGGCGGTTCGCCGAGGCGCAGCGGCTGGCCGACCGGATCCAGGTTCTCGAGACCACCACCCGCGCGCCCTCACAGGCGTCCGCCGCAGTGGTGCTTCGGGCCTGGCGTGGTGCGGAAGGGCCTACCCTGACCGCGATCGATCGCGCTCGGCGCGACGCCACCGATCGCGGCGACGGCCAACTGCTGACAGCGGCCGACCTGGCAGCCGCCGTACTCAACAACGGCCTCGGCCGGTACGATGCCGCGCTCACTGCGGCCACGGCCGCCGTCCGCCACGACCTGCTCGGCTTCACCGGTTGGGGGCTCGTCGAGCTCATCGAGGCAGCCGCACGGACCGGACGGCAGGCCGCCGCCAAGAGCGCACTCGACGAGCTGACCGAACGGGCGCACAGCAGCGGAACGGAGTGGGCCCTCGGCATCGAGGCTCGTTCACGCGCCCTGCTCGCGAAGAACCCGGAGCCGGCGTACCAAGAGGCTCTCGAGCGGCTGTCGAAGAGCCGCATCGTCGTCCATCTGGCGCGGGCGCAACTCGTCTACGGGGAATGGCTCCGACGTCAAGGCCGCCGGGCGGACGCACGGACCCAGCTGTTGGCGGCTCGTGACAGCCTGACGGCGATCGGGGCGAGCGCGTTCGCCGAACGCGCTCACCGCGAACACCTGGCCACCGGGGAGAAGGCGCGCCGCCAGGTCCATCGGCACGCGGAGCTGACCCCGCAGGAGTCGAGCATTGCCGCCCTCGCGCGGCAGGGTCTGACCAACCCCGAGATCGGCAGACGGCTCTTCCTCAGCCCGCGCACCGTCGAGTATCACCTGCACAAGGTGTTCGAGAAGCTCGGCATCAGCTCCCGCCGCAGCCTCATGCACGCCTTGCAACAGTGAACCCGAGCTCTCCGAGCACCTTCACGGCACCGGACTTCCCGCCCTCGAAATCAGCGGACGCGAGCCGCTTCCCGGTCGCCAGCTCGTAGGCGGTCCCGAGGATCGCCTTCGGCGGGTACGTCCGGTCGTCGCGGACCAGGTCGTAGGTCGTGGTGGGCGCGTACCCGTGCACGGCGAAGAACCGTTCCGGACCGAGGCTGTCGTACTCCTCGATCGCCCGGACCACCTCGGCCGGTGTCACCGGACTCCAATCGACGGTCATCGTCCTCAGCCCCTGTACGCCTCGAGCAACCGCAGCCACACCTCGCTGATGGTCGGGAACGAAGGCACCGCGTGCCAGAGCCGGTCGATCGGCACCTGCCCCGCGACCGCAATCGTTGCCGAATGCAGCAGTTCGGTCACCCCGGGACCGACGAACGTGACACCGAGCAGGGTGCGGGTGTCCTCGTCGACGATCATCCGGGCCCGGCCGCGGTAGCCGTCGGCGAACAGCTTGGCGCCGGTGACGACCTCGCCCATCTCGATGTCGACGACCCGGGTCCGGAAGCCCTCGGCGGCCGCCTGGTCCGCGGTCCGACCGACCGATGCCGCTTCCGGAGTGGTGAAGACGACCTGGGGTACGGCGGCTGTGTCCGCGCTCGTGATGTGCGGGCCCCAGGCAGCTGTGTCCAGTGGCCGGCCGGCGGCCTGATCGATGATGGCCTGACCGGCGATCCGGGCCTGGTACTTGCCCTGGTGCGTCAGCAGTGCGCGGTGGTTGACGTCACCCAGCGCGTACAGCCAGTCGTCCTTGACGCCGCGGACCCGGCAGGTGTCGTCGACGTCGATCCACGTACCCGGTGCCAGACCGACCGTGTCCAGGCCGATGTCGCCGGTGAGCGGGATCCTGCCGATCGCGAACAGCACCTCGTCGGCCTCCACCTTCCCGCCGTCGTCGAGCATCAGCGTCACGGGTCCGGTGCCGCCCGGCCGCCGGACCGATTCGAGGATCGTCCCGGTCCGGACCGTCACCCCCGACTTCTCCAGCTCCTCGGCCACGAACTCGCCGGCGAACGGCTCCATCTGGGTCAGCAGCCGGCGCTCCCGGGCGATCAGCGTCACCGTCGATCCGAGCCCGTTCCACGCGGTGGCCATCTCCACGCCGACCGGCCCGCCGCCGATGATCGCCAGCCGCTCCGGAACCTGGCTGCTGTCGGTGCCGTGCCGGTTGGTCCAGGGATCGATCTCCGCGATCCCCGGCAGGTCGGGTGCCGCGGCAAGGCTCCCCGTACAGATCACGACCGCCTGCCGCGCGCTGAGCAGGACCAGCTCGTCGTCGGGCGTGGTCACCGCGACCCGTCGTACGCCGTCGAGACGTCCGTGGCCGCGGACCAGGGTGGCGCCGATGTTCTCGACCCACTTCGCCTGACCGCTGTCGTCCCAGTCGGTGACAGCGCGGTTCCGGCGGCCGAAGACGCCGGCGGGATCGATCGCGCCGGTCACCGCCTCCCGGGCACCGTCCACACTGACCGCCTCGGCGACCGCCACGACGGGTCGCAGCATCGCCTTGCTCGGGACGCACGCCCAGTAGGAGCACTCGCCGCCGACGAGCTCGCGCTCCACGACGGCGACGCTCAGTCCGCCGGACCGGGCCCGGTCGGCCACGGTCTGGCCGATGGGTCCCGCGCCGATCACAATCACGTCGAACTCTTGCCGTACCTCAGCTGAACTGGTCACAGCCTGACTGTCCCGCGCTGCGTGACCTTTCGCCTCAGTAGGACTCCCTGGGCTACACCCCGGTCAGTCCTCCCCCGGGATCGGCAGCTGCTGTCCGCGCAGCTGCCTGCGTGAGGTGATCTGGAGCTTGGCGAACACCTTGCTCAAGTGCCACTCGACGGTGCGTGGACTCAGGAACAACCGGGCCGCGATCTCGGCGTTCGACAGTCCGTCCGCAACCAGGCGCGCAATCTGCGCCTCCTGCGCGGTCAGCACCTCGGGGAGGTCCGACTGCGGCGTACTCACCGGATCACCCGCGGCGCGGAGCTCGGTCGCGGCCCGTTCCGCGAACGCCCGCATGCCCATCCGGATGAACTCGCCGTGCGCGGTCCGCAGCTCGGTACGTGCCTCGGTGGCGCGGCCGGATCGACGCAGCCACTCGCCGTACAGCAGATGGGTTCGTGCGAGTTCGCCGGTGATCCGGGTCTTCGACAGCTCGTCGATCGCCTGTCGGTACAGGTCTCCGGCCTCGTCGTCGGCGACCACTTGCGCGTGGCACCTGGCCTCGATACCGAGCCCCCAGGACGTCTGCGTGGCCTGCGTTGTCGCTCGCAGCCGCTCGCACGCGTCCAGTGCCTCCTGCCGACGACCGGTCCGTACGGCGGACTCGGCCAGCTCGACGAGCACGGACCAGGGCTCGACACCCATCACCGGCGGCCGGGCCGCGGCATCGAAAGCCGCGCGGTACGCCTCCTCGTACCTGCCGAGGCTGTTGTGCAGCAAGGCCGACGCCATCGCGGTGATGATCAGGCCGAAGCTCTCGCGGCGCCGGTGCGCCTCGGCCTCGCTGCGCTCGATCAGCGTCCGCACCCGCCGTTCGTGTCCACGCCAGGCGGCCAGCAGCAGAGCGCCGTACGGTGCCATCGGCAGACCGGTCACATCGTTCACGGCATCGAGCTCGGTGACCAGATCGGCCGCCCGGTCGAGCTCACCGCTCATCACGTACGCACCGATGCGGACACTGAGCGCCAGCGGCAGCGTCTCCATCGCGCCCAGCTCACGCGCCCGTACGAGATGCCTCTCGTTGTCGAGGGTCTGCTCGTTCCACAGGTTCCCGGCCGTGATGTGGGCGAGCCAGAACCAGCGCAACTCGTCGGCGGGCAGGTCGGCGTTCTGGAAGGCGGCCAATGCCTTCGCCAACGGTGCCACGGCCGCCGCGTACCCGTCGGTGAAGCGGATCGCCAACCCGTCGAGCAGCAGGTCTGCGGACGTCTCCGGCCCCGCCGGACGAGGTGCGGCGCGGGCCGCCTCGGCGACCTCTCGCAGGGACCCCGCCGACAGGAACTCGCCCGCGAACATGGCCGCCAGCAGCGCATCCAAGTACGTCGACCTGGCCACCGGTACATCGAACGCCTCGAACCGCCGAGCCGCGCGCAACAGCAGCGGCGGCGCGTCGCTGCCGCGGTTCGCGGTGAAGGCGATCTGCGCGCGCAGCAGATCGATGCGTGCTCGCCCGCGCTCGTCCGGCCGGCCTGCCTCCGCGATCGCCACCAGCCGCAACGCGTCGTCTGTCCGGCCGGCCTGGTGATACGCCCGGGCGGCGGCGATCGCTCGTTCGTTGCGGTCCGTCGTGTCGCTGCTGAGCTCGACTGCCCTCGCCATGAACGCCGCGGCCGCCGCGACACCGCCACGACTCTCAGCGCGGCTCGACGACTCGTCCAGCTCCGCCGCCACCTCGTCGTCGGTACCGGCCACGGACTGCGACCGGTGCCATGTACGCCGGTCCGGATCCAGAACCGGGTCGGTCGCCGCGGCCAGTGCTGCGTGTGCGGCACGGAGCTCGTCGGGCGCTGCCGAAGCGTAGACAGCGGACCGTACCAACGGATGCCGGAACTCGATCCGGGTCCCGAACCGCACCAGCCCCGCGGCCTCAGCAGGACCGGCCGCAGTGAGCCCGACACCGAGCGCTTCGGCGGCCCGCCAGGTCAGAACGGCGTCGCCCAGCGGTTCGGCGGCCGCGACCAGCAGCAGCCGTCGCGTGTCGTCGGGGAGTTCACGCAGTACGTCGACGTACTTCTCCTCAACCGACGCCCGTACGGACTGCGCGCCGGGCAGCCCGAACCCGCTGGCCAGCTGCGCCGGGCTCAGGCCGCGCGGCAACTCGAGCAACGCCAGCGGAATCCCGCGCGTCTCGGCCACGATCCGGTCGATCACCCGGGGATCGTCCGGTCCGGCCAGTACGAGCCGCAGCAACGCCCGTGCGTCGTCGTCCCCAAGCCCCTCGAGCAGCAGCTCGGGGATACCTTCGAAGCTGTTCGTGCCATCGCGGGCGGCGAACACCAATGCGATCCGCTCCGCCACCATCCGCCGGGCCACGAACGTCAGCGTCTGCAGCGACGCCGTGTCGAACCACTGGGCGTCGTCGACCACGCAGAGCAGCGGCTGCCGTTTCGACACCTCGGCCAGCAGGCTCAGCGTCGCGAGTCCGATCAGGAACCGGTCCGGTGGCTCCCCCGCACGTAGGCCGAACGCCACCGCGAGCGCCTCGTACTGCGGGGCCGGCAGCACGTCGAGGTGGTCCAGGAACGGCCGGCAGAGCTGATGCAGGCCCGCGAACGCCAGCTCCATCTCGGCCTGGAGGCCGGAGACCCGCGCGATCCGGAAGTCCGCCGCCTGCTCGGCCAACTGGTCGAGCAGCGCGGTCTTGCCGATCCCCGCCTCCCCGCACAGCACCAGGCTGCGGCTCCGCCCGGCCCGGACGGCGTCGAGAAGCCCGTCCAGCTGCCGGCGCTCGTCCTGCCGACCCTGCAAAACCACAGCCGCCGTCCGCATCGAAGCCGATCCACCCGTCTGCGGATTGTACGACGCGCGCCTCAGATCACGCCGGTCGCGTCCACGCAGTACATCCCCCGGCGTTCGGTCATCACCAGCAGCAGCGCGTCGCACGATCGGCAGCGGCCGACGATCCCCGGCCCGCCGACGTACACGGCCAGCTCGGCCACCATCCCGGTGCGTCCACAATCCACGCAGGCGTAATCGGCCGTCGTCATCTCCCGGCCGAACACGTCCTCGAGGACGCCGGCGACCGCGTTCCCGTCCAGAGCCGTCATGATCCTGTCCCTCCGAAGCGCTCGGTCCGGATCCGTCCGGGGTCGTAGCCGCGGGCAACCAACGCCCCGGCCGCCGTCTCGACGAAGCTGGTCGGGCCACAGATGTAGGTGAGCGGCTGCTCGTCGGGCGTCCACGCGACCTCGGCCAGCAGCTCGTCGTCGATCCGCCGCCGGTACCCGTGCCAGCCGTCCGACTCCTCGCGGGTCAGGGTGACCGAGACATCGAACGGGTCGTACGCCGCGATCTCCATCAGCTCCTCGCGATAGATCAGCAGCTCCAGCGACCGCGCCGAACACAGCACCCGTACCGGCACCCGGCTCCCGATCGCGCGATGGTGCCGCACCATCGCGCGCAGCGGCACCACACCGGATCCACCGGCCACCAGGAACAACGGCCCGCCCAGGTCGTCGTCCCAGACGAAATAGCCACCGATCGGGCCGCGGAGCTCGAGCTCGTCCCCGACCCGCAGCTCGTCGACCAGGTACGGCGAGACCTCACCGTCGTCGAGCCGCTCGACCGTCAGCATCAGGTGCTCGTCCTCGGGCGCCGACGCGATCGAGTAGCTCCGTTGCGCCTGATAGCCGTCCGGCGCGGTCAGCCGGACGTCGACGTGCTGCCCCGCCCGATGCCCGATCCACTCGGGAACCGCCAACGTGATGGTCCTGGTCCGCGGCGTCTCGACGACGGTGTCGACCACCCGGCCGGTCTGCCAGTTCAGTCGCCGCTGTAACGCTGTTCTTTCCACGGGTCTCCGTAGTTGTGATAGCCGAACATCTCCCAGAAACCGGCCTCGTCGTACGGACGCAGGTCGAGCCCGCGCACCCACTTCGCGCTCTTCCAGAAGTAGAGGTGCGGCACGAGCAGCCGAGCCGGTCCACCGTGCTCGGCCGGCAGCGGCTGCCCGTCGTACTCGTCGACGATCCAGGCCCGGCCGCCCCGCAGATCGTCGAGCGGCAGGTTCGTCGTGTAGCCGCCGTCGGAGTAGGCCAGCGCGTACGGCGCGGTGGTGCCGACCGCGGCGAGCAACGTGTCGAGGGAGACGCCGGACCACATCGTGTCGAGCTTCGACCACTTGGTCACGCAGTGGATGTCGACGGTGAACGACTCCCGGGGCAACGCCCGGAACTCCTGCCACGACCAGGAGACCGGATGGTCGACCGCACCCTGGATCGTGAACTGCCACGAGTCCAGCTCGGCCCGCGGCGTCGGTCCGGCCGACAGCACCGGGAACTCCTTCGTGAGGTACTGACCGGGGGGCACCCGGTCCGAGTCGGCCGTCGTCCGCCGACCGTGGAAGCCCCGCGTGACCGCCATCGCCGCTCTCCTCGCTGCAGTTTCTGCCTGCACCGATCCGATCACGTCACGGCAGGTGATCGCCCCCGTAACTACCCCAGTCCGGTCCCCGGGATCCGGTAGAACTCGCGGGCGGTCCGGGAGTAGATCGCGTCGCGGTCGCTGTCCGAGAGGTCAGCCAGCGCGTCGGACAGCGAGGCGAAGACCCGGTCGTACCCGCCGAACGCCGTGGAGATCGGCCAGTCGCCGCCGTACATCAGACGGTTCGGGCCGAAGACCTCCAGCGCGCGATCGACGTACGGCTGGATCGGCTCGCCGTACAGGCCGGAGATCTTCGCGTACACGAGTGGGTTCTGGGCGGCGGTCTCGATCAGGCTCCACCACGGTTCGCGGTCGGGTTCGCCGATCGGCGGCTTCGCGAGATGGTCGATCACGATCCGCAGGCCGGGGTGCCGTTCGGACAGCGTCGGCACGTGTTCGAGGTGACGCGGCAGTACGGCGACGTAGTCGAACGTCACGCCCGCGTCCTCGAGAACGCCGAGACCCTCGTCGACGTCCGCCCGCAGGATCCAGTCCGGGTCCGGGAGGTCGTGGATCAGGTTGCGGATGCCGACCACTCGCGGGTCCTTGCGCAACTCCTCGAGCCGCTCGGCCGCACGCTCGGGCCGATCGAGCGGCACGTACGCGACGATCGCGGCGACCTCGCTCGCGGCCACCTCGAGCATCAGGTCGGTGTCGCGGTCGTCGTCGTCGGACTGCACGAGCACGGTCGCATCGACACCGTTGCGGACCAGTTGCGGCCGCAGTTCCTCGAAGGTGAAGGTCCGGTTCCACTGCGGGACCTGCGGACCGAGCCAGCGGTACGGCGAACGCTCCAGATCCCAGACGTGCTGGTGTGCATCGATGATCATGCCGGGCCTCGCTTGTCGACCAGGTACAGGTGGGTGAGGACGAGAACAGTCTCCGCGCGCTGGTTGGTCACGGTCACCAACTCATGAACGTACCCGTGGGTCTCGGCCATCCGCTTGTGGTCGGCCTTCTCGGTGATCTCCGCGGTCACCGTGATGGTGTCGCCGATGAACACCGGCTTGATGAAGCGGATCTTGTCGTACCCGTACGACATCGCCCGCGGGTTGATGTCGCCGGCCGTCATCCCGACCGCGACCGACAGGATCAGCGTCCCGTGCGCGATCCGCTGCCCGGCCGGCTGGGTCGCCATCCACTCGGCATCCATGTGATGCGGGAAGAAGTCGCCCGTCTGCCCGGCGTGCAGCACGATGTCGGCCTCGGTGATCGTACGGCCGACCGTCGACCGGCTCTCACCGATCGCGTAGTCCCCGAACCACCGCTCCGCTACCTTCATCGCTCCCCCAGCAGTCGCTCGGCCAGTTCGCTCGCCCGTCGGACCAGCTCGGCATCGGTCAGCTCGCCGCGCAACGCTGCGGTCACCCACGGCGAGACGACGTCCTGGAACTCCATGTAGCCGGCCGTCCGCGGCCGTACCCACGCGCCGTCGAGCGTCCGACGCGTCCCGCGGAAGAAGTCCCACGAGTCCTCGTTGAGCCGGTCGTCGTCCCAGGACGATGCGTACCCGGGCTGCCCGCCCGCGTCGTAGTACACCCCCGATTGCACCTGCGGCGAGGCCAGCCAGATCGCGTACGCCCGAGCCGCGCCGACATCCTGCGAGTACGCCGAGACCGCGATCCCCGCGCCGCCGAGCTGCGACCCGGCGACACCATCCGGTCCGGCCGGGATGTCGACGTACTTGAGCCGATGTGGTCGGAACCCACGGCGGGAGTAGTTCGTGTACCCGTACGCGAGCGGCACGTACACCCACTGCCCGTCCCCCGCGAGCGCCTCGGCCACCTCGATCGGGTTGGCCGCGAGGCACCACTCGGGCACTCGCTCCGCGAGGCGGTGCATCAGGTCGAGTACGGCAGCGGCATCGTCCTCGGCGAGGAAGCGTCCGGACTCGGCTGCTACCGGCTTACCGCGGTTGGCGGCGAGGGTGCACAACGTCGAGTACGCATCGATCGGCTTCGCGGGCCACAGCACGCGGCCCTCGTCGGCCAGCTCCAGTACGGCGTCCCAGTCCGTCGGTGGATCTGCGAGCAGATCCGGCCGGTGGACGGCGACCTGTGCGGCGGAGTCGGTGGCGAGACCGTACTGGTGACCTTCGTGCGCGTAGGACGCGTGACTGTTGCCTACGGCATCGGCTGCGAGGGCGGTCAGCTCGGTGTCGTGACCGGCACCGTCGAGTGGCGCGAGAACGGGCGCGGCCAGTGGGACGTGCGGATGGTCGATCACCAGCAGGTCGTACCGGGAGGCGAGCCCTTCCAGCGGTTCGTCGGCGAAGGCCTGCAGTGAGCGGTACTCCCAGTGCACCTCGACGCCGGTCAGCCGCGCGTACTCCTTCGCCGACGCGACCTGGCAGTCGTACCCGCGTGGGTGCTCCCACGTCATGCCGCGCAACGTCGTCATGCGATCTCCTCGTGTTCGCCGAGCCGCGGCGCCGGGCGTGGGTTGAGCAGCCGTTCGCCGTCGATCCGGATCGGGCTGCGGGTGGTGATCAGGTCGAGGCCGTCGCGCTTGATCTCCTGCGTCATCGCGATCGCCCGGAAGCCGTCGTGATCGACGAGCTCGTCCAGCGTCAGTACTGGTGCACACCACACGTCCTCGGCGTCGAGGACCGCCAGCCACTCGTCGCGGGTCCGCGCCCGGAGCCGGTCCGACAGCAGCTCCTCGATCTCCTCCTGCCGGTCCCACCAGTCTTGCGGATCGGTCATCGCGGCGACCTCCGGCAGCTCGAGCAGGCGGCCGATCACGGGCACCGGGTTCATCGCGATCGCCAGGTAGCCGTCGCTGGTCGGATAGATGCCGTACGGCGCCGGCAGGAACGCGTGCGCCGAGCGGATCCCTTTGCGCCGGACCTCGATCGACGGGTCGTTCAGCCGGGTGGTCAGCAACTCGAACTCGAGGTCGAGCAGCGCTTCGAGCAGACTCGTCTGCGTGTGACCACCGCGGCCGGTACGGAACCGGCGGACCAGCAACGCCGTGATGCCCTGCGCGAGATGGCAGCTGGCCAGGTGATCGGCGACGGCCAGCCCGACCGGCACCGGCGGGTCGTCGCGGGACCCGTTCAGCCACGGCAGCCCGGCGATCGACTGGGCGAGCAGGTCCTGCCCGGGACGATCCTTGAACGGGCCGGTGTCGCCGTACCCGCTGACGCTGCCGTAGACGATGCCCGGGTTGAGCTCGCGCACGGTCTCGTAGTCGAGGCCGAGGCGCTCCATCACGCCGGGCCGGAAGTTCGACACCACCACGTCAACCTCGGCAACGAGCGCGCGGACGCGAGCGAGGTCGTCCGGGTCCTTGAGGTCGGCGACCAGGCTCTCCTTGTTCCGGTTCATCGTGTGGAACGACATGCTGTCGTCACCGACCATCAGGCCCGCGAACGCCAGCCGGCGGCCCGCGTCACCGCTGCCCGGACGCTCGATCTTGATCACGCGGGCGCCCAGGTCGGCGAGCCGGAGCGCGGCCACCGGCCCGGCCAGGAACTGGCTGAAGTCGAGCACGGTGATCCCGGTCAGGGGAAGTTCCGTCACCTCTTGGTCCTCTCAGGTCTTCGGTCGCCTCGGGTCTTCGGTCGCCTCGGGTCGCCGGTCGCGGGGTCAGGCGTCGTACGGGGGCGGCTCGCCGCCCTGCGCGGCCGAGGCATAGGCCGCCTCGACGACCGCCATCGTCCGGAACACGTCCTCCACCGAGGTCGGCAGCGACGGGATCGAGCCCTCGAGGGCGCGCTGCAGCACGCTCATCGACCCGATGAACGCATCCGGGAACCACGACCCCTCGAACGGCACCGGCCGCCAGCCCTCGTCCAGCCGGTCGTCGGTGACGAGCTCGAGCCGGTCCTCGCCGCCGCACGGATAGTCGAGCAGCAGCCCGAGCTGCACCCGGACGGCACCCTTCGTGCCCTCCCATTTGATGTAGCTCTCCTCGTACCGTTCACCGAAGTGGTGATCGTGGTTGGTCGACACCACGACCCGCACCGGGCGATCGCCGTACGTCAGCGCGATGTCGGACCGGCTGTTCGCGTGGGCCTTCTCCGGGTGCCGCACGGTCACCGCTGAGACACCGGTCGGATCGCCCAGGAACGAACGGATCAGGTCCAGGTAGTGCACGCTGTGCATGTTGATCTCGAGCCGGTCGAGCTTCAGGACGTACGGGAACATCTCCCACGGTGTCCGTACCGACACCCGGATCTCGAAGTCGTACAGCTCACCAATGATGCCGTCGGCAATCAGCTTGCGCGCGACCGCTACGTACGGCGCGAACCGGAGCTGGGTGTTGACGGCGGCGATCATCTGTTTGCGCCGTATCACCTCACGAGTTCTGATGCCTTCGGCAAGGACGTTGCCGAGCGGCTTCTGGAGCAGCACCGCGGCGCCGTCCGGGAGCTGTTCGAGCACGTCGATGTGCGCCTCAGGCGGGAGAGCGATGTCGTACACGGCGTCGGCCGGGGCTGCTGCGACGGCGGCAGCGACCTGGTCGTACACCTGGGGTATTGCGTACTGGTCCGCCAGGGTCTGTGCACGATCGAGTTGGAGATCGGTGATGCTTGCGACCTCGAAGCCGGCCTTGCGGTACGCGGGCAGGTGCGCGTCGCGGACGATGCCGCCGGCGCCCACGAGCACGATCGGGCGCGGGCTGCGCGGCAGGGCCGGCGTGTAGCCGGGGTGCGGGTCGAACTCTCTCATCATCAGCCTTTCACCGCGCCGACCGTCTCGCCGCGGATCAGGAAGCGTTGCGCGCCGAGGAACACGGCCAGCAGCGGCAGCATCGAGACGAACGTCGCCAGGGCGAGCTGCGGCATGTAGAGCTTGACGTCCAGGCCGGCCGCGACCGTCGGGTTGAACAGCGGGCTCGCGCCGATCAGCTGCTGCAGGCCGATCGAGACCGTTTGGTTGTTCTGGTTCGAGGACAACAGCGCGAGCGGGAGGAAGAAGTTCGTCCAGTTCGCGACGAACGCGAAGAACGCCACCAGGACGACGACCTGCTTGGAGATCCGCAGTCCGATCCACCAGAACACCGACACCTCGCCCAGCCCGTCCAGGCGCGCGGCCTCGACCAACTCGCGGGGCATCGTGGTCAGGTAGTGGATGTACGACAGGTAGACGCCGAACGGGAAGAACCCCATGATCAGCGCGACCGGCCAGAGCTGGCCGACGGCGCCGACCGCGTTCACCTCGAGGAACAGTGGGATCACCAGCACGGTGTTCGGCATCACCATCGTGATCAGGGTGATCATCAGCACCGCGCGGCGGGCCCGGAAGCGCAGCCGCGCCATCGCGTAACCGGCCGGCAGCGCGGCGATCACCGCGAGGATCGCACCGCCTGCCGCGACGATCAGCGAGTTCGTCAGCCAGCGGGTGAACAGTCCGCCCTGCGGGCCGAAGCCGTTCACCTGCGACCAGCTGTACCGGAAGTTGCTCCAGGCAATGTCCCCGAGGCCGAGGAACCCGCCGGAGCTGTTCGAGACGCCGTCGTTGGAGCGGAACGCCATCGCGACGAAGCCGGCGATCGGCAGCAAGAAGATCGCAGCGACGAACAGCATCGACACCACTCTCGCCAGCCGTCCGGCGCTCCAGCTCTCGATGCCGGTCATCAGCTGTCCTCCTTGCCGAACAGGCCGCTGCGGAAGACGATCAGCAGTCCGATGCCGAGCGTGATCACGAGCAGGATCAGCGACATCGCCGCCGCGGCCGGGAAGTTGTAGTTGCTGAAGGCAAACGCGTAGCCGAGCTGTGTCGGGGTCCACTGGTCGGGCAGGGCATTGCTCGCGACCTGGTCGAGCAGCTGCGGCTCGAGGAACAGCTGGAACCCGTACGCCAGGTTCATCAACGCGGCGTACCCGATCCACGGCCGGATGATCGGCAGCTTCACGTGCCAGGCGAGCTGCCACGCATTCGCGCCGTCCAGGGCCGCCGCTTCCAGGGTCTCCTCGGAGATGCCGTTCAGCCCGCCGTTCACGACCACGATCCAGGACCCGACGCCCTGGAAGAACATCATCGCGGTCAGTACGAACGGCAGGTGTCCGGGCGACGCGACCGCCTGCTTGATCGTGTCCACGCCGACCGCGTGCCAGAAGCCTTCGATCGGCGATTGGCCCGGGTTCAGCAGGTAGACCCAGAGCACGAAGTTCGCGATGCCGGCCAGCGCTCCGGGGATGTAGTAGACGAACCGCATCGCGGCGCCGAACCGGCCCGGGCTGGCGTGGATCAGCAGCGCCAGGCCGACGATGCCGATCATCATGATCGGCAGCCAGATCACGAGCGTCGCGAACACGTTCTGGAACGTGTCGACGAAGCGGAAGTCGGTGAAGACCGTCTTGAAGCTGGAGACCCCGCCGAACCCGGTGGTCGGGTCCAGCGGCGTCGGCGGCTTCTCCAGCGCGGTCTTCAGCGCGTAACCGACCGGGATGATGCCGCCGACGAGCAGCAGGACGACGTACGGCGACATCAGGATCCAGGCGCCCCGGCTCTCGCTGGAGCGCGACATGCGGGAGGCCACCTACTTGACCGTGTAGCCCATGGCCTTGGCCTGCTTCACGAGTTCGTCACCGAACCCGCTCCAGACCTGGTCGACGGTCTTGCCGGACGCAAGGCCCGCGGCGACCGTCTCGGTCCACACGCTGCCGGTGTTGTAGAGCATGTAGGAGTGGTCCGGCACGACGAAGGCGTTCGCACCCTTCATCGCGTCGAAGGTCGCCTTGTTGTCGGCGAAGTACCCCTGCTTGGCCTGCTTCGCGGCCCAGGCGTCCTGCGCCGGACCGTACGCGGGGAGTCCGGTGGACAGCTCGACCTGCCACTTGGGGTCGGTGGCAACGAACTTGGCGAAGGTCAGCGTGTTCTCGAGCTCCTTGCCGGTGATGTGCCGGGAGACGCCCCACAGACCGCCGCCCTCGTTGCCCGTGGCCGGCTTGTCCTCGCCCTGCCAGCTCATCGGTGCGACGGCCGTCATCTGACCGGCGGGAATCTTCCAGGTCTGGCGGAACAGGTAGTCGCCCCACCAGGCCGCGCCGGGGCTCATCACCAGGTTCTTGCCGACCTTGGCGGCGTCGGCGTCGAAGATGCCGAGCGTCGAGATCGCCTTGGCCTGCACGAGTTTCGCGAGCAGGTCCTTGGCCCGGGTGCACTTGGCGTCGTTGAGGTCGATGTGCACCTCGGTCTCGGACTGGCGCGCGTTCGTCGGGCAGCCGGAGGCCCACAGGTACCGGTCGGGGGCGTACGCGTCACCGCTGAAGCCGCTCAGCTTGCCGGGGTGTTCCTTCGCGATCCGCACTGCGAGGTCGCCGTACTCCTCCCAGGTCTTCGGGACCTGGTAGCCGTACTGGGTGAAGAACGCTTTGTTGTACCAGAAGACGTCCGGCGCGGCGTCGTTGCGCAGGCAGCGGATCTTGCCGTCGATCTTGCAGGGCGCGATGACGGCGTCCTCGTAGCCCTTGATCACGTCGGGGACCTGGTCGGTCAGGTCGGCGGTGTAGTTGACCTGTGCGCCGGAGGCCCAGGCGATGTCGTCGTTCGACGGGAAGAAGATCGCGTCCGGCCAGCCCTTGCCGGCCTGGTTGAACTGTGCGAACTGCTGCTGCAGCGACTTGCCGCCGACGGTCCCGTCGATCTGGTTGACCGTCGTCTTGATCTCCGGATGCGCCTGCTGGAAGGCCTTCGCGGCCGGCACCCGCGGCGGATCGACCCAGACCGTGATCGCGCCTCCGGAGTCGGTCTGCTTCGCATCGCCGCCGGCGCCGGCGGGTGTCGACGAACCACACGCGCTCAGCAGAGCGGTCGCGCCCAGGAGGGTCGCGACGGCCAGCGTACGCACAGCCCCGGGGCGGATACCGGGTGACTTCATGACGGACTCCTTTGACCACGTCCTGCATCTGCTCAAACGTTAGAGCAAGCACGCTAGACCGCAGGTGGCAAAATGGTCAATCGTTTGAGCACGAACTTTTGCACAACCCCCACAAAAGGCCCCCTCGCCAGGGATCCGGGCGAGGGTGGTGTGGATCAGCGAGTGGGGGGTGCGGTGGACTCGCGGACTACCAGCTCGGGAGCTGGATCGGTGACGACCTCGTCGGAGGTTTCGCCGGTCTCGATGCGGCGGATCACGCTGCGCACCGCCGTACGTCCAACGGCATAGAACTGCATCCTGACCGCGGTCAGCGGCGGCCACGTGTTCTCGGCGGTCCACGAGTCGTGGACCGTGACGACCGACAAGTCCTCCGGGACGCGGATCCCCAGCTTGCGCGCCTCCCCCAGCAAACCGACCGCGGCGTTGACGTTCGCCACCACGATCCCGGTCGGCCGCGGGTCGAGCTCCATCAACCGCCGCAACGCCGTACGCCCGTTGTCGACGGTGTAACCCACCCGGGTCTCATACCCCTTCGGCACCCGCACCTTCGCCGTCGCAAGCGCCAGCTTGTACCCGGTCCGCCGGCGCTTGGCCGTGAACGACCGCGGAAGCCCATTGGCAAAGGCGATCCGCTCATGCCCAAGCTCCAGCAGATGCTGCGTAGCGATCAGCGCACCGCGATGGTCGTCCAGCGTCACTGATCCGACGAACAGCGGGCTGGCAGAGTTCACCAGGACAATCGGCGCCTGCGTGGACAACAGGTCATGCAGCCCGGCCGGCGTTACGCCGTCGCCGATCTGCAGCGCCATGCCGTCGACGCGCCCCTCGCCGATCAACCGCGCGATCACCTCGCCACCCGGCCGTAAGTCGTCCGACCGACCGAGCAGGACCGTGTATCCACGCTCCGTGGCCTCGTCCTCCGCACCGTGCATCAGCTCGGTGAACAACGCGTTCGTGATGTCCGGGACGACCAGCCCGACAACCTGCGTACGCGCCGACTTGAGCGCGCGACCCGCGAAGTTCGGCCGGTAGTTGAGCTCGCTCGCAGCATCCACGATTCGTTGCCGCGTCGCCGCACTCACGCGCGAGTCCGGTGCGTCACTGAGCACCCGAGACACCGCGGAGATCGAGACGCCGGCCCGCGCCGCGACGTCACCCAGGGTCGCCATGCCGCCCACCCTACTCACGCCCCGCCCCCACCTGCCCCCTCGACACCGAACTCGCCCTCCGCCCCCACATGTCCCTGGGCTCCGAGCCGCGGAGCCGCCCGCTGACTGCGGAGCACCTCACCGTCGATCCGGATCGGACTCCGCGTCGTCATCAGCCGCAGCGGCGCTTCCCCCGCAACAACCGGCGGCCGCTCCACCACCTGCGTCATCCCAACAGCCGCAAACTCCGGCGACGCCAGCAGCTCCCCCAGAGTCCGCAACGGAGCACACTCAATCCCCCGCCTCCCAAGAACCTCAACCCAATAAGCCGTACCGGCCGTCCGCAGCTGATCAACCAGGTCCTCAGGACCCTCCAACCCGTCAAGACCTGCGATCGCCAGGTAACCGTCCGCCGTCCGATAAATACCCGCGACCGCGGCTGGGTGTGGGGGTTGGGGAGTTTGGGGGTTCAGGTGCGCGGTGAGGCGTTCGGACTGGAGGTCAAGCATTGCCTCCAGCAGGCTGGACTCGATCAGACCGCCCTGGCCCGTGCGCGCCTTTCGCACCAGTAGCGCAGTGACGCCCTCTGCGAGGTGACAGCTCAGCAGGTGATCGGCGAGCGACAGCCCGACGGTCACCGGACGGTCCGCGCCGCTCACCCACGCAAGCCCCGACACCGACTGCGCCAACAGATCCTGCCCCGGTCGCCCCGCCCACGGCCCCTCAGCCCCATAGCCCGACGCAGCCGCATACACGAGCCCCGGATTCAACTCCCGCACAGCCTCATAGTCGAGCCCCAGCCGCTCCATCACCCCCGGCCGGAAGTTGTGGATCAACACGTCGGCCCCAGCGACCAGACGCCTCACCTGCTCAAGATCCCCCGGATCCTTCAGATCGGCGACGACCGCTTCCTTGTTCCGATTCATCGCATGGAACGACACCGTGTCCTCGTCGGCCCATCGCCCCGCGAACGCGAGCGTCCGCCCGATCTCCCCCGTCCCCGGCCGCTCGACCTTGATCACCCGGGCCCCGAGATCGGCAAGCCGCAACGCCGCCACCGGACCTGCCAGGAACTGGCTGAAGTCCAGCACCAGCACCCCCGCCAACGGAAGCTCCGCAGCCAGCATCCCGACCCTCTCCCCGTACGACCAACCTGCTCAATCGTTTGCGCAAACGATAGGCGGCCGAACTCGGCACAGCAACCCGGCGTGTCGCCCGAACTCTTCTAGACCAGAATGCGTCTGACCCCGCACAACGTCCCTCGCCCGGGCCGTTGTCACTTCTTCAGGGGGAGAAAAATGATCCGACACCTGGCCGCCGCAGCAGCCACCGGAACGCTACTCATCACCGCCATCCCAGCCGCCCAAGCAGCCACCGCCGATTCCACCACCCGCACAACCTGCACGAAGCACGTACTCAGCCTCCCGCCCGACTCCCTGCCCGGCTCCAGCCAGGTACGCACAGCGGACCCCTCCGGCCGCTACGTCCTCGGCGAGGCGAACCGTGAAGGACGCACCCAGTCGCACGCGGTGCTCTGGGTGAACGGCGTACCGCGCTGGCTCACCTCTCAGACGGAAGGCGAATCGTTCGCGTACTCGGTGACCGAGGACGGCTCCGTACTCGGCAGCACGTCCAGCCTCACCAAAACCGACTACTGGATCTACTCGATCAGCACCAACTCCTACAAGATCCTCCAGCTGCCGGCCGACCTGCAGAGCAGCCTGCTGACCGGCATGAACAAGAATCACGACATCCTCGGCGTGGCGTGGGACAACTTCGGCCACGGCGTCCCGTACATCTGGCGGCCCGGCAGTGCGCCGCAGTTGCTCACGGTCCCGGCCGAGCTGTCCGTCGACGCCATGGATCACATCTCCGACGAGGGCCTAGTCATCGGGCGGCTCAAGCTCGCGGACGGCAACACCACGAGCTACCTGTGGAAGTCCGCGACCGCCGAGCCCGTCCGGCTGCCGGGCAAACACGAGGACACCGTCTGGGCCCGCGACATCGAGGGCACGACGATCGGCGGCCAGGAAGGCTTCGCCGAGGACACCGCCGGCCTGCTCTGGAACACCCGGAACAACCGCGTGAAGGAGGTCGCCCGGGGCGTCATCGACCTGAACTCCGACCGTGACGCCGCAACCGAGGGTCTCTGGGGGCCGATCGGCGACTACCCGTCGATGATCATCAGGAGCGACGGCACCAAGATCACGTTCCCCGGCGGCACCCAGCTGCAGCACATCTTCGAACGCAACACCCGCTGGACCGCCGGCGGCTACGACGTCAGCACCGGCACCCTCGAGCCAACCCTCTACCGCTGCCGCTAGTTGCCACCAGCAACCTGTCCGGCACCTCAGCCACCGCGCGGGTGCCGGACAGGTCGCGCACGTCTCCTGCCGATCAACCACAACCCACTCAACACGATCCCGCCCGCCGTGATCGCCCCCACGGAGAACCGCGGAGGGGCATAGCGCGTGCCTGCATCAGGCGAATGCGCCCCGAGCTCATTTCTCTCCGGGTCACCAGAGATGTTCGTCAGCGACGCCCTCTGGCTCCCGAAGGTCACGTCCTCGGTCTCGATGTAGCCGCCATTCCGTCGATCGCGTACCTACCCGAGTGCGACACAATTTGATGGGTCTGCCAGCCAAAGGCGGGGTTGTCCACCGTGGATACCGGTGCGGAACCCCCCATTTGACTGGCAGACCCATCAAATTGACTGGCCTGCCCAGCAGATGGGGCGGGTGCGGGCGCGGGGCTGGGGTGGGCGGGCCCGGGACGGGACGGGACGGGACGGGACGGGACGGGACGGGACGATCGTCCGCTCTCTCACATCGGGCAGCGGAGTGCGCTGATCTGTCGGCGGCGACCGATAAGGTCTCGGGGTGGATGTTGGGGAGCGTATTCAGGAGCTTGCTGATCGGATCGTCGTACTGCGGGACGCCTACTACCGGGGGTCTCCGGTGGTGGCCGATGCGGAGTACGACGCGGTCGAGGACGAGCTGCGGGGGCTGATCGAGAGCAATCCGGAGCTGGCTCCGGATCCGAACCCGCTGGACCAGGTCGGCGCGCCGACGGTCCTGCATGCCCCGGTGCGGCACTCGCGCCCGATGCTCTCGCTGGAGAAGGCGACCCGCCCCGAGCAGGTCGAGGCGTTCTTCGCGCGCTTCCCGGGGCAGTCGGTGGTCGTGATGCCGAAGCTGGACGGCCTCTCGCTCGCGCTCGTCTACGAGAACGGGCAGCTCGCCCGCGCGGTCACCCGTGGTGACGGTACGACCGGCGACGACGTCACTCCCCTGGTACGTGCGCTCGCGGACGGCGTCCCCGCCCGCCTCGACGTACCGGACCGGATCGAGGTACGTGGTGAGGCCGTGATGCTGCGCTCGACCTTCACGGCGTACAACTCCGCGCACCCCGACAAGCCGCTGATCAACCCGCGGAACGCGGCCGCCGGCACGCTCCGGGCGAAGGACGCGGCCACCGTCGCCGAGCGACGGCTCCAGTTCCTCGCGTTCGACCTGCTGACCGACCGCGAGAGCACCGACGCCGACCTCGAGCGCGCCCTGCAGACGATGGGCTTCACGGTCGCGGACATGCGGCACTGCGCCGACGCGGCCGCGGCGCAGACGGCGATCTCCGCGATCGAGCAGCAGCGCAACGAGCTCGACTACGACCTGGACGGTGCCGTACTGCGGCTCGCCGATCGGGACGCGTTCGCCGCCGCGGGGACGCGATCCAGTTCGCCCCGCGGTGCCCTGGCGTACAAGTTCGCCGCCGAGGAGAAGACGACCCTGCTCGCGGACGTCGTGTGGGACGTCGGCAAGATCGGTAAGGTCGCCCCGGTCGCGTGGCTCGAGCCGGTGTTCGTCGGCGGTACGACGGTCACCCGCGCCACGCTCGCGAACCAGGAGGTCATCCGCGCCCGCGACATCAAGATCGGCGACACGGTGCTGGTTCGCCGCGCCGGTGACGTGATCCCGTTCGTGGCCGGCGTCCTCGACGCGTCGAAGCGCACCGGCGCCGAGCGGGACATCGTGCCGCCGACCGTCTGCCCGTCGTGCGAGCAGCCGCTGATCGAGCAGGGCAACAGCCGTGAACTCTTCTGCACGAACGTGTCCTGCCCGGCCCAGACCGTACGGCGCCTCATCCACTGGGCGTCCCGCGCGGCAGCGGACATCGACGCGATCGGTGGCGTCTGGATCGAACGCCTCGCCGAGGCCGGCATCCTGGAGAGCCCGTCGGACTTCTACCACCTGACGGCCGAGCGGCTGCTCGAGTTCGATCGGATCGGCGAGGTGTCGGCCGCCCGGATGATCGAGTCGATCGACACCAGCCGGCAGGTCGGCCTGCGCCGCGCGCTGATCGGCCTCGCGATCCCGATGGCGTCCGAAGGCACGGCGGCGCGCCTGTGCCGGGCCGGTTTCGAGTCGCTCGAGGCGGTCGCCGACGCGGGTGTGGACGGCCTGGTCGCAGTCGAGGACATCGGCCCGAAGGTCGCCGCCTCGCTGATCGAGCACCTGACCCGTCTGCAGCCCGAGCTGGAACGACTCCGTGCAGCCGGAGTGTCACTCGACGTACGCGAGGAAGACCTGCCACCGGTCGTTGCCGCCGGCGCCCCGCTGGCCGGCAAGACGGTGGTGGTCACCGGCGCGATCAGCGACCCACGGTCCGGGGAGAAGGTTGCCCGGCCCGCCTTCCAGCGACTGTGTGAGAAGGCCGGGGCAACGATCGCCTCGTCGGTCTCGGCGAGCACCGACCTGCTGATCACCGGCGCGGACGTCGGCGCGTCCAAGCTCACCAAGGCGGACAAGCTCGGCGTCACCGTCGTCGACCAGTCCGAGATCTGGCAGCAACTGCAGTCCGCGGATCTGCTCCGCTGATCGAGATCGGCGGCGTACGCTCTGGGTTGAGACGAGCAGCGTGCCCGAGGGGGGACCATCGTGAGCCAGTCCGCGACCCAGCCGGACAGTCCGGAGTATCCCGACAACATCGACGCGGCCGTACTGAAGATCGCCGGCGTCGTGGTGCTGGGGGCGATCATGTCGATCCTCGACATCACGGTCGTCAACGTCGCACTGCCGACGTTCCAGGACGAGTTCGGTACGCCGCAGAGCCCGATCGCGTACTCCACGGTCGCCTGGACCGTCACGGCGTACACGCTGGCGCTCGCGACCGTGATCCCGCTGACCGGCTGGGCTGCGGACCGGTTCGGGACCAAGCGGCTCTACATGACCGCGATCTTCCTGTTCACGGCCGGCTCCGCGCTCTGCGCGACCGCGACCAGCATCGACATGCTGATCGTGTTCCGCGTCCTGCAGGGCCTCGGCGGCGGCATGCTGATGCCGCTCGGCATGACGATCATGACCCGCGCCGCCGGGCCGCACCGGATGGGCCGGCTGATGGCGATCCTCGGCGTACCGATGCTGCTCGGGCCGATCCTGGGCCCGATCCTCGGCGGCTGGCTGATCCAGGTCGCGAGCTGGCACTGGATCTTCCTGATCAACGTGCCGCTCGGCGTGATCGCGCTGGTCTACGCCCGGTTCGCGCTCGCCAAGGACACCGCGCACCGCTCGGAGTCCCTCGACCTGCTCGGCGTGGCGCTGATGTCCCCCGGGCTCGCGCTGTTCCTGTTCGGCGTCTCGTCGCTGCCCGCCAAGAACGGTGACTTCGGCGCCCCTCGGGTCTGGGTCTCGGTCCTGCTCGGGGTCCTGCTGATGCTGGCGTTCGTCTGGCACTCGTTCCGGCCCGAGCATCCGCTGCTCGACCTGCGGCTGTTCCGGAACCGCAACCTGACGATCTCGATCATCACGATGTTCCTGTTCGGCGCGGCGTTCTTCGGCGGGCTGCTGCTCGTGCCGACGTACTTCCAGCAGATCCGTGGCGAGTCCACACTGCACGCCGGCCTCCTGGTCGCGCCGCAGGGCCTCGGCGCGATGCTGACGATGCCGATCGCCGGACGCCTGGTCGACAAGGTCCCGATCGGGCGGATCGTGCCGTTCGGGATCGCGCTGATCGTGATCGGCATGTTCGGGCTGACGCAGATCTCCGCGACCACGTCGTACGGAGTGATCATCGCGATGCTCGTGGTGATGGGGCTCGGGATGGGCGGCACGATGATGCCCCTGTTCACGTCGGCGCTGCGGACGTTGTCCGGACCGCAGGTGGCCCGCGGGTCGACCCTGCTGAACATCACCCAGCAGATCGCTTCGTCGTGTGGTGTCGCGACCATGTCGGTGATCCTCACCAACCACCTCAACGACTCGCCGATCATCCCCGGCACCCAGAACGTGCCGGGCCTCGGCGGTGGTCTGCGCGAGACGCAGGCCGCCATCCTGTCCAACACCCGCCCGGAGAACATCACCCAGCTGCACCTCGACCCCGCCGCGGTCGGACGCGGCCTCGTGGATGCTGCCTCGTCGTTCGCGCACACCTACTGGGTCGCGTGGGCGCTGGTGTTGCTCACGCTCGTACCGGCCGTGATGCTGCCCCGCAAACGCGAGCAGGAACAGATCGCCGAACAACAAGCCGCTGTCGACTAGACCGTCAGCGTCACCACCCAGCGGTGCGGTGAGATCGGTCGCGTACGAGTGAACCCGTAGCGCTCGAACGCGGCCATCGGACCGGTGTGCAGGAACGAGCCCGACACCTTGCGGTCGTCGGTCTCCTCGGGATACCCCTCGACGACTCCCCCACCAAGCTTGGCGATCTCGGCGAGCGCCCCGCCGAGCGCGGCATCCGCGACACCGCGCCCGCGCAGCCCCTTGCCGGTGAAGAAGCAGGTGATCCGCCAGTCCGGCAGCGCGACCAGCTCCTTGTCGTACAACCGACGGCTCTTGATCAACGGCACCTCCTCGGGCGAGCCGAACTGACACCAGCCCAGGCAGCGGTCGCCGTCGAACACCAGTGCGTTGTGCGTACTCCCGGCGCGCACCCGCTCTTCCTTGTCTGCCCGGTTCTGCTCAGCGGTACGGTCCTTGCCGAGCTTGACGTGAAACCCCATGCACCAGCAGCCGCCCCAGACCCCGTTGTTCGCCTCCGCCAACTCGGCGAAGGCAGGCCAGGTCTCCTCCGTCAGCATCCGCACCGCGTAGCCGTCGCTCATCGGTCCTCCCGTCGTCTACCGCCGACCGTAGCGGTGGGTCCGGACAATTCGCTTGCATGCAAGCTTGTATGCTTGATGCTCGTGACCGAGATTGCGGCGGCGGAGCGGGCGTATCTGGTGCTCAAGGAAGGCATCCTCACCGGCGACGTACGCGGCGGGGACCTGTTGAGCGAGGTCGAGGTCGGGACGCCGCTCGGCATCAGCCGTACGCCGGTGCACGAGGCGTTCCTGCGCCTCCAGGCGGAGGGCCTGCTGAGGATGGTGCCGCGGCGCGGAGCGGTCGTCGTACCGGTCGAGCCGGGTGAGGCGACCGACGTTCTCGAGGTACGGCGGGCGCTGGAGAGTGCGGCCGTGCGTCGGCTTGCGTCCGGAGCCGACCGGCCTGCTCTACGCACGACGCTCGCCGGGCTCCTCGAGACACAACAGACACTTGCCGCGGCCGGCGACGTACCTGGGTTCGTCGTGGCGGACGAGCAGTTCCACAGCGCGATCGTGGCGGCGAGCGGGAACGCGCTGTCGATCCGGTTCTACGAGACGCTCGCGGATCGGCAGCGGCGGATGGCGCTCAGCTCGATCGGTACGCGGACGGAGCACCTCGGTACGTTGGTCGCCGAGCATCGCCGACTTGCCGAGCTTGTGGACAGCGGCGACGCGGACGGCTTCGACAAGTCGCTGACTGCACACCTGAGCGCGACGCACGCGGCATTGCTCGGCGGCGCCCGGTGACCGCTGCGCCATCTGGGACGGGCGCGATGGGTGCGACGACTGCGACGCTGGATCGGGCGTCGACTCGTGCGTGGTGGCCGGCGGGGCTCGCGATGCTGGTGATCGGGTGGGGTGGCAACCAGTTCACGCCGCTGCTGAGCGTGTACCGCGACCACGGTGGATTCTCCCAGCTCGACGTCGACGTCTTTCTCGGCGCATACGTCGTCGGTCTCGTACCAGGGCTGCTGATCGCCTCAGTGCTCTCGGACCGCTTCGGACGCCGGCCGTTGATGCTGATCGGACTCGGCTCGTCGTTCCTGGGCAGCGCGCTCCTCGGACTGGGCGATGTCGTCGGCTATCCCGCCCTGTTCGCCGGACGCGCGCTGTCAGGTGTCGCGGTCGGCATTGCGATGGCGGTCGGTACGGCGTGGGTCACCGAACTGTCCCCGTCCGGCACGGGCGCCAGGCGTTCGGCTGTCCTGCTCACCATCGGATTCGCCGCAGGACCCGCGTCTGCGGGCATCCTCGCCGAATGGACCACGCCCGCTCTGGTCTGGCCGTACGTCGTCCACCTCGCGCTCTGCGCCCCCGCGATCCGGCTTGTCCTCACCACGCCGGCCGAGTCAAGCCGGTACGACGGTCGCGTCCGCCTGCGTGTACCGCGCCGCTTCTTCAGGGTCGTACTGCCGATGGCGCCGTGGGTCTTCGGGTCCGCCGGTGTCGCGTATGCGATCGTCCCGCAGGTCGTCGACGGTGCACTGGGGCGCTGGGCGTTGCTGTTCACGTCCGCCCTCACAGTCGCCACCCTCGTCACCGGCGTACTCGTCCAACCCCTGGCGCGCTGCCTCGACCACCACTCCAGTGCACGCGCCGTCGTGGTCTCGATGGGCCTCATGACAATCGGCATGGCACTCGCAGCCCTCACCGCCGTCGTACGCCGCCCATGGCTCGCCGTACCGGTCGCCCTGGTACTGGGAGCGGCCTACGGCATCGCAGTAGTGTCCGGCCTCCTCGAAGTACAACGCATGACACCGCCAGAGCACCTCAGCGCCCTCACCGGCATCTACTACGCCCTCGCGTACATAGGCTTCCTACTCCCAGCCCTACTGGCGTTCCTGGCCCACTGGTTCCCCCTCCCCACAATGCTCACCACAGTCGCCCTAACAGCCCTCACCTGCACTCTCCTGGTGAGTAAGTTCAGTCAACATGACACCTGAAGTAGTACATCGCAGCCTGCACGAGCAACCCGTCCTCCGAAGCCGAGGGCTGTGGAACCCCACAGACCCGGAATCCGGCGCCGGGGCGGCCTTCCGGGACGTCAACGCGGAGGTCGATCGTCAAGGACTCACGAGAGCGGGCGCGGTCTACGTCTGTCTCGGCGAACTCACCGCCGACGGTCTCGTGCCTGGTGAGGCAGTGGTTCCGGTGGACCGTCTCGGCGAGTCAACGGAGGCGATCGAGGCGCTGACCCTTCCTGCCACGGAGGCGCTCTCGGTCGTCTATCGCGACGACATCCACCTCACCGCAGGTGCTGCGGTGAAGCAGCACCTGCGGCAGTACGCTCAGCAGGAGGGACTCGTGCTCGACGGTGAGCCCCGGTGGACCTACTACACCAGCCCAGACTGGGACCTCGAGCCGAACGACCATCTCATCGAGCTCCTCTGGCCTCACTGATGTTTGAGGACGATCGTCACGCGGCTCGTGCCCTGCGGTAGGTGGATGGTGCCGGCGGCCTGGTTGATGGTTGCCGAGTGCACCGAGACGTTCGCGATGTTGTTGCGCAACGCAGGCAGCTCGATGCTGTAGCCGGTCGGCCGTCTCGTGTCGCCGCTGAACTGGATCGTCACGGTCTTGCCCGCGGTGGTCAGCTGGTAGCCGAGCCGCCCGCCGTTCGTGGTCGGGTAGCTGTCCAACCCGATCTTCTTCCCGTTCCCGCGCAGCCACTCGTCCGGCACGCCGCGCCCGATGATGACCGTACCGTCGGCCTTCTCCGCGATCAGCGAGTCGAACAGCACCTTGGTCGCCGTCGACTGGCCCCACATGTGCTGGTTCGAACCGCCACCACCGCGCGCATGATCGATGTCCCACGGCGACGTCGCGCTCGGGTAGTCGACGCCCTCCCACCAGCCGTATGGCCCGCTCATGCTCTGGTCGATCATGAACTGGTACGCCTTGATGCCAAGGTCGCGGTACTGCTCACCACGCAGCGCTGCGCTCCCGTAGCCGGCGTTGTACGCACTCGAGAAGTACCCGTGCGGGTACCCGCCGAAGTTGTAGATCGTGTCCGAGACGTCCTTACGCCGATCGAACCCGTGCGTGTAGGTCGCGTCGATCTTGTCGAACATCGTCCCGGTCTGCTCCGCGCCGAACAGGTACCCGTCCCACGCCCACCGCCCGAACAGGAACATCGACGCCCAGTTCGCGTCCCGCGGATCCTTCCGCGGACCGGTCTCGTTCGGCTCGACCATCGAGATCGGGATGTAGTCCAGGTTGAACTCCCGCATCGTCTGGTTGATCCGATCGGTCGCCACCTTGAGCAGGTCGTCGTACTGCGCCTTCGCCCACGCCGCCTCACCGGTCTCGCCGAGCGCCGTCGCCAGATAGCGGTACGTCGTGAGGCCGGTCAGCGCCGCCCAGTTGTCGATCGTCCAGTACCCGTGCGAGTCGATCGCGTCGGTCGCCTTGATGATGCCCTTGCCACCGTCGATGCGATCGGTCTCGACCGTGTGCGTGTTCTTCTTGATCGTCTCGAACCGGCTGCGGATGAAGTCCTTGTCGCCGGTGCGCTGCAGATAGAGCGCGTACGGCCACGAGTACTTCCACTTCGCGTCGTCGTACTGCAGTTGGGCCGGCAGCGACGTCAGGTAGTCCTTGGCGTAGGTGAAGTCGCCGATGGTGAGCAGCGTCGACACGATACCGATCGTGTCGTGGTCGAACATCTCGTCGTACCCGTTCTCACCGACGTGCAGTTCCTTCGTACCGTTGATGTCGTCACGGATGATCAGCGTGTAGATGTAGCCCGCCTTGTACGCGTTGATCAATCGTTTGTCGGGCAGTTCGGTGATGTTCGCGATCGCCGCCAGCCGGTTGTTCCAGTACTGGCGCATGTGACCGTAGTGCTCGTCGAACCCACCGAGCTGCTTCAACTGGTCGACGATCGGCCAGTCGTACGTACCGTCGAAGCGGTCCGCGGCGACGGCGTAGTCACGGACGACCGTCTTGCCGGCGCCGATCGTCGTACCGGCGTCGTTGAGCGGCGTCAGCAGGCCGGAGACCCGCGGCAACCGGGCCTCCGATGCCGTCGTGTTCTTGACCGTCATCCGCGAATACGCAACCTCGAAACGGTTGCCGTTGACAACGGCCAGGTCGGAGAAGTTCTCCACCTTGATCTGCAGGCCGTCCTTCGCGTACTCACTGATGAAGGCCGGGAGGTACCCCTCCGCGTTCGACCACTTGATCTTGCCCGGGATGTTCGGCACGCCGAACGTCACCATCGCGTCACCCCGGCTGCGCAGCCGGTAACTGCCGTCGATGAACGCGATCGGCGCGTTCAGGTCGCCCTCCCAGCCGAACGATGACGTCAGCCCGGGATTGGTCACGTAGCTGTACTGCGCATTCGCCGCCGACGACACCGCCTCGTCGAGAGCCGCCCTGGTGAACGTGTACGCGAGCCGCAGGTCGTCGCGCTGAACACTCGCGTCCGCGAGGATCGCCTTCGCCGACGCGATCTCGTTGTCCAGCTGACGTTGCGCCGACTCGCTCGCCGCGTACACATCGGCGGCCGCGGCCTGATCGATGACGTTCTGCGTCAGCTGCCGGTACCCGTCGGACTCGGTTCCGGCCAGCGCCACGCCCGCGAGCGTAACGTTGCCTGAGGCATCCGTCTTGCGAGTCAGTTGCGCGCTGACCCGGGCCTCGTCGCCGGCCGCGAGATTCAGTTCGAAGAGCTTCGTCACCGACGGATCGCTGCTGACCAAGTCGGTGTTGACGTACGCCGGAGTCGCGGAGCCGTTCAGGTAGACGGAGATCGTGGCCGCGGACCGCCACACGCCGGACGTGAAGCGCAGCGTACGGCGCTCAGCTGCCGCCGGGACCGTCAGGTCGTACCCGTACGGATCGGTGAGGTCGACGCCGGTGTTCGCACCGTTGGCGAAGAAGATCCCGCCGTGCCGGGTTCCCGCCTCGGACGCGGTCGGCGTGCCGTTCGTCCAGGAATAGCTGACCGCGTTGTCGTTCTGCGCGCCGATCGTGCCACCGGCCTGCCGGTTCGTGACCGCGAGCCGCGGAGTCGAGTCGGGTACGCCGGCGCGACGGTTGATCGTCGATCCGTCGAGGTGCATCCAGTCCGTCGTGCCGTCGGCCGTCAGGCTCATCGAGACCGGCGCAGCGGTCGCTGAGAAGCCCGAGTCGGCCCCGGTCGTCGAGAGTGCAGCAGCCATCAAAGACAGGTTACCGGCGGCTTGGAGCTTGCTCGCGAACCTTCCCGTGACGACGACGCCCTCCCCCGGCCGGATGGTCACGGTGTAGCGCTTCACGGCCGCCGTGCCGCTGGCATTGATCTGTGTCGTGTAGACGCCGCGCCCGTCGCTCCCGCTGACGGTCACCGCGCCGGTCGCCTGCCAGATCCCACCCACGAACACCAGGCGTCGCGGTGAGTCCGCTGCCGGCACTGTGATCCGGTATCCGGCGTCGTGCGCGGTCGTGTCCCCTACGGTCGTGGTGTCGTAGTTGTAGACACCTCCCGTGGTCACACCGCCCGCTCCGCCGTCCCACGAGAACGCAACAGGGCTGTCGTCAAGCGTCGTACGCCCACCGTCAGGATTCAGGTCGTCGACAGCCAGCGCCTGCGGCACGCCGGCCTTCCGGTCGATCCCCGTACCGGTCACGTGCACCCAGTCCAGGTCGCCGTACGCCGAGAGGTCCATGGCGCCGGCTGTTCCGCGGCCACCCGGGAGGTTCTCGACGTTGACCACGAACGGGTCGGCCGGCGGGGCGGCGGCCGGCGCTGCTGCGGTGGAGATCACTGCGGTCACCACGAGAGCTCCGGCGGCGACCGCCGCGAGCAATCCGGTTCCGTGCCTCATCTTGTGTCCCTTCGGCCTGGAAGGCTGGAGTCGCGGACGATCAGTTCTGGTTCGAGCAGTACGTGCTGCGGGTTGCGGGGGTCGCCGGCCATCAGGTTGTCGACGGCCGCGACCAGTTGCCGTCCGACCTCGTCGATCGGCTGCCGCAAGGTGGTCAGTCCCGGACTCACCAGGGCGGCCGTCGGCGAGTCGTCGTACCCCGTGATCGCGACGTCGACGCCTGGTCGCATCCCGCGCTCGTGAAGCGCGCGCATGACACCGAGTGCGAGCGTGTCGGACGTACAGACGAGAGCGGTGGCGGGGCGTGGCGCGTCGAGCATGCGGTGTGCGGCCTGGCGACCGTTCTCGAGCGAGTCGGCGACGGCTGCCTCGAGGTCCGTGTCGAGACCACGCTCGCGGCAGGCGTCGAGCCAGCCCTCGCGGCGGTCCTGGCCGAGCTCGGAGTCCTTGGGCCAGCCGATGTGGCCGATCCGGGTATGCCCCTGGGCTGCGACGTGCGCGGTTGCGGCACGCAGCCCGGCCCGTCCGTCGACGTCGACCCACGCCACGTCCGCATCGCCGTCCCACGAACGCCCGAACGACGCGAACGGCACGCCCCACGAGCGCAGCGCGGCGACCCGATCGTCGTTGCGGTGCGTCTCGGCCAGTACGAACGCGTCGATGGACGTCTTCTTCAGCAGATCCCGGTATGCCTTGATCTCGCCGGCAGGGCCGTCCTCGGCGTGACAGAGGATCAGGTGGTAGCCGGCCTCCACCGCGGACGCGTTCAGTACGTAGAGGAAGTCGTCCATCAGCATGGACGCCTTGTCGGGCCGGGCCGGCCGCATCTTGAATGCGATCAGCGACGAGCTGCGGATCCGGAGGGCCCGCGCGGAGAGGTTCGGCTCGTACCCGAGCTCCTCGACGGCCGCCAGGATCCGCTTCCGGGTCTCCGCAGCGAGCCGGTCCGGGTTGTTCAGAGCATTCGACACCGACTGCGCCGAAACCCCCGCACGCCGTGCCACCTGAGCCAACGTGACGTGCCCGTGCGGCACCGGGCCGCGCCCGACCGCCTGTGACTCCCGCTCCACGACCCATCTCCTCTCGGCGGCAGATATTAACGTTAAAAGCCGTGTGAGCAAGCTACTGAGCCGCAATCCGCAAGTCAAGACGTCGTCGTCCTTCAAGACTTTTAACGCTAACCATCGCCGTGGCCGAGTTATCCACAGCGCGAAAGTTGGTCGTTCCGGCGATGCCCGATCGCCGTACGTTCTTGGGCAAGGAGGTGCTCGATGACAACCACCCACGGCCGACCCGGCCGACATCCAGCAGATCAGGACGGCCGACCGCACCCCGTCCTCACACCACTGACGTTCGGGCAGGCGGCCCGATTGGTGCGCCTGGCCGAGGCTGCCGCCGCAAAGCGCGGCTTCGCGCTGCGGTACGACGGCGCCGGCGCCCTCACACCGATCGACGACCAACCCGACCAGCCCATCGCCGGTCTGGGGAACCTCGCGCTCAAAGTCGCAGGCTTGCCACGGCAGCAATGGAGAGCAGTCGTCAACGACCATTTCGGCCAGATGCCCATGCTCAGCGAGCTACTGACCCCGCCGGAAGACCTCGAGAACAAGCTCTACCTCAGGCTCGTCTGCGCAGCTGCCCAGGATCCCGCCACGGTCCGCGACGCACCCGAGTTCCTCCCCGGCCTCGTCACCGCGCCGGCCCTCTACGCGGGTCGCGCCGTAGCCATGTACTTCGACGTCAACCGACTCGGCATCACCCTGGAGGAAGCGACCCGCATCGGCCTCGCCAACCTGCGCCGCCTCGACGACGAGGTCGAGACCATGCGCCTGTTCGGCGTCGACCTGACCGTCCTGACCGGAGGCATGTTCACAGCATCCCGAGCACTCGTCTTCGACACCGTCCTCCGCGAGTCCCTCCACGTCGAGGACCCGACGTTCGGCTGCCTCGTCGCCCTTCCCTCACGGGACAAACTCATAGTCCACGTATTGCAGGACGAGACCGCCCCTGACGCCCTCAAACTGCTGGCCACCTGCGCCGCCGACCTCTTCAAGACCAGCCCCGGCGCCGTCAGCCCCCACGTCTACCACGTCCTCAACAACACCTGGCGCCAAGTCACCCCACAACTTCCCGCGTACGTCCCCACACCCGGCCCATCGATCCGATCAACCCCCTAGCCAACTCCGCCCGCTGCTAGGGGCCACCATCCTCTGCGTCGGACTGCCGTCCACGAACATCCTGCGAACGAGGTCGCTCGCGAACGACGTCTTGCAAGCGGCTCCTACTCCTGGCGACCGGGTGCCTCACCGCGACGCCCGGCCTCCCGATCGTCCCGCGTCGGGGCACCCGTGGCCACCAAGGTCTGCCCGTGTTGAGCAGGTACCGCGCGCCGAGCAGACCGCCCGCGATCGCAGCACCCCAAACCAGCCAAACCCCAACCATCAGAACCGTCTCTGACGCCGCCCGGTCAGCTTGTGCCGACGCCGGAACGACCGCTCCACCGGAGCGCAGGAAGACGACCTCCATGTAGTCGCCTTCCAACGGATACGGAGGTCGAAGGTCCTGCGTACCGCGAACCTTTACCTCGGAGCCGCTTGGTCCCATCACCAAGATCACCGGCGCAGCACTCACATGCGGCTGCATGCTGACAACCTCAGCCCTCGACACCGACGAAGAACCAGGCGCCCGATGCCGCAGCGCCCAGGCCCGCGAAGTCCCCAACGCAGCAGCACCCGTCGCCAGCAACGCAAAGATCGCCAGCGACCACACGATGAACCGACGGAGCGGATCGTCCATACCCCAAGTATGGCGACCCCCACCGACACTTTCCCCCACAGAACAAGGCCTCCCAACCAAGTCCCCCACCCATCCAACGCCGCCCACCAACAAGCGCTACCCCACGCGGCCGCCCCAACAAAACACCCCAGCCTGCCGACCCCTCGCGCCACCACCCGGACTGTTCGGGCATCAAACGAAGCCCCGCGCCCACAGGCCGACCGCACGTCGCACCGTCAGAGCACCCCAACCGGCCGACGCCTCGCGCGGACAGAGCAGCTACCCCCAGGCCGCCATACCCTCTCTAGCCCTCACCCCCGCGGGCCCCGCCGACGACGCCCGGCCCCTCGAGGCACGCCCCACACCTGACGCCTTCCCCGACCCGTTCCGATCGCCTCCGTGCGCCTCGCCAGTACCGGACCAGGCGACCAAGACGACCATCGGCTCAGCGAATCGGCTGCCCGCGCGGCACGTGCTAGCGCGCCTGAGCCAGCACATGGTGCGCCAGCGCGGCGTGAGCCGGCACAGGGTGCGCCAGCGCGGCGTGAGCCAGCACATGGTGAGCCACCGCGTGGTGAGCCACCGTGGCGTGTGCCATTGCGTGGGCTACTAGTGCATCGACTGCCGTCGGCTGGACTGCGAGGGCGTCGGCTGCCACCGGTTGGGGTGCCAGCAAATCTGCTGGACCGCGTGAGGCGGCAGCGCGAGCGTCCTGGCAGCAGCCGCTCCGGTCCCGGCACACTGAGGATGGCTCACGCTCGGCGGGTCAGCCTGCGCCGGTTCCAGCGCGACGATTCGGCTCTCTCCCAGCTGGCCGACACTCAGCCGATCCCGCTGCACCGAGGGCGGCTCACACTGGCCCTCAGCCGGCCAACCCCTCGCGGCCCGCACTCTGGAAGGCTCACACGCGTCGAGCCCACCTCAGGCCGCCGCTAGCAGTCCCAGACGGCTCGCACTCGGTCGATCAGCCCCAGCTGCTGATGGCCGGCCGACACGGCCACACTCAGGGCCACCCTCGCAGTGCTCCCAGCTCAGCAACATGGCCCGCACACAGCCGACCAGGCGTGAGCTGGTCCCTTCACACCTAGGCTGCCCGCAGTCGGCCGACGCACCCGAGTTGATCCCTTCACAGCGAAACGGCCGCACTTATCTGGCCAACTCCGAGCTGGTCCCGCTGCAGCGATACGGCAACACTCAGCTGACCGACCCGAGCTGCTAGAGGCACAGCAAGACGGTTCCGCTCAACTGACCACCCCGCGCTGCTAGAGGCACAGCAAGACGGTTCCGCTTAACTGGCCGACCTTGAACTGCTGTGGGTGCTGCAAGATGGTTTCCGATCAGCCGGCTGACCTGAACTGCTATGGGTGCAGCAAGACGCTTTGCGCTCAGTCGGCCGACCCGATCTGCTAAAGGCACAAGCGGATGGTTTGTGCTCGGGCGGTCGACCCGTGTTGGTCGTGGTGCAGCGAGGCGGCGCGCTCGGTTGGCCGACTTCGAACTACTCGGCGCGTAACGGCAAGCGCGCCGGAGTCCACACCGTCGGCATCACCACGGCACGCAGTCAGATGGCCGACTGGAGCCGCTGGAGGCACAGACGGGCGCCGCGACGACCCACTGGGGGCGGGGATGGCTTTGGCTCAGCTGGCTAGGCCTGGGTTGGTGTCTGGTTCGCTGGTTGTCGGGTCGTCGGCACGGGGCGGCTGGTCGATGCGACGTTGTGCGGCGGGGTCGTCGGCGCGGAGGATGCGGTGGGTGCCGTTGGGGTCGACGCGGAAGGTGAAGCCGTGAGGCGTGGTCCATTCCAGTGTCTTGTCGTCGATACGGCGCACGCTCCATCCACGGGCGTGGGTCTTCACCCGATGCCCGAATCGTCCGAGCGGTGCCAGGTTGTCCGTGCTGGTTTGACCGGCGGGGCCGTGCGGGTCGTAGGGCTTGATGTGGTCGAGGTCGATGCTGTCGCTCGTTTCTCGGGTTCCGTAGGGGAACAGTTCCACTGGGTGCATGTACTTGACTCGTTCGCGGATCCGTTTCGGGATCTCGTAGGCGTTCACGCTGACGGCGTCGTTGAGATCGATGACCGGCTTCACTGTGTACGGGCCATAACCGATCAGTTCGCCCAGTTGTGAGGCGAGGAGCGGCCCGAGAGCTTCAACCCGCACCACACCAACGCCGGTCGCGAGAGTCCGATCGGTGAGGTGAACGACGACCTCGGTTTGTCCCGGCCGTGGTCGGCTCGGGCGCTCTCGGGCAGCGCGGGTTTGAGTCGTGTCTGATGCCACGCTGGTGGACAGTGCACCCGTGCGCGCCGGAGCTGTGCGCGTCGCGTTTGCGTCACTGTCGCGGATACCGGTGTCGAGAACAACTGCGTTGCCGTCGTGGACGTGCTCGCGATTGCAGGCGGGGTTGTCGTTGGTGTGGGTGGGGTTGGTGTAGGCGTCGTTCTTGATCTGGGCGAGCCGGGCAGCTAATGCGCGCAAGGCGGCAGGATCCATCGCCGCACCCTCCGCAGGTTCGTCCTCCGGGTCCACGCCCGGGTTCATGTCCGGGTCCGGGTACATGTCTGGGTCCGCACCGTGGGCCAGGTCTGGGCCTGGGCGTGGGTTGGCGGGTCGGTGCTGGTTGAAGGGGTCGGTGGGCGGGTCGGGATCGTATGGGCCGGCTGCTTCCAGCCACGGGTCTTCTGGCGGGCCGATCGGCTCCAGCGACCCGAACGCCTCCGAGCGGTTGGCCGGTTCGACCAGATCGTCGGGTTCGGTGCCCGTTCCGGGCCCGTTGGCCGGGTCGAGATCCGTGCTCGACTCATGGTCGGTGGTCGACCCGAGGTCGGTGGCCGTCCTGGACTCGGTTGTCGGCTCGAGGCTGGCGGTCGGCTCGGGGTCGGCTTCTGGCGTGGAGGCGATTGCCGGGTCGGGCTGCGGGCCGGATGTGGCGTTGAGGCTCGGTTCAGTCCCCGTGGTTGGCGCATGCGTCGGGGCCGAGTCTGCTGCCGTGGTCGCCTTGGTGCTCGCCTCGGAACCTGTACCCGCCTCGGAGCCTGCGCTTGCGTGGAAGCCTGCGCTTGTCTCGGGGCTTGTGCTCGGGTTGGGCGTGGGCGGTGTGTTCGCGGCGGGTGCGGTGCTCGGGTTGGGCGCGGTGGTTGGCTGCGGAGCAGTGCTTGGAGCGGTACTTGGGGCGGTGGCGGGTTCTGGGGCTGGTTCGGGGGTGGTGAGGGGGCTGGTGTGGTGGTGGGCCTGGGCCAGCAGTTCGAGGGTGAAGCGGGGGTCGGACAAGATCTCGGCCGCGGCGGCTCGGCGGTGCTGCAGCAGACGGAGATCGCCGAGGGACTTGAGGGCTTCGGCGATATCGCGGAACTTCGCATTCAGACGGTCAACCGAAGCCGACGGGGCCACGATGCACAGGGTCTTGTTGCCATGGCCGTCGTCGCGGCTGATAAACACGCCCCGCTTGTCGGCCGCCTCCGCGGCATCCTTCGCAGCCAGACCAGGATCCGCGGCCCGTTTCGCCGCGGCCACGATCTCGGTCAGCCGGTACGGAGAGATCGTGTCAACCACGTCCGCGACCCGGGCATCAACGTAGGCGGCAGCCTCGTGATGCAGACGGATGCAGGTACGGACGATCTGACGGGCCTTCCACGGCGTCGCTTCACCGGACCGGATGCGGGCCCAGATGCGCGGGAAACGATGCCGCAGAGCGAGAGCGTCCGCGAGCAGGTCACGACCCACACCAGGAGAGACACCCACCACCATCGCGAACTCCGCGATCGCGAACTCCGCAATCTCAGGGCAACCGTCACCACCCAACACAACAGCACGCTCACGACCGTCATACGAACGACGAGCAGGACGCGGCTCCACCGTCGAGGGATGGTAGCGGTCGGCGTAGACCTGGGCGCACTCCAGCAGCCGCGCGTCGGAACGGTTCGCGATCGCGCGGCACTCCGCGGCCTGCTCCAGCAGGTCACGCGTCGCCAACACACCCAGATCGATCTCGAACATGCGTTCGATTCTATATCATCAAAGACATCACGCCAAATCCAAGGATCCCCGGAAGGCCTTGTCCACAAGGGCATTCCCTGGCGGGAATTGTGGACACCGGATCGCGTCGGGACGATTGACGCATGGATTTGAAGGCGAGGGTCGGAGTGTTGCTGCCGACCGTGCAAGCGCAGTTGACCGCGAGCGATGATCCGCGGGAGGTGGTGCGGCTGGCGGTCGAGGCGGAGGGGCTCGGGTACGACTCGGTGTGGGCCAACGACTCGATACTGACGCCGAGACTCGAGGCGCTGACGGCACTGACAGCGGCGGCCGCGGTAACCGAGCGGGTCACCATCGGCACCGCGACCCTGATCCCGGTCACACGGCGACCGGTGAACGCGGCGCACAGTCTCGCGTCACTCGACAGGTTGTCCGGCGGGCGGCTGGTGGTTGGTGTCGGCGCCGGATTCCCCGGCCGCTTCGGAGTACCGCTGCATGAACTCTCCGAGGTGCCCTGGGAACGTCGCTTCACCAGGCTCGACGAGACGGTCGCGCTCTGGCGGCAACTCTGGACCGCCGACGCACCGGTCACGGTGGACGGCAAGGTGCTGCGGCTCAATGACGTACCGCCGACGATCCGGCCGCACACGCCAGGTGGGCCGCCGATCTGGCTCGGTGGGTCGACGCCGGCGGCGCTCAAGCGGACGGGGCGGATGTACGACGGCTGGCTACCTTATCCCCCGCGGGCGGACGACTACGCGGCCGGCCTCGAGGTCGTACGGGAAGCGGGACGCACCATCACCCCGGCACTGTTCGTGTCGGTCGCCATCACCAGCACAGTCGAGGAGGGCGAGGAACGGCTCCGTTCGTACGCGCGTACGAACTACGGCATGGACCTCGAGGAGCTCCGGCAGATCCAGGCGGTCGTCGCGGGACCACCTGAGCACGTCGCGCGGTATCTCCAGACGTACGTCGAAGCCGGCGCCCGGCACCTGATCTGCAGGCTCGCGGTCACCGGCCTCGACGAGTATCGCCACCAGTTGAAACTCCTGGCGGCCTAGTTGTCGCGGTTGCTCATGCGGACCTCCTGACAGTCGCGCGGGCAGGGGGCTCAGTTGTCACGGGCGCTCATCCAGCACCTCCTCACAGGTCAGAAGCAGCATGTCGGGCTTCACCACTCCCTGTTGCTCATGACGCCAACAGTCCGTCGCAGGCGGTGGTGTCGCGAACACTTCGAGATACGTCGAAGCCGTGATTCCGAACGGTCCGGAGTCGGGCCGATACACAGCGTTCTGGACTGGTCCATTTTGGTCTCCGATTGGCAACGAAACGGCCGAATCGGCAGTTCGTTCTTTAGCCTTCCCGCGGGGGAAATTCACTGGCCGTATTTCATTGGGGATACCTATGTTCCGGAAGCTGCTCGTTGCAGCCCTCGCCCTGGTTGTCGCAGGTGTCGCGGTCGTGTTCATCGACCGTGCCGCCGACGCGGCCGCGGCGAACATCACGATCACCGCGACGCAGGCAACGAACGGGACGACGACGCTCACGTACCGCGCGACCGTCCTCAAGGCAGGCACGATCCGCGAGATCACCATGGCGATCCCGTCCGGAACCACCGGCCGGGTCACGTCGGTGAACGGGACGGTGAGCTCGGTGACCCGCACGGTCCTGCGCTGGCGCCCGAGCCGAACGGTCAACGTTGCGGTCGGCGCCCACCTCGCGATCCCGCTGTACGGCCTGCGGCTCCCGGCCGGCGGTCCATGGACGCTGGGCTTCAAGTCGATCGGAACGGCCGGGCAGGTGATCACAACAGGCGCCGGCGTCCTGCAGCCGCTCAAGACCTACACCGCGCAGGTCCGGGTCGTCGCGTCCAACCCGATCCCCGCACAGACCACCAACCTCGTCTACCAGGCGACCGTGACGCGCGCCGGAGCACTCGCGGCCGTACGCATGCAGCTCCCGACCGGCGCGACCGGCACGTACACCACTATCAACGGCACGCTCGCCGTCAGTGGAGGCTACGCGACGTGGAAGCCGAAGGCCGCGATCAACGTCGCCGCCGGCGCTCGCCTCGGGATCCCGGTCAACGGCGTCAAGCTGTCCAGGTACGGCGGAACGATGAGCCTGAGCGTCTCCGCGACGACCTCGACCGGTACGGTCCTGACGTCCGGCTCCGCCTCCGTCAACTTCATCGCACCGCCGGCCGAGATGCCCGTCCTCGCAGCCGAGACCCTCGCCGCCGCCCCAGCCGACTGCCCCAAGACCTGGCCGACCACAACCGTCGAGAACGCCAAGCCTGGCACCGGTGACTGGGTCATCCCGCCAGCCCAGAACGGCGCCCTGGCTGCATACCTGACCGAGGTCTCAGCGAGCTGCGGCGACACTGTCGACCTCAAGGTCAGCGACGGCAAGCCGGTCAGCGTCGTCGCCTACCGGATGGGGTACTACGCCGGTCTCGGAGCGCGTGAGGTCTGGCGGCAGGACGACGTAGCGACGGTTCTCCAGGACAAGCCGACCACTGGCGGTACGACGGCCGACGGCAAGCCGCTCAACATGACGTCTGCTGCGCAGTGGACCAAAACACTGAGCATCCCGATCAGCAGCGACTGGGTGCCCGGCACGTACCTGGTCAAGATCAGCGACGGCACCCTGGCGACGTACGCGCCACTGACCGTCCGCGACGACACTGGCACGAAGCACGCCCTGCTCATCCAGCAAGCCACCGCCACGTGGCAGGCGTACAACAGCTATGGCGGTGTGAGCTTCTACACCAGCCTCTCCGCCGGCTCCGGCCGCCTCACCTTCGAGCGCCCCTACAACGAGGGCCAGGGCTCCGGGCAGTACCTCACGCTCGAGCAGGGACTGGTGTTCTGGGCCGAGTCCAAGGGCCTGGACGTCACGTACTGGACCGACAACGACCTCGACCAGTACGGCGGCAACCTCAAGGACCGCGCCGGGACCCTGTTCCTGCCCGGACACGACGAGTACTACTCGCTCCGCATGCGCGCCGCCATCAGCCAGGGGATCAAGGCCGGTGTGAACGTCGCCAACCTGGGGGCGAACACGGCGTACCGTCTGATCAAGTTCACCGACGACACACGCCGCTCGTGGGACATCGACCGGTACACCGACGGGTACAACTCCACCACCTGGCGGTATCAAGGCGACGCCTACGCATCCCAGCCCCTGCTCGGTGCCGACTACATCTGCGCGGTCAACGCCAGTACGCTCACCACGTCGAGCGGCTGGATGTTCAACGGCATACCCGTCGGCACCCAACTGCCCGGGTTCCTCGCCGGTGAGCTCGACTACGTCTGGCCGGGGCTCTACAAACAGCCGGGACTCACCACCCTGGCCAGCGGTTCGGCTGTCTGCCACACGAACGGCCGACCCGCACCGATGCAGGCAACCGCCTACACGGCCCCGTCCGGTGCTCGGGTGATGAACGGCTCGACGTTCGCGTACAGCTGCTTCCTGGTACGGCGCTGCCCGTCGAACTGGACAGTCCCAGAGCCAGACGCCGCATCCCAGCAGGCCGCTGCGACGATCGTCGGCAACATCACCGAGTGGGTGTCGCGCGGCGCGATCGACGTACCGGCGGATACGACGGCCGCGAAGGTCCGGGTCGCCGTTCCGAAGTACAAGCTGGCGACCTCGCAGCAAGGCTAATCTCGGCACCATGAGTGAACTCGTGGTGGACGCACCGATCGTTGCTGTCACGGTGTATCCGGACCGCGCGCGGATCACGCGCCGCGGTCCGGTGACCGTCCCGGCCGGGGAGCAGGTCGTGTACGTCGAGCCGCTGCCGCTGTTGCTGGAGAGCGACAGCGTGCGGGTGTCCGGGCGTGGTCCGGCGACCGTGCTCGGCGTGGACGTACTCACGCGTCACCACCCGCAGGCGCCGGACGAGTCGGTCGCTGCACTCGAGCGGCAGCGGTACGAAGCACAGGATGCGATCGCCGCACTGGCCGACGCGGACGACGTACAGGAGCAGCTGGACAAGTTCCTCGGGCAGCTGGCGAAGCGGGCCGGTGGAAGCTTCGCGCGAACGCTCGCGTCAGGTGACTCTTTCGGGGAGCTCGGTGGATTCACCGACACCCTCACCACTCGGTTGTCCACCGTACGGGCGACCCGCCGCGACCTGGCCGCTCAGCGACGCGAGGCGGACCGTCAGCTCGCAGCCGTCGAGCGTCGTCTCGCCGCGCTCCGTGAACAGCGCACGCCGGACCGGCTGTCCGCCGCGATCGGGCTGACACTCGAAGCCGAGGCGGAGGTGGAGATCGAGCTGTCGTACGTCGTTCCCATGGCCGGCTGGGCGAGCTCGTACGACGTACGGCTCGAGGGCGACAGGTTGACGCTGAACTGGTACGGCCTGATCACGCAGCACACCGGCGAGGACTGGCCGGAGTGCCAGCTCACGCTCTCCACAGCCCGACCCACCGTGACGGCGAAGGTGCCGGAGCTCGACCCGTGGTACCTAGGTCGCCTGCAGCCACCCATGCCGCGCGCACCCGGCGCCGTGCCGCTTGCCGCCGGCGCACGAGGTGGTGCCGGCATGCAGGCTGATCGCCGCGAGTCAGCCGCGTTCGCCGAGCAACAGGCGACCGTCGAGCAGGGCGTGACCGCAGCGAACTACATCCCGCCGCGTCCGGTCGCAGTACCCGCGGACGGCGCGACCCACAGGGCAACGATCGCCGCGATCGAACTCGAGGCCGAGCTCGACTACATCACCGCGCCTGTCACCTCCACCGACGTACACCTCCGAGCGACCGTCGTGAACACGTCGGCCCACACGCTGCCCGTCGGGAAGGCCGCGGTCTTCCATGACGCGGACTTCGTCGGCTCGGCCTTTCTGCCGCTGTGGGCGCCAGGAGAGGACGTCGAGCTCGCACTCGGCCTCGACGACCGCGTCCGCGTGGAGCGCAAGTTGGTGCGCCGGGAGGCTTCGAAGGCGACGCTCGGCTCGACGCGGCGACGGCAGGTCGAGTACGAGACGCGTATCGAGAACCACACGCCCCGCCGGGCCCGCATCACGGTCCTCGACCAGCTGCCGGTCGCCCGCGACCACGAGATCACCGTCAAGCCGCTGTCCGCCGATCCTGAGCCGTTCGAGACCACCGACCTCGGCGTCATCACCTGGAAGCTCGACCTCGAGCCCGGCGCCGAATCCGTTGTCAGGCTCGGGTTCCGCGTGGACACCGCCAAGGCCGTCGACCTCACCGGTTGGCGCGAGTAGCGGTCAGGTGACCTCGAGGTTCGCCATCATCCCCATGTCCTCGTGCTCGGAGTTGTGGCAGTGGAACAGGTACCTTCCGCGGTAGCCGTCGAAGCGGGTGATGATCTCCGCGGACTCCCCCGGACGCAACGACACGGTGTCCTTCAGGCCGGCGTCGTGCGGCAGCGGCTTCCCACCTCCACGCGACAGCACCCGGAACCCGACCAGATGCAGATGGACGGGATGGTGGACGTCGGCAACCAACCGCCAGATCTCCACGTCACCGAGCCTCGTGGTGACGTCGGTCCGGTCCGGCGCGAACGGCTGCCCGCCGATCAACCACCCGTGCCCGTCCCCCATCTGCCCGGCACGGAACGAGAAGTCGCGCACCCGCACCGCCTCTGACCGCTGCCAGTCCGGCAGGTCGTCGCACAGCACGTCAGGGATCCGGCTGGGGTCCGCAGCCTTCCGTACGACGTGAAAGGCCATCACGTCCCGCGTCCGCCCGGAGCCCAGCCGGTTCCGGATCCGGACCCTGCTGCCGACCGGTACCTGCCCGAAGTCGAGAACCACGTCGTACCGCTCGGCAGGCGCGATGGGCAGGTTCCGGTGCGTGACCGGAGCACGGAGCAGTCCCTGATCGGCGCCGATCTGCACGAAGTCGAGGCGGCGGCCGTCGTCGAGCACCGCCTCGAGATCGTAGTGCCGTGCGTTCGACGCATTGAGAATCCGCAGCCGGTACCGCACCGCATCGACCTCACGCACCGGCCAGGGTGCGCCGTTCACCAGCACCACATCGCCGAGAACACCAGCAATATAAGGCTCCTGGACCCCGGGCTGCATCATCAACATCGGATCGATCGAGGGATAGGCCAACGATCCGTCCGCCGCGAACGCGCGGTCCGCGATCATCAGCGGCAGCTCCCGCGACCCACCCGGCAGGCCGAGTGAGTCCTCGGCGTCGTCGCGTACGACGTGCATCCCGGCCAGCCCGCGCCAGACCGCCGGCCCGGTGAAGTCCATCCGGTGATCGTGGTACCAGAGAAGCGTGGGCCGCTGATCCAGCGGATACGTGTACGACCGCGTGATCGCGCTCGTCACAGCGCGCGGATCGTGCATCCCGTGCCCCATGTCCTCCCACCCGGCAGGCGTCACCAGATCCGTCGGGTACCCGTCCGACGACGCCGGCGTCCGTCCGCCGTGCAGATGCACAACGGACGGCACCGGCAATTCGTTGCGGTGGGCAACTGTGATCGCGTGACCCCGCCGCGATTCGAAGGTCGGTCCCGGGAACGTCCCGCCGTACGTCCACACCCGCGTCTGCACACCAGGCAGGATCTCCGCCGTCACCTCCCGCTGCACGATTTCGTACCGACCGGCACCGGACAGCACCGGCGGGACAGGCAGCGGGACCTGGTACGCCGGCGGCAGCGGCACGTCGCTGTGCAACGCCGCACCCGTAATCGCGGGACGTCGCGACAACGCGGCCGCACTGGACAGTCCACCGGCCGCCACAACGCCGAGCGCGCCCCCGATCCCGAGCAACTGCCGCCGGCTCATCCGCTCACGCATGCTGGACCTCCCGCCGTACGAGGGGCTGCCGCCAGATCGCGACGAACAGCATCACCACGGCCGCCACCGTCACCACTCCGAGGGGAAGATGCAGCCACAGCGCTCCGTCCTGCCCGGCGAAGTACTGCACCGTCTCGGCGGCGACCACCCCCAGCGACGCGACGAACGGCCACACCTGCCGCAACCGCACCCAAACGACCACCGCGGCGATCACCTGCAGATACCCGATCGCCGTGACGATGTCCGCACCGACCGCGTGCATCCGCAACCCGTCGAAGTCACCACTCAGATAGACGCCGGCGAACACCGGCTGACCGAACACCGCGACCAGATGCGCGCTGACGAGCCCTCTCAAGAACCACCCACTGACCATGGCTCGAGGCTATGATCCAGTTGTTATGATCGTCCAAGACCAATATCGCTATCTCGCTATAACCAAGGGATCATGATGGACCTGACGATGCTCCGCCAGTTCGTCGTCGTCGCCCGCCTCGAACACCTCAGTCGTGCGGCCGACGAACTGCACGTCGCACAGCCCTCGTTGAGCCGCACGATCGCCCGTCTCGAGAGCGAGCTGGGTACGCCCTTGTTCGATCGCGCCAACCGCCTCCGGCTGAACCCGGCCGGCCTGCTGTTCCGCGGCTACGCCGAGCGCGCGCTCGGTGAGCTCGACGCCGGACGGCGCGCCGTCGCGGAGGCGACCGAGCAGGGAGCGGGCAACGTACGGCTGGCGGCCGAGACGTTCCTCGCGCTCACCGAGCCGATCGCGGCGTTCAAACGCGACCACCCGGCCATCGAGATCGAGCTGCGGCAGCTGTCCGCCCTCGACATGCCGCGCCGCCTCCGCGCGCAGGACGTCGACTTCTGCGTCGCGTCCCAGCCGATACCGGCCGCCGGGCTCGAGTCGGCTGTCCTGCTCGACGAACCGGTTCTGGTCGCGACCCCACTCGACCACCCGTTCGCCGCACGCAAGTCGCTCGAGGTCGAGGACCTGGCCGACCAGCCGTTCGTGATTGCCCGCAAGGGCCAATGGCAACGTTGGCTGCTCGACCGCCTGTTCGCGGGCACCGGTCTGACGCCGCGGATCGTCTGCGAGAGCGATGAGGCGGCCGCCATCCAGGAGCTGATCCGCGCCGGCCTCGGCATCGGCTTCAACCCGGACTTCGCGCGTCGCACAGTCCCCGACTATCCCGTCGCGATGATCCCCGTCGACCATCCCGACTGCCGCCGTACGCTGACCCTGCACTGGAGTGCCGACGCCGAACCCTCGACAGCCGCCAGGTTGATGCGCACGGCAATCACCGCCTGGCCGTGGGCCGCCGCTTCAGAGTGAGCCGGACAGCCAGCGTGAGGCGACCTTGAACTTGTTCTCGAGGCGGGCGCGGACTGCATCGGCGACGAGTTGCTCGAGGGTGCCGCGAACGACCGGGACCGAGGCCGTGATGCTCAGGTCGAAGGCCTGTGTGGTGCCCCGGCCGACCGGCAGGATGCGCGTCGTGCCGGACACCTTCACCGAGGCGCCCGTGACCCCAGGTCCTCCGGTGACACCGCCGTCGACGTCGGCCTCACGCGCCCCGTCGAGGTCGGCGCGATGCCAGCGCTTCGACTGCGCCAGCTCCAGCTTGTGACCGACGAACCGGCGCGCGACGACCGGTACGTCGAGGACCTGCCAGTGGACCTGCACCGCGACGTCCTCACCCTCGTCGCCCACCATCACTTCGTACGACTGCACCCGCAGCTGCTCGAACACCTGCTCCTGGAACGTGACGTCGGTGATCATCGCGAAGACTTCCTCCGGAGAGGCGTCGTACGAAGTGGCGAGAGACAGATCCATGCGCCCCATCTTGCACCGCTCGGCACCACGCGGTCACGGGTGCTGCAGGTTCCGGCCGCGCACTCAGCTCAGTGCGAGCCGCATCCGTACCTTGGGCGGTTGTACTTCGACCACGACGAAGCCCAGCCGTTCGTACAGGTCACGGGCGCGATTGCCTTGCAGGACGTGCAATTCGACAGCGGACGCTTCCGACGTACGAGCGCGTTCGACGAGCCGCCGGAGCAGGGTCGTGCCGACGCCGAGCCCCTGCGCCTCGGGCGCGATCTCGATCCGGGAGACGTAGAACGTTGCCGCATCGGCCATCGCCGCCTGCAGCATGCCGGCCGGTTGTCCGTGCACCAGCACGATCTCGACGGTCTCGGGCACGAACCACTTGCGATGGAAATCGCGTTGCACCGTGTCGTTCCAAGGGCCCCAGGTCGCCTCGATGACATCGCCGAGCGTGCGCCGGTGCAGGGCGTACAGGAACTCGTCGTCGGCCGGCGTCGCCGGGCGCAGCCTGATCTCGTCCACGTGCGTCCTCAGCTGAAGAGCTCCACCAGTCCCGCGCCGCGCGGGGTGCGGCGGACCAGGATGCTCTTGCCCTGGCGGAGGCGCTCGACGAGACCGGCCGATTCCAGCGTGTTGCAGTGGTGCGTCGCGGTACTCGGGGCGCAGTTCAGCTCGGCGGCGAGCGTACTCATCGTCATCGGCATGATCAGCAACCGCAGTACGTCGGCACGCACCTGCCCGATCACCGTGGCCAGCGCATCCTGTGACTCGCGAAGCGGCAGACCCGCCGGTGACCAGTACGCGAGCGCGCCGGACAGCGGGTAGCCGACGACGACGGCGACCGGGTCACTGTTCTCGACGACCATCGAGTCCGGCGCGGAGATCATCGGCGCCAGCACGATCTTGCGGTTCCCGATCGGGATCCGGACCCGGCGGTCGAGGACGAACGCGCCACGCTCGAACCCGATCCGCGGCGAGAGGGTGTTCAGCAAGGTGTGTGCAGCGCCGCGTTCGGCCATGGTCTCGTGGCGCTGCAGCTCGCGGTCCAGGGCCGTACGCGACCTGGACCAGGCATCCCGGCCCGGGCCCTCCCAGACATCGGAGAGCACGTCTCCGAGAGCGCGGGACCAGCGGGCCGGCTGCTCCGCGGCAGCTCGCCACACCGGCGGGAGGCGGTCGCCGTAGATGTCCACGAGGTCCCGGCGCAGCATGTCGTTGTGGTTCGACCGGAGGGCGTCGATCTGGGTCTCCATCGAGAGGTTCGCGACCGGGGTCAGGGGCGCGACCGCGGACGGAATCTGCCGCCGGCGGCCGGGCTGGCTGACCATCGGGCGGAGCGCCGCACGGCCGGCCGGGGTGTGCATCACCGAGAGCAACCGCAGCCGCAGGTGCTGCGGGATCCCCTTCCCGTCACCCAGCAGTGTCTGCAGGGTCATCGACAGCACCGACAGGTCGGGCACCAACGCGGACCGCAGTTCGACGACCATCCTCTTCTCCCCGGGCATACCGAAACCGATCCTCCGCTCTGATGGTCCGGCGCACCAGGGGTCATCACCAACACTTCGAACCCGCTCGAAGCGTCGCCCGAGAGCGGTCCGGACCACAAATTCTGCGCCGAATCCGGATACGCAGCGGAAGGGTGGTGACACGGTGGGCGACTTTCGGTAACCTTTTCGTGATGTTCACCGCGTAGCTGACTGAGAACGGGGCTTGGGAAGCGCATGCACATCGCGACCGTCCATGCCGGCGATCACGACGAGGACGAGCTGATCAGGCTCGCCCAGGCGGGTGACGGAGCGGCCTTCGGGCAGCTCTACGACCGCTACCTGCCGTCGATCTACCGGTACACCTACAGCAAGACCTCGTCGCGTAGTGCGGCCGAGGACCTGACCAGCGAAACGTTCCTTCGGGCGTTCCGCGCGATTGCCCGCCGACCGCGGGCCCACCTCAACTTCGCGGCCTGGCTGGTCACGATCGCGAGGAACGTCGTGATCGATCACCACCGCTCCGGCTGGAGCCGGCTGGCGATCGTCACCGACGAGGTCGATCCACAGGTCGACGAGTCCGTCGGACCGGAGCAGGCGGCGCTCGCGTCGGTGAGCGAGGCATCGTTGCGCGGTGCCCTCACCCACCTGCCGGACGATCAGCGCGAGTGCCTGCTGCTGCGGTTCTTCGCGGGCCTGTCGATCAGCGAGACCGCCGCCGCGATGGAACGTACCGATGGCGCGATCAAGCAACTTCAGTTCCGCGCCACCAACCGGTTGCGCCGGATCCTCAAGGACCTTCGCTGAGAGCCCGCTGAGCAACGGCGTTGCCGGTTCGTGAAGGCGAGCGAAACACGGGACGCGAGTGCTTGCGCCACCCCTTACCTTCCGGTAGGAAAGGCGAGTGCCATCCGGCTCACGGCCGGCAACTCATATCTCACGGGGAGATATCGCATGAGCAATCCGTACGACGAAGAGCAGCGCAACGACGGTCAAGGCAACGACTTCGGGCGGGATTCCGGCGGAGGGGAATCCGGTCGCGACAACTTCAACCAGGGCAGCGAGTCAGAGCGCTCGGGCAACGAGTCCGGTGGCGACTACGGCCAGCGCGAAGACTCGGGCAACCAGTCCGGTGGCAGCGACTACGGGCAGCGCGAGGAGTCCGGAAACAGCTACGGGTCAGGGGATTCCGGGGACTCCGGGGACGACTCGCGTGGTGGCAGCAACTACGGGTCGGACAGCTCGGACGATTCGGGCGACAGCAACAGCAACTACGGAAACTGATCGGGGATCGCGAACATGGGTGTATTCGACAACATCAAGGATGCCGCCGAGAACCTGAAGGACAAGGCGGCCGACCTGGTCGACGGTCACGGCGACAAGGTCGGCGAGGGCCTGGACAAGGCCGGCGACTTCGTCGACGAGAAGACCGGCGGCAAGTACGGCGACAAGATCGACGGCGGTGTGGACAAGGCCAAGGAAGGCCTCGACAACCTCGACGGTCAGAACGACGACATCCCTGACAACCAGGGCTGATCCGAAGCCGTAACACCGAGGCGGTCGTGGACACTCTCCACGGCCGCCTCAGGCTTGGAACGCCTGCATTGTCAGGGCCGCGAAGCGACGGGACGCGGCCGCCCGCGCAGCCGGCGTCGACGCATGCAGACCGCGATGAGCGGTCAGCATGATGACCAGGTCGCCCAGCTCGAAATCCCGGCGGAGACTCCCCCGCGCCTTGGCCCGCCGAGCCAGGGCCGCGACCGACTTCAACGTGAGATCGCGGCTCTCGGAACTGTCGACCGCGTCCGGGTACGTCGCCAGGAACGCATCGGTGAAACCACGGTTGTGGACATGCAACTCGCAGATCCGTTCGATCACCAGGCAGAACCCCTGCCACGGATCCTTCACGGCCAGCCCCGCTTCCACGATCTCCTGACAGGCCCGCACTTGCTCGGCGAACGCCGCAGTCGCCAGCGCCTGCTTGGTCGGGAACCGCCGGTAGAGCGTCGCCGGCCCCACCCCGGCCGCCCGGGCTATGTCGCGCATCGGGACGGTCAGCCCCTCGCTCGCGAACAACGTCCGGGCCGCGGCCAGGATGCGCTCCCGGTTGTCCGCTGCGTCGGCGCGCAGTATCTGAGACAAATGCTCCTCCGGTCCTCTCACTCCAGCTAAGTGGACGCCTGTGTCCACTTAGTCTAGGAGCAATCGAGAGGAGACAACAGTGAAGGCAGTGGCCATCAAGACGTTCGGCGGACCCGACGGGCTGAGCGTCATCGACCAACCGGTACCGGAGCCGGACGCCGGTGAGGTTCTGATCGCGGTCGAGGCGATCGGCGTCGGAGGCGTAGATGCGCTGATCCGTAGCGGATCCCTGTCTGCGTGGGGATTCCGCGAAGGGCTCGTACCGGGCTCGGAGGTCGCCGGGCGGGTGGTTGCCGTCGGCCCCGACACCGACAACTCCTGGATCGGTCAACAGGTATGGGCATTCACGGGTCTCGGCGGTGGGTACGCCGAGCAGGCGACCGCCGCTGTCGAGGACGTCGTCCCGCTGCCTTCGGGGTTGTCGCCCGCCGGATCAGTGACGCTCGGGAGCTCCGGTGTCGTTGCGCAGTTCGGGCTCGAACATGCGCACTTCCGGCCCGGCGAGTCCGTACTGGTGCGCGGTGCGGCCGGGAGTATCGGCATCCTCGCGGTTCATCTCGCCGCCACGGGAGGTGCGTCGGCGGTCGCGGTGACAACCTCGTCCGCGGCACGTGGTGAGCGGTTGCGTGAGCTCGGCGCGACGCACGTACTGGACCGATCCGGTACGGGCGACGACAGCGCTCCCCCGGCGTACGACGTGATCATCGATGTCGTCGCGGGCGCGGACCTGCCGGCGTTCCTCGGCAAGCTGCGACCGAACGGACGACTGGTCGCGGTCGGTGCCGTCGCAGGTCCGCCGCCGGCCGAGCTCGGTGCGACGCTGATGGCCAACTTCCGGAAGTCCTTGTCGTTCGCAACCTTCAGCGCGGACACGATCCCGGCAGCCGATCGCCGCGCGGTCAGGACGGCACAGTTCGCCGCCGCGGCAGCGGGACGGGTACCGCTCGTCGTCCACGAACAGCTGCCGCTGGACGAGGCCGTACTGGCACACCAGAAGCTGGACGCCGGCGAGGTCTTCGGGCGGATCGTGCTCGTGCCGGCATCAGACACCCCCTAGTCCTCGTCGGGTTCTGCTGCGGCGGCGAGCTCGATGAGGCGTTCGGCCACCTGGACGCAGCGTTCCTCGGCGCGGCCGCGGGACGCACCGGTATAGCGCAGCCGCGCCGTCGCGGTCAGTGGCTCCGAGTGCACCTCGATCAGCGCGCCACCCGGCCGCGGCTGCACCTTGACGGTCACGCGGACCCAGCCGCCCAGACCACTGCGCAATCGGAGGATCAGCTCGTCCTCCGGCCGCCAGCGCTCGACCAGTGCAACCGTCAGGTGCCGGTTCTGGGCGTGGCGCATCCGCGGCTCCTCGCCCTCGTACCGCTGGACGGCGCTGCCCTTCTGCGGCCAGTTGGGCGAGGCTCGCACCTGCGGCGGCACCGTGACCATCCAGTCCGCGAACTTCCGCGGGTCCCGGATCACGTCCATGACGGCGTCCACGCCAACCGCGCCGAACCGCCAGGCCATGACCATCGAATGCCGCTTCCCTGTCCGCTGCACGTACTGGATCCGTGTCTATCAGCTACCAGGTCCGCCCCGCACCTTTCCCCACGAACCGCTGAACCGTCAACGAATTCCAGGGGTGAACTCCCCGTGGGCTAGGAGGTCTTCACTACGGGCTTGGTCAATTGGTACGCCGGTACTGCGACGGCGGCAACGACCACGTGCATGAGCATCAGCCCGAGGACCGCTGTAGTGCTGGTATCCGGGATGACCTTGGTTGCCAGGAGCAAAAGGTCGGGGATCATCGAGAGGACGAGCACCGCGGGGACCAGGCGGCGCAGTACGGAGCGTGGATCGGCGGAGCGGCGGGCGACCGTTGTCCAACCGGTATAGCCCACCACGATTCCGATCAGGGTGAACGGGATGAAGACCGGCGCGGTCAGCGGGCGGAAGCCGGGGTCGGCACCGAGTGCGACAGCGCCTCGGGAGACCAGGTAGTTCAGAGCGGCGGCGATCACCGCGGCGCCGAGCAGGACGAGCAGGCGGCGACGACCCAGCGCCACCGGTTGCTGCTGCAGATCGATCGAAGCCATCACGGGACCCTCCGTTGATCAGTACGTATCTCGTACTAATACGACGGTAGCCGAGCACGCGACGGAGCGCCAGAGCCGTCGCCGAATCAGTCCGAAACTCGTACTGTCAGTCCTCGTGGCCGGCGATCACGGCGGTCAGCAGGGCGCCGAGGGTGTCCCGCTCGGCCGGTTCGAGCACCTGCAGCATCCGGCGTACCTCGGTCCGCAGCCGGCGCTCGAACTCCTCCGCGACCTGCACACCGTGGTCGGTCGGGGTGACCACGAAGTTCCGCCGGTCGCTCTCGTCCGGTACCCGGACCACCAGGCCGGCCGTTTCCATCCGGGCGATCACGCCCGTCATCGTCGACTTGGTCAGCCGCAGCGCCGACCCGAGGCCGAGCATGTTCGTCGGCCGCCGGTGCAGGATGAACAGCAACCGTGCCTGCTGCATCGTCAGGCCGAGGTCCGAGCCGATCCGCTGGTATTCCTCGGTCACCGCGGTGGCCGCCCGGATCAAGGCCGGGCCCGCCGCGAGCACCTTCGTCCTGGCCACCGTCCACCCTTCCTGTCCCCCGTGTGATCGCTCCACCCTAGCCCCGGTACCATTGTGAGCAGCTTGACCGGCGGTGGGGCTCGCCGGATCGAACTGTCGTCGTCCGGCGGCCAACAGTCCCTACCTGAGGAACCTCTCGGCGCCACGCCGGGAGGTCAGTACAGGTAGGAGGCCTGTCTGTGGAGCAACACCCTGTCGACCCCTTGCCCAGGGGTCCGGTCGACTCCGACGTCGATCTGCGCATCGACGGCCGCGAGCGGCGCGCGCACGATCCGAAGATTCTCGGCGTGATCGCGGCCGGCGGTGCCATCGGCGCGTCGGCCCGCTATCTCATCGGCGTCGGCTGGCCGACCCCAGCCGACGGCTTCCCGCTCGGCACGCTGGTCATCAACGTGGTCGGTTGTGGCCTGATCGGGATCCTGATGGTGCTGGTGACCGACGTCCTGACGCAGCAGCGCCTGCTGCGGCCGTTCCTCGGCACGGGAGTGCTCGGCGGGTTCACGACATTCTCGACGTACGCCGTCGACATCCAGCACCTGGTCGCCGGGCGGCACGCCGGGACCGCGCTGCTGTACCTCGTCACGACGATCGTCGGCGCACTGCTCGCGGTCCGCGTGACCGTGACGGCCACGCGTGGGCTGATCACCTGGAGGGCCCGATGACTCGCCTTCTGCTGGTGATCGCCGGCGGCCTGATCGGTGCGCCGCTGCGGTACGTCGCCGACCGTGCCGTCCAGGCACGTCACGACTCACTGTTCCCGTGGGGGACGTTCAGCGTCAACGTACTCGGATCGCTCGTGCTCGGATTCCTGGCCGGCGCATCGTCGGCCCTCCCGCACGGCGTGCAACTGTTCGTCGGCACCGGGTTCTGCGGGGCGCTGACGACGTACTCGACGTTCTCCTACGAGACCATCCGCCTCTTCGAGGACCGCGCCCGCTTCCTCGCCGCCGCCAACGTCACCGCCAGCATCGTCGCCGGCCTCGGCAGCGTCTTCCTCGGCGCCACCATCAGCCAGGCAATCTGGACCTGAACGTGATGGACTGGGCGCGTGATGATGCTCGACCGCTCTGAGTCCGCGTTGGGGATTGTGCTCGGGTCGCGGTTCTACCGGTCGGCGTTCCTGTCGTTGCTGATCGCTGGGGTCGGGGTGTCCTCGGCGACGCCGCAGCTGACGCTGTTCCTGGTCCGCGAGCTGCATACTCCGCTGCCGGTGGCCGGGCTGTACTACGTGACGAACCTGGCCGCACCGCTGGCTGGGTACCTCGTCGGGCGCTGGTCGGACCGTAGTCACGACCGGCTGTTGTGGTTCCGGGTCTGTGCACTGATCGGTGCGGCCGGCTGGCTGGCGATGGCGTCGTCGACCGCGGTCTGGATGCCGTTCGTGATCAGCGCGCTGGCGCTGAGCGTGGCCGGTGGCTCGATGGCCCAGCTGTTCGCGGCCTGCCGGGACGAGCTGAGCCGGCATCCGACCCGGGCCGAGAACCGGGTGATCGCGACGATCCGGATGGCGTTCACCACCGGCTGGATCCTGGGGCCGGTCTTCGGCAGCTGGTTCGGCGGCGTCTTCGGCCTGCGTCCGTTGCTGGTGGCAACGGCGGTCTGTGTGTTCGGCCAGGTGCTCCCGCTCGGCCGGCAGCGGGTCGAGCGGTACGAAGGCCCGCTGAGAGACGCGGCACCCGAACGGCGGCGAATCGACCACATGCTGCCGCTGCTGATCTTCACCGCGGTGTGCGTACTGGCGATGACCGGCGACACCATCAAGTTCGGCTATCTCCCGATCTACATGGCCGAGCAACTGCACGTGTCCGACACGCTCCGCGGCGTCGTGATCGGCATCCAGCCGCTGCTCGAGCTCCTGCTGCTCCCGGTCGTCGCCCGGCTCGCCGACCGGTACGGCGCGATGCGCGCGATGACCGTCGGCGCCGTCCTCGGACTGGCCGGCAACATCGCGTACGCCCTGAGCACGTCGGTCGCGGGGCTCTTCCTCGGCCAGGCGCTGACCGCCGGGCTCTGGGCCTGCGTCGGCGCGCTCGGCGTCTCGATCGCCCAGCGTCTCTACCCCGAAGGCGTCGGCACCGCGTCCGGCATCTTCCTCAGCGCGATCCCGCTCGGCTCCGCGATCGGCGGCACCATCGGAGGCATCGGCGTCGCCGCGATCGGCCTCCCGCACGTCTTCTTCGTCCCGGCCTGCCTGACCGCGCTGGCGATCGCCGCCTTCGTCGTCCTGAGCGTCCGCGAGAGCGCTCAGCCAGGTGCCGACGGCAACTGATCGACCAGGTGGGAGATCCGCCGGACCAATAGGTTGGCACCGGCGTCGCGCAGCAGGTCGGCCGCTCGCCGCGCGGTCCGCCGGGCCAGCTCGTCGTCGTTCTCGGCCTGATGGATCAGCGCCAGGATCGACGTCGCCTCGGCCTCCAGGACGACGGCACCCAACTCGCGGACGACCGCCAAAGCGGCGGCGATGTACTGCCTGGCGCCGTCCAGATCGCCCTGCTCCAAGCAGATCTCGGCGAGCGTCCCGCTGACAATCGCACCGCCCAGCCGGTTGCCCGCGGCCCTATAGATCTCAACCGCGTCCAGCGCGGTCGTCCGGGCAGCATCCAGCTCACCCAGGTGGTACAGGCAGTCCGCAACGTTGTTCAGCGTGTCCGCCCGGCCGATCGGCTCGACCTCGATCTCCAGCGCCTCGCGATACAGCTCGAGCGCCGCGTTGTCGGCCGCCGTCCAGTGCAGCACCAGCGCCGAGCCACGCACCGCCGCGGCCTCGGCCCGGCGGTCCTCGATGGTTCGGCTGAGCCGTCGCATCTCCTGGAACGTCGTACCGGCAGCGGCGCGATCCCCTGCGTACAGCTGGGCATTGCCCAATCGGCCGAGCACCCAGACCTCGCCGTCCTGCCGTCCTTGTTCGCGAGCCTTCTGCAGCGCGTACGAGTACAGGTCGCGATGGTCCTGCCACCGGCGGCGGTGGCTGACGTACGGCCAGGTGACCGCGGCCAACTGCCAGCTCCGATCGGCGTGCCCGTGAGCCCCGGCCCACCACACCGCGGCCACCAGGTTGTCCCACTCGGTGCCGAACCAGTCGTACGCGTCGAGCTCCGAGGACAGTTGAGCGGCCGTGGGTACGGGGTCGAGCGCGTCGACGTACTGCTCGGCGCCGCCGGCGTACAGGATCTGCCGGGCGTTCACGCCCGAGGACAGGTACCAGTCGAGCATCCGGCGGATCGCGGGCCCGGAGTCGTCGACCGGCAAGCCGGTCGCGTACTCGCGGACCAGGTCATGGAACGCGTAGCGGTCCAGGTCTGTACGGATCAGGAGACCGGCCTCGGCGAGCTCGTCCAGGCCGGTGGCCGCAGTGGCCAGATCGGCGCCGAGCAGCGCGCCCGCCATCCCGGGGCCGAAGTCGTTACCGGGATGGAGGCCGAGCAGTCCGAACAACCGCCGCAGCCGGTCCGGCAACGCGTCGTACGAGAGGTCGAACGACGCCCGGATGCCCTGGCCGCCGACAGCTCGGGACAGCCCGGCGAGGCGGTCGTTGCGGAGACGGCTGACGTACGTCGTCAGTCGCTCCGCCGGCAGCGCCCGCGCACTTGCTGCAGCGATCCGCAGCGCCAGCGGCAGCCCCGCACACAACCCGGCGAGGTCGTCGACCACCGCGCTGCCGGCCGCAGGCACCGACTGGTGGAGGAATCCGGTCGACTGCTCGAGCGACAACGGCTGCAACAGCGTGCCACTCGCACCCGCCGTGACGGCAAGCTCTCCGAGCGACCGGCGGCTCGTGACGATCACCGCGCACCCGGCCGCGTTCGGCAGCAACGCCTCCACCTCGGCGGCCGAGGTCGCGTCGTCCAGGATCAGCAGCACCCGCCGTCCGGCGAGTGCTTCGCGGAAGAGTTCGCCCCGCGCCGACGGATCGACCGGGACGACGTCCGAGGTGATCCCGCAGAACCCGAGCAGTTCGGCCAGTACGTCGTCGACCGGCCGGCCGTGCAACCGGACCAGCCAGCGACCGTCAGGGAACAGGTCGTTGACCGCATGCCCGATCCGCACCGCCAAGGCCGTCTTCCCGACACCCGCCAGGCCGGACAGCACTAGCACCGGCAGCCCGTCGTACCCCAGGAGCTCCAGCGCCTTCGCGATCTCGTCGTCCCGCCCGATGAAGCCGGTCACCGGCAGCGGCAGTCGCGTCCGCGCCGTCCACCCCGCGGCCCGCTCCCCCGCCAGGATCACCTGGTGCAGATCCTGCAACGCTGTCGACGGCGCCGCCCCGAGCTCCTCCGCGAGCATCAGCCGGACCTTCTCGTATGTCGCCAACGCCTCAGCCGACCGCCCGGCGTGATGCAGCCCCTTCAGCAGCAGGAACCAGGCCTGCTCGCGGAGCGGACTGAGCGTGGTCACGGCGGTCAGCTCCGTCAGCGCCTCGTCCAGCTCGCCGAGCAGCAACCGCGCCTCGGCCCGCCGTTCGCGGGCCTCGAGCCATTCGTCGCGGAGCCCGGGTCCGAACCGTTGCGCCAACGTCCCCGTCGAGGCGTCGCGCAGGACGTCGCCTTCGTGGTCGCGCAAGACCTCCGTCAGCAACTCGATCCGGCGGTCCAGATCGGCATCGACCGCCGCGGCGACGTTGTCGCGAAACCGGACCAGATCGAGATCGTGCCCCTCGAGATCGATGCGGTAGCCGCCCTGTTCATGGTGCAACTCGAGCTGCAGGGCCGACCGCAGTCTCGAGACCGCGGCCTGGAGTGCGGACCGCGGGTTGGACGGTAGATCCTCGCCCCAGACGTCGTACAGAAGGGTGTCCGAGGCAACGACCTGGCCGGGACGCAGCAGCAGCGCGGCGAGCAGCGTACGCAGGCGCTCGCCGGGAACCGCGACGTCCGCGTCGCCGGTCGTTGCTCGAACAGACCCCAGAACCCGAAACCGCACCCGCCCATTCTGCGCCGTCCGCGGGTCCACGTCGCCGACCGTCAGCGGAACGGAAAACCCGGGTAGCGGTAGCCGGGCGTCCAGAACGGTGTCATGCCGTAGTACCCGTAGAGATCGTTGAGGTCGTCGGCGGGCTTCAGCTCTTCCAGGTCGGGGTCGTAACCGGGTGCCTTGGCGATCTCGGCACGGCTCCGTCCGATCGTCACCTGCTCGTCGGAAACCTGCACGACGGCATCGACCGGGATCAGCCGGTGTTCCGCGCCGAGCCCCAGCAGTCCACCGGACTCGACATCCAGCAACCGAACCCGGCGCTCGTCAGCGTCCACGAACAGCGCGTGAACCTTCCCGATCTCCTCGCCGTCGGACCCGACCACGGTCAGCCCGCGAACGTCATCCTCGGTCTTCGCGACGGTCAGATCCGTGTCATCAAGCCGCACCAGCCCCAGCGGTTCGTTCTCAGTCATCGATCCCACCTCCAGGCCCCGACGAGTACCCGGATTCAGCAGCGCCATGCCATCCGGCCACTAAACTTGAGACACACCGAGGGTGGAAGCGGACAGGTACGGGCCATGAGCAATCATTCACCTCCACCGGGGCGCCAGGAGCGGTTCGTCGGACTGTTCGAGGCGACCTACGACGATCTGGCCCGGTTCGCGCAGCGGCGGGTGCCGGCGGCGCAGGCCGAGGACATCGTCGCCGAGGCGTTTCTGGTCGCGTGGCGGCGCACGGACGACGCTCCGGAGCAACTCGCGGACGCGCGAGCCTGGCTGTTCGGCATCGCGCGCAACGTCATCCTCAACACCCGGCGCGGCGCGCGCCGACAGCATGCAGTCGCCGTGCGGCTGGCCGAGGCACCGAGGTCCGCATTGCACGACGACGCCGAACTCGTGGCCCAGCAGATCGATCTGAGCCGCGCCTGGAGCCTCCTGACCGACGTACATCAGGAAGCCCTCGCACTCGCGGTTCTCGACGATCTCAACGCTCCACAGGCGGCCGCGGTCCTCGGTATCTCCCCCGTCGCTTTCCGGCTGCGGCTGAGCCGCGCCCGCCGTGCGCTGCGTTCGTTGCTCGGTCATCTCCCTGCACCGACTCCCGAAAGGCATCCGTCATGAGCGCACCCGGCGAACTGGCCGCACTCAAGACCCTCGACCCATCCACCGGCGCCGACCCGCACGGGCAGCGCGCCCGGGCCACCCTCCACCAGATCCTCACGTCGCCCGGCCCACAACAGCCAATACGCCGCCCGAAACGTTGGGGCCCCCGCGTCGCCATCGGCACCGGTCTTGTCGCTGCTGCGACCGCGGCCGCAGTCCTGCTGCCTTCGGCGCTCGGCGGCGACCGGGCCTTCGCTACCTGGACCGGAACCCCGAGCGGGCTCATCGGTTCGGCGCGCACCGACGCGTCGAACGCCTGCCGGGACAACTCGAAGTCCGGCCATCCGGACTACAACAACCAACTGGCGACAGCGTCCACGGCGATCGCGGAGCGCCGCGGCGCGTGGACCCTCGTCGTACTCGCCGACCAGCGAGGGTTCGCCGCAGTGTGCATCACCGATCGATCGAAGCACCTGTTCCGCGACCAGTTCGGTGCGATCGGCACCACGCCGGCCGCCGCGCTCCCAGCCGCGCGCGCGCTCACACCGATCACGCTCGGCACCGGCTCGATCGGCGACCACGACCTCTCGGTCGCCACCGGGTTGGCCGGCCGCGATGTCACCGCGGTCAGCTACGTCAGTACGTCGCACGGCAGGGTTGCCGCGAGCGTGAATGCCGGTCAGTTCGCTCTTTGGTTCCCGGGCGACGAGTTGCTCAACGCCAGCAAGTCGGGCGTGCCCGTGCAGGTCACCTACCAGGACGGGTCCATGGCGACGGTCAGGCTCAAGCTCTGATCTGTTCACGGAAAGTAAATCTGTAGGCACGTGACGTATAGGCGGGGGTGGGGGTGGTCTGGCATGGTCGTGTCGTTCCTTTCCGCCCTTAATTAAGGAGCACCATGCAGGACTCCGCCCCAACCCCGCCCCCTCGCCCGCGCCGGTTCCGCCGCCTTCTCGGTGTCGTACTGGGAACCGCTGCGCTGGCGGTCACGTCGGCCGCGCTGGCGTACGCCGCTCCACCGCCGCACCTGCCCCAGAACGCCGACGGGTACGAGCAGTCGTTCTCACCGGCATACGACTACGACACCGACGGCTGCTACGCCACGCCGGCGATCGGACCGGACGGCACGCTGAATCCGGGCCTGAACCCGACCGGTGACGTGAACGGCAACTGCCGCGACCAGTCGGACCTCGACAACTCCCAGACCTACTCCCGCGAGAAGTGCAACAACGGCTGGTGCGCGATCGTCTACGCCAGCTACTTCGAGAAGGACCAGGCGCTCCCGGGCAGCAGTCTCGGCGGCCACCGCCACGACTGGGAGCACGTGATCTCCTGGGTGAACCAGTCGTCCAACCAGGTCGAGTACGTGACCACGACGCAGCACGCGAGCCAGGTGACGTACGCCCGCTCGCAGGTCCGCTTCGACGGCTCGCACCCGAAGGTCGTCTACCACAAGGACGGCGCGAGCACGCACTTCTTCCGGCTCGCCAACAGCAACGACGAGCCGCCGGAGAACCACTACCACGACTGGCGTTACCCGCCGCTGGTCGGCTGGAACGGCTATCCCAGTACGTCGTTGCGCGACACCCTGATGACCGCGGACTTCGGCTCCGCGACGATCAAGATCACCGACACCGACGACCGGTTCCGCAACCTGCTCAACGCGTCGAAACCATCCGGCATCCCGTTCGATCCCTGGGCCTGACCCCGCCTCCGGGCGTGCGTGCTCAGCTGTGATGTACAGGGGCGCGCACGCCCGGCAGCGGCCTGGTCAGGGACTCCGCGATCAGCTCGATCATCGCCGCGTGCCGCTTCGCGGCGGTCTCTACCTGCCCGAGCTGGACCGTGTCCAGGAACACCCGGCTCACCACCAGCTCCGCGGCCGCCTGCACCCGGGCCGGCTCCGCGACCACGTCGTCGGCACCGGCAAGCAGCCCGGCCACGGTCTCCGTCGCCTCCGCGAAGAGCTCGGCCGCCCGCGACGCGATCTCGGGTCGGCCCTGCGCCTCCCGGAACACGATGATCCGGGCGGCGCGATCGTTCTCCAGCTCCTCGGCGATCGCCGCGACGATGGCCCGCAACCGCCGGCGTACGGTCCGGGCCCGAGCGGCGGACTGCAGCACCTCGCTGGGCGCCGGGCGTTCCTGCACCACCGCGAGCAGCAGGTCCAGCTTGGTCGCGAAGTGGTAGAACACCAGCCCGGACGGTACGCCTGCCTCGGCCGCGATCCGCGCCGTCGACGTCCCGTCGTACCCGTGCTCCGCGAACAGCCGCTCGGCTGTCTCGACGATCACCTGACGTTTGGTACGCCGGGGGCTGTGGTGATGCGCGGGAGCCGTCATGAAGCCGCGGGTTGTGGGGCGGCGGGCCAGACCTCACCTTTCCGTTCGGCAGCGAGCACGGCGGCTCGCTTGAGCGACTTGAAGACGTAGTCGGGCACCTTCAGCCCATGGCGATGCGCCCAGAGCAGCTCGTGTTCGGCGCGCCCGATCTGCTGGGCGTACTTGCGCAGCTCCGCCTCGCCGCCGTCGGCCATCTTCAGCCTCTCCATCACGTCCCCGAACTGCGTGATCTGAAGCTTGTTGTACGCACCGACCACCTCGAACGTCCGCTTCCGCAATCCGCGCGTCAGCCATTTCTGCCAGCCCGACAGCTGCTCCCACAGCTGCTGCGCGGCCATCTGGTAGTACGCGAAGTGACCGGGCTCCTGGCGGCGGATCGGCGCGACCACCGTGGCGGCGATGGCGCGCTCGCCGATCTCCACCAACCCGGCGTGAAACTTGTTGTACGCAAGGACTGCCGAGCGCTCGGTGGCCAGACCGGTCAGGTAGTAGAGCATCCGGCTGATGTCCTGGACACCCGGCACCTTGCCGAGCGCGCCGAGCAGCTTGAGACTGAACGACACCTCGTCGAGGTTCGCCTCGTGCGGCTCGACCCCGAGCAGGTCCTGCAGCTTGTCGAGGATCTGCCCGTGCCTGGTCTCCTGCGGCATCCAGACATCGGCGTAGAAGTGCTTGTCGACCTCAGGCGGGTCGGGCAGCAGGATGTTCAGCTCCAGCACGTTGCGCTCGACCTCGAGCTCGACCCGGGTCATGTACGCCAGCACCGATCCGAACCGCTCGGCGAGCAGGCCCGGCTTCTGCATCGTGTAGTCGACGGTGCCGAGCTCGATCGGCGGGTGTTCCTCACCCAGCCGGTCGACGTGTTCGGCCAGCCGGGAGTCCTCCTTGCGGCGGCCGCGGCGGCCAGGCAGGTTCAGATCGCTGAGTGACATGGAGGACAGACGGGACATAGGGCGGGCACCTCGCTCGATTGACGGGGATGCACACTCGATCCCCCACAGGCAAGCCTAACAAGATGACTGACTGATCAGTCAGTCGATTCCTGTGAGCCCGGCAACACAACAGCGGGCGGCGGTCCCGTGAACCACCACCCGCTGTCAGGTACGTCGTGAGCCTACTTCGCGATCGTGTAGCGGAGCGTGTCGTTGCGCAGCACGTCGCCGTTCACCTTCACGATCCGGACGGCATGCGGCGCGTTCTTCAGTCCGGTCGCGCTGAACACGGTCCGGTTCGTCACGCGAACGTCGTTGTGCAGGTTCACCCGCTGTACCAGCTTGCCGTCGATGTAGACGTCGGCGTCGCCCTGGTCAGGTGCGAGCGCAGTACTCCACTCGACACCTGTACCTGTGAAGGTGAAGCCGACCGCGGCGCCGTCGGCCTTGGTGGCGTGGATGTCGTCGCGGTAGTCGCCACGGAACCGTACGTCGAGCGACGCGTTCCCGACCGGCAGCTTCGCGAGGTACGCCTTGCTGATCGTGACGACGTTCCCGTTCACCGTGTAGTCGGTGCCCTTCACCAGCTCGGCACCGTCCTGGCCGGCGTTCGCGATGCCGTCCAGCTCACCCGGGTCCCGTCCGAGCGTCACGTCGACGTCGGACGGCGCGTTCTTGTCGAACGCCGCGCTGTCCGGGTTCAGCAGACTCTCCTGCCTGACGTTCAGCTTGTCCAGCAGCATGAACTGGCCGGACTTCTTCACGCCGCGGATCGTGTGCGTACCGTTCGGCAGGTCCGAGATGCTGTAGACAACCTGCTGGGGTTTGTTGTGCCCCTGCGCCGGATCCAGGTACGTACTCACCGTCTTCTTGAGGGCGCCGTCGATGTAGATGTCGACGTCACCCTGCCCCGGATCGGTCTCGGTCACGTAGTCGACCCCGGTCCCGACGAACTGGTACGAGAACGAGTCGCCGTTCCCCTCGGTCCACTGCACGTCGTCCTGGTAGTCCCCGAGCCCACGGCCGGAGCTGTAGTTCCAGTTGCCGGTGTAGACGATCCCGGAGTTGTTGTTGTTCACCTCGACCGTACGGATCGGAAGATCCGCCGTGGTCACAGCTGACTTCGCCGACTTCGCGGCCGAGTCCGTCACGCCGACCGTCAGCGCCTGCGACACCGCCGGCACTTCGTAGTTGTTGTTGCGCTCCCACACACCGTCGTACGTGACCCGCAGGTCGTCGTCGTTGACGCTGATCGCGGCCTTCTTCTGCGGCGTGACCTTGAGCAGCCGGACGCCGTGGATCGGCACGTCCTTCGCGGTGAAGCTGGACGCGTACGAGCCGACATCCTTGCGCGCCCACAGGTCACGCACCTTCGCGGATCCGTCCAGCCCGAGGTCGACAAAGTTCACCGTCATGTCGGCGTCGGTCTGCCCGAGGTTGAACAGGGCAACGGTGTAGGAGTTGTCCGGGTTCAGCGCGAACCACACCTGGCGGTTCGTCTTCGTGGAGACCGGGTGCGCGGGCCGGCCGGCCTGGTCGACCCCGATCACCTCGGGGTTGGTGAGCATTTCGAGCCCGTACGAGTCCAGCTTGGTCATGTCGTTACCGATGTACATCGGCGCCGCGGAGACCGCCCACAGGGTCGCCGCGGTCCGGCGTTCGTCCTTGGTGAGACCGTCCATCTGGCCGTTGCCGACGTCGAGCGAGTCGAGGTCGTTCCAGCCGCCCGGTCCCGCGTGCCGCCACCAATCGGCGAGCTTCGGGAACAGCCGGTTGATGTTCGGCCAGGCGGTCAGCGCCGTACCGGTGCAGTAGCACTCGACGTCCCACTCGATCCGCCAGCCGTTCGCGTACTGCTTCCAGGTGTCGGCGTAGTTGATGTCGAGCGCCCAGGACAGCTCGAGCCAGATCTTGTGCCGGGCGAGCGCCTGCGACCATGCCTTCACGTCGTCCCGCGCGTCCACGGACAGGTCGCTGATCCCGGAGCCCGGGGTCACGCTGTCGAACTTCAGGAAGTCCAGGCCCCAGGAGCCGAACAGATCCGCGATCGAGTCGATGTACTTCTGCGCGCACGGCTTCGAGAAGTCGATGCGGTACCCGAGACCCCAGTAGTCGGCCTTCTGCAGCGGCTGCACCGGCAGGTCCGCGGTCGTACAGCCGGGGGCGCCGTAGATCGGCAGCTTGGCGTCGATCGTGGACTGGCCGATGCCGGGGATCGTGTACAGGCCGACCTTCTGGCCGTTCGCGTGGATGTGGTCGATGACCGCCTGCAGCCCGTTCGGGTAGAGCTTCTTGCTCGGCGTCGGCCGCCCGTACGCGTCGATGCCGTCGTTCCAGCCGGCGTCGATGTTGATGTAGTTGTAGCCGAACTTCTGCAGCTTCGCGTGCATCGCGTCGGACTGGGCGATCAGTTGATCGGCCGTGATCCAGCTGCCACCGTTCGGGTTGTAGACCTGCATGCTGTAGCTGCTCCACCCCATGTACGGATGGGCAGCCTTGTCCCCCGCCGGCCCGGTCAAGGCCGGACTCACAAGCGTCGTGGCTGCTGCTGGTGTTGATGGTGCTGCTAAGGACGTACTCAAACCTGCCGGCAGCAGCCCGGCGACCACGAGTCCCGCAACGGCGACTCGTAACACCCTGCTCCGAACGGATCTGGTCATGGCGGTGACCTCTTCTCAGCGAAACCCAGAGAAAACCGAATCGGATAGGATATTGGAACCATTACTTAACCTTGTCAAGATTCTGGGCGAAAGTCGCTGCCCGGAGGCCGGCCACGGTGCTGTCCGCGTCGAGGGGTTGCCGGGTACGGGGCGTGGGGTAGGCAGCCAGCGGGTACTCGGCGGCGAGGTTGGCAGCGTGCTCGGGCGAGATCCGGAGCGCGGTGGCGATGTTGCTCTCGTAGTTCTGCGCGGTCACCGGACTCGTGTACGCGACGTTGTACCCGCGGCTGACGACCCGGCCGGCGGCCAGCGCCGTATCGATCGGCTCCTTCAGGACCGCTCCGTCGACGACGCCCGGGATCAGGGCGGTCGCGGTCGAGATGTTGTCGACGAGCGTCTGCACCGGAACCTTCCGCAGGCACTCCGCGGACTGGTCCGCGCAGCCGACCTTGGCCGCGAACTCCTTGCCGAAGACCTCGGCCTTGGCGAGCGACTCCTGCTGCAGCGCGAACGCGCCGCTCTCCACGATCGCTCGCTGGAACAGCCCCTTCGAGCTGCGCGACGTGACATGTGCGAGCACCGACAGCCCGCCCGCGGACTCACCGGCGATGGTGACGTTGTGCGGGTCGCCGCCGAACCGGCCGATGTTGCGCTGCACCGAGGGCCCCGAGCCGGGACAGTTGGCCAGGTGGCGTGACGGCGCCAGGTGCCTGCGGACAGCCCGGCCCCTTCGTTGCACCTCAAGCTGGAGAGTGATTCCTTTGACGGCTTTCACTCTCCAGCCGGTGATGCGCGGTCGCCCCAGGGTAAATGCCTGGTGTCAGGCGGCGGACTCGCCAGCAAGCTCCCAGTGCGCCGGGCCGTCGGACCCCGCCGCGTAGACCTCCAAGGGGATCTCGCCGGAGCGCCACGCGGCCAGGACCGGTTCGACGATCTCCCAGCAACGCTCGGCAACGTCACCGCGGACCGACAGCAGCGGGTCGCCGCGGAGGATGCCGTTCAGCACCTCGCCGTACGGGAGCACCGGGGACGACGGCAGCGTGGCGTCGAGGAAGACCTGGCCCATCGTGTACGGGCCGTCGACGCCGAGCGCCGGAACGGACAGCGACAGCTCGCCCGGGTTCAGACCGATCCGCAGCGTCTCGCCGTCGCGGCCACCGTGCAGACCGTTCGGCAGGTGCCGCAGCGGCTTGAACCTGATCACGATCTCCTTGCGGGCAGCGCCGAGCGCCTTCCCGGAGCGCAGCGTGATCGGCACGCCCGACCAGCGGTTCGTGTCGACCTCGACGGTCACCTCGGCCAGCGTCTCGGTCTCGCGGGCCGGGTCCACGCCGGCTTCCTCTGCGTACGACGGAACGCCCGGGCCGGCGACGTACCGGGCCCGCCGGCTCGCCTCGGCCGCCGAGCCGCGCAGGTGCGTGCTGCGGAGCGCGCGGGCCATCTCGCTGCGCACCTCGACCGCGTCCATCGTGGCCGGTGCGTCCATCGCGAGCAGGGCGAGGACGAGCAGCAGGTGGCTCTGGATCATGTCGACGAGCGCGCCCGCATTGTCGTAGTACTGGGCGCGGCCTTCGAGTCCGAGGGTCTCGTCGTACACGATCTCGATGCTCTCGATGTGCTCGGCGTTCCACACCGGCTCGAACAGCCGGTTGGCGAACCGCAGGCCGATCAGGTTCAGGACGGCGGTCCGTCCGAGGAAGTGGTCGACGCGGTGCACGTTCTCCTCGGGGACGAGGTCGCCGACAAGCTTGTTCAGCGCGGCTGCGGACGCAGCGTCGGTGCCGAACGGCTTCTCGAACGCGAGCTCGGTGCCCTCCGGCAGGTCGACCTGCTGCAGCGTCTCGACGATCGCGGTCGCGACGGCCGGCGGCAGCGAGAAGTACAGGACCGGGGCCGGACCGGCCAGCTCCAGCAGGGAACGAAGATGCGTGGCGTCCGTCGGGTCACCGGCGACGTACTGCGTGGTGGCGAGCGTCTCGGCCGCGGCGGCACTCAGTCCGGCTCCGAAAGCAGAGCTCACGCGGTCCGTCCACTCGTCGGCAGCGAGCGGCGACCGGCCGGTGCCGATGATCCGCACACTGGAGGCGCGCGGTCCGGCGAGCAGGCTGCCGAGTCCGGGGAGCAGCAGCCGTGAGCTCAGGTCCCCGCTGGCGCCGAAGATGACGACGGTTCGTTGAATTGACACGGTCACACTCAACCATGCAAACGGGAACCGCATTCCCTCTAACCAGGCATCGTCTCGAGGGCTGGGTACGGGGTGTCCGGCAGTCCGAGGTTGCGCCAGACGAACCGCGGCACCCGGCCGAGGAACCCGCGCAGGTACGCGGAGCAGTGCGCGATCGTCGGCTGGCTGTGCTCCCCCGGCGAGAACCAGACCCAGTTTCCCGAGATCTGGAACGGCAGGCCCTGCGCCGCCATCAGGTACTCCATCTGGCGCGGATGGATCACGTCGTAGGCGTACTTGCGGTCCTGCGCGAAGATCCCGAACTGTTTGTTGAACGCCTCGCTCTCGAAGTCGATGCCGCCACCCCGACGGCCGACGGTCAGCGGCGGCATCGGGATCGGCAGCTGGAAGCCGAGGATCGGTTCGACATGGTGGTCGGTGACGGTTCGCGTGTGCGTGTGGCCGTTGGCGTCGGTGGAGGTCTCGGTGTGCGTGGTCTGCCAGTGGTGGTTGAACGCGACGAACGGCGGTCCGTCGCCGTCCCGGCCGCGGACCACTTCGTCGGTGCGATGGTGTGACCCGCCGCGGTTCACCGGTGTGAACTGCAGCAGGCTGTCGTCGACGCCGATCCAGTACCACTCCGGGTGGTGGTAGAAGGTCAGCCGCTGCGGCGGCTCCGGCTGCATCCACCGGTCCAGCGGCGTTGCGTCGATCGCCGCCGCGATCGCGCCGAGCTGCTCCAGCCACGGACGGAGCCGGTCGAGGTCCTTGCGCGGCGGATCGAGGACGACCAGTTGATCGCCGTCGATGCTGAGGTTGACGCCCGGCTGCCGCGCCGCGAGGGCAGTCAGCTGCCCGCACAATCCCGGCGTCAGGGCCTCCTGTGCGTACGCCGCGTCCAGCGCCCCGACCTGCCAGCCCGGACCGAGCTGCGCCGGAGCGGCCACGAGCTGCGCGAGCACGCCGTACCGCGGGGTCGTGTCGCCGCCGGTGATCCACAGCTCGGGGAGGCGGCGCGACAACGTCGTCATGCCCACCCAGCCCGACCAGTACGACGACTTGTACTCGATCACCTGGAACGGCCGCCCGCCGGCGGTGACACCGGTGATCTGGTCGTCGGGACCGCGATCGAAGCCGAGCCCGAACGGCGGGTTGCCCAACCGCGCCACCGACTCCCAGGTGGGGCTGTTCACGAAGGACCAGCCGTGTTTCCGGATCGAGCTGATGTACGCCTGCCGGCGGATCAGCGCCACGACGGCCCAGGTGATCCCGCCCACGACGAGCAGGATCACGATCAGCAGGACGACGGCCGGAGAGCTCACCCCAAGGACCTTAACGTCGGATGCGGATCATCCCAGGGAGGCCGGCAGCGGTTCGGCGTGGACGATCTGGAGGCGGCTGACCGCGCGGGTGAGCACGACGTACAGGCGGTGCAGACCCCGGGGCTCGGCCGCGACGATGTGCGCAGGCTCGGCCACCACGACCGCGTCGAACTCGAGACCCTTGGCGAGCGTCGCGGGCACACAGACCAGCCGGACGGTGTCGATCTCGTCCTCGGTCTCCCCGAGCAGTGCGGCCTCGAGCCCGGCCGCGGTGAGCGCGTCCCGCAACCCGGCGATCTGGTCGTCGGCGGCGATCAGCGCCACCGAACCCTCGCCGTCCAGCGCCGCACGGCACTCGGCGACGACCTGGTCCGCGTACGTCGCGGCGTCCGCGGACGCGATGCTCAACGCGTCGGCGACCGTCCGCACCCCACTCGGCGTGGCCAGCGTCGGCGCGATCGCGGGCAGCAGCCTCGCCGCGAAGTTGATGATCTGCTCCGGCACGCGGAACCCACGGTCGAGCTCGGCCACGATTCCGTCGCTCTTGCCGAGATGGCCGAGAACCCGGTCCCACGGTCCTGCGGCCCAGGCAGTCGTCGCCTGGGCAAGGTCCCCGAGCACGGTCGCGGAGCCGGACCGGCAGCGGCGGCCGAGCGCGCGCAGCTGCATCGCCGACAGGTCCTGGGCCTCGTCGAGCACCAGGTGACCGAGCGATCCGGTCCGGCGTTCGATCAGGTCCTCGAGCTCGTCCAGCAGGACCGTGTCCGCGAACGACCACTTCGCTGACTTCCACGAGCGAGCGGGCTGCTGCCAGCGCAGCGCCGTCCGTTCCTCGTCGGTCAGCTCCGGGGCCGCCGCGGCCAGGAAGTCCGCGTCCGACAAGAGCCGGTGCAGAATCTGCTCGGGAGCGACCCGCGGCCAGACCGAGTCCAGCACCTCCTTCACCGGCTTGGAGCGGGCGACCGCGTTCTGCACACGGTCGTCCGGGGACTCGGCGCGCTCCTCCATCCGGACCAGGACGACGTGCGCGATCCGCTGCGCGAGGGCGTTCCGGCCAGGCGCGTACCGGGTCGACTCCCGCAGGTCCGACACGATGTCGACGACCTCGTAGTCGTGCACCCGGTAGCGCCGGGATCCCTTGCTGTAAAGGACTCCCGCGGTCGGCGTACCGACGTACGACCAGAGCGCGCGGCGCAGCACCTCGGCCATCCGGGCATCGCCCTTCAACCGCTCCGCCTCCGTGTCGTCGATCGCCGCGGTCGGCCGGGTGAGCAGTTCGTCGATCGTGATCTGCCGGACGTCGACCTCACCCAGCGCGGGCAGGACCTTGCGGATGTAGGACAGGAACGACTTGTTCGGCCCGACGATCACGACGCCGCCACGGCCGAGGCGCTCGCGCTCGGTGTAGAGCAGGTACGCGACGCGGTGCAGGCCGACCGCTGTCTTACCGGTACCGGGCGCGCCCTGCACGCAGACGCTCGGGTGCAGCGGTGCCCGGACCAGGTCGTCCTGCTCGGGCTGGATCGTCGCCACGATGTCGCGCATCGGCCCGGTCCGTGGGCGCTCGATCTCTGCGCGCAGGAACGCGTCGGCCTGGTCGGTTTCTACCACGCCGGTCAACGGCTCGTCCTCGAAGCCGGTCAGGTCGGCGTGATCGGAGAACCCGTACCGGCGGCGCATCCGCACCCGCTGGCGATCCGACTGGGTCGCGCGGTAGAACGGCACCGAGACCGGCGCGCGCCAGTCGATCACCAGCGGTACGCCGGTGCCGTCGTGGACGTGCCGGCGGCCGATGTAGATCTGGTCGATGCCCTCGATGGTGCCGTGCTCGTAGTCGAGCCGGCCGAAGAACAGCGGTACGTCGGGCAGGTCGAGCAGCGCGCTGGTGCGCATCTGCTTGGCCCGCTGGTTGGCCTCGTTGGTGAAGCGTTCGTCGTTGTCCTCGCCGCCGATCACCTGGACGTCGCGGTCCACGACCTCGGCGTACATCGAGCGCAGTGCGGTACGGGCGGCTGACAAGTAGGCGCGTTCGGTCGCTAACTCGGGTTCGACCATGGTGAAAGGAGCCTCGAATCGTGAGCTGGGTCCCGCCCCGGAGCAGATCCATCCGGTTCGATTCGATCCCGAAAAGACAGATCGGCGACGTTACCAGCGCCCGATGGCGGCTGCCACCGAATTAACCGCGCATCCAGGCCGGCGTGTTCTCCGGGTCCCGGGGGAAGGCGGCGAGGTCTTCCGCGTAGATGGCTTCGTCCACGGAGATCGACCAGTCCGGCAAGGTGTCGTAGTCGAAGTCGGTGGTGAAGTGGCCGGTGGAGGTGATGGTCAGCTGAGCGGTCAGCCAGGTGCCCTTGGCCGGCTGGTACATCTCGCGGCGGAGCTGCTCGAAGTGGTCCTCGAGGTGTTCGGGGAGCGGATCCACCTGGGAGCCGTCGACGGTCGCGTCGAGTTCGGCGTACGAGGTTGTGGCCCGGTAGACCGCGGAGACCTCGCTCCAGCCGGCTGGGAGGTCCGCGACCAGTGCGCGGGCGATCGTGTCGATCACGCCGATCTCACTCATCCGGCTCCTCTGGCCGCGGGCTTGGTCTCTCTGAAGATACGCCGCGGCGAGCGCACGCCTTCGTGGTGGTCGGTCACCGTCCGGCTCGACGGACGGCGGCTCGTCCCATCCGGATGCTTGAGGTCGATCGCGGCATGCACCTGGACGCCCGCGGTGCGCAGGGCCTGCCAGCTCTCCTCCATCCGGCGCCAGTTGTCGCTGACGCCTTTCACCGCGCGGTTCTGCGTCCGCGACTGGGCCGTCAGGTTGAGCGACTCCCCCGGCCCGTCGAACTTCGTTGCGAACAGGTGGCCGCCGTCGTCGGTGGCCTGCCGGTCCGGCTCGCCCGCCTCGAGCTGCGCGTCCAGGTTGCGACGCTCGTCGTTGCGTTCCTTGGGCAGCCACCCCAGCCAGCCCTCGGCGTGTGTCACCCGGCCGTGGGGGTCGGTGACGTACAGATAGCGGTCGTCGACGACGTACACCGACGACGGCTCCGGGTCCATCAGGTCCGGGTTCCAGTGGTCCACGTGCCCGGACTTCTCCTGATGCACCGGCAGGTCTGCGTACTTGTCCGGCACCACCGGTACGTCGTCGGGCCCGTAACCGACGACGCGGACGTCGGCCGGATGAGCAGGTTGCTCGATCCGGGCCGACGCCCGCGCTCGTTCTGGCATGCTCCTGTTTCTATCGGCTGGTTCTGAACTTAATGACTACCTGCGCGGGTCAGCCGTCGTTCTCGTTGGAGGGGATCACTCCACCCGGCACGTCGTTCGGCGCGAAGATCTTGTCCTCACCCGGGTAGGGCAGGGACCAGTTGTGCGCCTCGTACCAGTCGAAGTGGTTCATCAGGACCGGGCTCGCCGTGTCGGGCTTCGCGGTCGTCGCGTTGAACAGCTGCTGCGACGTCCACGTGTCCCACGTAGCCGCAACCGCCTGCTGGTCCGCCGGCACGGTCGTTGCCGGCACCGGAGCCGCGGCCGGGTTCTGCGTTGCCGGGACGTCGGCGCCACAGGGCGGCAGTTCCTTCAGCCCCGCGGTCAGGGAGGTGCGGTTCGGCAGCGCCGTGAACGGGGTGAAGTCCGGCTTCTGCGTGAAGGCGCCGAACATCGGTGTGGCCGCGGTGTCCTTCTGGTTCATCGGCTTCATCCCGAGGATCTGCTCGATCGTCCGGATCAGCGTGATCTGGGTGTAGTAGTGGCTGTCCACAGCACCGTGCTGGGCGTACGGGCTGATGATCTGGATCGGTGCCCGGTGACCGTCGATGTGGTCGAGGCCGGCCTGCGAGTCGTCCTCGGCGATGAAGATCGCCGAGTCCTTCCAGTACTTGCTGTGGGTGATCTGGTCGACGATCCGGCCGACGGCCAGGTCGTTGTCCGCAACTCCGGCAGGGCCACTGTTCGGACCACCGGTGTGGTCGTTGGACAGCCAGAACATGTTCAGGTTCGCCGGGCCGTTCTTCTCGAAGTCCTGCTTCCAGATCTCGGCCTTGTAGATGTCCGGCACATTCAGGTCGAAGAGCGGGAAGCCCGGCACCGACACGTCGTTCAGCGACGGGATCGCCGAGCCGACCTTGATCGGGTACTTCGTCGCGGCACCGCTGGACTGCATGTCCTTGGTGTCGCAGTACAGGTTCTGCCAGGTGGCGCCGGCCGGCTTCTCCTCGATCGACTGGAACTCGCCGTAGTCCTTGACCGTCTTGCCGGCCGCCTGCACTCCGGTCCAGATGAAGCCGCTCTTCTGGTGGCCGAGCGCGTCGTTCTCGGTGTCGTACGTGCGCTTGTACTCACCAGCCTGAGACTCGGAGTACTCCGGGTTGTCGGCCTGCATCATCCAGTTGTGACCCTCGGCCGAGTTGGTGCCGATGTCGTAGGTGTTGTCGTACAGCCCGAACTGCTTGGCCAGCGCGTGCTGGTTCGGCGTCACGTTCTCGCCGTACTGCGTCAGCGCCGGATCGCCGTTGCCCTCGGGAATGTCGCCGTACACCTGGTCGTAGGTCCGGTTCTCCTTGACGATCAGGAAGACGTGCTTGATCGTCGACGGGTCGCCGATCTTCGCCGGGACCGGCACCGGGTTGCGGTGCCCGTTGTCCGCGGCGAGCTGAGCGGAGCCCTTCGTCCAGCCGTTCTGGTCGAAGACCGTCTTGGTGTACTTCATGGTGGCGTGGTCGTCCGGCAGCGTGAACCGGGTCAGGCTCGACGTGGTGTCGTGCGTGCTGTGGCCCGCGGCCGTGGTCTCCCGCCGGGCGTCGACGCCGCGGGTGTTCGACACCAGGATCTGCTTGCCTACCTGGGCGAGTTCGGCCGGGAAGTAGTCGGTCGGAAGCAGTCCAACGTAGCTGACCGGCTCCAGCGCGTTCTTGTACTTGTACACGGCGACCGCGTTGGCCCGTCCGAGCGACACCAGCAAATGACCGTCGTCGGTGAGTGTGACGCCATCCGGCTCGTAACCGATCGAGGCCTCCGGCCAGGGCTGCGTGGCGATGGTCTGGACGACCTTCCCGCGCTTGGCGTCGATCACCGACACCGAGTTGGTGGCGGTGTTGGTGACGAAGACGTCGCCGTTCTTGGCGTACAGCGCGGTCGGATGCAGCCCGACGTCGATGCTGGCCGGCGCGGCCGACGGGTTCCCCAGGTCGATCACGCTGACGGTACCTGTGGTGGTGACCGCGTTCTGGTTGGCCACCACGTCGGTGCCGTACGAGTTCACCGTCGTGTCACCGGGCTTGGCAGGGCGGCCGCCCTCGTTGCTCACGTACAGCTTGCCGTCGACCATGACCAGGTCACGCGGCGCGTTGCCGGTTGCCCAGCTCTGCTTGATCGCACCGGTGGCGGTGTCGATCGCGACCACGCGGTTCTGGCCGTTCACAGCGGAGTACACGGTCGCACCGTCCGCCGAGAAGACCGCCTCAGCGGCCAGCGAGTGCTTGGCGCCGTCAGCCGGGATCGGCACGAACGTGGGGTTCGCGAGCGAGCCGTCCGGGTTCACGGTGAATCTGCGGTAGCCGTCGATCTGGCCGAGCCAGACCTGCGAGCCGTCGGGCGAGTACGTCGGACCCTCCTGGCCGACGTCGTTGCCGGGGATCTTCAGGTCGGCGGCGGCATTGTTGCCGATGTACTGCTGGACCTTCCAGTTCTTCAGGTCCACGATCGCCATCGCCATGCCGCCGTCGGCAACGGAGGCGGCCAGATGGCTGCCGTCCGGGCTGACCACGGACGACATGATCTTGCCCTTCTGGAGGACGAGGCGGTCGCCGATCGGCTTGATGTACTGGTCGGAGGAGACGACCTGGCCCTTGTCGGTGATCTGACCGACCTGGTCATGGCCGAACCCGGTCGTCGAGGCGACCGCGGTGCCGGCGAGGGCCACGGCGAGCGCGGTCGTCCCTGCGGTGACCATAGGTACCCTGCGGCGGAGGAGAGATGGGCGCTCCTCGTGCCGTCTGCGGCGTACAACCTGCATAGGGCTGTCCCTTCGGGGTTGACGTTCAGTTGGCGGGTAGCAGTTCGATGTTGCCGTCGAACTGCCAGAGTGGGTTCGGTTCGTCCCCGGACGGGGTGCGGACCAGGAAGAAGCCATTCACTTCTTTCGGTCCGTCTCCGTCGGCCACGTACCGACCGAGTGGGTTGATGTCGATCTGGTAGATCGCGGAGCCGGCCGCCTCCACCCCCGGGATGTGCCAGCTCACGACGCACCTCCAGTCGTTGCCGGGGCCGCGCGCGGCGACCTGGTCACCGCCCTTGGTGCACTCGGCGGCGCTCTGCAGTTGCTCCTCGGTGACATCGGCCCGGTTGAGCTGCTTGGTCTGCAGGCGGTAAAGATGTGCGAACTCGACGGCGACCGCGCGCTGCACCTTGTCCTGGTCGATCCCGGAGCCGAAGCCGCTCAGCGGTGCGATCGCCGCGGTGCTGACACCGAGCAGTACGACGAGCGGCAGCAGCCCGGCCGTCAGCGCGAGCCGGCCGGAGCCGTCGTGCGTCGGGTTGGTGAAGTCACGCCGTACGAACAGGAAGTAGGCCAGGCCGGTCGCGACAGCCGCCCACACCAGGCTGACGATGACGCCGATCAGCAACGGCCCGATTTGGGCGGGAGTGGTGAACAGGCCGTTCCAGCTGATGAAGGCGTAGCCGGGCAGGGCGAGTCGCAACGCGACCGGGATCGGGAGTTGCTGCACGATCTGCATCGCGAGCGCGACCACCGCGGGAAGCAGCAGACCCATCGGGGAACGGCCCATCGCGACCGATCCGAGCAGGCCGATCGCGGCGAGCGCCAGCGTCGGCGCGAGCGCGCACAACCAGGCCAGCAGTACGGCACCGGCCGCACTGCCCGGCGAAAGCAGGTGCCCGTCGAGGCCGATCAACTCGCGGTTGCCGACCACGAGTAGGCCGCTCACCATGCTCGAGACAACCAGGCCGATCACCAGCGCGACGATCACCGTCAGGCTGGACAGCGCCTTGGAGACAAAGATCCGGCGCGGCGAACGCACCGCGACGAACAGGTGCCGCCAGGTGCCGAGCCGGTCCTCGGCCGCGAACACGTCACCGGCGATCAGCGACGTCAGCAACGGCAGCGCCCAGGAGCCGGAGAACCCGAGCAGGACGAGCGGGCCGGCCCAGCCGGTCGCGTGCATCATCCGGCCGAACAGCGTGTCCACCGGGAGCGACGCCTGCTGGCTGACCACGGCGACGAAGACCGCCGGCGCGAGCCAGCAGGCGATGATCAGGACGCGGACCCGCCACTGCGACAGCAGCTTGACGAGCTCGAACCGGTAGCCCCGGTAGATCGGGACCCGGCGGGTGACCGGGGTTTCCGGACTTTTCGGGGCAGCCAGAGTGGCCGTCATCAGTTGGTCTCCTGCTGCTCGGTGAGGGCGAGGAAGGCTGCTTCGAGCGGCGACACGACCGGCGCGAGTTCGCGGACCGCGACGTCGTCGCCGACCAGACGCTTGACGTAGGAGTCCAGCGCCGGCACCGGCGCCGAGATGATCAGTAGTTCGACGTCGTCCTGGGTGGCCTCGTCCTCGCGGAGCCGGACGCCCGGCGTCTCCCGGGCGAGGCGCCGCGCGAGCACCGGGTTCGATGTCAGGACGCGGTACTCGAGCTCGCTGTTCTCGGTCGCGAGCTTGCTGATCGGGCCGCTGAACGAGACCCGCCCGGTGGACAGGATCGTCACCTCGGAGCAGAGCGTCTCGATGTCGTCCATCCGGTGGCTCGACAGCATCACGGCGGCGCCGTCCGCGGCGAGTTGCCGCAGTACGCCGTACACATGCTTCTTGCCGCCCGGGTCGAGGCCGTTGGACGGCTCGTCGAGGATCAGCAGCCGGGGCTTGGTGAGCAGGGCTGCGGCGAGGCCGAGGCGCTGGCGCATGCCGAGCGAGAAGCCGCGGACCCGGTCGTCGGCCACGTCGCTGAGCCCGACCTGGTCGATCGCGTCCTCGACCTTCATCGTCCGCGCGCCGTCGGTGCCCCGCAGCGCGAGCAGGGCCGCGAGGTTCTGCCGGGCGGTCATCGACGGGTACAGGCCGGGGCCGTCGACGAAGCCGGCCACCCCTTCGGGAACGGCGAGGGCGCGGCCGACCGGCGTACCGAGAATCTCCAGCGTGCCGCGGTCGGCGACGGCGAGTCCGAGCAGCAGACCGAGCAACGTGGTCTTGCCTGCACCGTTCGGTCCCACCAGGCCGTGGATCTGACCAGGTGCGACGTCGAGGTCGACGCCGTCGAGCGCGACGACCTCACCGAAGTACTTCGTGATGCCGCGGGCACGGACAGTGGGCGTTGTGTCCATGGTGAATACATTAGAAAGAGATGTACGGCCACGTGAAGACCGAAGGTTAACTATTTGCGAACGAGCAGCAACCGATTGCAGCTTGGCTCTCAGCGCTCTCTCAGCTGCGATCGCCCGGAGCGACGTACTGGAAGGTCGGGCCGGCGGTGGTTTCGCCGTCCTCGCTGAGTTGCATCAGCTTCAGGGCCTCGGCCTTCAGGCCGAACATGGCGCGGGTTGCGTCGCGGATCAGGGCCGGCTGGCCGGTGAAGGCCTGCTCGAGCAGGTAGAGCAGCGTGCAGTACGTGTTGTCGAACTCCTCCTGTGCGGCGCGGATCTGCTCGTTGGCCGAGCGGTGCGGGTTCGGCTGCATCGGCGAGACGCCAGTGAGGTCAACGGTCACGGGCTCGCCGGTCGGGCCGGACTGCGGAGTGTCGCCGCGGCGGTAGCGGCGGCCGAGCTTCAGCTCCTCGAACCGGTAGTAGTGCGCGACCTCGTCGCGGTCCGGGTGGAAGATGTCGTGGTCGCCGTCCCAGACCTCGCCGCGCGCCGAGCCCTCACCCTGCTCGACGATCTCCTCGAGCGCCGCGAGCGCAGAGGCCAGGCCGGTCACCGGCTGCACGGTGCCGCCGGTGTGATGGAACGCGCCGACCTCGACCTGGCGGGCCGGGTCGCCGGAGAACACCTTGTCCTCGCCGAGCGTCTCGCACAGGAAGCGGAAGCCCTCCTCGATCGCGTCGTAGAACTGGCCGATGGTCTCGTAGTGGTCACTCTCCCCCGGCGATCCGGGCGCCTCCGGCTTCTCCAGACGCAGGAACATCTCCAGCGCGTCCGGCCCGAACGGGAGCAGCGACAGCTCCATCGAGCCGTGCGGCAGCGGACGCGGGTACCCAGGCAGGAGCTCCGGGGCATCCAGCCGCGGCTCGCCGCCGACCGCGTTGAGCAGGTTGCACGCCAGCGAGAGATGAATCATCTCCTCGACGAACACGCTGCCCACCAACTCGACCGCGTCAGGATTGCGCGCCGGGTCGAGCGAGTAGAGCGCACACAGGTACGGCGGGAGCGTCGAGTGCTCGAGTTCGATCGCCCATTGCAGATGCTGGTGAAGGCTGTCGATGGTGTCGATCCGCAGGTTCATACCTGGTGAGACAGACCATCCGCGGCGTTTGTGACTGTCACACGCCACCGGGCTGCACTGTCTGTCCTGCAGAGAGCGAACCTACGAAAGGTGAGTCCCGATGAGCGACACCACCCAGCGATCGACCGCGTGGCAGACCGCGCTGACGATGCTGCAGGAGATCGATCCGCCCTTCGTCCCCGAGGGCTTCCACGCGATGACCGTGGTGATCGAGTACCCGGCCGGCGACCCCGGAGCGCCACCGCACCGGCACTCGGGTCCGGCGTTCGGGTACGTCGTCGAGGGCGAGATGCTGTTCGAGCTGGAGGGCGAGGCGCCGCGCGTGATCAAGGCGGGCGAGGCGTTCTGGGAGCCCGGCGGTGACCTGATCCACTTCCAGGACGGCAACAACCGTGCCGACGTACCGGTGAAGTTCACCGTGACGATGCTGTGTGCGCCGGGGCAGGAGATGTTCACGCTGGTGCCCGAGGAGGAGCTGGCCGAGCACCCACGGGTTCAGCGGTAGGCGCGGGCCTGCAGTTCGAAGAGTTCGGCGTAGCGGCCGCCGGCGGCGAGGAGGTCCTCGTGGGTGCCGAACTCTTCGACGCGGCCGCGGTGCATGACGACGATCAGGTCAGCCATCCGGACGGTCGAGAACCGGTGTGACACCAGGACGGTGATGCCGCCGGTCTCGGTCGCGGCGACCTTCGCGGCCTCGGCGTACTGCTCGTAGAGGCGGTGCTCGGCCTCCGGGTCGAGCGCCGCCGTCGGTTCGTCGAGCAACAGCAGGAGCGGGCGTTCGCGCATGAACGCGCGGGCTAGCGCGAGCCGCTGCCACTGGCCGCCGGACAGCTCGACGCCGTCGGTGAACTTCTTGCCCAGCTGGGAATCCAGGCCCTTCGGCAACCCGGCAACCACCGACTCGGCGTCGCCCCGCCTGATCGCCGCCCGGACCGCGTCGTCGTCACCGGCGCGCTCCAGGTCACCGATCCCGACCACCTCGCGCGCAGTGAACTCGAACTTCACGAAGTCCTGGAAGCCCGCGGACAGCCGCGACCGCCAGGCGTCCGGCTGGATCGTCGCCAGGTCGTTGCCGTCGACAAGGATCCGCCCGGTGGTCGGGTCGTACATCCGGGCGAGCAGCTTGACCAGCGTGGTCTTGCCGGCGCCGTTCTCCCCCACCAGCGCGACGGCCGCCCCGGCCGGAACGCTCAGGTTGATGCCACTCAGCACCGCCGAATCCGAGCCGGGATAGGAGAACCCGACGTCCTTCAGCTCGATGCCCTCGGTGATCCGCTCCGGCGCGGGCGTCCGGCTGTCGCGCCACGAGTTCTGTTTCGCGTACTCGCGCAGCCAGTCGTAGCGGCTGAAGCTCCGCACCACCTCACCGACCCAGTACACGTTCTGCGCGATCCCGCCGGTCATCTGGTCCACCTGCGGAGCGAGCAGCAGGACCAGTACGACGTCGCCCGCGGACGACTGCCCGTTCCGCGCTCGCGCGACGACCCAGACGATCGCGCCGGCGTACGCGAGACCGAACACCAGCCGCACCGCGCCGTCGACCTTGCCACCCCACCGCGCGGCGGCGACCCGGCGCTCGAAGCGCGTGGTCTGCAACGCGAAGATCCTGTCCAGCAAGACCTTCCCGAGCCCGAACACCCGCACCTCCAGGCCGGTCCGCGGATCCTTCGCGATCTCGATCAGGCGGTCGACGAGCCGCTCCGCCGGCATCGAGTCCTCCCAGGCCTTCTGCTGGCGGGTGCTGCTCAGGTACGCCGACCAGATCCGGGCGCCACCGAGCAACGGGAGGGCGAGCAGCACCGGATGCACCGAGCCGAGCAGCGTCAGCACGGTCACGGTGTTCGTGACGGTGGCGAACGCCCAGAGCAGGACCTCGGCGCCGACACCCATCCGCCACGCCCGTTCGCGGACGAGCTCGAGCCGGTCGGCGACGTCCGGACGCTCGTGATGCGACAGCCCCGGGATGCCGGTCGTCACGTCCACCAGGTCCGCGTGCACCCGCCCGGCCATCCGCTCCTGGGCGGTGTCCTGCAACGGCGTGCCGAGACCGTCGGCGAGGAACGAGACGGCCAGGCCGCCGACGATGATCGCGACCCCGATGGTGATCGTCCGGGACTGGTCGGACGCGATTCCGTCCACGAGCCGGCTCACCCCGTACGTCTGCGTCGGCGCGGTGATCGCCCGCGCCGCGACGAGCACGGTCGAGATCGTCATCAGCCACGGCGCCGCCCGGAACGACGTGGTGATCCAGAGCTTCAGGATCCGGATCGCCTTAGGCATCGACGGCCTCCGAACCGGTCACGTACCGCTCGGCCTGCAGCCGGAACATCCCGGCGTACTCGCCGTTGATCGCGAGCAGCTGTTCATGCGTCCCGTCCTCGACGATCTGGCCGTCGGAGAGCACGCAGATCCGGTCCGCGTTCCGCACCACGGAGAACCGGTGCGAGATGATCAGCGACGCCACGCCCGACGTCAGCTCGAGGTACCGCTCCACGAGCTCCGCCTCGGCTCGTACGTCAAGGGCAGCGGCCGGCTCGTCGAGCACCAGGACGCCCGCGCCCGCATGCACCGCGAACAGCGCCCGGGCCAGCGCGACCCGCTGCCACTCGCCGCCGGACAGGTCGATACCACCGTCGAACGTCTTGTCCAGGATCGTGTCCCAGCCCTTTGGCAGGCCGCGGACCACATTGTCGATCCCGGACTCGCGCGCGACCCGGGCGAGCGTCAGCTCGTCCCCCGCTCGCTCGACGGCGCCGAACACGACGTTGTCGGTCACCGACAGCGGGAACCGCACGAAGTCCTGCACGATCGCCGCCACCCGCCGCTGCCACGCGGCCAGGTCGAGCTCCGCGAGATCGATGCCGTCGACGAGGATCCGGCCGCTGGTCGGCCGGTAGGCACCGCCGAGCAGCTTCACCAGTGTCGACTTGCCGGCGCCGTTGACGCCGACCAGTGCAAGGGCCTCGCGGGCGTTGATCGTCAGGTCGAGGTCGCGCAGTACGGGAGTGTCCGAACCCGGGTAGTGGAAGCCGACCTTCTCGAACCGGATCTCGCGGGCCGGCATCGTCTCGACCCGGTGCCGTGTGGTCACGACCGGCTCCGGGTGCCGCTCGGCGATCGTGCCCGGCAGGTCCCGCATCGCGCGGTACGCCGAGAGCCCCCGGCGGACCTGCACCACGCCGAAGCCGTTGCTGGACTGACCGATCGCGAGGATCGCGGGCAGCGTGGTCGCGACCTGTGTGAGCGGCAGTGTGCCGTTGTACGCCGCGCGGCCGACCGCGAGGATCGCGACGCCGTTGGCGATCAGGTGGATGCCGCCGATCAGCAGTGACCACTTCGCGTTGGTCTTGCGGCGCGCCCACACCGCACGGTAGCCGTCGGTCCACTCCCGGACGTACCGATCGACGAGCCAGTTGTGCAAGCCGAAGACCCGCAGCTCCTTCGGGGCGTCGCGCATGCCGAGGTTGAAGGCGTAGTGCGCGCGGCGCTGTTCCTCGGTGTTGCCCCACCAGACGTCGACCTCACGCTCGACGAGGCGGCCGCCGTACCACTCCAGTAACAGCGTGACCGCGACGAGCATCGCGGCCACCCACCACGCGAACATCGAGCCGACGATCACCGCCGAGCCGACCAGCGTGACCCGGCTGGCGAGCAGCCACGGCAGGTTGCTCAGCCCTTGCGCGAGGTGGAACCCGCCCTTGCCCTTCGCGCGCTCCTGTACGTCCAGGACCTCGGTGTCCTCGAGGTGCTCGATCCGCTGCGGCCGGAGCAGCGGCTCCGTGATGCCGGTGCCGACCGCACGCACCAGACCCGCGTCCATCACCAGCGAGGCGACCTGCTGCGCGGCCGGCTTCAGGCTGTCGATCAGGAAGATCGCCAGCAGACCGCCGAGCAGCCAGCTGAACTCGCCGATCGGCATCGCGTCCGGGCCGCCGTTGACCACCCCGGGAACCGCCCCGACGACCTGCCCGGTCAGCAACGTGACCGCCATCCCCAGCAACGAGCCGAGGACGGCCAGACCCATCGTCAGAAGGGTGCTCCCAGGTGCAACCCGCACGCCGTACCGCAACAGAGTCAGCACCCGACCGACCGTAACCGCCCGCACCGACAGAATGCATCCGAGTTTCCGGACCGGTCCGCAAATCAGCCGGTGATCGGCTCCGCGTGGGCCTCTTCGTAGCCGGCTGCGGCGAGGCGGTCGAGGGTGCGTTCCAGGACCGCGGTGTCTTCGAGGGTTCGTACGTCGGTGATCTTTCCCCAGCGGATGCGGAGGAACTGGTGGACGACATTCTCGTACGTCGATCCGTCCACGACGCCGACGTGGACCGTCACCGCCGTGGCGACCTGCGTGTTCCAGGGCCAGCCGCCGACGATCACGTCCTGAACCTCGAACCGGGTGTTCGGCAGCAGCCGGAAGCACCGCTCCCACCAGCGCCGCAGCGCCTCGTGCGTGCGCCGTTCACCGCCGAGCGCGTGGTCACCGTAGAAGCGGTAGCTGAACGACGGCGCCATGCCGGCCACCATCGCCTCCCAGTTCCCCGCGCTGATCTGCGCGAACGCATTCCGCACCTGCCGCGCCACGATCCAGTGGTAAAGGCCCATGATTCACACCCTAGAACCAGTGAGTTCAATGACGCAACTGACTAGACTGCGACCATGCGGAACACCAGCTTCGCCTCGATGCACTGCTCGCTCGCCCAGTCCCTGGAGCTGATCGGCGACTGGTGGACGCCCCTGGTTCTGCGTGACCTCTACCTCGGGCTGAACCGATTCGACCAGTTCGTCACCGATCTCGGGATCTCCCGCAACCTGCTCACCGACCGCCTTTCGACCCTGGTCGACGGCGGCCTCGTAGAACGGACGCCGTACCAGCAGAACCCGGTGCGGCACAGCTACGAGCTGACCGAGGCAGGGCGGGAGCTCGTACCGATCCTGATGGCCCTGACGGCGTGGGGAGACCGCTGGGCGACTCCCCCGGCCGGCCAGCCGATCCGGTTCACGCACACCACCTGCGGCAAGCTGACCACGCCGACCGTCTGCTGCTCGGAGTGCGGTGAGACGCTGCAGATGGCCGACGTCGCGCCGTCGCCGGGGCCGGGCGGCCGAACGGCTCCCGGTACGGCGCTGATCGCGAGCGTGCTAGGACTCGAGCCGAAGGCGTAGCAGCTCGGCGAGCGGCATGGACTCGCCGTCGCGGGCCCCCTGACCGACCACGAGCGGCGGGTCGGACGGAACCACCCGCACCCCGGCGACCCGGGACTTCAGGCTGGCCGGTACCCCGAGGATGTAGAAGTTCCCGTCGACGTCGACGGCGAGGGACCGGTTGCGGCGCAGGTACCACCCGGTGAGATCGGTACGGTAACTGGCGTTCGACCCGACGACCTGGGCACGCAACGGCTCGGGCTCGACGCCACGTTCCTTCAGCGTCGCGATGAAGCCGGTCAGCAACTCCCGCGCCCGCGCGGTCTCGGCCGCCTTCTTCCGCCCCAGCGCAGCGGCCTGCTCAACCGCCGCCTCCCGCCGCTCCTCACGCCAACTCGTCACACCCTCACTCTATTTGTCAGTCCACGCAGAGGCAGAAGGGGTGGCCGGCCGGGTCCAGGAAGACCCGGAACGACGTACCGGGCTGGTGGTCGGGCTTGGTGGCGCCGATCGCCAGCACCTCGGGCTCGGCCTCGTCGAGGTTCCGGACCATCACGTCGAGGTGCAGCTGCTGCGGTACGTCCTGGGTCGGCCAGGTCGGGGCCTTGTAGTTCTCGACCTGCTGGAAGCACATGCAGTTGCTGCCGTCCTCGGGACGGATCTCGGCCCACCCGTCGTCGGTCTTGACCTTCCAGCCCAGCAGCTCGCCGTAGAACCTGGCCAGGACCGCCGTGTCCGGGCAGTCCAGCACGAAACTCGGATACATCGCGATTGTCATGGCTCGAACCCTAGTGCGGGTTGCGGACGATTTACGTCCGGTTCTTACGCCGAGTTTCCGACCAGGGTCTTCCAGGCCCGATCGAGGCCGGCCGCGATACAGCCGGCCACCACGGTCTCGGTGCCGAGCACGCTCGCCTTCACCTCCGGCATCACCGGCGCGAGGTGCCGCAACTGCTTGCTCACCGCCTCGAGGAAGCCGGGCGCCTGACCGATACCGCCACCGAGCACGACCAGGTCGGGATCGACGACCGTGATCACCGTGCAGACCGCCTTCGCGACGAGCAGTGCCTCCTCGGCGACGACAGCCGCCGCGACCGCATCGCCACGGGCCGCGGCCGCGAACACCTTCTCGGCCGTCGGCACGCCACGCATCCCGGCCCGCCGGGCGGCCCGGACGACCGCTGCCGCCGATGCCGAGGCGTCGAATCCCCCACGTTTGCGGGCGTCCCGCTGATCACTGCCGCTGCCTTCGGTGAACGGCAGGTACCCGATCTCGCCCGCGACGCCGTGCGAACCGTGCCGCAGCTTGCCGTCCAGCACGAGGCCCATCCCGATACCGGTGCCGACGCTGACGAACGCGAAGCTGTCAACGTTCCGCCCGTGCCCGTGCACCCGCTCGGCGATCGCGGCCGCGTCGATGTCGTTCTCGATCATCAGCGTCGGACCGAAGCGGTCGCGCAGCGCGGCCAGCGTGGCGGGCGAGTCCCATCCGGACAGCCGGCCGGTCAGGGTCAGCGCGTCGAGTCGCGGGTCGTACACGCCAGGGCTGCCCAGCACCGTCTGGGTCAGCTGCCCGACCTCGATCCCGACCTCGTCGGCGAGCGTGACGGTCAGATCCACGAGCTCCTGGATCCGGGCCATCGCATCCCCCGCCTTCGTCCGGACACTCAGCTTGCTGCGCACCGTTCCGGCAAGGTCGGCGATCGCACCGCGCAGGTACTCACGCCCGACGTCCAGCCCGAGCACGAACCCCGCCTCCGGCCGTACTTCGTACAAGCTTGCCGCCGGCCCTGGTACGCCGGTGCGCTGGCCGGTCACGTGCACCAGACCGGTCCGCTCCAGCGATCCGAGCGCCGCGGACACCGTCGGCTTCGACAGACTGGTGAGCCCGGCGAGCTCAGTACGGGAGATCGGGCCCGATCGCCTGATGTGATCGAGCAGTACCTGCTCGTTGATCTCCCGGATCAGCTGCGGGCGTGCCCCTCCGGTGGTGACCGTCACGCTCGACCCCCTCATTCGCTGTTGCTAACAACTCGGTCAACTCGGTCAACAAGTTCCACTGATCCCTTGTGGTCCCGGTGATTGTTAAGTTAGTTTCCAATCGATTCTATTCGTCGGCGCGAGGAGGTGCCACCCCGTGGTTTCGGCACCGGCCGTCCTCGGTCTGGACTTCGGCGGTACGAAGATCGCTGTCGCCGTCGGCGACCTGTCGGGCCGTCGCCTCGGCGCGACGACGATCGACAGCCGCGCGGAGACCGGCGGCGCCCGCGAGGCGATGACCCGCGGGCTGGCGGCGGCCCACGCACTGCTCGCCGAGGTCGCGCCGGACCACGAGCTCGCCGGTGTCGGCGCAGCCACCCTCGGCATTCCGTACGACGACCGTGTCGAGCTGGCACCGACCTTCCCGGGCTGGGGCGAGCTGCCCTTCGGGCGCTTGATCCGCGAAGGATTCCCGGGCGTACCGGTGCGGCTGGCGACCGACGTCAAGGCCGCCGCGGAGGCCGAGCTGCGCTGGGGTGCGCTGGCCGGCTCCGACCCGGGGCTGTACCTCAATCTCGGCACCGGTCTCGCGATCGCGATCGTTGCCGGCGGCACCGTGATCACCGGGGCGCACGGTGCGTCCGGCGAGATCGGCTACAACCTGCGCGAGCCGGCCGACGTGTACGTCGGGACCGGCGAGCGCACGATCCTGGAGCACGTCGTCAGCGGTCAGGCGCTCGAGACCACCGGGTCCGCCCGGCTCGGGCAGCCGGTCACGGCCGCCGACGTCTTCACGATGGCGCGGACCCAGCCGGACGCCGCCGTCCTCACCGACGAGTTCGTCCGGGAGCTGGCGATGCATCTCGCCAACCTGGCCGTTGCCCTCGATCCGGACCGGATCGTCGTCGGCGGCGGCCTGGTCCGCTCCTGGGACCAGCTCGAACCCGGCCTGCGTCGCGCCCTCGACCTGGCCGTCCCGTTTCCGCCGGAGCTGTCGGTGGCCCGGTTCCCAACGGAGGCACCGCTGATCGGAGCGCTCGCCCTCGGTGTCGAGGCGGCAGGCGCCGTCCTCGGCGCGGAAGCGTTCGCATGAGCAGGATTTCCAGTAGCGAAAGGCAGAGACGATGAGGGGCATCAAACGCATCGCCGGCGCCGCGGTGGCGGTCGGCGTACTGGCGGCCGCCGGATGTGGCGGCGGTGACAAGCCGATCGGAAGCGCGAACTCGGCGAACCCGTCGTCCTCGGCGAGCGCCGGCGGCGGAGGCGGTACCGGAGAGCACAAGCAGGGCGGCACCGTCACGATCGCCAACGTCGGCGGGCAGACCTGGCCGTGCCAGTTCAACCCGTTCAACCCGGCAGTGAACCAGGTGGCGCTCGGGTTCGTCTACGAGCCGCTGACGTTCGTCAACGTGCTGAAGGCCGGCGCCACCACGCCGATGCTGGCCACCGCCTTCACCTGGTCGCCGAAGAAGGACTCGATCGTCTTCACGATCCGCGACGGCGTGAAGTGGAGCGACGGCCAGCCGTTCACCGCCGACGACGTCGCTTACACCTTCAACCGGATGAAGGAGCAGCCGGCCCTCGACCTGTACTCGCTGTGGACCGGCGCCGGGCTGACCAGCGTCACCGCGGCCGGCAACAAGGTCACGCTGAAGTTCAAGGCCGCCGCCGAGCCGTACTTCTTCAACTTCGCCGGCCAGGTCGGCATCGTGCCGAAGCACATCTGGTCCACCGGCGAGGCCGCGACGAAGCCCGCCACCTGGGCGAACGCGAAGCCGGTCGGCACCGGGCCGTTCACGGTCGAGTCCTGCACCAGCAACAACATCTCGTACGTCGCGAACAAGGCGTACTGGCAGCCGGGCAAGCCGTACGTGCAGAAGGTGCAGTACCCGGCGTACCTGGACAACAACCCCGCCAACCTGGACCTGGCCAGCGGCAAGGCACAGTGGGGCGGTCAGTACATCCCGAACATCGACAACTTCTACAAGGCGAAGTCGCCGGAGAACAACTACTGGTTCCCGCCGACCGCGAACGTCGCGATCGTGCCGAACACCGACCCGTCCCGCCCGGTGACGAGCAAGCTGGCGGTCCGGCAGGCGATCGCGTACGCGCTCGACCGGGAGCAGATCTCGAAGATCGGTGAGAGCGGCTACCAGCCGGCCGCGAACCAGACCGGTGTTGTCACGCCGACGTTCGACAAGTACTTCGACAAGGACGCGCTGACCGCGGCCGGGTACGACAAGCCGAACCTGGACAAGGCCAAGCAGCTCCTGCAGAGCGCCGGGTACTCCGACTCGAACAAGCTGAAGCTGAGCATCATCACGGTCACCGGCTACACCGACTGGGACGCGTCGCTGGCGGTCGTGAAGCAGCAGCTCGCCAAGGTCGGCATCGAGTTGGAGATCCAGGACCTGCAGCAGCAGTCGTACAACCAGAAGCTGTACACCGGCGACTACGACCTCGCGTACGCGAGCCAGTCCGGCGGCCCGACGCCGTACTACGAGCTGCGGCAGCTGCTGTACTCGAAGAACTCGGCACCGATCGGCAAGCAGGCCAGCAGCAACTACTCGCGCTACATGAAGCCCGAGGTGGACAAGCTGTTCGACCAGTACGCGAGCGCGGACCCGGACACCCAGGTCAAGCTGATCAAGCAGATCTCGTCGTACATGATCAAGGACGTGCCGGTGATCCCGACCACCGAGTCGGTGGACTGGTACCAGTACAACACCAAGGACCTGGACGGCTGGCCGACCCAGGACAACCCGTACGCGCAGCCCGCGCCGTACAACATCCCGGACGTCGGTCAGGTGCTCGCCAACCTGTACTCGAAGTCCGCCCAGAAGTAGTCCGCCGAGAAGTAAGGATCCGCCGAGCGTGAGCACGAGGAGCTGGTAGGAGTGCGATACCTGATAAGACGCCTCGGGTTCTTCGTGCTCACGCTGTGGGCGGCGATGACGCTGAACTTCTTCATCCCGCGGATGATGCCGGGCAGCCCCGAGGACGCACTGCGGCAACGGTTGAGCAAGGGCGGCGCGGTCGTGACGGCCGAGCAACTGCGGACGGTGCTCGCCGAGTTCGGCTTCGATCCGGACAAGAACATCGTCCTGCAGTACGGCGGTTACCTGAAGTCGATGGTCACCGGGCACTGGGGCGTGTCGATCGGCAGCAGCCTCGGCGTCCCGGTGACGACGCTGATCGGCGACGCGCTGCCGTGGACGCTCGGGCTGGTCGGCCTCGCGACGGTCATGGCGTTCGTCCTCGGCACGCTGATCGGAACGATCTCCGGCTGGCGGCGCGGCGGCCTGGTCGACAGCATCGTGCCGCCGGTCTTCATCGTGACCTCGGCGCTGCCGTACTTCTGGGTGGCGCTGCTGCTGATCTCGCTGTTCGCGATCGGCAGCAATCCGATCCTGCCGAACGACTTCAACTACGACCAGAGCCTGACGCCGGCGTTCACCGGTGAGTTCATCCTGAGCGTGCTGAAGCACGGCATCCTGCCGGCCGCCACGATCCTGATCACGGCGGTCGGCGGCTGGATCCTCACCATGCGGAACAACATGGTCACCACGCTCGCCGAGGACTACGTCCGGATGGCCCGCGCGAAGGGCATCCCGGGCCGCAAGATCATGTTCGGGTACGCCGGCCGAAACGCGTTCCTGCCGAACCTTTCCGGCTTCGCGATGTCGCTCGGCTTCGTGATCTCCGGGACGATCCTGGTCGAGTACGTCTTCAACTACCCGGGCCTGGGCTACATGTTCTACAACGCCACGGTGAGTACCGACTATCCGTTGCTGCAGGCACTCTTCCTGCTGGTGACGCTTGCGGTGCTGATCTGTGTCCTGCTCTGTGACTTCGCGGTGTTCCTGCTCGACCCGCGCGCCCGGACGAAGGGATGACTTCATGAGCGCTGTCGTAGCCGGTGCATCGGCCCCTGTGGCCGGTGCGACGCGACGCCCACGGGGCGGGCTGTTCCGGGCCATCCTGCGCAACCGCAAGGCCATGGTCGGGGCAGGCCTGCTCCTCCTCTTCATCCTGCTCGCCGCGTTCCCCGGGCTCTTCGTCCCAGGGGCGCACCACGACCCGCAGGCAATCGGCGAGCTGCCACTGCAGCATCCGTCCGGGGATCACTGGCTGGGTACCACGGGGCTCGGGCAGGACGTGTACGCCCAGCTCATCTACAGCACCCGCGAGTCGCTGGTGATCGCGGTCGTCGCCGGCCTCGGCGCGACGATCCTCTCGGTGATCATCGGCGTCTCCGCGGCGTACCTCGGCGGGTTCGCCGACGACGGCCTGTCGATGCTGACCGACATCTTCCTGGTGCTGCCGACGTTCCCGCTGATCATCGTGCTCGCGACGTACGCCGGTAAAGGCAACCTGACGGTGATCATCATCGTGCTGATCCTCACCGGCTGGTCGTACGGCGCCCGGCAGATGCGGGCGCAGGCGCTGTCGCTGCGGAACCGGGACTTCCTGGAATCGGCGCGGGTCCGCGGTGAGCGATCCTCGTACATCATCGTCGTCGAGGTACTGCCGACGATGATCTCGCTGATCGTCGCGAACTTCCTCGGCGCCGCGCTGTACTCGGTACTGACCGCCGCGGGCCTGCAGTTCCTCGGGCTCGGCGACCCCAACTCGCTGAGCTGGGGCACGATGCTCTACTGGGCGCAGAACCAGGGCGCCCTGGTCAACGGCCTGCCGGCGTGGGCACTCTCCCCCGGCCTGGCGGTGGCGCTGCTCGGCGTCTCCTTCGCCCTGCTCAACTACGCGTTCGACGAGATCAGCAACCCCGCGCTGCGGCCGGTTCGGAGGCGACGTGCCAAAGCTACTTCTTGAGGTCCGGGATCTCACCGTCGAGTACGACACCGGGGCCCAACCCGTCGTCGCGGTCGACCATGTGGATCTCGACGTCCACGCCGGCGAGTTCGTCGGCGTGGTCGGTGAGTCCGGCTGCGGCAAGTCGACGCTGCTGTTCGCGATCGCGCAACTGCTGTCGTCGCCGGCCGCGATCACCGGCGGCACCGTGACGTTCAACGAGCAGAACCTGGTCGCCCTGAGCGAGAAGAAGCTGGCCGCGATGCGCTGGCGGGACTTCTCGGTGGTCATGCAGAGCGCGATGAACGCGCTGAACCCGGTGAAGAGCATCGGCGCGCAGTTCCGGGACACGATCATGGCGCACGACGAGGTGGTCGAGGACGGCCGGCCCGCCGAGGTGCTGCGGCTGGTCGGGATCGACCCGATCCACCTGGACAGCTACCCGCACCAGCTCAGCGGCGGGATGCGGCAGCGGGCGATGATCGCCATGGCGCTGCTGTTCACGCCGGACCTGATCATCATGGACGAGCCGACGTCCGCGCTCGACGTGGTCGCGCAGCGGTCGCTGATGGTGCAGATCAAGGAGCTGCAGCGCAAGCTCGGGTTCGCGGTCATCTTCGTCACCCACGACATGTCGCTGGTCAGTCACTTCTCCGACAAGCTGGTCGTGATGTACGCCGGGCAGGTGGTCGAGTTCGGCGACACGCGCGCGGTCTTCGACCATCCCGAACACCCTTACAGTGCAGGGCTGCTGGACGCGTTCCCGTCGATCCGCGGACCGAAGGTGCCGTTGACCGGGATCCCCGGCGCGCCGCCGAACCTCGCCTCGCCGCCGCCGGGCTGCCGGTTCCAGCCGCGCTGCCCGAAGGCGTTCGAGGACTGCCCGAAGATCGAGCCGGAGCTGTACCAAGTCGGCGCGGTCCAGGCCCGTTGCCTGTTGCACGCCCCTGATCCCGTCCGGGAGGCCAAGTGACCACGGTGGACGTCGAGGAGACGGCGGGCCCGGAGTCCGCGGCCGCTCCGTTGCTCGAGGCAAAGAACCTGACGCGGCACTTCCGGGTCGGGCGCGGGTTCTCGCGGCAGATGCTGCACGCGGTCGACGAGGTGAGCTTCTCGATCGGACGCCAGGAGATCGTCGCGCTGGCCGGTGAGAGCGGCAGCGGGAAGAGCACGATCGCGCGGTTGCTGGCCGGCGTCTACAAGCCGACCGGCGGCGAGATCTTCTACCAGGGGCGGGCGATGTCGACGTACCGCTCCCGCAAGGACCAGCTCGCGTACCGCAGTGACGTGCCGATGGTGTTCCAGGATCCGTTCAGCTCGCTGAACCCGGCTTTCCGGGTGTCGCACGGGGTGCTGCGGTCGCTGAAGCTGCACCGGCCGGAGCTGAGCAAGCAGCAGCGGTACGAGGAGGCCGAGCGGGTGGTCGAGGCGGTCGGGCTGACCCCGGCCGGCGACATCATGAACCGCTTCCCGTACGAGCTGAGTGGTGGCCAGCGGCAACGGATCGGATTCGCGCAGGCGCTCGCGCACAAGCCGAAGCTGATCCTCGCCGACGAGCCGGTGTCGATGCTCGACGTGTCGATCCGGATCGGCCTGCTGAACCTGATGGCCGAGCTGCGCGAGACGCAGGGCGTGTCGTTCCTCTACATCACCCACGACATCGCCAGCGCCCGGTATGTCGCCGACCGGCTGATGATCATGTACGCCGGTCACGTGGTGGAGAAGGGCCCGACCGAGTCCGTACTGCAGAACCCCAAGCACCCGTACACGGACCTGCTGCTCGGCGCCGTCCCGGACCCGCGCGCTCCCCTGACCGAAGGTATCGAGGGCGACACCGGCGAGCCGCCGAAGGTCATCGACCCGACGCCGGGCTGCCGCTTCCGCTGGCGCTGCCCGTTGGTGATCGACAAGTGCCACGAGGTCACTCCGGTGCTGCGCCGGCTCGGCGAGAATCACGAGGCCGCTTGCCACGTCGCCGAGCCGGACGCCGGCGGACCGGTCAGCTGAGGGTTATCTGCAGCCGGTCGCCAGGGGTGACAGTGCGGGACTTCGTGAGGGTCACGACCGCACGGTTGCCATCGACGGTCAGCGTGGCAGGAATGCGGTCGTGGCCTGAGCGAACCTCGACCTTGCGCGGCGCGGTTGCGGTCTCGAAGGACAACGTGGTGAGGGACAGTTGGCCGTAGCGAACGTCGATCGAGGCGGCCAGGGACCTCGACGTACGCCGCTGGGTGTACAGGCCCCAGCCTTCCGCGGCCGTGAACGCGGAGCGGAAGTCCTCCGGGTGGATGCGGGGCGCGAAGCCCAGATGGCCTCGCGGGCCGTGGTACTCGTATCCGCAGGCTGCGAGGTAGACGCCGTACCCCATCATCGCGCGGGCGTAGTGGTCGCTGGCCTCGATCTCGTTGTAGGGATTGCGTTTCGCGGCCGAGTACCGGTCGTACATCGCGCGGGTGACGGCGAGGCCCTCGTCAGTCATGCCTTCGGAGAACAGATGCGCGGCGAACTGATACTCCTGGCCGGTCCACACCTCGTTGAAGTACACCAGCCCGCGAGTCTCGTCCGACCCGCCGTGCGGCCAGGTCGCCATCAGGACGCCGCTCTCGCCGTCGGTCGTGTACACGCGGCCGGGCCCGATCCCCGGCGGCCGGTACGTTCCCGGGTCGGCGCGGAAGTTCGACTCGTAAAGTTTGGCGAGCGCAGTCCGCGCCTGGTCCTGCGGGAACACTCGGGGCAGGCCGAGCTGGGCGGCGTACGTCTGCCCGTACATCTGGTCGACGAACAACGCGCGATTGCTGTTCTCCGCGGTCGGGTGCGCCGGATCGACCTTCTGTACGTAGTAGCCGTACTCGTCGTTCCACAGGCTGCCGGACAGGTACGCCGACCCACGCTCGGCGATCGCCGCATACCGAGCCGCGCTCGCGGTGTCGCCGACATCGCCGGCCATCGCGGCGGCCGCCCGCAGTGCGGCGACGTAGAGGCCGCTGATCCACGGCACCTCTCCGAACCACTCGGTGTCGAGGGTGTTCCACTGGCTGCCGCGGAAGATGCCGTCCTCGTCCGGGCCGTCCCGGTGCGTGACCAGGAACTCGACCGCGGTCCGGACGCGCGGCCAGACCCGTTGCAGGAACGAGGCGTCCTTGCTCATCTGGTGTTCGCGGTAGATGCGCAGGATCGTGCCGGTCTGTCCGTCCGCGAACGAGCTGGACGCGTCGCCGGCCTCGCCGCGGTTGCCGATCTCGCCGGTCGGCCGGAACGCGATGCCGAGGTCGACGCGCTCGCGGGTGTCGCGTTCGAGCTCCGGGAAGAGCCGGCCGATCGCCTGCGCGTAGTTCCAGACGTGCTCGCAGGTGCCGGCGCAGCAGTACGCGCCCTCCCAGGCGTAGAAGCGGCCGTCGTCCCAGCGGTAGCAGGTGCTGGTCGCGATCGTCGACGCCGTCGCCAGCGTCCGCTCCAGGAACCAGTGCGGCAGGGACGAGTCGTCGTACCAGGTCTGCACCCACAGCTTGGTGTCGCGTTCGAGCCGCTTCGCCTCACGGCCGAGGTACTCGACGACGTCGCGGGCCGAGTCGAACCGGGTCGCGTAGTGCCGGCGGAAGGTCGCCGCGCCGACGAGCTCCGCGAACAGCTCGCGTTCGGGGTTCGGGAAGAACCACCCGTACGCGAACTGGATCGTGCGCGACTCCCCCGGGCGCAGGGTCACGGTGACGGCGACTGTTCCGGCCTGTGGCCCGTCGGAGTCGCCCGGGCCGGACTTCGAGTCGAACAGGGCGTCGGTCGACGACCAGTCGGCGATCGACGGCCGTACGACAGCGCCCGGGGTGAGGGCGGCCAGTGCGAACGTGCCGCCGTCCGGTCGCTCCGCCACCGGTTGCCGGCGGATCGGACGGTCGCTGAACAGGATCCGGTCGACGTTGACGTGGCCCCAGCCGCCGGTGTTGTTGTCGACAATCTGAATGTGCGCAGTCTTACCGGCGTACTTTCCGACATCCAGCGAGACCGCGGTCAGCGGCTCGATGTCCGTGCCGGCCGCCGACGCCACGACCTGCCCGTCGACCACGACGTTCAGGCAGGTCTCGCCCTGGTGGCTGCCTCCGCCGACCCAGGCCGTCACGAACCGCCGCTCGACCACGAAGTCACGGCTGGTCAGTGAACCGGTGAATCCGTCCGGATCGCCCGTGGCCCGGAAGTTGTACGACGTGATGAACCGGCCGCTGACGTTCAGCTCGGTGCGCACCCCGAACGGCCGGCGGAACCCGTCCGGCGTCTCCGCGGCGGTCACCGGCCCCGCGCCGAACGCGTCGCCCGTGACGGTCCACCCGTCGTACGTCGTCTTGTCCCAGTTCTCGAACAGGATGTCGGCGCGGTCCGTGAACACGATCGCGTCGCAGCTCAGGTGGCCCCAGGCAACTGTCGTGTTGTCAACAATCTGAATGTGCGCAGTCCGGCCGGCGAATGCGCCGACATCCAGCAGTTGCGCGACCAGCGGCTCGCTCTCGTCACCCGTCGCGGTTGCCACGACCTGCCCGTCGACGACCACGTTCACACACGTCTCGCCCGGGTGCCGTCCCCCGCTCAGGCCGACCGCCACGTACCGGCGTTCGATCGTGAACTCGCGGCTCGTCAGCGTGCCGGTGGCTGCGTCGTCCGTGCCGCCCCGGAAGTCGTACGACGTGACGAAGCGCGTGCCCGAGACGTTCAGGTCGCCGAACCGCTTCATCAGGTTCGGTACGTCGAGCGGCCGCACCGGGCCGGCACCGAAGGCGTCGCCCGTCACGGTCCAGCCGTCGTACGTGTCCTTCTCCCAGTCCTCGAAGACGATGTCGCCCTGCTCGGCGTCCAGATCGTCGACGGCCCCGAACTGCACACCGCCCTGGAAGCCACGCGCCTGCAGTTTCGTGGGCTGCCGGTTGCGGCTCCCGATGCAGACCGGGTTCTCGGCGTATCCGAGCAGGGTCGTCCGGACCGGCGACGAGGACGTGTTCCGCAGCGTGTACGACATGATCGTGGTAGGCAGCGTCGAGTCCAGCGTGGCGAGCGGAACGAACGGCGAGAACGCCTCCAACTGCACACTCACCGGGCTTCCGGCGTCCGCGTACGAGACCCGCCCGATCGGGTACGAACCGGTGAACCGGACGTCCTCGAAGCCGTCCGCGTCGACGGTCCGGGTCGTCGTCCGGCCGCGGGCCGTGGTCCGCAGCGCGAACCCCTGGCCGAACTGCGCCGCGCCCGGTTCGTCCGCCGCCAACGGGAACGCGTAGTGGTGGCCGGAGAAGTCGGCACCGCCGAGCGGGAACGACGTCGGGTTGAAGATGTCCCACGCCCACAGCCGCCCGTCGCCGGCCAGGTACACCTGTCCCGTCGTCCCGCCGCCGACCGGCATCCCGATCCGCTGCAGCGCGGCACCGGTGTACGACGTCGGCGTACCCCGACCGAACAGCACCGCGCGATCAGGCTTCGGTGGAGCAGCGAGCGCCCGGGCAGGCAGCCCGAGCGCGCCGACCGCGCCGGCACCGAGAGCGATGAACGTGCGGCGGCTCAGCTGGGCCCGGGGACAGTCACCGGCGCACGACCTGGTGGCACAACCGGCGGGAAGATCATGGGCGGTCATTCGGTTCTCCTTCAAGGGCGGCGGGGTCATCTGAGACCACGGGAGAAATCGATTTCCCGACACCGTAGCCAGCGGTTCTGTGAAGGTCAACGGATCGCTCGCCGGAATACTGTTCGACGCATATCAAACAATGACGTAGGGTGAGTGCCATGCCCGAACCCCGCCGGGCGATCGTCGCGCTCGCGCTGATCGCCTCGTTCATGGTCTTCGTCGACAGCACGATCGTGAACGTCACCGTCGCCCAGCTGGCCACCCATCTGAACGCGTCCCGCGCCGACCTCGAGTGGTCGCTGAACGCGTACACCCTGTCCTTCGCCGCGCTGATGCTCGGCGCCGGCGCGATCGCCGACACGCTCGGCGCGAAGCGCGCGTTCCTCACCGGCCTGCTGGTGTTCACGCTGTCGTCCGCCGTCTGCGCCGTGGCCGGCTCGATGCTGATGCTGAACGTCGCCCGCCTCGTCCAGGGCGCCGGGTCGGCGCTGCTGCTGCCGAGCGCACTCGTCCTCGCGACGGCCTCCGCGACCGACGAGCACACCCGGCACCGGCTGGTCAGCTGGTGGGCCGCGGCCGGTGGTGCCGGGATGGCGGCCGGGCCGCTGCTCGGCGGCGGGCTGGTCGCGCTCGCGAACTGGCGGGCCGTGTTCGCGGTCAACGTGGTGATCGGGATCCCGGCGGCGCTCTGGGCCTGGCGAGCGATGCCGGCCGTCGTCCGCGGGTCGCGACGGCTCGACCTGGCCGGGATGGGGACCGCCACGGCGTTCATCGGCGGACTGGTGTACGCCCTGATCGAGGCGCCGGCCCGCGGCTGGCTCGATCCCGCGATCCTCGCGGCGGCCGTGGTGGCCGTCGCCGGACTGATCGGATTCGTCGCGGTGGAGCGGTCCGTCCGCTCGCCGCTCCTGCCACCGAAGCTGTACGCCGATCGTGGATTCGCGGCCGCTGCGCTCCAGGGGTCGCTGCTCAATTTCGCCTTCTACGGTGTGCTGTTCACGATGAGTCTGTTGCTCCAGCAGGGCCGCCATCTGAGCGCACTGGTCACGGGGCTGCTGTTCCTGCCGCTGACCGGCCTGATCTCGATCGCGAACGTCGCCTCGGCACCGCTCGCCAGGCGGCTCGGGCGTCCGGCCGTGCTCGCGATCGGGCAGGCGGTGGTGACCGTTTCGATGCTCGCGCTGGCCTGGGCGAGTACGTCGTCCGCGGTCTGGCCGATGGTGCTCGCCCTGGTCCCGATCGGGTTCAGCTCCGGGCTGCTGGTCCCGACGATGACCGCGCAGTCGATCGCCGCTGTCGAGCCTGGGCTGCACGGCGCCGCGTCGGCCGCGTTCAACACGTCCCGGCAGATCGGCGGGGCGATCGGTGTCGCGACGTTCGGTCCGCTGCTCGGCACGGCCCACGATCTCGCGAGCGGCTTCGTGACCTGCGCGATTGTCGCCGCGGGCGCGAGCCTGGTCGGGCTGGGCGTCACCGCCCTCGGCCGCCGCCCGCGGGTCCTCGTGCCCTCAGCGGCGTGCGATTCTTGACACGGACGCAACCGATCGGGGGGTTCGGAGCGTTCTTTTAGCGAGAGAGCGGGTGGGGGCAGGTGGCAGCGCAGCGCGACCGACGGGTCGGGAGAACCGTCGCGCTGACGCTTGCCTGCCTGCTTGTCTGCGCCGTCGCCTTCGCCGGAGCGGTGTTCGTCCTGATCCCTGGTGCCCGGGACGGCGGAGCGACCGCCGTGGCCGGCGAATCTCCGGCCCCGAGCGGCCCGCAGCCGAAGGCCGGCCCGACTCCCAGCCCGAACGCCAGTCTTCCCGAGTCGCCCGAGGAGCCACTCCCCGGCGTCGACACCCCGGCGACTCCCCCGCCATCGACCCCGGTCGCGAACACCGGGACGTACGAATGCCCGGGCTACAGCGGCATCGCGCTGCCGGTGGCGCAGGTCATGACCGACACGTTCGCGTGGGGCAACGATCCGCCGTACAAGGTCGGCGACGGCCAGGGCAACATCAACTGGCGCGCGAACCCGTACAAGAAGCCCAGCTGGTACATGTGGCTGCACTCGCTGCGCTGGCTCGGCGGAGGGATCGAGGCCGGTGGGCGGGGCGACCGCAAGGCACTCACGCACGTGATGGCGATCATCCACGACTGGGTGCAGGACAACCCGTACTCGTGGAAGGGCGACATCGGCGCGTGGGAGGCGACGATGCACCGCACCAACGTGCTGTTGTGCGCCCGGCAGGCGGTGCTCACCGGCCTGAAGGTCACCAAGCTGCCCCAGCAGTACGCCTGGCTCGACAAGGCGCTCCTCGACCACGCGCAGTTCATGATCGTGAACTGGAGCGGCAAGTCGAACCACGGCACCGACGAGAGCATCGCGCTGTTCGGCGTCGGCTGCACGCTCAAGCGGCCGGAGCTCAAGTCGCTGGCGGTCGAACGGCTGACCGAGGCGATCACCACCGCGATCGATCCGCAAGGCTCGACGAACGAGCAGTCGGTCGGGTACGGGATGTTCAACTACCTGCTCTGGGGTCGGGCCACGACCGCATTGCAGCGCTGCGGCTCCGATCCCGGCCCGGTGATCGCCCAGCGCCGCGCCGCCCTCTCGGAATGGCTCGCGCTCGCCACCAAGTCAACGGGCGAGCTGCAGCAGGTCGGTGACGCCGTTGCGCAGAAGCCGACCGGTGCGGCCGGGACGTCGCTCGACTACGTCGCATCCTTCGGCAAGCACGGTACGAAGCCGCGCAAACGGGCCGCGGTGTACGACGCCGGGTACGTGTTCGGGCGGACCGGGTGGGGTGAGACGCGGCCGTTCGGGCAGGAGTCCTCGTACAGCATCCGGTACGGGCCGGCGCGGACGCTGCACGGGCACGACGACCACATGTCGATCACGTACTCGTCGCACGGTCGCGACATCCTGATCGACCCCGGGCACTCCGGATACCAGCTCGACAAGTGGCAGGCGTGGACGAAGAGCCAGGCCGCGCACAACGTGATGACGATCCCGTCCGCGCAGAACACCACACCGGTGGCGACCCAGTTGGTCAGCGCCGCGATCGCCCCGACCTGGGAGTCGTACTCGTTCGCCGACTCCCCCGCGCCTGGTGTGACCCGCAAGCGCGAGGTCCTGGTACTGAAGGATCCCGACCTGATCATCACGCTCGACCGCGGCCAGTCGACGAGCAGCCAGCGGTACGAGACGCTGTGGCATCTGGCTCCGGGGCAGAAGGTCGCGGTCCAGTCCCCCACGACGGCCGTCGCCACGAAGCCGGGCGACAGCACCAAGACGTACCTGCTGCAGTTCCCGTTCCAGCACCCCGTGCCGACGGACGGCCTCAACGTGGTGGAGGGTCAGGAGGATCCGGTCCAGGGCTGGTACTTCCCGGACATCTTCCATCGCGAGGCGGCGCCGGTGGTCAAGTTCAACCGGTCCGGCAACGACGCGACCATCCTGTCCGCGATCGTCCCCGCCAACAGCACCGACAAGGTCACGTTCAACTCGCGTACGGTCGGCTCGATGTTCTACATCGACCTGACCGTCGGCGCCCACAAAACGACGATCCGGGTTCAGCAGGACGGCCGCCTGACCCGCATCAACTGAGGCGGCTGCCGGTCACATCCCGCGCCGCTGCCCTGTCTTCTCTGTGGATCGAGTCTTTGGGAGGACGGGAATGAGTACGCATCCTGCGACGCGGGACCACTGCTTGAGTCTGGTGCGGAGTGTTGACCGGCCGACGGGCGGAGCGCGGTACGGGCGGATGTTCCGCGGCCTCGAGCCGCTCGGGGCCGACCCGCACGTACTGATGCGGGCCGGCGCGGACGGCGGCATCTGTGACGCTGCCGCGGTGCTGGATCCCGGCGAGGGCGGGGACGACGGCGACGACGCGGCCGGCTGGCCGTTCTTCGGGCAACTGCTCGCGCACGACACCACGGCGGACCGCTCGCCGATCACCGGTGGCGTGCAGACCGACGACCTGCGGAACGCCCGCTCGCCGCGCCTCAACCTCGAGATGCTGTACGCCGACGGGCCGATCGGCTCGCCGTACCTGTTCGACCTGAACGACCCGGCGAAGTTCCTGCTCGCCGGGAACGGGTACGACGTCCCCCGCAACCCGCAAGGCGTCGCGCTGATCGGCGACCCGCGCAACGACGTGCACCTGTTCTCGCTGACGCTGCATGTGGCGCTGCTGCGGGCGCACAACCGGATCGTGGACTGGCTGCGGGCCGGCGGCATCCCCGAGGAGGAGGTGTTCGACCGGGCGCGGATCACCCTGACCTGGCACTACCAGTGGGTCGTCGTGCACGACTTCCTGCCGCGGCTGGTGGGCCAGGCGTTGGTGGACGAGGTGCTCAAGGACGGCGGGAAGTGGTTCGCGCCGGCCACGCTGGAGGCTTTCATCCCGCTGGAGTTCGCGGATGCGGCGTACCGCTACGGGCACGGTCAGATCCGGCACACGTACCGGCTCCAAGAAGGTGGTCCCGAGTACCCGTTGTTCCCGGATCTGGTCGGGTTCGGGCCGGTGCAGCGGCGGCTCGACCTCGCCCAGATGTTCGACGTACCGGGGCGGCCTCGCGCGCAACGGGCGAAGCGGCTGGACGGGAGCCTGCCCGCGAGCCTGATCGGGCTGCCTGAACAGGTCACCGGCGCGGTCGACGAGTCCGCGTACAAGAGCCTGGCGGTCCGCGACCTGCTGCGTGGTGACACGACCGGGCTGCCGAGCGGCGAGCAGGTCGCCGAACTGCTCGGCGTACCGCCGCTGACCGAGGGAAACTGGCCCGGCGGTACGCCGTTGTGGTTCTACATCCTCAAGGAGTCCGACGGCACTCGGCTCGGACCGGTCGGCGGGCGGATCGTGACCGAGGTGCTGATCGGGTTGTTGCGCGCAGATCCGGCCGGCCAGCTCAGCCTCGAACCGGACTGGCGGCCGACGCTGCCCTCCGCCGGCGAGGCGTTCGAGCTGACCGACCTGCTCATCCCGGACGCGTCGCGCTGACCGCTGCGGCCGGCTTCGAGGTCTTGGCCGCGGTCTGGAACGCCTCCCGTGGCGTCTGGACCGAGGCCAGCGACACGATGTCGCGGCCGTAGAAGAACGACGCGATCCAGATCGCCAGCACGCGCATCTTCCGGTCCCAGGTCGGCACTGCGAGCACGTGGTAGCCGCGGTGCATCAGCCACGCGAGCAGCCCCTTGATCACGAGCCCCCGGTACTGGAAGATGCCGGTCCCGAGGCCGAGCGTCGCGATCGCGCCGAGGCTGTGGTGGACGTAGTTCTTCGGCTCCCGCCCGCGCAACGACCGCAGCAGGTTCTTGGCCAGCAGCTTTCCTTGCCGGACGGCGTTCTGCGCGTTCGGGACCGTGTACGTCGCGGCGCCCGCGAGGTCCGGGACGGCCGCGTCGTCACCGGCCGCCCACGCGTCCCGGACGATCTCCGCGTCGGTGCCGATCCGCAGATCGGCCCGCACCTGCACCAGCCCCCGCTCGTTGTGCGGCAGGTCGGTGTGGTTGCGCAGCAGCCGGGTGGCGGCGTTGCCGGCCGTCCACACGATCAGCTCCGAGTCGAACGTGCTGCCGTCGGACAGCACCACGTGCCCGTCGTCGGCGGACTTCATCGTGGTGTTCAGGTGCACGACCGCGCCCCGCTTCTCGAGCATCTTCACCACCCACTCGCCCGGCTTGTCGCTCACCTCGGGCAGGATCCGCCCGGTCGCCTCGACGAGGTGGAACGCGAGATCGCTCTCGGACAGCTCCGGGTACTTCTTCAGCAACGCCCGGGCCAGCGACAGCAGCTCCGCGAATCCCTCGACACCGGAGAACCCACCGCCCACGAACGTGACCGTCAGCAGCTTCCGCCGGCGCTGTCCCGGCTCCAGCCCGGCCGCCTCGTCGAACGCAGTGAACATCCGGTCCCGGATCGCCACCGCTTCCTCGACGTGCTTCATCCCGATCGCGCGCTCGGCTACCCCCGGGACGTCGAACGTCCGCGTCACGGCGCCCGCGGTCACGGCGATCACGTCGTACGTCATCGTGTAGTCGGCGCCCTGCGACGGGTGGATCGTCACCGTCCGGTCCGCGTGCGAGATGCCGGTCACCATGCCGGCCACGAGCTTCGTGTGCCGCAGGTTCCGGCGCAGCGACACCGCCGCGTGCCGGGCCTCCACCGATCCGGCCACCACCTCCGGCAGGAAGGGCTGGTACGTCATGTACGGCCGCGGGTCCACCACGACCACCTCGGCCTCGCCGCGGCGCAACTTCTTCTCCAGCCGCCAGGCCGTGTAGAACCCGGCGTACCCGCCGCCCACCACCAGGATCCTGCGCACAGTGCTCTCCATCCGTCGTCTCTCGTCAGCTAAGACACTTCAGCCCGCCCGGATGTGACAGGTGCCGGTCAGGGCCGCAGTTGTCTGCGTGACGTGATGCCCAGCTTGGCGAAGACCTTCCGCAGATGCCACTCCACAGTGTGCTGGCTGAGGAACATCTGCGCACCGATCTCGGCGTTGGTCAGCCCCGTACCGGCGAGCTCCGCGATATGCGCTTCCTGCGCCGTCAACGAGTCCCTGTTGGAACTGTCGGTACGGCGCTCGTCGAGCACCTCCCCGGTCGCCGCCAGCTCCCGAGCCGCCCGCTCCGCGAAAGCCCCGGCACCGGCTGCGGTGAACAGCTTGTAAGCCGTCCGCAACTGCCCGCGCGCATCCTGGCGACGGCCCTCGCGGCGCAGCCATTCGCCGTACACCAGATGAGTCCGGGCCAGGTCCATCCGCATCCGCGTCCGGCTCAACCGCTCGACCGCCTCCTGGTACGCCGCCTCCGCCGCGCGGCCCTTCGCCCGCAACCCGGTCGCGCGGGCCAGCACCCCGAGGCCCCAGTCCGTACCGCCCGGCTCGGTCGAGTCCCGGAGCCGTTCGTGCGCCTCCGCCGCGGCCTCTGGTCGGCCCGTACGAGCAGCAGCCTCGATCACCTCGGCCAGCGCAAGATTCGACACCCCACGCTCGTCCGGGTACGCCGTCGCGCTCAGCGCGGCGTCGAGGGCGGCCGGGTACTGCGCGAGGCCGTTCAGCAGGACCGCCCTGGTCAGATGCGCGTTCGACACCGCGCCGCCCTCCCCGCGGGCAGTGGACTCCTCCAGGCTGCCGGTGATCAACGGCAGCGCTTCTTCCTCCCGGCCGCGGAACGCCGCCAGCAGGATGTCGCCGTACGGGCCGAGGCCGACACCCGTCGCGTCGCTGATCGTCCTGATCTCCGCGAGCATCGCCGCCGCCGTCGCGAACTCGCCGGCCAGGGTGTTCATCACGACGCGGTGGTGCAGCACCAGCAGGAGTTCGTTGAGGTTCCCGGCCTCGCGGGCGATCCGCTCGTGCCGTGCGCTCAGGCGGTCCCAGTTCTCGTCGTCCCAGAAATGCACCGCCAGTCCTGCCGCCAGCCAGATCCAGGGCATGTCCTCGTCGGGGCCGGTCGCGAAGGCCTCGACGGCGATCCGGGTCGGAGTCACGGCGGTCTCGTAGCCGTCGGCGAACAGTGCTGTCAGCGCGTCGTACAGCAGGTCGCGCTTGCGTGGTTCCTCGAGTCGCGGCACGGCCTTCGCGGTACGAGCCACGTACGCGACGCCGGCGTCTCCGCCGAAGCGACCGGCGAACTGGGCGGCAGCGAGGGCGTCCAGGTAGGTGTCGCGGGCCAGCGCGAGGTCGAGCGGCTCGAGGCGCCGGGCCGCCTCGATCAGGAGCCGCGACGCCTCGAGGCTGTGTCCGGAGGCGAAGGTGAGTTGCGCGCGCAGCAGGTTCACCCGCGCCTGGTGCAGACCGTTGAGGGGCCCTTCCTCGGCAGTGTTCAGGAGCCGCAGCGCGGTCTCGAACGCACCGGCCGCGAGGCTCGCCCGGGCGGCGGAGAGTGCGCGGATCGACCGGGTGGCCGGATCCGGTGTCAGCTCGGTGGCACGCTGCAGGAACGCGGACGAGGCCGCCGCGCCACCTCGGCGTTGCGCGCGGTCGGCCGAACTGACCAGCTCGGCGGCGACGTCCTCGTCAGGCCCGTCGGCGCCCTGCGCCCGGTGCCAGGCACGGCGGTCGGGATCGAGCCTGGGGTCGATCGCCTCGGCGATCGCCTGGTGCACCGCGCGCCGCTCGGCCGGATCCGCCGCCCGGTACGTCGCCGACCGCACCAGCGGATGCCGGAACCGGACGTGGGCTGCGATATCGATCAACCCGGCGGCCTCCGCCGGCGCCGCCGTACTCATCGGCACATCCAGTTGTGTCAGGGCGCGGACGAGCAGCGGAACGTCACCGACCGGCTCGGCCGCCGCGGTCAGCAACAGGCGCTGCGTGTCCGGCGGCAGCGCCTGGACGCGGCGTGCGAAGTTCTGCTCGATCTGACTCGCCAGCGGCCGCGCGTCCGGCCGCTCGAACCCGCCGGCCAACTGCGCGGCCGTCAGACCGCGCGGCAGCTCAAGTAGCGCGAGCGGGTTGCCGCGGGTCTCGGAGACGATCCGGTCGCGGACATGCCCGTCGACGCGTCCGGGCACGACCGAGTCGAGCAGCGCACCCGCGTACTCGTCGGCGAGCCCAACGATCGGCAGCTCCGGGAACCCGCGCCACTCGGGTCCGGTCACCGGTTCACGGACCGCGAACACCAGGCCGATCCGGTCCGCGAACAACCGGCGGCCGACGAACGTCAGCGTCTGCACCGACGCATGATCCAGCCACTGTGCGTCGTCGATGACACACAGCAGCGGCTCGCGATCGGACGCTGCGGACAGCAGGCTCAGCGTCGCCGCGCCGATCAGGAACCGGTCCGGTGGGCCGCCGGCGCTCAGCCCGAATGCGACCTCCAGCGCCGCGCGTTGCGGAGCCGGCAACCGATCGCTGCGGCCGAGCAACGGCAGACACAGTTGGTGCAGGCCCGCGAACGGCAGCTCCATCTCGGACTCGACACCGGACGCCCGCGCGACCCGGCAGCCCTCGGCCCGACCGGCCAGGTACTCCAGCAGCGCCGACTTCCCGATGCCGGCCTCGCCACGGACGATCAGCACTTGTCCGTCGCCGGAGCGCACCCCGGCCACCACTTGGTCCAGGCGCGCGCATTCCGCCCGCCGTCCCCGCAGCTCCGGCACCGTGCTGGTCATCGGTCACCCCCTCGTCAGAGGCTACGGGTGATCAGCACTCCTGGTATAGGACCCTCGGGTACCGCAAGTCGGTTTCAGACCGCCTGGGCGAGCCGGTCACGGGCCCGCTTCACCAGCTGCCGTGCGTTCGGCGTCGCGATCCTGAGCGTCTGCGCGATCTGCCGGTACGGGTAGTCGAAGCCTTCCCGTAGTACGAACGTCGCCCGCTCGGCCGGTGAGAGCCGCTCGTGCAGCAGCCGCACGGCGTCCGCGTACGCCTCCTGCCTCTCGGCCGCCGTACAGGGATCGGGGCTGGTCGCGATCCGATCGTCGGCGAGCCACGAACCGGCGGCGGTCTCGTGCCGCCGGCGCGCGGACTGCACGAGGTTGATCGCGAGCCGCGACACCGTCGTCACCAGGAACGCCTGCGGGTCCGCGACCGCTGTCCGGTCGGTTCGCTGCCAGCGCAGCCACACGTCCTGTACCAGTTCCTCGGCCTCGTGCGGATTGCCGGCGATCCGGCCCGCGATCCGGAGCAATCGCGGGCGCGCCTGCAGGAACTCGTCCAATCCCGCCGTACTCACCGTTCGGCCTCCTGACGCTGGGAACACCTCCAGCGTCGGGCGGCGGCCACGGAGCCCGCGCCCCGGAAACCCCGTGGTCGGTCCCGTGGTCAGCTGCCCAGAGCGTCCAGGATCGTCGTGGTCACGGCCTCCGGCTGCGAGACGCTGAGCGCGTGCGAGGCGCCGGCGATCTCGCGGGTGTTCTTCGCGCCCGCTCGCTCGGCGAGGAACCGGTGCAGGGCGACCGGGATGTTCAGGTCCAGATCGCTGAACACGAACCAGGACGGGATCGACTTCCAGGCCGGCGTCGCGGTCGGCAGGCCGGTGGTCAGTGCGGCCTCGGTGACCGGACGCTGCGTGGCCGCCATCAGCGCGGCCAGATCGTCGGGTACGTCGGCGCAGAACTGCTGCTGGAACACGTCGTTGCGGATCGCCAGCTCGTTCCCGCCGGTGGCCACCGGGTACGCGTTCAGCGCGTCACCGAGCGTGCTGCCCGGGAACTGCGAGGACAACTGGAACGCCGTCTCACCGTGGTCGGGTGCGAACGCACAGACGTAGACGAGCGCCTTGACCGCGTCGTTGTCCGCGGCGGCCTCCGTGATCACCATGCCGCCGTATGAATGGCCGACCAGCACCACCGGCCGGCCGAGACCCGCGATCACGTCGCGGACGTACTGCGCGTCACCTTCGAGGCTACGCAACGGGTTCGCCACGGCGACCGTCTGCACCGACTGCGCCTGCAGCCGCTCGACGACGCCGTTCCAGCTGGCCGACTCGGCGAACGCGCCGTGGACCAGGACGACGACCGGATTCTCACTCATGGGGTTCTCCTCAGCTCAGGGGACTACTTGATGAGACCGGACAGCCGGCCGGGTTGTGACCGGACAGACAGTCACAGATCGGGGATCTGAGCTGTCGTAGTGAGTAGCAGGTCACCGTCCGCGAAGGAGAGCAGATGAGCATCGCCGAACAGCAGATCGCGACGTCCGTCCTGGTGATCGGGACCGGAGGCGCCGGGTTGCGCGCCGCGATCGAGCTGGCCGAGCAGGGCGTCGAGGTCCTTGCCCTCGGCAAACGTCCGCGGTCGGACGCGCACACCTCGCTGGCCGCCGGCGGCATCAACGCGGCGCTGGCCACGATGGACCCGCAGGACAGCTGGCAACAGCATGCGGCCGACACCCTGCAGGAGAGCTACCTGCTCGCGAACCCGGTCACCGTGCAGATCGTCGCGCAGGGCGCGGCCCGCGGGATCGAGGACCTGGAGCGCTGGGGCATGCCGTTCGCGCGGGAGGCCGACGGCCGGATCTCGCAGCGGTTCTTCGGCGCGCACACGTACCGCCGGACGGCGTTCGCGGGCGACTACACCGGCCTGGAGATCCAGCGTACGTTGATCAACCGGGCCGTCCAGCTCGGCGTACCGATCCTGGACACCGTCTACGTGACGCGGATCCTGGTGAAGGACAACACCGTCTTCGGTGCGTACGGGTTCGACCTGACCACGGGCCGGCGGTACGTCATCCACGCCGACGCCGTCATCCTCGCGGCCGGCGGACACACCCGGATCTGGCGCCGTACGTCGTCGCGCCGCGACGAGAACACCGGCGACGCGTTCCGGCTGGCCGTGCTCGCGGGCGGGAAGCTGCGCGACCCGGAGCTTGTGCAGTTCCACCCGTCGGGTCTTCTCGAGCCCGGGAACGCGGCCGGGACGCTCGTCTCCGAGGCCGCGCGTGGTGAGGGCGGGCAGCTGCGGAACGCCCTGGGCGAGCGCTTCATGACCCGGTACGACCCTGAGCGGATGGAGCTGTCCACCCGGGACCGGGTCGCGCTCGCGGAGTACACCGAGATCAAGGAAGGCCGGGGGACGCAGAACGGCGGCGTCTGGCTGGACGTGTCGCATCTCCCCCGCGAAACGATCATGCGACGGCTGCCGCGGGTGTACCAGACGCTGCTCGAGCTGCAGATGCTCGACATCACCAAGCAGCCGATCGAGATCGCGCCGACCGCGCACTACTCGATGGGTGGCGTGTGGGTACGCCCCGAGGACCACGGCACCGGCGTCGACGGGCTCTGGGCGATCGGCGAGGCCGCGAGCGGATTGCACGGCGCGAACCGGCTCGGGGGCAACTCGCTGATCGAGCTGCTCGTGTTCGGGCGGATCGTGGCCGAGGAGGCGGCAAAGTACTCGATCGGCCGACAGGCCCAGCTGCGGTCCGCGGACGCGGTCGCCGAGGCCCGCGCCGAGATCGACCACCTGCTGACGAACGACGGTCCGGAGAACGTCCGCGCCCTCCAGCGCGCGCTGCGCGACACGATGACCGCCCGCGCCGGCGTCGTCCGCGACGAAGGAGGACTGCAGGCCGGGCTCAACGCGCTGGACGACGTCGAGGAACGGATCACGCAGGTCGGCGTCCACCCGGACATCGCCGGCTTCCAGGATCTGGCCCATGCGTTCGACCTGAAGGCGTCGGCACTGGCGGCGCGCGCGACACTCGATGCCGCCCTCGTACGACGCGAGAGCCGTGGTTGCCACAACCGTTCGGACTACCCGGAACTGGACGACTCGCTGCAGGTCAACCTGGTCTGGTCCGGCCGCGGACAGGTCGACCAGGAGCAGATCCCGCCGATCCCCGAGGAGCTCCAGCACCTGATGCGCCACGTCTCCTCCGACGGCAAACTCGTCGAGTAGCGCCTACAGCAACTGGAGGACGACGGACAACGGTGCCCAGTTGGTGTGAGCCCGGCGAGTGACAGCGTGGGCACGCAGCCGCGGCTCGGGGTCGTGGAGGGCACGGAGCGAGACGCCCGTCGTCTTCGGGTACGAGGCGAGCATCAAGGCGACCCCGAGCCCCGCGGTGATCATCGCCTGCACGAGAGCGAGGCTGTCCGCGCGATGCGTGACGCGCGGCTCGAACCCGGCCAGGGCGGCGATCGTACGCAGCACCTGCTCGTCCGCGTCGTTGCGCGAGTTGACGATCCAGTCGCTGTCCGCGAAGGCCGCGACGACATCGACCGCGGTACCGCGGGTGCGACGCGAACGGGACGGGACCGCCAGGACCCACGTCGACTCCCACAGCGGTCTCGATTCGAGCGCCGGGTCGAGCGCCGCGGGAGCGAGGTTGTAGTCGTACGTCAGCGCGAGGTCGACCTGATCGCGTTCGAGCATCGCCAGCGCGTCGGGCGGTTCCTGCTCCTGGATCTCCAGGCGGACGGCCGGGTGCTTTTCGGCGATCCGATGCACGACGGGAAGCAGCGTGTCCCGGATCGCGGTGTGGAAAGCGGCGATCCGGACGGTCCCGGTGGGCTCGGCGGACGGGTCGAGGTCGGCACGAGCCGCCTCGTGCGCGGCGAGGATCGTCACGGCGTGACTCGCTAGCCGGCGACCGGCCGGCGTGAGCCGGACGCGCCGTCCGTCAGGCTCGAGCAGTGGCGTGCCGACCTCCTTGGCCAGCGCGGCGATCTGCTGCGAGACGGTGGAGGTGGTGACGCCGAGGACCTCCGACACGGCATGCATCGAGCCCAGCCGGGACAGCGTGAGCAGGAATTCGAGCCGACGGACATCCATTCATCAATCATGAACGATGTGTCCAGTATTCTCACGTGGACGCGAACGGAGTCCCCGGCTTCACTGGAGACCATGCGCACACGGGAGACCGGGATCGCCTTCGCGGTCCTGTCGATGACGATGGTCCAGCTGGGGCTGGCCGCGTCGATCGGATTGTTCGACCGGGTCGGCCCGGAGGGCGCCGCCTGGCTGCGGCTCGCATGTGCGGGGCTGATCGTGCTGGTGCTGTTCCGGCCGCGGCCGAGCTCGTTCGATCGCCGGTCGTTCCTGGCCGCCGTCGGCCTCGGCGTCGCGACGGCGGGTGTGACGTTGCTGTTCATGGCTGCGGCGGCGCGGCTGCCGCTCGGGACGGCGAGCGCGCTGGAGTTCCTCGGTCCGTTGTCGGTCGCCGTACTGCGGAGTCGCGGGCGGCTGATCTGGCCGGCGCTGGCATTCATCGGCGTACTGCTCCTGACCCAGCCTTGGCACGGTGCGGTCAACGGTGCCGGCGTCCTGTTCGCCCTCGGGGCAGCTGCCTGCTGGGCGGCGTACATCGTCCTCACCCAACGCGTCGGCAGCACAGTCACCGGGCTTCAAGGCATGGGAGTCTCGATCCCGGTCGCCGCCGTGGTGGCCACCGCGGTCGCCGGCCCAGCGACGATCCCCGTGATGACCTGGCAGTTGGTGGCCATCGGCTTCGGGCTGGCGCTGCTGCTGCCGGTGATCCCGTTCAGCCTGGAGTACATGGCGCTGCGGCGGCTGGACGCCGGCGTCTTCGGCACGTTGATGAGTCTCGAACCCGCCCTGGCGCTGGTGATCGGCTGGCTGCTCCTCGGCCAGTCCCCCGGCGCACTTCAGGCCTTCGGTATCGCGTGCGTCATCGCGGCCGGCATCGGCGCCGAACGCGCCGCGAGCCGCACGATCAGGCAGAGCGAGCTTGCTGGATCTCCTGACCGCGCACAGTCTCCGGAAACCGATCCAGCATCGCTCTGAGCTCGCCGGCGTCCACGTTCGCACCGAACGACTCGGTGCCCGGCTCGAGACGCTTGCCCTCGGCAAGCGGTCCGGCGAGCACCGGATCGAACCCGAGAGCGTCGACGATCCGCGCCACCTGCTCGGCAGCGTCCGGCTCGCCGGCGATCGCGATCGCCTTGCGTCCGGGCGTACCGGACGGGCGGCCGCCTTCGTCGAGGTCGTGGTAACCCATGTGGTTGAAGGCCTTCACGACCCGCGACTCCGGGAGGAACTCCTGGACGATCTCCGACGACGACGTCTGCGGGTCGGTCAGGTCGTCGCGGATGCCGTCGACCTCCCACCAGTAGTTCATCGCGTCGATGACGAGCTTGCCGCGCAGCTCGGCGGCCGGGATCGTCCGGTGCTTGCCGAGCGGCAGCGCCAGGATCACGACATCGGCCTGCGCGGCCGCCTCGGCCGCCGTGGCGGCCACGGCGCCCGGGGTCACGACCTCGACGATCAGCGCGATCTTCGACACCTCGCCCGAGCCGGCGATCAGCACGTCGTACCCGGCCGCGACCGCGAGCCGAGCCAGTACGGTGCCGACCTTGCCGGCGCCGAGGATGCCGATCGTCGTCACTCGGCGTCCGCCAGGATCTCGCGGACCAGCGGGACGACCTTGGTCCCGTACAGCTCGACGGCCTTCATCCGGGCGCTCGACGGCAGCGGGCCACCGGAGTAGATCAGGTCGAACCGCTTCACGCCGAGCGTCTGCACGGCGGCCGCGATCCGGCGCGCCACGGTCTCCGGCGAACCGACGTACATGGAGCCGTGCTGCAGCTCGGACTCGAACTCCTCGCGCTTCAGCGGCGGCCAGCCGCGGAGCGCCCCGATCCGGTCCCGCATCACCTTGTACGGCGCGAAGTAGATCTCCTTGGCCTGCTCGTCGGTCTCCGCGACGAAGCCCGGCGAGTGCATCCCGATCGGATGCGCGACGGTCCCGAACTGCTGCGCGGCCCGCTGGTACAGGTCGACGTACGGCGCGAACCGCTCCGGCGAACCGCCGATGATCGCGAGCATCAACGGCAACCCGTAGTACGCGGTACGAACGACGGACTGCGGCGACCCGCCGACGCCGACCCAGGTGGTCAGCCGGCCGGACTCCGTCTTCGGGTAGACCTCCGCGTTGTCCAGCGCCGCCCGCACGGTGCCTTCCCAGGTCACCGGCTTCTCGTCGAGCAGCTGCACGAACAGCTGCAGCTTCTCCTCGAAGAGCTTGTCGTAGTCCTCCAGGTCGTACCCGAACAACGGGAACGACTCGGTGAACGAGCCGCGCCCGAGGATCACCTCGGCGCGACCGTTCGACAGCGCGTCGACGGTCGAGAACCGCTGGAACACCCGGACCGGGTCGTCGGAGCTGAGCACCGTGACACCGGAACCGAGCTTGATGTTCGAGGTCTTCGTCGCGATCCCGGCCAGCACCGTCTCCGGGGTCGAGATCGAGAACTCCGGCCGGTGGTGCTCGCCGAGCGCGATCGCGTCGACCCCGATCTGATCGGCCAGCACCGCCTCGTCGACCACCTGGCGGATCGCCGCCGCGGCCGTCACCGGCGCACCGGCGTCGTCCACTGGGATGTCCCCGAAGGTGTCCAGCCCGAACTGAACATCAGCCACCTCGGCCATGTCCGCACTCTCCTGTCCGCTCACTGTCACAAGTCTAGGTTGACATGTCAACACCAGAGCGGGCGGGATTCATTCCCAGTGCCGGAGCTTGTCAGGGTTCAGCACGATCCAGACCGCGGCGACCTTCGCGCCGGCCACCCGGAAGCTCATCACCGCGACCACGCCGCCGACCGAGCGCACCACGACGCCCGGCTGGCCGTTCACCGCCTCGACCGTCAACGCCGGCTCCCGGTGCCTCCCGAGCAGGTCGGCCACACTGCGCGCGACCTGCTCAACACCCCGGACCGGTGACAGCGCCGCCGCCACCTGCCCGCCGCCGTCGCTGACCGAGATCACCTCGGGCGCCAGCAGACTCCGGATCGCTCCGGCGCTACCCGCCCGGCACGCCGTCGCGAACCTGTGCACGACGGCATGATCGTCCCGCTTGAACATCTGACCTCCAGCTCAAGCGACAGCGGAAAGCTTCGCCGGGTTCATCTGCCACAGCACCTCGTCGATGCCGTCGGCGGACGCCGTCACGGTGCAGACCGCGAACACCTTGCCGTCGCGGCTCAACAGTGCGACCGCGCGGCCGTTCGCCGTACTGAACTCCACCTCCACCCCGACCCAGAAGTGCTTGTGGAACGCCCGGTGGTACTTGGCCACCCGTTCCTGACCGACCACCGGGAACTTCGACGCGCGCGCAGCACCGCCGCCGTCGGAGTAGCTGATCGCGTCCTTGGCGAGCAGGTCCTCGAGCACCGCGAGATTCCCCGACCGCGCGGCCGTGATGAATGCCGAGAGCAACTTCTTCTGCTGGGGCCCCGACACCTCCGTACGGCGCTCGGCACGGATCCGCTTCCGGGCCCGGCTGACCAATTGACGTACGGCAGGCTCGGTCGACTGCAGCATCGCGGCCAGCTCGTCGTACGGGTAGTCGAACGCCTCGCGGAGGATGTACGCGGCCCGCTCGGTCGGCGACAACCGTTCGAGCACGAGGAGTACCGCGAAGCTCAGCGCCTCCCCGGTCTCGGCGCCCAGGTACGGGTCGGCGCTGGTATCGACCGGTTCGGGCAGCCACGGCCCGACGTACGTCTCCCGGCGAGCGCGCGCCGACTGGCTCGCGTTGATTGCGAGCCTGGTCACGGCTGTCGACAGGTACGCGGTCGGGCTCTGGACCGTACTGCGGTCCGTGGCCTGCCAGCGCAGCCACACCTCCTGGACGAGGTCCTCGGCCTCGGCGTGGCTGCCCAGCATCCGGTACGCGATCCCCATCAGGCGTGGGCGCACCTGGTTGAAGACCGCGACCGCGTCGTCGAGTTCCTCAGTCATCAGCTGGAGGATACGGGTCCGTCTCCAGGGCCTCGATCGCGCCGTGCAGACTGTTCAGATCCGCGGTCTCGGCCTGCGCCTCGTACGGATCCAGCAGCCACTCGGCGGGTGATTCGCCGGCCGGCGGCGTACCGGCCTTGTTCAGTTCGAGGTCCGCCTCCACCTCGACGTCGAGCTCGTGCAGGAACTCGCTGCCCGACCCGCTGCTCATTGGGCGGCGTACCACTCGTCGTAGTGCAGGTCGCCCAGCCGCGCCTCGCCGACCGGGACCAGGCTGCGCTCGGTCAGCTCGGAGCCGAAGTACCGCGCGTGCTCGTCCGGAACCACCTCGCGGTTGTCACCGCGCCCGGCGAGCGCCTTGCGGAAGAACTCGTCCATCCGGAACTCGTCCGGCCCGGCGATGTCGATCCGGCTGTTCAGCGGCTCGCCGACCGCGACCCGGCCGAGGTTCTTGGCGACGTCCTCGGCGGCGATCGGCGCCCAGGCGACCGGCGCGATGTGCACCTTGCCGTCGTCCCAGGTGCCCTCGTCCGCGATCGCCGCGACGAACTCGAAGAACTGCGTGGCGTGCACCAGCGAGTACGGAATACCGGCGGCCTTGATGAGCTCCTCCTGCGCGATCTTCGCCGCGAAGTAGTGGTTGTCCGGCATCCGCTCGGTGCCGACGATCGAGATCCCGACGTGGTGCCGGACGCCGGCCGCCTGGCCGGCCGCCAGGACGTTCCCGGTCGAGGTCTGGAAGAACTCCATCACCGGCCCGGCCTCGAACGACGGCGAGTTCGCCACGTCGACCACCACGTCGGCGCCCTTCAGTACGTCCGCCAGGCCCTCCCCGGTGATCGTGTTGACGCCGGTGCTGGGCGCAGCCGGGACCGCCTCGTGGCCGTGCTCGGTGAGCTTCGCCACCAGCTTCGTACCGATCAGGCCGGTGCCGCCGATCACGACGATCTTCATCGCAGAACCCCTTCGATTGTTTTCGCTGTCACCAGGTAAGACAGGGCACCCCCGGAGCTTGTGACAGTCACAGCGAGACGCCCTGCGCTGTCTTTCTCCACGACAGCCCCCGCGCGCGAGAGGACCCGCCTGTGCCGAACGGAGAAGTCCACATCCGGGTACGGATGACGGCCCGCCCGATCGACGAGCCGCATCGCGTCTCCAGCCAGCTCGAACTGCTCTTCGACCTGACCTTCGTGGTCGCGGTCGCCGCCGTCACCGAGCAGTTCGCGCACACGATCGCGGGCGGCCACGCCGGGTCCGGCGTGCTCCCGTTCCTGCAGGTGTTCTTCGCGATCTGGTGGGCGTGGATGAACTTCACCTGGTTCGCCTCGTCGTACGACACCGACGACGTCACGTACCGGATCCTCACGATGGTGCAGATGGCCGGCGTGCTGCTGCTCGCGGCCGGTGTACCGGCGGCCGCGGACCATGGTGACTACCTGATGATCACGTCGGGGTACCTGGTGATGCGCCTCGGCCTCATCTCGCTCTGGGTGCGCGCGGGCCTCGAGGATCGCGCATCCCGGCGGACGGCGTTCCGGTACGCGATCGGCATCGGGGCGTTGCAGCTCGGCTGGTTCGCCAGGCTGTACGTCGCCGACGCGGGCGCGTCCGACGGTGTATTGCTCGCCGCGTTCATCGGCCTGGCGGCTCTCGAGCTGTCGGTGCCGCGCTGGGCCGAGCGGCCGCGGCCGACGACCTGGCATCCGCACCACATCGCGGAACGGTACGGACTCTTCACGATCATCCTGCTCGGCGAGGCGGTGCTGGCAGCGTCCAACGCCGTACGGCGAGCCGTCGAGGACACCGCGGTGAGCGTCGAGCTGATCGCGGTCGCGGGCTGCGGCCTGGTGATCCTGTTCGCGCTGTGGTGGCTGTACTTCCTGCACCCGGCCGGCCCGCGGCTCGAGGACCGGCGCAACAGGTCGTACCGCTGGGGCTACCTTCACTACGGACTGTTCGCGGCGCTGGCCGCCCTCGGCGCGGGGCTGGAGGTCGCGGTCGAGCAGACCGGACACGAACTGCACTTGTCCCCCACCGCGGCCGGCTACGCGGTCGCCGTACCGGCCGCCGGGTTCATCGGCCTTCTGTGGGTCGTGCACCGCTGCCTCGCGGAGCCGACCCGCGTCCAGTTCGCGACGACGCTCGCGGGCATGACGATCCTGCTCACGCTGCCACTCGCAACACCCGCCGTCGGAGCGGTCACCGATCTCGCACTGATGGCCGCGACCTGCGTCGCGGTGGTCGCCATTGCGTCCTGGAACGCTAGGCGGTGAGTCCGGAGAGCGTCTTGAGGCTCGCGTGGATGAGCTCGGCGATCGGTACGTCGCCCGGCGCGCTGATCCAGCGTTCGAACGACACCCGGAACACCGCGACCCCGGTCTCGGCGGCCAGCGCCGCAACCTCGGGGGCGACCCCGCGCTCGAGCAGGCCCTGATTGAGCGCGGTGGTCAGCGACGCCATCTTGATCAGCTCGCGCTCGAGCAGCTCAGGCGTCGACGTGATCACCGCGGCCCGGCGGCGCGAGTAGTCCCGGCGGATGTCGTCGAAGAACTCGGCCGAGGCGAGCACTGCGATCGTCGTGGCCTCCATCGGCGTCGCCTCCGCGGGCGCGGCCGCGAGGGCCTTGACCATCAACTCCTGGAGCTGCTCGGAGCCGGCGAACAGCACCTCGCGCTTGTCGGCGAAGTGCCGGAAGAACGTCCGCGCGGTGACGCCGGCCCGGTCGGCGATCTCGGCGACGGTCGTGCCGTCGAACCCGCGCTCGGCGTACAGCGCCATCGCCGCCTCGCGCAGCCGCCCGGCCGCATCCGGCTCCCACCGTCCCATGGAGTCGATCCTAACTGATGTCATTGACTGACATCAGGGTGTATGGTCGGTGATGTCAGTCAATGACATCACTGGGACATCACTTGAGAGGATCCATTTTCATGCGCGTCTTCATCACCGGAGCCTCCGGACACGTCGGTTCGGCGCTGGTCCCGGAGCTCCTGCACAACGGTCACCAGGTTCTTGGCCTGGCCCGCTCGGACGAGTCCGCGAAGCGGCTGACCGAGTGGGGCGCCGAGGCTGTTCGCGGCGACCTCGACGATCTCGACCGGATCCGAGCCGCCGCCAATGCGGCCGACGGCGTCGTACACCTCGCCTTCCGCCACGACGCCATGCAGGCCGGCGATCTGGCCGGCGCGGCGGAGTCCGACCTCGCCGCACTGCGGGCGATCGGCGACGCACTGGCCGGCACCGACAAGCCACTGGTCAGTACGTCGGGAACCGCCATGCTCGAGGCCGTCGCGAAGGGTCGCGTCGCGACCGAGGACGACTACGACCCGAACGGCGGGTACCGCATCGACGCCGAGAACCTGGTCGTCGACCTGGCCGGCAAGGGCATCCGTTCGTCGGTCGTCCGGCTGCCACCGATCACCCACAGCCGGCTCGACCACCATGGGTTCGCGCCGACGCTGATCGCGTTCGCCCGCAAGAACGGCTTCGCGGCGTACATCGGCGACGGGACGAACCGCTGGTCGTCGGTGCACACGCTCGACGCCGCCCGGCTCTACCGCCTGGCACTCGAGTCCGCGCCCGCGGGCACCCGGCTGCACGCGATCCAGGACGAAGGCATCGAGTTCCGCGTCATCGCCGAGGCGATCGGCAAGGGCCTCGGGCTTCCGGCCCGGTCGGTGACCGTCGAGGAGGCACCGCAGTACCTCGGGTTCCTGAGCCGTTTCGCCGGCCTCGGCATCCCGACGTCCGGCGCCCGGACGAGTGAGCTGCTCAACTGGCAGCCCACCCACCCGGACCTGCTCGCCGACCTCGCAACCGGTTTCTACTTCGCCTAGACCTTCAGGACCGGGGCGATGGACTTTGCCTTCGAGCCTTCGTAGGCGGCCAGGAGGATGCCCAGGACGGCGATGCCTTCCTCCTCGGTGTGCAGCGGGCGCTGCTTGCCTGCCAGCGAGTCGGCGAAGTGGCCGATCTCGGCGACGAACGTGTCGACCGGTTCGAACTCGAAGGTCTCGGTCTCGCCGGACCGGAGGCGGTACGAGAGCGACGTACCGTCACTGGTGAGCGAGCCCAGCTCGCCGACGGCGGAGAAGCGCTCGGTCGACGTGGCCGGCTGGTAGGCCCAGCTGGTCACGAGCTGCCCGACGACTCCGTTGTCGAACCTGATCAGGACCTGGGCGGAGTCTTCGCCCTCCATGAACTTCAACCGGTGCGTGGAGAGCATCGCGGTCGCCTCGACCGGCATGCCGCCGGCCAGGTGCAGCATCAGATAGGTGGGGTGGTACCCGGTGTCAATGAGCTCGCCACCGCCACTCGTCTTGCTGCTCGCCCGCCAGCCCATGCTGCTCGGGTCGAAGTCGTTGTAGAAGCTGTCGGTCGTCCGTACCTCGTAGACGGTGCCGATCGTGCCGCCCTGCAACAGCTCGCGGGCCTTCGCGACCGCCGGCATGAACAGCTGGTTGTGCGCACACATCAGCGTCACGCCGTTCTCGGTCACCGCCTTGCGCACATCCGCTGCTTCCTCGGCGGACAGGCACAGCGGCTTCTCGCAGAGGACATGCTTGCCGGCCTCGGCAGCCGCGACGATCGCGCCCCGGTGCAGGTGGTGCGGCAGACAGATGTCGACCGCGTCCAGCTCCTCGCTGGCGAGCATCTCCTGGTAGTCCGTGTACGGCGCCGCGCCGAGCTCCTCGCCGCGCTTCTTCGCGGTCTCCTCGACGGCGTCCGCGACCGCGGTGACACCGATCTTGCCGGCGTGCGCGCGGTAACCCTTGATGTGTGCGGAGGCGATCCCGCCGCCACCGATCAGCCCGACCTTGATCATCCGGGGCCCCTCTCAGCTGTAGGAAATGACTTGGCTGGACTCGGCCGCAGCATTCGCCGCGACCACCAGCCGCGTCAGCTCGACTGCGCGTTCGATGTTCTCGTCCGCACGGGTGCCGTTGGTGATGTGATCGACCCACTGCGCGAATGCGTCCTGCGCGTGCTCGGGGACGTCCACCTGCTCGCCGTTCACGAGCAGTACGTTGCCCGCGTCGGTGTAGGTCAGCGTGCCCTCGGTGCCGAACAGCTCGATCGTGAACGGGTTGTTGCTCGCGAACCCGGCCTCGATCACCCCGATCCGCTGGTCGCCGTACCCGGCCACCACGACAGCGTTGTCTTCCAGCCCGAGGCCGGCGACCGAGCGGTACGTCGCGCTCACCGTCTCCGGCTGCGCGCCGAGGAACAACTGGGTCAGGTACACCGGGTGGCAGCCGAGGTCGGTGAGCGCGCCACCGATCGCGGCCTTCGGCTCGAAGAACCGGTGCGGCAGCCAGCCGTCCTTGCCGTCACGCCCGATCGCGCCGTCGTGCGACAGGCGGACCCGGCCGTACGTCAACGTGCCCAGGGTGCCCTTGTCGAGCACCTCGCGGATCGCCGTCGTGTAGCCGTGGTACAGCCGCGGCAGCGAGACGATGAGCTTCACGCCGGCGGCATCGGTGGCGGCGACGATCTCCTCGGCCTCGGCGACCGTCGGGGCGAGGACCTTCTCGGTGAAGATGTGCTTACCGGCCTGGGCCGCCTTCAGCATGATGTCGCGGTGCACGTCGGTCGGCGTCGTGATCACCACGCCGTCCAGATCGTCGCGCGCGAGCAGCGCGTCGAGATCTCCGGTGTAGTCGACCCCGAACTGCTCGGCGCCGGCGCGGCCGCGCTCGGCGTCGTCGTCCCAGACGGCCACCAACTCCGTTCCGGGGTGCGCCTGGGCCTGCCGCGAATAGTCCCCGGCATGGACATGCCAGAAGCTGAGCGTCGCGATCTTCAGTGGATTGGACACGCTGGTCCTCCTCGGTGGAGCCTGCGGGAAACGTTGCTGATCGACCGTCGGCAGATCACGGTACAACGTTGTCAGGAGTCCGCAACAGACTTCCGGCAAGCCCTTTCACACGGTGAGACCAGGGCGCTGCTCGGCTGCTTATAGTTATCCAGGAGTCCTGGATTAGGTAAGGAGCGCCCGATGACCGACGAGCCCGCTGGTGGGGATCTGTCGCGGCTGCGCCAGCTGAACGCGGTCGCCGTACTGCGGGAACTGCGCGCTGCGCAGCCGCTGACGCTCACCGAGCTGTCGAAACGGACAGGGCTGTCGCGCGCTTCGACCGAGGATGTTGCGCGGGACCTGCGCGGACGGGGCTGGCTGGCGGAGGTGGCGCCGGCGGCCGGGTCGGTCGGGCGGCCGGCCAGGCGGTATCGCTTCAACGCCGGCGCCGGGCGGTTGCTCGGGGTCGACGTCGGCGGGCACAAGGTGCTCGCGCTGGTCACCGACCTCGACGGCGAGGTCCTCAACCAGGTACGCATCGAGGTCCCACCCGAAGCCGGCCGCCGCGAACGCCTGGCAGCGCTCGACCACTGCGTGGCAAAGACCCTCGCCGGCGCCGGCCTTGGTGCAGCCGCTACCGCTGGTCATGGCGGAGTTGGTGCGGAAGCGGGTCCGCGGATCTGGGCGACGGGTGTGGCCACGACCGGATTGGTGGACGGGACCGGGAAGGTGATGTTGTCGGACTCGCTGCCGGAGTGGACCGGCGTGAATCTGGCTGCGCACGTACGCCGTCTGGTTCCAGGTCCGGTGCGCGTGGAGAACGACTGCAAGCTCGCCGCTCTCGCCGAAACGTGGCGTGGTGTTGCGCGCTACGCGAAGGATGTGGTGTTCCTACTCGCCGGTCTGCGCACCGGCGCCGGACTGATCATCGACGGCAAACTCCACCGCGGCTTCGCCAACTGGTCCGGCGAGATCGGCGCCCTCCCCGCAGCCGGCTGGCTCCAGGCCCCCACCCACCTTCAAACCTGGCTGGACAGCACCAACACCGACAGGTCGGGTGGGTTTGAGCGGCTGTTCGTGGCGGCGCGGGCGGGTGAGGCGGACGCCGTACAGGCCGTGGATGCCTACGTGCGTGATCTCGCGGTTGGCGCGTCTGCGCTGGTACTGACGCTGGATCCGCAGCTCGTGGTGATCGGTGGCGGGTTCTCCCGGTCAGCAGACGTGATGGTCGAGCCGTTGCGCCGCGAACTCGACCGCTGGTGCCTGCGGACGCCGGAGATCCGGGTCTCGGCGTTCGCGGACGAAGGCGTCGCGCTCGGTGCCGTCCGGCTGGCACTGGACGAGGTCGAAGCATCCATCACAAGCGGCCTGAGACCTTGACATAATTTCCCTGGACTCCATGATTACCCCATGAGAAGGCTTGCCGCAGGTCTCGCGGTGGTCGGGTTGCTGCTACCGGCCCAGACCGCGATGGCTCACCATGCTCCCCCCGCCGCTCCCCCCGCCACGACGATCAGCTACACCGCCTCCGACGACGTGATCTCCAACCAGGAGCGCGGGTTCTACCACCACCAGGAAACGCACTACTACGCCGACAACTCCGGCTATGTCCCACTGGACGTCGCCACCCTGCGCAACTTCCGGACCCAGGAACACATCACGCAGATCCTGCGGCTGTTCTACCTGGAGAAGTTCGCCAAGCAGGACGTGATCGACAAGCACTACCTCGACCTGATGCAGGCCGACTTCAATGCCGCCCGCGCGGCCGGCGTGAAGATGATCGTCCGGTTCGCCTACGCGCTGCCCGGCGACGGCTGGCCGCCACCGACCCCGTACGGCGACGCACCGGTCGCCCGGGTGGTCAAGCAGATCAAACAGCTCACGCCGATCCTGCGCGCGAACTCGGACATGATCGCCGTCGTCCAGTCCGGCTTCGTCGGGCTCTGGGGCGAGGGCTACTACACCGACTACTTCTCGAACCCGGCCGACCCGAGTCAGGTCTCGGACCAGAACTGGGCCGACCGCAAGGCGGTCACCGACGCACTGCTGCGGGCGCTGCCGAAGGACAAGATGATCCAGGTGCGGACGCCGTACATGAAGCAACGGATGTACGGCGTACCGACCGGAACCGCGGGCGGTCTCACCGCGGACCAGGCGTACAACGGATCGGCGGTCGCCCGGATCGGGCAGCACAACGACTGCTTCCTGGCCAGCCCGGACGACTTCGGTACGTACCTGAGCGACCCGATCGAGCTGGACAAGGATTTCGTTGCCCAGGACACCAACTACGTCCCCGAGGGCGGTGAGACCTGCGGCGTCGACGCGCCACGGTCGGAGTGGCCCTCGGCGTCGGCGGAGATGGCCCGGCTGCACTTCTCGTTCCTGAACATCGAGTACCACCCGGACGTGCTGGCCAGCTGGGGCGAGAACATCGAGGTGGCGAAGCAGAAGCTCGGCTACCGGTTCGCGCTGACCCAGAGCACGGTCAGGGTCGACCGCGGAAGGGCCCAGGTCAACCTGCAGATCCGCAACGACGGCTGGGCGGCACCGTACAACCCGCGTCAGGTCCAGCTGATCTTCCAAAGCGCCAAGCACACGTTCAAGGTGAACGTCCCGGCCGACCCGCGCCGTTGGGGCGCGGGCACGACAACCGACCTCAGCTGGAACGTCAAGGCGCCGCCGGTCCCAGGCAAGTACAAGGTGCTGCTCAACATCGCCGACCCGAAGCTCCAGTCCCAGGCCCGGCTGCCCGGCTCCAGCGAGACGTACAACGCGGTCTACGCCGTCCGCCTCGCCAACAACGGAACCTGGCAACCAACCACCGGCTACAACGACCTGCACCAAACCCTGACCACCAGCTAGCCACCCCGGCCGCCCAACCGCGGCTGCAGATCCACCTTGTGCACCGGAGCCGTATTCTCCGAGCCCGCAGACACGGCTCCCGTGCACAAGGTCGGCGGGAACTAGTCGGTGACTTGGTCCCGGGTTGAGGCGGGGGCCGGGACCGGTTCCGCGGGTTGGGGTTGGTTGGGGGTGCGGGGGATGCCGGCTGCTGCGTAGGCGGCTGGTTCGTCGAGGGTTTCGTGTTCGAGAAGCTGGGCGGCGATCGAGTCCAGCTGCGGGCGGTGGTCGCGGAGCAGGCGGCGAGCCTCGGCGTAGCACTGCTCGATCAGCCGCCGTACCTCCTCGTCGACCGTGTTCAGCAGATCGTCGGAGACACCGGCCATCCGCGCATCGCCCTCGGCGGGCAGTACGGAGACCGGGCCGATCGCCTCGGACATGCCCCAGCGGCCGACCATCGAGCGGGCGATCCGGGTCGCGGTCTCGAGGTCGCTCTCGGCGCCGGTGGTGACCACGCCGAGCACCTCCTGCTCGGCCGCCATACCACCGAGCGCGCCGATGATCCGGCCGCGCAGGTACGCCACGTCGTACCCGTACCGGTCCGTCTCCGGCGTCGACAGCGTCACGCCGAGCGCACGTCCGCGCGGAATGATCGACACCTTCCGTACCGGGTCCGCGCCCTTCTGGATCATCCCCAGCAGTGCGTGCCCGCCTTCGTGGTACGCGGTCCGCCGGCGCTCCTCCTCCGGCATCACGACGTTCCGCGCCGTACCGAGCTGGACCTTCTCCAGCGCGTCGGTCAGGTCCCGCTGGGTGATCTGCGACTCGCCCTGCCTCGCCGCGGCGAGCGCCGCCTCGTTCAGCAGGTTGGCCAGATCCGCGCCGGTCATCCCGGGCGTGGACCGCGACAGCGCGGTCAGGTCCGCGTCCGCCGCGAGCGGCTTCCCGCGCGCATGGACCTTGAGGATCGCGGCCCGCCCGGGCTGATCGGGCGCGTGCACGGTGATCGTCCGATCGAACCGGCCGGGGCGGAGCAGCGCCGGATCGAGTACGTCGGCGCGGTTCGTCGCGGCCAGCACCACGACCCCCTCGGTACCGGAGAAACCGTCCATCTCGGTGAGGATCTGGTTCAGCGTCTGCTCGCCCTCGTCGTGCCCGCCGACCGACCGCGCACCGCCACGGGCCCGGCCGATGGTGTCGATCTCGTCGATGAAGATGATCGCCGGCGCCACCTTCCGCGCCTCGCCGAACAGCTCCCGCACCCGGCTCGCGCCCACGCCCACAATCATCTCGATGAACTCCGAGGCGCTCGCGGAGAAGAACGGCACGCCGGCCTCACCGGCGGTCGCCCGCGCGAGCAGCGTCTTGCCGGTACCGGGCGCGCCGGCCAGCAGCACGCCCTTCGGCGCCCGCGCTCCGAGCCGCCGGTACTTCTCGGGATCCTTCAGGTAGTCGACGACCTCCTCGATCTCGGCCTCGACCTCGTCGATCCCCGCCACGTCGGCGAACGTCACCCGCACCGTGCTCGGGTCGACCGGCTTCTTCTGCTGACCGCCGCCGCCGAGCAGCCCGCCGAGGCCGCCGCCCAGTCCACCGCCGGCGCGGCTGCGCCGGAACAACCAGAAGTAGAACGCCGCGATCAGGATGAACGGGCCGAGCGAGATCAGCAGGTTCCAGATGACACCGCGCTGCTGCACGACCGGCGTCGCGCGCACCGTCGCGCCGCCCTTCTGCAGGTCGCCGTACAGGTTGTCGTTGGCGAACGTCGGCCGCTCGGTGGTGAACTTGGTGTACGTCGACCCGCTCTTGCCCGGGACCTCCGCAGCCTGCTTGAGCCGGCCCTCGATGGTGTCGCCCCGGGAGAAGATCTCGGCGACGTTCTGCTTCTGCACCTGGGCGGTGAAGTCGGTGTACGCGATCGTCTGCTCACCGCCTGCGAGCTGGTCCTGCATGGTGGTGAGCAGGAAGAGCACCAGGTAGCCGCCGACGATCCAGGCGACCCACTTCCACCACCGTGGCCGCCGCGGCTTGTCGTCGTCCCCGTGCCCGGCCGGCAGTCCCTCGGTCCGCCACGGTTTGTGCGGTGGCCGTTGCGAACCGTCGCTCTTCCGGTCGCCCGAGTCCGGGCCTTTCCCGGCGTCGGCGTTGGACCGGTCCTTCGACGGCGGTTCCTTCTCGCTCATGCAGCAAACATAGGACCTGAACCCGCCCCAACACAGCAACAGAGCGCAGTCGCCCGATCCGCCGTCTGCTAACAGCGGAAGACCCTTCACCCCAGCCGCCCCGTACCGCACGCTGGACAGGTCGAAGGAGGACACATGCACGTCAACAACACGACCACCCCGCACTACCCCGAACCGCGGCCGGGGGGACCTTGGGCGCCTGGTGCGCCCGGGGCTCCGGAGGGGCCGCGCGCGCCGCAGCCGATTCTGCCGTCGTGGTACGAGCCGGCCTCGGTCACGGTGGAGCGCGAGCTGGCCGATCGGCTGCTGGCGGACCGGGTGATCCTGATCGGCGGACGGCTGGACGACGACCTGGCGAACCATGTCGCCGCGCAGTTGCTGCTACTGGATGCCGGGAGCAACGATCCGGTCAAGCTGCACCTGTCCTCGACGGACTCCGGCCTGGACGCCGCGCTCTCGGTCGCCGCCGCGATCGACCTGATCAGTTCCCCCGTCCACGTCATTGCCCGCGGCACAGTCCGCGGCCCGGCCATCGCCGTACTCGCCGCCGCCGCACAACGCGAAGCTCATCGCCACACGACCTTCGTACTGTCGGCACCCCAGTTCACCGCGGAAGGCACCGCGGACGAACTCGCCGGCTACGCCGAACAGCACGAACGCCAGGCGGTCCGCCTCGCCGAGCTGATCGCCGACGCCACCGGTCGCCCCACCGACGAGATCACCACCGACCTCGATGCAACCCGCCTGCTAACCGCCGAGCAGGCAAAGGACTACGGCCTCATCACCCGCCTGCTCTAGACAGCGGCTGCAGTTCGACAGTACGTATACGTGCAGCACCCGCCCGCTCGCACCGTATGCGGCCTGCGCCGGGGCGGTAGTGGAGGTATACGTACTGTCGATCTGCAAGTCAGTCGAAGGTGAGGACCAGGCGGCCGCTGGTGGTGCCGGTGGACTGGCGGTGCCATGCGTCGGTGATGTCCGCGAGGGTGACCGTTTCGTGGGCGACGGTGATGGCGCCGGTGGCTGCGTGGTCGAGGACGGCGGTCAGTGCGTCACGGCGCTGGTCCGCTGTCAGCGCGTTGTTCGTGTAGCCGAGCACGCTCGCCGACTTGCTTCGCAGTACGGAGGACGAGAACACCGCCTCGTCGCCCGACGAACCACCAAGGTTGACCAGCCTTCCCCCGGGAGCGAGCACCCGCGCCGCAGCCGTCGCCGCGACTCCGAAGACCGGGTCGATCACCACGTCGTACGGTGTGGTGCCGAGCAGTGCCGTCAGCTCGTCGACATCCGTGCTCAAGGCAACCACCTCGTGAGCCCCGGCTGCCTGTGCGCGTTCCCGTGAGGATTCGGACCGTACGACGGCCGCCACGTGCGACGCCCCGAGTACGCGCGCCGCACCGATCGCGACCTGCCCGACCGCGCCACCACCGCCGAGCACCAGCACCCGCTCCCCCGCCTGCAGCTGGCCCCGCCACGTCAACGCCATCCATCCGGCAACCCCCGACAGCCCAAGAGCCGCCACCGCCCCATCCCCCACCGCCGCTTCCGGCTTGAGGACTATCAGGTCCGCATCCGGGACCGCGGCCCGTTCGGCGAGGCTGCCGTCGCCGGCCGCCATTCCGGCGGAGGTCGCGAAGAACACCCTCGTGCCCGGCGCGACCGTCGCCGACTCCTCCACCACGCCGACACCTTGCACACCAGGGACGTACGGCAGTGCGGGTGGCCCGAAATACGACGTACCGGAAGCACAGAGGAGATCGAGCGGGACGATCGGCGCAGCCGTCACGCGCACGATCGAGGAGCCCTGGCCCGCAACCGGGTCAGGATGCTCGGCGTGCGACGGCGGTTCACCATGGGTGTGCAGTACTGCGGCGCGCACGCGCCCTCCTCAGGTAGTGATGTCCGGGTACGGCAACGAGTGCTGCTGCAGCGCCCGCCCGTACGCCTTCTGGTACTCGAGCGGCCCGTGATCCCGCTCGAACATCGCGATGAACAACGTCAACGTCAGGAACGGATGGGCACCCAACCCGAACAGCGCCACATGGTCGTGCTCCCGCAGCGCCTTCCGCTCGGCGTCCGTGAACGACTGCCACGTCGACCTCTCCGGAACGGCACAGTTCAGGAGCTGATTGGCGACCTCCCGCTCCCACCACTCGACGGTACCGGCCGCATCCGCGCGGTACCGCTCAACCAGATCCGGATCCCGGTCGACCGTGTAGAGGAACTTGTCCAGCAGGTACTTGCTCATGCCGGCGCTCCGTTCGGATACCAGGTGAAGTACGCCTCCATGGTGTGGAACAGGTCCAGCGAATCCACGTGGTCCGCCTTCGCGCCGGCCCCGGCGACGCCCATCATCAGCATGAAGTCCATGAACCCGTGCGTCGCGTTCCCCGGCAGGTGCAGACTGTCGAGCGTCACCTCCGACAGGCACCCATCGATGTCACCGCCCGCGATCCAGTCCACGGCCTTGCGGTCGAACTCCGGGTCCGGACCGTGCTCGCCGAACTGCCGCGGTCCGCCGAGCTCCAGCGAGAGGTGCCCGGTACCGATGATCGCCACCCGCTTGTCGATCGGCCACGACTCCACCAACTGCCGGATCGTCCGCCCGAGCTCGACGAACCGTCCGGGACGCGGCAGCGGCGGCGCGAAGATGTTGGTGTAGATCGGCACGATCGGCAGGTCCGCCTCCGGCCGGAGCGTGATGATCGGGCAGGTGATGCTGTGGTCGATCCGCAGCTCGTTGCTGAAGGCAAGGTCGAAGCCGGCGTCCAGGCCGTTACGCAGAATGTGCGACGCGAGCTGTTCGTCGCCGGCCAGTCGCATCCGTGGGAGGCCGAACTCGCGTTCCTCGTTGTACCAGTTCGCGTCGAAGAACGGCGCCTTGCCGACCAGGAACTGGGGCATGTTGTCCAGCCACAGCTGGTGGAAGTGGTCGCTCCCGACCATCACCAGGATGTCCGGCCGGGCCTTCGTCAGCGTCTCGCGGAACGCCTCGATCTTCGCCACCCACTCGTCCGCGAACGGCGGGCGGTCGGCGCCGGTCGCCGTACTGGCCCGGTAGTAGAACGGGTGGTGCGTGGAGGCGATCACCGCGGCGACTGTGGCCATCTGGTGCTCCTTCAGGGTTCAACGGCAGGGTTCGGCTTCAGGGTTCGACGTAGACGGCGTTGCGGTCGACGGTGAGGTAGGCGTCCATCCCGATCGGGCGGCGGCGTTCCTCGGCGAGCTGGCCGAGGAGACCGGCGGCGCGCGCGAGCAGGGCGTAGCCGCGCAGTAGTTCGATCGGGAGGCCGAGATCGGCGAGCGCAGCGCCGCAGACGCCGGCGCCGTTCAGTGGGAGCTTCCGGCCGAGCACCTGTTCGTGGACGCGGCCGATGGCCTGGAACAGCTTCAGGTGCGGGCCTTCCAGGTCTTCCTCGCGGGCGATGCCGATCAGTACTGGTGTCCGAGGGTCCTGCACCTTGTGCACCGGATGCCCGAGGCCCGGGATGAACGTCTTGTTGGCCTTGGACTGCTGGACAAGGTCCAGCGCGAGAGCGTCCCACTCACGATCGTCTGCCGGGAGGTCCGTCGGGAGGGCTTGGTGGAGGAAGGTCGCGCAGTCTTCGGTGACGCCGAGGAAGCGGGAACCGCCGCCGAGGAGGCCGGCTGCCAGTGCGCCTTGGAGTGAGTCCGGTGCGGACAGGTAGGTGAGGCGCGCGGCGATCGCTGTCGGTGTGAATCCGTGGTCCGCGAGCGCGACCAGGACGGACTCGAAGAGGCGCGTCTCCGACGGTGTCGGACGGCGCATCGCGACCAGCCAGAACGCCAGCTCGCCGAACCCGACCTTCCCCATCAGGTCCGCGGTCAGATCCTGCCCGAGCAGCCGGATCTCGTCCGCGGTCGACGTCCCCAGCGACGTCGGAAAAACCGGCGGCCTGACTCGCCCGTCCGCCGATCCGTCCCCCGCTCCCTCGCTCCGCTCGCCACCTATTCGGTCGCTCTGCCCGGCGCTCTGTTCGTCGTTCATTCGGTCAGCCACTTCCTCAGGTCGGTGCCGTGTTCGTCGAGCGCGGGCGGCGGGAGGCGGTAGGAAGCTGCGCTGTCGGACAGGGTGATCGGGTTGCGGACCCCGGGGATCCCGCCGACCGTGACCACCGGGTCCAGGCCGATGTCCTCGGCGAACGCCACGCCGCCGTCGACGGTGTTGATCGGCCCGCACGGCACGCCCGCCCCGATGATGTCCGCGAACCACTCCATCTTGGTCCGCGTCCGCAACCGTTCGACGAGCAACGGCCGCAGTTCGTCGCGATGCGCGGTCCGCTGCTCGTTCCGGTCGAACCGCGGATCGTCGGCCAACTCCGGTACGCCGAGCACCTCGACCAACTTGCGGAACTGTCCATTGTTCCCGGCCGTGATGATCAGCTCCCCGTCCGCGCAGGGCAGTGGCTCGTACGGGAACAGGCTCGGATGGCTGTTCCCCATCCGCTGCGGTACGACACCACCCGCCACGTACGCGCTCGACTGGTTCACCAGGCCCGAGAGCGCCGACGACAACAGGTTGACCTCGACGTGCTGACCACGACCGCTCTCCTGTCGCTGGTGCAGCGCCGACAGGACGCCGATCGACGCGTGCAGCCCGGCCATCACGTCGAACATCGAGATCCCGGCCCGGAACGGCTCTCCGCCCGGATCGCCGGTCAGGCTCATCAAGCCGGAGATCGCCTGCACGATCAGGTCGTACCCCGGAAGTTGAGCGCCGCGTTCCCCGGACCCGAATCCGCTGATCGACGCGTAGATCAGCCGCGGGTTGCCCTCGGCAACGGTCTCGTAGTCGAGCCCGAACCGGCCCAGCCCACCGGGCCGGAAGTTCTCCACCAGGACGTCCGCCCGGCGCGCCAGCTCCTGCGCCGCCGCGAGGTCCGCGGGGTCCTTCAGGTCGAGGGCGATCGACCGCTTGTTCCGGTTCACTGCGAGGTAGTACGTCGAGATGCCGTCGCGGACCGGCGGTTGCCAGGACCTGGTGTCGTCACCACCGGGCGACTCGACCTTGATCACGTCGGCACCGAGGTCGGCGAGCAACATGGTCGCGTACGGACCGGCGAGGATCCGGGAGAAGTCGGCCACCAGGAGACCGGACAGCGGACCCTTCACACGACCTCCAACAGACGTTCGCGGACAGCTGTCCGCACTCTCTGACCGCCTCAGTCTCAGCCCGCACGGCAGCACTGTCAACCGCCTGCTTCGAACCCTTGACAGCGCCGGACCCGGCGCAGAGAGTGAGCCTCATCGCCCCGTTGACCGTCATACGGACGTATGTCCGGCTACTTCTGGAGGGGACTCATGACCACTGCCGAGACGCGGCCGGGCCGCAGCACCGCACCTGCGCCGATCGCCGGGCGACCGACGGTGCTGCGCGGCGGCACCGTCCTGACCATGGACGACCGGCACACCGTGCTGCCGGCCGGAGATGTGCTGATTGTCGACGATCAGATTGCCGACGTGGGCCCGAACCTCGCCGTCCCGGAGGGCACCCAGGTGGTCGACGCGTCCGGCGGCATCGTGATGCCCGGGATGATCGACACCCACCGGCACATGTGGCAGACCGCGATGCGCGCGTACGGCGCCGACTGGACGCTGACGCAGTACTTCGTCTGGTACTACCTCGAGCACGGCAAGACGTTCCGCCCGGAGGACATCCGGGCCGGCAACCTGACGTCCGCCTGGGAGTCGCTCGAGGCCGGCATCACCACCACGGTCGACTGGTCGCACGGCCTCCAGACCGTCGAGCACGCCGAGGCTGCCGTCGACGCACTGCGCGCCGTCCCGGGGCGGTTCGTCCTTGCCTACGGCAACATCCAGGCGGGTCCGTGGGAGTGGAGCGCCGACCCGTCGGTACGCGCGTTCCTGGAGCGGCTGCGCGACGACGACCGGATCGGGCTGCAGCTGGCGTTCGACGTGACCGGCGACCCGGCGTTCCCCGAGCGGGCCGCGTTCGAGGTCGCACGGGAACTCGACCTGCCCGTCACCACCCACGCCGGCGTCTGGGGCGCGACCAACGACAACGGCATCAAGCTCATGCACGAGAACGAGTTCATGACGCCGCGGAACATCTACGTCCACTCGGCGAGCCTGACCCGGGACTCGTACCAGCGGATCGCCGCGACCGGCGGCTCGATCTCGGTCTCCACCGAGTCCGAGCAGAGCGCCGGCCAGGGCTACCCGCCCACCTGGCAGGTCCGCCGGCACAACATCGGCGTCTCGCTCTCGATGGACACCAGCGTCTGGTGGAGCGGCGACCTGTTCAGCGCGATGCGCAGCACGCTCGGCGCCGACCGGGCCCGCGAGCACCTCGAGGCGCACATGAAGGGCGCCACCGTGACGCACAGCCATCTGCGCGCCGAGCACGTCGTCGACTGGGCGACCCGCGGCGGCGCGAAGGCCCTGGGCCGCGACGACCTCGGCAGCCTCGAATCCGGGAAGAAGGCCGACGTCATCCTGATCAAGAACGACCGGTCACCGGTGTCGTTCCCGCTGATCAACCCGTACGGGCAGGTCGCGTTCCAGGCGCAGCGCGGCGACGTCCACACGGTGATCGTCGACGGCCGCGTCGTGAAGTACGACCACCAGCTGGTCGGCTGCGACCTGCCCGCGGTCCGCAAGGAGGTCGAGGCGACGGTGGAGTACCTGCGCAAGGAACTCGGCGAGGAGGCGTGGAAGAGCGGGATGAACCCGGAGCTGCCGAAGGGCGAGGTGCTCGACAACCCGTACCAGTACACGGAGTACAAGTCCGGCTCGACGCGGGAGGCCCGTGGGACCATCTTCGGTGAATAAGTAGTCGAACCAGCAGGAGGAACCAGATGGCAGGCCGTGGCGCGGGTCCGGATTTCGTCGAGTCACTGGCTCGCGGGCTGGACGTACTCGCCTGCTTCGACGCCGGCCACCCGACGATGTCGCTGTCCGAGGTCGCGACCGCGGCCGGTCTTGCCCGGCCGACCGCGCGCCGCCTGCTGCTCACGCTCGAGGAGCTCGGCTTCGTGCGTACCACCGGCGGTTCGTTCCAGCTGACGCCCAAGGTGCTCACGCTCGGGATGGCGTACGTCGGCTCGCTCGGCCTCTGGGACATCGCGAGACCGCACCTCGAGGCGCTCGTCGCGCGCACCGGCGAGTCGTCCTCGATGGCCCAGCTCGACGGCTCGGACATCGTGTACGTGGCGCGCGTGTCCGTACCGAAGCTGATCGCCCTGCGGGTCGACATCGGCACCCGCTTCCCCGCCACCCAGACCTCACAGGGCAAGGTCCTGCTCTCCGCGCTCGCCCCCGACGAGCTGGCCGAGGTGCTCGCCGAGCCGAGCCGCGCCGGTCTCCCGCCGTACATCGGCCGGACCGCGGAGCAGTTGCGCGACCAGCTCACCGAGATCCGTGCGCGCGGCTGGGCACTGGCCGACGAGGAGCTCGCGCCGGGCGTCCGCTCGGTCGCGGCGCCGGTACGCGACGGCACCGGCACGGTCCGGGCCGCGATGAACGTGACCGTGCACGCCGCCGAGACCTCCGTGGACACGCTGCTGCACGACCACCTCCCGCTCCTACTGCGCACGGCCGGCGACGTGAGTGCGGAGTGGGCGCTGTGGCAGTCCCGTCCGCACGTGGAATCCGGCCAGCGGAACGAGACGTCCGCCTGATTCTGCTGAGTCGCAGCCGGGCGAGAGGTGCGGAAGGATGGACGGCATGACAGTTCTCGACTCCCCCATCCCCCGCTTCCACCTCGCGATGCCGGTCGACGACCTGGCCGCGGCGCGGCACTTCTACGGCGAGGTCCTCGGCCTCGAACAGGGCCGCAGCTCCGACACCTGGATCGACTGGAACCTGCGCGGCCACCAGTTCGTCACGCATCTCGCGCCGGCCAGGCCGCAGCAGATCCACAACCCGGTCGACGGGCACGACGTACCGGTGCCGCACTTCGGGCTGGTGCTGGCCGTCGAGGAGTTCCAGCAGTTCGCGGACCGGCTGCGGGCGGCCGGGACCGAGTTCGTCATCGAGCCGTACGTCCGGTTCCAGGGCCAGACCGGCGAGCAGTGGACGATGTTCTTCCTCGACCCGGCCGGCAACGCCCTGGAGTTCAAGGCCTTCGCGGACGACTCCCAGGTGTTCGCGGCCTAGTCCCCGAAGGCCTGGCTACGGCGTGATCCAGCCGGTCAGGATCGTGGTCCCCGAGCGGGTCGTGCAGACCAGCCGGTACGGGACGGTCGGCGGCGGTCCGAGGACGAAGAATCCGAGCTCGTCGATGTCCGCTGCGATCAGCTGGCCGCCGTCGCCGCGGGCAACGACGGTACCGACCTCGGGCGGGTCGAGCTGCCCGAGGACGGCGTCCGGGGTGAGCTCGAGCTCGACGGTCCAGCCGTCCGAGGCGAAGGTCAGCGACCGCAGGATCGCGCTCTCGGAGCGGATCGCGAGCGCGGCCGGCGGCTCCAGCGCGGAGTCGTAGGTGAGCGCCGCCAGCTCGGCATCGATGGTCCGCCAAGCGAACGCTGCTTTGCCGACGTCGAGGAACGCCGACGGCACCTCGTCAGCGTCAGCAAACGCCGCACGCAGGGCCTCGATCAACAACTCGTCGTCGTTCCAGTCCGGATTCAGCACGGCTCTCACCTCCTCGTTCCGTCGTCAGGTCCGTCGGCCGCCAGCCCGACCAGCGCCGGTGTCTGCCGGAGCCGGGTCAGGCAGCGGGCCCGGTTCGGCCCGATGCTTCCGACCGGCAACTGCAGTCGCCGGCTGATCTCGTCGTACGGCGCCGGTGGGTCCTGCATCAGCAACGACAGCAACAGCTGGCAACGCCGGGACAGCTCGCTGAACGCCGTACGCAGAATTGCCCCACGCTCGTGCCGCAGGACCTCCTCCTCGGCGATCGCCTGCTCGGGGACGTCGGGCGAGTCGGCCAGGTCGACCGGTTCGACGCGGCTGCTCGTACGGATCAGCCGGAAGCACTCGCGCTGCGTCGTGGTCGCGATCCACCCCGGGAGGGCCGCGGGCTCACGCAGACCGGGCAGGTGCTCGACCAGCCGCAACCACACGCTCTGCCCGATGTCATCGATGTCGGTCGGCATCAGCCGGTAGCGTCGGCAGATCGAGTAGACCAGCGGCGCATACCGCTCGACCAACTCGTCCCACGCGTCCTTCTCGCCGCCCCTGGCTCTGGTGACCAGGTCGACGACTGCCGGGTCGTCCCGCATGCCGTCCCCCTTTCACCGGACCGCCAGCACCTCTTACTGGTACAGAGCGTTCCGGAGTACCGCTGATACATCAGGCCCCGAGAGCCACGAACGATCTGCTCGCCGCGTCCGCGACCGGATCACCGCGTGCGCCACGGCAGGCTGTCGCGAACGCGTGCGCCAGTGACTGCCCGGCCCGCAGGTTCTCGTGCAGCGCCAGCATCAGCGGTGCGGTCGCCGGGTCGTTCACCGGTACGACGCTGGCCAGGATTCCGGCCGCACCGAGCGGGATCAGGCTGCTGCTCAACCCGAGCAACTCGTCCGCACCGACCGGCTTCGCGAGCCCGGAGTCGCAGCTCGACAGCACCATCCGGTACGGCGCCCTGCGCAGCCGCTCGAAGTCGTACACGGTCAGCGGTCCGTCGTCGAGCCGCAACGACGAGAACATCGGGCTGTCCGAGCGGAACGTTCCGTGCGCAGCGATGTGCGCGATCCAGGCGCCGTCGAGTTCTCGCAGTACGTTATCCGCGGTCGCTTCGCCGTCTGCGAGGACTGTTGCGTCCGGGTACTGCTCGGCGAGGCGCATCACCTCGGCGCGGCCCGCGGACAGGCCTGGTCCGAGGACGAGAACGACGCGGCGGTCCGACGGCGGCCGGAGCTTGCGTGCTCGCAACCAGACTGCGGCCGACGGGACCACGTTCACTGCGCGATCGGCCAGGCCCGGGATCAATCCCCAAGGCAGGGCGTGCAACCGGCCCGGCGGCACCATCACCACCGGCCGGTCCGCGAGCAATTCTTGAGCGCTTCCGAGAATGGCGTCCGCCAGCCGCCGGCCGAGCACCTCGAGCGAAGGCCCCAATGTTCCACCGCCCGCGTTGGCCGGGCGCGCGTGGGCCAACCGTCGAAGGCGGAACCTCGACCGCTCCACCTCCAGCGCAGCCGCCGCGAGCGGCCCGACCTCGTGCCGGCTGATCCGCCCGTCCCGCACCACCACCGCATGCAGAACCCCACCCACCTCAACCAACTCCACCAACACGCTCTCCCCCAACGCCCCAACCAACTCCCCTATGTCGAGGGCAAGGGTGGTGCCGCCAGGAGTCTCCCGACCGGCTGCGCGGAGGGCGCGGTCGCGGACTGCTTTCTCCAGGCGGCGGCGTTCTTTGTCGAGTGACGGGTCTGGCGCGGCGTCCAGGCGCCGCACGACATCTCGCAAGGCGGCGAGCTCTCCGACGAGGTGCTCGTCGTCGGGCGGACGCACCGGCGGGACGCCGAGCGCCGTCGCCCGCCACCGCTCGCCCCAAACCAGCAACCGCCGCGGATCGTCCCGCCGCAACGCGTCGCGCAACGCCAACTCAGCCAGCTCGGCTCCCTGCCCGGTCGCCAACGCCCGCAGCTCGGTCGCCCCCATCGTCAACCGATGCTCGTCCAGCGCATCCAACCCCCGGCCGCACGCCGACAACATCGACCGCACCTCGCCCCGAGCCTCAGCACGCAAAGCCTTCCCAAGCCACGCAGCACTCCGCGCGATCGGCGGCGCATCCTTGCTGTGCCGCCCGGCCAACTCCAGCTGCCTATCCGCCGCCCGTACTCTCCCAAGCTTCAACGCCAACCGCCCAGCCAGCAGATGCGCAGCCGACGCCTCCGATGCCCCTAGCGCATCGAGCCGGCCAGCTACCGCACTCACCCGCCGCAGCAACCCCGCACCCCGTTCACCCGCCTGATAACGAGCATCCAGCACGACCATCGACGACCGCACCGACCACCACTCGCGCCGCTGCGCGGAGAACAACCTCCGCGCCCGCTCCGCACGCTCCCGCGCCCCCGGGCGATCGCCGGCCGCCAGCGCAGCCGTCGCCGCAGCGAACCACAGCTCACCCCGCTTCGTCGCCGTACCGTTCCCGGCTCCGATCGCCTGATCCATCTCGGCCAGCGCCTCGGCGCTCAACCCAGCAGCCAGCAAGACTCCGCACCGGTCGATCGCGAGATCCGGCCACGCCACACCAACGGCGGCGAACCGTCGCCCGGCCTCGTCCAGGTACCGCAGTGCGGCCGGCAGATCGCCGCGCGAATACGCCACCAGACCCCGGTTCTGCCGCGCCTCCGCGTACTCGAACTCCTGGCCCGTCGCGGCGTACAACTTCTCCGCCACCGCGAAATCCGCGTCCGCGCGTTTTGTCCCGCCGAGCGCGAGCTGAATGAATCCGCGATAGTTCCGCGACCGCGCCTCCCAGACCTGGTCGCCCGAGCGCCGCAACCGCGCGACCGCCACCCGCAGGTCGTCGAGCGCCTCGCGGTGCCTGCCGAGCACCAGCAGTACGTCGGCGCGCCGCAGCAGCACCCGCCCGGTCAGCGCGCCCCGGCTGAGCTGCACCGCGCGATCGAGCCGGGCCAGTCCTTCCCGGCTCCGCCCCGCCCGGCCGAGTGTTGCGCCCAACGTGGCAAGGACATCCGCCTCCCGCTCCGACCGGCCGGTCTGCTCGGCAAGCCGCAGCGCCGTCCGCAACTCGCGCACCGCGGCCGGCACCTGGCCGAGCTGGCGCAGACCGATCCCGTACGCCTGGTGCGCGAACGACGCCTCGAGCACCGCCGGATCGGCGGCCAGCAGCGTGCGCGCGGACGCAATCGCGTCGTGCGGGCGCGACAACGCGAGCGGCAGCAGATTTTCTGCCGCCTCGGCACTCCCCCCAGCCACCGGCATTCTGAAATGATATCGGTCGTTTCGTTGATCCAAGGGGGGAAAGAAAAGGGAATGGAAAATCAAACGGATGACCGAAAGTACATCGCCCAGATCGCGCTGATTCTCGAGGCTCTCGGAAAAGAGGTCGAGGTCTACCCGGAGGACTGGGAAAAACGTCCGGAAGGCGCCGAGTACCTGAACCGCACCGGGGTGGTCCTGGTCCGCGACGAGGACGTCACGCGAGTCGTCGAGCTCTTCCAGGGCGGGCGCCCGGCCGAGGGCGGGATCGGTGGCGTCACCCGGCTGCTGCTGCCGGACAAGGTCCCACCGGAGGCGCCGGAGGATCGTTCGCTCACCCAACGATTCCTGCAGTACGCCGACCTGCGCCTCGGACGCGGTGTGGTGACGCCGGAGCACCTGTTCTACGTCTGTCCGAGCGTCAGCCCGTGTCCGGCGACCGAACCCGAGGAGGTCCCGCCCGGCGTACCGCCGGATCCGGCCGTGCCGACACCGTTCCTGCCCGCGGGCGCCGCGGACGGACGTGGGGTGAAGGTCGTCGTCCTGGACGTCGGCTGGTCCGATGCTCCGGCGGCGTACTGGCTGAACGGCGTGACCGGCGATCCGGAGAACGCCTTCGACGGCGCCGGGCGGATCCGGCCGTACGCCGGCCACGGCACCTTCATCGCCGGTGTTCTGCGGTCGATCGCGCGCAACGTGGAGGTCATGGTGAAGAGCTACTTCACCACCGCGGGCGCGATCTGGGAGTTCGACCTCGCACAGGCGCTGGACGAGGTCCTCGACCTGGCGCCGGACATCATCAGCCTGTCGGCCGGGACCCGGACCCGCTTCGACCTGCCGCCGCTCGGACTGGACGTGTTCGTCAAGACCCGCCTGGACCGGATCAACGGGCTCACCCTGGTCGCTGCCGCGGGCAACGAGTCGACCCGGGACTACTTCTGGCCGGCCGCGTTCCCGGAGACGGTCGGCGTCGGCGCGCTCGCGGACAACGGGCGGGACCGTGCGTCGTTCAGCAACTTCGGCGGCTGGGTCGACGTCTACGCCCCGGGCTCGAATCTGGTGAACGCCTTCCTCACCGGTGACTACGAGTGCACCGAACCGCCGAACACCGGTCAGTTGCGGTCGTTCCAGGGGATGGCTCGCTGGAGCGGTACGTCGTTCGCGACGCCGCTCGTCGCGGGCCTGATCGCCGGACGGATGTCGATCACCGGCGAGAATGCGAAGCAGGCAGCGGATGCGCTGCTCGCGTTCGCGCTCACCCAGCCCGAGCCGGGCACCGGCCCCGTACTCCGGGCCGGCGACGCACTGAACTCACTTCCCTGAGCGTCAGGTGAGGCACTGACGCGGCGCGGACCCCGTCCCGGCCATGCTGATCAGCCGGCCCTCCGCACCGCGTCAGCCTCCCCCTCTACGTGCCCTCACACCGCCCTCCCCCCTGCAGCGGTCCGAGGGCCTCCCCCCATTTCTGCGGAGTCACCCTCGGACGAGGTTGATACACCCAGTGATCAGGAAAGTTTTCAACGAGTTGCGGACGTCGGATGCTCACAGAGGAACGGCGCCCGCTGCCCACCGGAGTGGTACTCGTACTGCTTGCCGTTCACCTCGAGAACGGTCCGGTTCCCCGGCACCAGCATCTGGGTGTAGCGCATCCCCGGCTCCGGGCAGCCGAGGCTGCCGTCCGGCCAGGTCACGTCGTCCGAGCTCACCACTGTCACCAGCGCGGACTCCACGCCGAGGCGTTTGATCAGGTCGGCCTTCGCCTGCTCGGCCGGGCCGCTGCCGGGGCTCGCGGGTCCGGAACTGCTGCTGCTCGTGCTGCTCGGCGTCATGGACGGTTGTCCTCCAGTCGTCGGTTCGTTGCCGCACGCAACCAGAAGTGCGGCAAGCGCCACCACGGTCGTCACCCTGCGCATCATGATCACCTCCCACAGTAGACGTCGCACGGCGCCGGTTCGTTGCAGAGTGCCGTTCACCTGGAGTTTGCCGCCTGTCAGTCCGCGACCGATTGGATCCAAGTCCTCGGGAACCGCCATTTCGCAGGAGGAGCTCCACCATGTCAGTCGATCGTCGTTCCGTCCTCCGAGGCGCCGCAGTCGGCGCCGCCGGAGTCGGCTTCACCACCGTCGGTGCCATGCCGACGCTCGCCCAGGCCGCCCCGGCGTCCCACGGCGGCCACACGCCGTTCCCGCAGCACCGGCCCTTCCCGCCGCTGCTCGACGACCCCAAGGGCCTGCTCGCGCTGCCGGCCGGGTTCAAGTACAAGGTCGTCACGCACGCCGGTGAGACCAAACTGAAGAGCGGCCAGCCGACGCCGTCCCTGCACGACGGCACGGCGGTCTTCTCCGTACGCCACGGCCGCTACCAGCTCATCCAGAACCACGAGATCGGCGCGAACGACGCGCTCGGCGTACCGCAGATCGCGGGCACGGTCTACGACACCGGTGTCGGTGCGGCCGGTGGCTGCACGGTCATCGACGTCGACAAGGACGGCACCAACCTCGGCGAGTGGGTCGGCATCTCCGGCACGCTGACGAACTGCGCCGGCGGTCCGACCCCGTGGGGCACCTGGATGACCTGCGAGGAGACCGAGAACAAGGCCAACGGCACGACCCGGCTGAAGGACCACGGGTACGTCTTCGAGGTCTGGGGCGACGGCAGGACCGCACACCCGGTGCCGCTCAAGGCGTTCGGCCGGTACGCCCACGAGGCGCTCGCGATCGACGAGGACCGGACCCACGCGTACCTGTCCGAGGACGCCTCCGGCCCGAACGGCACCTTCTACCGCTGGTCGGCGCCGCGCGGCTACAAGCTCGGCCCGCGCAGCTGGGAAGACCTGCAGGACAAGGATTTCGGCACCCTCGAGGCGCTGTCGATCCTGGACGGCAGCGGCAAGACGATCCCGGACGTGGCGTATCTGACGTCGGCGCAGCTGCTCCGGCCGTTCCGGGTCAAGTGGGTGAAGGTTGCCGACCGCGACGGCGCGACCACCTCGGTGCGCAAGCAGTTCACCGACGGCCAGATCACCCGCGGCAAGAAGTTCGAGGGTGTCTTCGGAACCAAGGACGGCGTGTACGTCGTGAACTCGTACGCCGAGTCGGGTACCGCCGACCTGCCGGCCGACGCCGTTCCGCACGACGGCATGGTCTGGTTCTACAACTACAAGGACGAGACCATCCAGCTGGTCACGTACTTCCCGGAGAACGCCGCCGCGAACACCGGCGACGCGGCGAAGTACGACGAGTACAACTTCGACGGCCCGGACAACGTCACCGTGACGCCGTGGGGCTCGCTGATCCTCGCCGAGGACGGCCAGGCCAGCAGCCACGTGCTGAGCGCGACCCCGGGCGGCCCGGCGTACGCCATCGCCCGGAACATGCTGAACGACTCCGAGTTCACCGGCCCGACGTTCTCCGCCGACGGCAAGGTGCTGTTCGTCAACATCCAGACGCCTGGCATCACCCTCGCCATCACCGGCCCCTGGCACGACTACCTCGGCTGAGCGTCACAGCAGGTGGTCTCGCGGCCCGGCCGAGCGCCGTGCCGCGAGCCACCGGCGACCATCGTCAGCATGGTAGTACCGATCATTTTTATCTTGGTTCAGCTCGGTAGGGTGGAGCCGTGGAGGTGATCGCGCGATGCCGGTGAAGGCTGGCGAACGACTGGACCCCGAGGCGACCCGGGCCCGGATCCTGAAGGCGGCCGCGGAGGTGTTCGGCCGGCGCGGGATCCATGCGGCCGGGATCAGCGAGATCGTCGAGGCGGCCGGCGCGTCGAAGCTGACGATCTACAAGAACTTCGGCTCCAAGGAGGGCCTGGTCGAGGCGGTGCTGACCGACCGTACGCAGCGGGTCCGCGCCTGGCACCACGAGGCGGTCGACGCCGCGCCGCCCGGTCGCGCGCAGGTGCTCGCGGTCTTCGACCTGATCGCGACCTGGTACGCCGAGACCGGGTTCCGCGGCTGCGCGATGATGAACGCGGCCACCGAGGACCGCGGCCAGGACGGTGCGCCGCGGCGGCTCGCGCAGGACCATCTCCGGTTCTACCGAGAGCTGTTCGCGCGACTGCTGGCGGACGCGCGTGCGCCCGACGTCGTTGCGCGGCAGTTGGTCGTCGTCCTGGAAGGAGCGACGCTGATCAGCGCGATCGACCAGGACCCGGGGCTGGGCGCGGAGGCGCGGGTCATCGTGGAGACACTGCTCGACGCGGCATTCTGAGCAGTACGACGACACAGACGACCCCCGTACCGGCCGCCACCAGGAACGCAGCGGGGAATCCTGCATGCTCGGCGATCAGGCCTCCGAGTGGACCCGCCGCCAGCACTCCGAGGTCCCAGAACGACGTCATCACCCCCATCGACACACCCGGCCGGAGTCCTCGGGCAAGCGTCATCGAGACACACGCCGGATAGATCAGGGCCATCCCGAACCCAGCGAACGCCGTGCCGGCCAGCGCCATCCCCGGCGTCCTCGCGAGCGCGATCATCACCAGCGCGCCGATCTCCACGGCAATGGTCGACAGGGCGACCACCCGACCGCCGTACTGATCGACCAACGGACTTCCCGCAAACCGCAGTACCAGGAAGGCGCCCGCGAACACACTCAGCGCGAACTCGTCGCCTCCGAGCTGCCCGCCCCGCAGTCGCAACACAAGCAGCGCGGCCACCGTCCCGTAGCAGTAGGCCGCCAGCCCGATAATTGCCCCCGGCAATGATGCGTGCACCTGAATCCGCCCCAGCGGAAGCATTCGCCCCGGATCCCGCCTGGTACTCACCACCAGCAGAACCGAAGCAACACACAACCCGACAACCATCCACCAGACCACCCGGCCGACAACACTCGCAAGCACCGGGCCTGCAGCCAGGCCTCCCCACATGGAGAGGCCGAACCAGCCGGCGAGTCTTCCTCGCTGGGAGATTCGGGCGCCGGACAGGACCCACGGAAGTGCGGCCGAGAACAACGCGGCCTCGCCGGCACCCATCACCAGCCGCGCCACCAGCAGCGACAGCAGGTCCGGCGCAAGCAGTTGCCCCAGGCCACCAAGTGCGGCGAGCACTCCCCCGGTGATCACCACCGGCCGCGACCAGCCCGCATCCGCCAGCCACCCGGCGAACGGCCGCCCACACGCCGTCGCCAGGAACGCGATCCCTACCGCGGTGCCACTCGCCAGCGCTCCCCCACCGAACTTCTCCGGTACGTACGTCGGCAACACCTGCAACGCCGCACCGAACGCGAGGTACCCACACAGAACCGCCACCCACAACCGCCGCACCGGAACCGTCATGGACTAGATAGTACCGCCCGTTACCATCTACTCGTACCCGCCTTTCCGGAACAAATCCGCCACGGAGAGCAAACTTCTTTCCGTAAAGCAGCGCTCCGCAGCGGATCAGCCGTGGGGGAAGACCTGGGTGACCAGGGCTCGGACGTGTGGGTCGTCGACGGTGTAGACGTGGCGGCGGCCGTGCCGGTGGACTGTGATCAGGCCGGCGATGCGCAGCTTGCCGAGGTGCTGGCTGGCGGTCGCGACGCTGACGCCGGCGTGGTCGGCGAGCGTGCCCACGTCGTACTCGAAATGCGTCGCGAGCCAGACGAGGTGCAGCCGGACCGGCGGCACCAGCAGACCGAAGGTCCGAGCCGCGGCGGCCAACTGGCGTGCGGTCGGCGCCACCGCGGGCGCGGACACCACCGCGGGCTCGGACACTGTCATCTCAGTAGATGTTCGACGGGCGGACCATGCCCTCGGCCAGGTCGCCGAAGCCCGGGGCCATGATGGCGCCGGGGTTGCCGAGGATCTCCTCGACCACTGCGGTCTCGGTGGTGATCAGCAGCGCCGCGATCGAGGCCGCGCTCTCCAGCGCCGCCCGGGTCACCTTCAGCGGATCCATCACGCCCTGGTCGAACATGTCGTCGTACTGACCGGTGAGCGCGTTGAACCCGTGCCCCAGCGGCAGATCGGCGACCTTCTTCACCACGTCGTCGCCGTCGTACCCGGCGTTGATCGCGATCCACCGCAGCGGCTCGGGCAGCGCGCGGCGGACGACCTCGCGGCCGATCGCGTCGTCACCGGTCAGCTCGACGCGGGACACCGCCTCCTGCGCCTGGACCAGCGCCGTACCGCCGCCGGCCACCACGCCTTCCTCGACCGCGGCGCGGGTAGCGGCCAGCGAGTCCTCGACCCGCAGCATCCGCTCCTTCAGCTCGACGCTCGTCGCCCCGCCGACCCGGATCACCGCGACCCGCCCGGACAGCCGCGCCATCCGGAGCTGCAGGCTGTCCCGGTCCGCCTCGATCCTGGCCCGCTCGAACTGCGTCTCGAGCTGCGCCAGCCGCGCCTCCACCAACGCCGGATCCCCGTGCCCGCCGACGATCGTCGTACTGTCCTCGCTGATCGTGATCCGGTCACAGGTACCGAGGTGATCCAGCGACACCTCGGACAGGTCGAGCCCGGTGTCCTGCGCGATCACGTGCCCGCCGAGCGCCACCGCGAGGTCCTCCAGCTCGGCGATCCGCCGGTGCCCGAACCCGGGCGCCCGGACGACGACCGTCTGCATCGTGCCGTGCATGTTGCCGCCGACGAGGAACTGCAGCGCCGGACCGGTGACGTCCTCGGCCAGTACGACCAGCGGCCGGTCCGCGCGCTTGGCCACCTCGACGGTCGGCATGATGTCCTGCACCTGGTTGATCTTCCGGTTGGTGAGCAGGATCAGCGGCCGCTCGTGGACCGCCTCCATCCGCTCCTTGTCGGTGACCATGTACGCCGAGATGTACCCGTGGTCGAACTCGATCCCGTCCACCACCTCGACCGACAGCCCGAGCTGGTCGGACTCCTCGGTGCTGACGATGCCGTTCCGCCCGACCCGCTCGACCGCCTCGGCGATCACCTCGCCGATCGACTCGTCGTCGCCGGCCGCCATCGTCGCGACGTTCCGCAGGTCCTGCCCGCCGCCGACGCCGGCCGCCCACGAGCGCAGGGTCGCCACCACCACCGGTACGGTCTGCTCGATGCCGCGCCGTACGCGCATCGGGTTGGCGCCCTCGTCGACGGCCCGCAGGCCCTCGCGGACCATCGCCTGGGCGAGCACGGTCGCGGTCGTCGTACCGTCGCCGACCACGCCGTTGGTCTTCATCGCGACTTCCTTGACCAGCTGGGCGCCCATGTTCGCGAACGGTTCGCGCAGCTGGATCTCGCGGGCGATCGTCACCCCGTCGTTGGTGATCGTCGGCGGTCCGGTGAGCTTCTCCAGGACGGCGTTGCGGCCCTTCGGCCCGAGCGTCACCTTGACCGCGTCGGCCAGGGCGTTCACCCCGGACTCGAGCAGCCGCCGGGCGTCTTCGTTGAATCGCAGTTCCTTGGCCATGCTTTGTTCGCCTCTCGGGTCACGGGATGAGAATCGCCCGGCCGCGGACCAGGCCGCGGTCGAGGTCGTCGATCGCCTGCTGGAAGTCGGCGAGCGGGTACTTGCTGGTGTGCAGGGTGACCTTGCCCTGCGCGGCGAGAACCATCAGCTCCTGCAGATCGGTGTAGGAGCCGACCAGGTTCCCGATGAAGTTGATCTCGGTGGAGATCACGTCGATCGTCGGTACGTCGAGGTTCTCGCCGTACCCGACCACGTAGTAGTTGCCGGCCCGGCGCAGCATCGCCACGCCCTCCGCGGTGGCCCCGCCCTCACCGACGAAGTCCACCACCGCCTCGGCACCGCGGCCGCCGGTCAGCTCCAGGACCTGTCGTACCTGGGTGCCGTCGGCAACGATTCCGTGATCGGCGCCGATCGCGACCGCGAGCTCGACGGCGGCCGGGTTCCGGTCGACCACGACGAGCGTCGCGGCCGAGATCGCCTTCAGCACCTGGATACCGATGTGGCCGAGTCCGCCGGCCCCGATCAGTACGCAGACATCGCCGGGCCGGAGCGTGGCCGCCGCCTTCCGGACCGCGTGGTACGCCGTCAGTCCCGCGTCCGCTAGCGCCGCGACGTCGGCCGGTTCGAGGCTGTCGTCGATCTTCACCACGCTGCGGGCCGTGGTCCGCAGGTACTCGGCGTAGCCGCCGTCGGTGTCGATCCCGGGGAACTGGCTGTTCTCGCAGTGCACGTCCTCGCCGAACCGGCACGCCCGGCACAGCCCGCAGGTGATCAACGGATGCAGGATCACCTTGTCGCCCGCCTTCACGTTGGTGACCGCGTCGCCGGTCGCCTGCACCCAGCCGGCGTTCTCGTGCCCGATCGTGTACGGCAGTGCGACGCCGGACTTCTCCGCCCATTGCCCTTCGAGGATGTGCAGGTCGGTCCGGCACACTCCGGCGCCGCCGACCTTCACGATCACGTCGAGCGGGCCTTCGACCTTCGGTTCCGGTACGTCGGCCAGCTTCAGGTCGGTGTGGTAGCCGACGACTTGGACCGCTCTCATGTCGTACTCCCGTATCTCGTAGCCAGCAGTCCACGACAGAAGTGCGCGTTGCCTTCCATCGAGATCCGTACCGATTTCGCGAACCGCAGCCGGAGCGGCACCTCCTCCGCCGCGAGTGCCCGCCCTTCGTCGTCCACCACCAGCCTCGAGGTGGGACCCGTGCTGAGCCCGATCGTGGCCCGGCGCCGGAGCAACGCCTCCTTGTGCGAGCCCTCCGGTACGTCCGCGAGCGTGACCTGGTGAAGATCGTCCACCGGCACGTCGGTCGTCCTGAGTAGTTGCTCGGCGCAACGTTCCATCGCGGCGGTGTGGGCCTTGCGATGGAAGATCCCGCGCAGCTCGTCCAGGCTCTGCTCCGCCTCGACGCCGAAGGTCCCGACGTACCCCGCCTCCGCCGCCAGGCCGGCGTTGATCTTGCCCGAATCGTGGTGGTCGTCCAGCTGGACGACCACCTGCCCGATCCGCTCCACCCGCCGGAGGGCGTCCAGGGCATCGGACGCCATCAGGTAGGCGAAGTTCGGCGAGCAGAACGAGGTCGGCAACCGCAGGTGCACGGTCACGTTCCCGTCCTGGATCCGGACCGAGCGGACGAAGCCGAGGTCGGTGATCGGCTCGTCCAGCTCGGGATCCAGCACTGTCGACAGGGCCGCAAGGACCCCGTCGGACAGTGACGTCTTGGCGACGGCGATCATGACCGCGCGCCCGCCGCGACCTCTGCGGCGGCGTCGCCGGCGTCCGTCGGCAGCCGCAGTTCCTGCGGTACCTCGAGGTCGTACAGCGCGGCCGCGTTCAGGCCGAGGATCTTCTTCTTCTGGGCCGTGGTGATCGGGGCGTACTCGGGCAGGTCCTCGGGGATCTGGAAGTCCACGAACTTCTCCACCAGCCACTTCGGCGTCCACAACGCGTAGTCGCTGGCGAACAGGATCTTGTCCTCGCCGAGCCAGTACAGCAGCTCGCCGATGATCTGCGCGAAGTACTTCGGCCGGGCGTGCACGAACGGCATCGCGACCGCGAGCCCGCCGTACACGTTGGACTCCTGGGTGGCGATCCAGCAGAAGTCCTCGAGCCGCGGCAGGCCGACGTGCTCGACGACGAAGTTCAGGTCGAGGTAGTCGGTGGCGACCTTGTCGATGTCCGCGACGTCGAACGCGTCCCGGTCCAGCGGCCGGATCGTGGGGCCCTTGTGCACGTGGACGTTCTTGATCCCGAGCTTCAGGCACTCCTCCAGATACCGGCGCGACCACGGCTCGTCGAGCTTGTAGCCGCGCGAGTCCCCGTGCCACTCGGCGGTGTAGAGCTTCACGCCCTTCAGGTTCATCCGCTCGGCGTCCCGGCGGAGTTGCTCGAGGCCCGCTTCGCCGTTGCGCGGGTCGTAGGCGTGGTTGTACGTGAGCTTGCCCGGATGCGCCTTCGTCAGCCCGAACGCGTCCTCGGTCTGGCCGAACCCGGTCTTGTAGAAGTCGCTCAGCAGCGTGGCCTGGAAGATCGCGTGATCTGCGTACCCCTCCTCGAACACGTCCTTCATCAGCCGCTCACCGCCGTAGTAGGTGTAGGTGTCGTAGTCCCACACCTCCGCCTCGGGGCTCAGGTTGCGGTGGTAGTCGTAGAAGCAGTCGATGAACTGCTTGCCGTGCACGTTCTTCTGGTTCGACTCGCGCCCGTCCCACAGATGCACGTGCGCGTCGACCACGTAGTACTTCTCGCCGTCCTTCTCGTACATGCGTATCTCCTAGTGGACTGTGAGGTCGAAGCCGATGTACTCCGCCGCGTCCTCCGGGCTGGCGAACAGCAGGGTCCGCTCGTCGAGGTGCACCATCCGGCCGTAGTGCGTGGAGCTGATCTCCTCGAACACCGACCCGTCGAAGTCCGAGCCGAGCGCGTCGGTCAGCTCCGCGTAGTCGAAGTCGAGGACGCCGGTGCCGTCGACGCGGATCATCGACGGGTATTCGGTCAGCTCGACGCCGTCCTTGCTGCCCATCACCTCCGCGACCACGCGGCCGACCGGCGTGTTCATCAGGGTCACACCGCACTTGTTGGAGAACTCGGTCTGGGATCCGAACTGCATCGCGGTCACTGGTCCAGCTCCTTCGGGAGGTCGAGCCCGAGCTCGGTGAGCAACGAGCGGAACTTCTGCTTGGCCGCGTCGAAGCTCGACGCGAACGTGACGGCCTTGTCGGCCGGCTGCGACCAGATCGGCTGCAGTGCGTGCGCCGCCTCCAGGCACCGCGGCACCCAGGTCGCGAGCCACTCGCCGAAGAGCGCCTTGTTGGCCTCGCCGTACTCGTCGTCCCGGGTCAGCAGCCGGAACAGGTTCCGCGAGTAGCTGAGGTCGCGGTCGTAGTCGTACTCGCCGGTGCCGACGATGGTGGGCGTGATGTAGTCGCCGTTGCGGGCCGCGATCTGCATCACCAGCTCGCTGCGGAACAGCGAGCCGACGAGCTGCTCGAAGACGATGTTCGTTGCGAAGAGCAACTCGCACCAGTCGCCGACCGCGGTCAGCTGCTCGACGACCTGCCGGGTCGGCTGCCACTCCGGCGCCGACTGCCAGACCTCCTTGTGCGCCGAGCCGTCGAACGGTACGTCGGCCTCGCTCAGGTCCAGGTTGAACAGCGCGAGGTCCTGCGCGAACCGCATCTTGTGCGCCGCGTTCACGGCGACCGCGGTGTTGATCATGTTCGTCGGGCCGGACCGCTGGATGCTCGTGAAGACGTGCAGCGCGAGGCCGTTCTCGGCATGCATCCAGGCGCCCAGGTTGCGCTCGATGAACTTCAGCCAGGCCGCGTTCCAGCCGTCGTACGCCCTGGCCCGCTTGGCGTTCTGCAGGCCGAGGTCGACCTGCCGGACGATCGCGGAGTTGTTGCGGTAGATGGTCTGGTTCCACTCCTCGTTCGGGTCGAGGAACGCGTGCCAGTTGGACGACTTCGCCGCCGTCCACTCCTTCGGGTAGCCGCCCGGGCCGTCGCCGAAGCCGTAGATCCAGCCCTGGCTCAAGTGCCGGTCCGGGTCCGGCTGGACGTCGACCGTCACGTCCTCGTACATCGTCGCCCGCAGCTTGGCCGGCTTGTAGTAGTTGTAGCTCCGGCTGGTCGAGCTGGGAAACTCCAGCGCACCGGCTTCGGAGTCGGTGAACTCGATCCTCGGGAAACTGCGTTGTTTGATCTGTGTCATCTCAGGCTCCATCGGTCACTGGGCTGGTGAACTTGTCGTAGAAGACTTGGTCCTTCGGTACGTCGTGTGCGTCGAGCAGACCGAGTGCCGCGTCGACCATCGGCGGTGGCCCACAGAGGTACATCTCGCATTTCGCGAGCTGCGGCTCCCGGCGCTCGACCACCTCGGTGACGTTGCCGATCTCGTACTCGCTGTGGTCCGACTCGGACAGGCAGGCCACGAACTCGAAGTCCTTGAGCTTGGCGCCGAGATCCTTGATCGCGTCGAGATAGAAGAGGTCGGCCGCAGTACGAGCGCCGTAGTAGAACCGCACGGGTCGCGTGCTCTCCGTCGCGCTCAGGTGCCGCATGATGGACAGGATCGGCGCCATCCCGGCCCCGCCGGCGACGCAGACCACCGGCAGTACGTGCCCGTCCTTCAGGGTGGACGAGCCGTACGGCCCGGTCATCGACAGCTCGTCGCCGACGGCCAGGCCGTCGTCGAGCAGGCTGGAGAACCGGCCGCCCGGGTACTTCTTGATCAGGAACTCGATCTCCCCCGACGGCGTCGTCGCCATCGAGAACGACCGGTGCTCGTCGGTGCCCGGGATCGTGAGGTCGACGTACTGCCCCGGCTTGAAGTCGAACTCCTCAGCCGGCTTCAGGCGCAGCGACACGATGTCCCGGGTGACCGGTTCGATCGCGGCCACCGTGGTCGCGACGGTCCGGATCGGGATGCCGCCGAGCAGTTCGTCCTCGTCGAAGTTCAGCAGCTCGATCGTGCAGTCGCTGAACGCGTGCGCCCGGCACAGCAGCACGTACCCCTCGGCGACCTCCGCGTCGTTGCAGGCGAAGGTGGAGTAGCGCTCCATCTGCAGGTCACCCTCGAGCACGTACGACTTGCAGGCGGAGCACTGCCCCTCCTTGCAGCCGTGCATCAGGTGGATTCCCTGCCGGAACGCCGCGTCCAGGATCTTCTCGTCCTCGTCGACCTCCATCTCGATGCCGACCGGTTCGAACTGGATACGGTGTTTGTCGGCCATGGTTTGTCCTCAGGAGACCTTCGTGCCGTTGGCGCGGTACTCGGCGATGTGCGCCTGGCGCTCGGCGTCGGTCATCTCGTTGAGCAGCACGTTCGGGCTGTTGAAGGTGTTGCCGCGGACGTCGTCCAGGGTCCACATCTTCTTCGGGTCCAGGTCGAGGTGCGGCTGCCCGATCAGCGTCTTGCCGTCGTCGCGGACGTAGCCGAGGTCGGCGACGATGTCGGCCAGGTCCTTGCCGTGGTGCAGGGTCTCCCATTCCCGGAAGCCGGTCAGGCGGCCCATGTTCGGGGTCGGACGGCCGTCGTACTCGCTGCGGAACGCGACCGCGTCGGTCCAGTAGCAGGTCTCCGAGCAGTACGTCCGCCACTGGTCGTCGACCTTCTCGGTGACCATGTCCTCGTGGATCAGGGCCGGCACCATGCAGGTCCAGCAGCGGTGCGGGTACTGGTAGCCGACGTCCTCGAACGCGATCGGCTTGTTCCGGCCCGGGTACGCGAGGCGGTTGTAGTTCTCCCACCACTTGCCGTACTTCGAGTACCAGCCCGGGTACTTGTCCTCGAACCACTCGAAGTCCTTGTCGGTCATCGCGTCGATCCGCCAGTAGTTCACCGGCCACCCGGTGGCGAAGAACCGCGCCACCTCGTGCACGTAGCCCTTGTTGGTGATCCGGTTCCACGCCTCCTCGACCAGGTCGTGCGGAATCGTGAGGCCGTACTTCTCCAGCGGCAGCAGGTAGCTGCGGTAGTAGTCGTCGTAGATCCAGCGCCGCCACATCTCGGCATAGCTCTCCCGGTCCTTGCGACGGTCCTTCGTGCCGTACTCGATGAACGTGCCGATCGCGGCGTCCACGACGCAGTGGTTGTTCCACCACGCGTACCGCAGGTCGCGCTCCAGCAGCGGCCGGTTGCGCTCGTCGGCGAGTGCCATCAGCAGGATCGAGTAGCCGTTGCTGATGTGCCGGGACTCGTCGGACTGCACCGAGTGGAAGACCGTCGGCAACAGGTAGTCGCCGTTCGCGGCCGCCTCGTCGGGCATCGCGACGAACAGCGTGTTGGTGAACGCCGTCTCCGCGACCACGGTCAGGTAGATGTTCGCGGCGGTGATCGCGTCACCGGTGATGAACCCCTCGCCGAACTGCCGGCCGATGGTGCCCGCGTAGTTGTTCGCGAACGCCTTCTCGGTCATGTCGAAACCGGCCGGGTCGATGTAGTTGTTCATGTACAGCTTCTTGAGGTTCATCTGGATCGTCGAGTGCCGGACCTCGTCGATCATCTGCACCGCGAGCCCGTTGTGGATCTCCGGGTTCGGGACCGCGTCGATCGCCATCGGCATCGCCCGGGCCGCCGAGATCTCCGGGAACGGGATGATGCTGAGGAAGAGCTTCTGCCACTCCAGCCAGCGCTGCTGGACCTGGCGGAACATGTTGCCGCGGATCGCGCCGTCCATGGCGCCGTACACGCGGTTGTCCTTCTCCTCCTCCATCGGGAAGTACGACCGCATGATCTGCTTCAGCGGGTCTTTCTTCGGCGCCTTCTCGAACGTGTAGTCGGTACCGAACCGGGTCGCCGGGGTCGCGAACGTCGGCTCCCACGAGAGCTCCGTGATCTTGGCATGCGCCTTGGTGAGACTTTGCCTGCTCATCTGTCTGCCTCCAGGGTCGGGCTGGTTGCACAGATGAAAGCCGGACAGCGCGGGCGGTCCTGTCTCAATGTGAGATACCGGTCACAGCATTGCCGAACTACCTTGGTCGGTGTTCGCTGGGTGATCCGTCGATCGAGGAGGTGCACGATGTCGCTTCGCGAGTCGATCCTGCTGTCCTGGCAGCGGTCGGAGGCGTCGCTGGTGGACGTCGACCAGCCCTCGCCGGCCTACATCTCCGGTCTCGACGTCGACACCACGCTCACCCGGGCGGCCCGCCCGGTCATCGACTCACTGGCCTCGGAGCTCACCAACGAGCCGGTCTGCATCATCCTGACCGACGCCAAGGGCGTTGTGCTCGACCGCCGCGGCGGCGACCCGTCGCTGATCCGGCGCCTGGACGCGGTCGACCTGTCCCCCGGTTTCACCTACACCGAGGCCGAGGTCGGCACCAACGGGATCGGTACGGCGCTCGAGGTCGGCGGCCCGATTCTCGTGCTCGGACCTGAGCACTACACCGGTGTACTGCGCCGGTTCGCCTGCGCGGGCGCACCGATCACGCATCCGGTCACAGGTGGTCAACTCGGCGTCCTGGACATCACCACGCAGGCGCAGAACTCGAACGCCGTCCTGCTCTCGTTCGCGAAACTCGCCGCCCGGAGGATCCAGGAACGGATCGTCGAGGAGGCCAACGCGCTCGACCAGGCGCTGCTCAGCGACTACTACGCGGCCTGCCGGCACACCGGTGGCTCGGTGATCGCGCTCGGCGAGGAGGTGTTCATGATCAACGCGCACGCCCAGGCGCACTTCGACTCGGTCGACCAGGCAGCGTTGATCGACCGGACCCGGGACGCCCGCGGCGGCGTCCGGCCGTGCACGTTCATCGCCGACCTGCCCAGCGGGTTCACCGCACGGCTCGCGTACCAGCCGACGTTCCTCGGCAACCGGCTGGCCGGCGGCATCGTCCAGGTGCGGGAGCACCGGTCCGGCCTGCGGACTCCCGGGAGCACGACCCGGGTGCCGACGCTGCCCGGCGTGATCGGCACCAGCGCACTGTGGCGGCACACCACACAGGAGATCCTCGAGTCGGCCGGCCGGGCCGAGTGGATCGTCGCCGAGGGCGAGTCCGGCACCGGCAAGCTGACTCTGCTCCGGGCCGTGCACAACTACTCGCGGCCGGGCAACCGGCTGGTCATCCTGGACGCCGACGATCCCGAGCTCGTGAACGCCGCCGCCACCGAGCTCGAGGCAGGTTCGGATCTCGTACTGCGGCACGCACACCTGCTGTCCGCCGAGGACATCCACGCGCTCGTGGACGTCCTGCAGACCGTGCGCGACAGCCTGTCCGACGAGCCGTGGGTGGCGTTGACGGTCATCACCGGCCAGTCAGGTGCGCAGGACGAGCTCAATACTCAACTGCTGCGGTTCTTCCCGCGGACAGTCGCCGTGCCGCCGTTGCGACACCACCTGGACGACGTACAGGCGCTCGTCCCGCATCTGCTCGCGCGTACCGGCGTTGCCGGGGTGACGCTCTCCCAGGCTGCGGTCAGCCAGCTGATGAGGCTGCCGTGGCCAGGGAACGTCACCCATCTACGGACGGTGCTCGGCGAGGTCGCGCGGCGGCGCCGGTCCGGAGTCGTCGAGCTCGGCGAGCTGCCGGCCGAGTGCCGGGCGACGACGCGCCGGCACCTGACCCGGCTCGAAGCGCTCGAGCGGGATGCGATCGTCGACGCGCTCGCGGCACATCAAGGCGACAAGGCGGCTGCTGCGCTGGCGCTCGGGATGTCGCGCGCGACGATCTACCGGAAGATCCGCGACTACGCGATCGTCACCTGACCTGGTCCAGCAGCACGACCTCGCAGTTGTAGTGCTGGGACGCGGTCATCTCGCCGCGGAACCAGAGCAGCGGGATCCGGCTCGGGTCGCCCGGGGCGACGATCGGGCGCAGGTTGTCGACGCCGGAGTTCGCGGTGACCGGCGTCCACTTCCACGTCTCGCCGCTGTCTGCCGTACGACCGTGGAAGATCTCGTGGTGGTCGAGCGCGGTGCCGTCCTGCGGATCGACCGGCGTGGAGACGTACACCGCGTCGAGGTCGTACGGGTCGATCGCGACCAGGCCGGTGTAGTCGTTCTCGTGCTCCAGCAGACCGTGGCCCGCCTTCGCGAGCTGCTGCACCTGCCACTCGCCGCCCGGCGCGAGACGCGCGTAGAAGAAGCGATGATCCGGCACCGGATGCTTGCGCGCGAAGGCGTCCTCCGGGTTCTCCGGAGTGTCGTGGCGCGCGGTCAGCACCGCCGCGAAGGAACCGTCGGCGCCGCGGCGGATGTCCACCGTCCAGCAGTGCGTCATCGGCTCGCCGTCCCAGACCGAGTCCGCGGCGAGGATCGTGGTCAGCTCCACCTGCGACGGTGCGTCGGCGTCGAGCGCAACCTCGTCCACCACGGTCCCGTCGGTGCGGTGCAGCGCGCCGCCCTCCAGGTAACCGTGGTAGATCGAGTTGTTGTAGTCGCGCGGGTGGTGGTCGGTGGTGATGAGGTCGACGCGAGTCGGTGTGGAGACGTACCGGGTGTAGCCGTTCACATAGCCGACCTTCGGACGGGTGAAGAGCTTGCCTGCGTACGTCCAGGTGTCGCCCTCGTCGTCGGACACCAGTGCGCACGGATCGTCGTTGACCGCCCGGGCGAAGCAGTACAGGCGGCCGTCGAGCTCGTGCAGGTTCGAGTACGTGACGCCGCGGCCGCCGGTGAACTCGCTCCAGTCGTACGTCTGCTCCGGGCCCCAAGCCCGCGGATCGCCCGGCTCACTGATCCGCCAGCGCGTCAGGTTGTCGGTCTTGTGTTTGGTGTAGACCGCGAGCCACCGACCGTCCCGGCGCCGCCACAACGCCGGTACGTCGTGATCGTCTGCCTCGAACTGCTCGTGCAGGACGACGACGTCCGCCGTACCGGTCTGCAGATCGACGACGGTCAGCTCGACGTTGCCGGCCCGGCCGTCGCCGCCCGGGCCCTCGGGCGCCGCGATCGACCCGACGACGAGGACGCCGCCGTCCGGGTCGGCCACCGCCCGCTCGTCCTGGAACCAGCACCACGCACCGTTGTCGTTGACCACCCGAGGGGTATCCATGACGACTCAGTCTGGCAGGGATGGCGGCGCTTGGGTAAGCGCTTGCCACTATGTGGGCAGCTTCGGCGCCCGGTCAGACCAGGCCGAAGCCGCCGGTCCAGGCGAGCTTCTCGCCGACCGCGAGGGTGAGCTGCAGGAAGCCGACCGCCTCGAGCTCGCGGGCACGCTTCAGCGAACCGGCGTCGACGGCCCGCAGACCGCCGGCGGAGATGATCCCGGCCAGCAGCGCCTTGGCGTCGGCGTCGTCGCCCGCAATCAGGACAGCGGTCGGGACATCGCCGGTCTTGGCAGTGCCGACCGTGGCCGCGAAGTTCGTGTTGAACGCCTTGAGCACCTTGGAATCCGGCAGCTTCGCGGCCAGCTCGGCGGCCGCGGAACCGTCCGCGGGCACGGTCAGCGAGTCGAAGGTCTCGAAGTTCAGCGGGTTGCTGATGTCGACGACGACCTTGCCGGCCAGCTGGTCGGCGCGCTCGGCGAGCACCTGCTCGAAGGCCGGGTACGGCGTCGCGAGGATCACGACCTCGCCGGTGACGGCCTTGTCCTTGTCGGTGGTGTTGAACAGCTCGACGGTGTTGCCACCCTTGGCCACGACGGCCGAGATGGCCTGTCCCATGTTCCCGGTGCCGATGATGCTGACGTGCGTCATACTCGCGCTCCTTTTGGTTGTTCCTTCAACCATCACGGTAACGCAGAATAGTTGTAGCTACAACCATCGGGTGCAAGAATGTTTTCGTGAGCACACAGTGGCTGGACGACGAGGAGATGACCGCCTGGCTGCGGCTGGTCGGTGTGGTCGAGTTGCTCCCGGGCATCCTCGACACGCAACTGCGCCGGGACGCGGGGGTGACCCACTACGAGTACTACGTACTGGCGATGCTCTCCGAGGCGCCGCAGCGGACGCTGCGGATGACAGCGCTCGCGCAGCGCACGAACGCCACGCTCCCCCGGCTGTCACACGTCGTGAAACGCCTCGAGGACCGCGGGCTGGTCGACCGGTTCCCCTGCCCCGAGGACGCCCGCGCCACGAACGCGCGACTCACCGCGGAGGGCTGGAAGAAGATCAAGGCGACCGCGCCCGGCCATGTCGGCACGGTCAGGGAGCACGTCATCGACGTACTCACACCGGAGCAGATCAGCCAACTGGCCGACATCGCCGGCGCGATCCTCGAGTCCATCGACCCGGACGCCGACCTCAGCTCGGTGTATCGGCGCTGATCTCCAGCAGTACCTTCGACGCGACCGTACGATCGCTCGCGAGGTTGAACGCCGTCAACGCCTCGGCCAGCGGGAACGTGTGCGTGACGATCGGATCGACCGGCAACCCGCCGGCCAGCCACGCGATCGCGGTGTCGAACTCGTGGTCGAACCGGAACGCACCGGTCAGCGTCAGCTCGCGCGTCATCAGCAACGCACCAGGGAACCCCGTGTCCCCGGGCGGCAACGATCCCACCTGTACGACGGTGCCGCCGCGACGGACCCGTTCCAGGCAGGTCCACAATCCGCCCGCCGTACCGGACGCCTCGATCGCGATGTCGATCTCGTCCGGCCACTCGCTTTCACCGACCTGAATCGTCCGCGTCGCGCCGACCTCACGCGCGAGCTTCAGCGGATACTGCTGCAGATCGGTCGCGATGACGTCGCTCGCACCCTCCTGCCGCAACACCGCCACCACGAGCAGCCCGATCGGCCCCGCACCGGTGACGAGCACCCGCTTCCCGTCGACGGCACCGTGGCCCGCCTGCCGTACCGCATGGATCGCCACCGACAACGGCTCCGCCAGGACGGCTCTGCGCAACTCGAGCCCGTCCGGCAGCACCCGTACCTGATCGGCCGGGAGGATGAGCTCCTGGACGAAGCCACCCTGGATGTGCGGCATTCGCGCGGCACTCCCGAGATAGTTGCTGAAGGCACAGATGTTCCGCCGGTCCTGGCGGCACTCCGCGCACTCTCCGCAGGGCGTCGCCGGATGGATGCCCACCGGCGTACCGGCGGGAAGCTCGCCGCCGCTGACCCGCCCGACCACCTCGTGCCCGAGCACCAGCGGCTCCTGAACGCGGAAGTTCCCGACGCCGCCGTCGTGGAAGTAGTGCAGATCCGTCCCGCAGATCCCGCCGTACGCGATCCGCACCGCAACCTGCCCGGCCGCCGGTCCGACAGCCTCCCGCTCCTCGACCCGCATATCCCCAGCACCGCGCACCACACACGCGTCCACGCGCCCACCTCCACCGTCGCCGTCCCCCCGACCGTACCCAAGGTCTGCACAACCCGCGTCCGAACGGCGATCCGTCGCATCCCCAACCGGCCGAGGATGTATCGCGCGGCCCACCGGCGACTCCGACCGAGTAAGGGGGAGTTGTCATGAGCAACACAGTTCGACCGGGACGCCGGCGGTCCGCACGACGGACGATCGCCGGAATCAACGTCGCCGAAGCCGTCATCGCGCTGCCGTTCCTGATCGCGTCGTACGGCCTGGCAGAGCGCCTCGTCGCCGCGCAGGAGCTCGCCGGCCCGCACCAGGTCGCGAGCCGGTCGGTCGCGCACGTCTCGATCACGCTCAACATGAGCCTGCTGATCGTCGGCGCGGCCGCCGGGATGGCCGGCAGCGTGATCCACCAGAGCATGGCGTTCGCACGCAGCAGTACGTCCGGCCACCAGGTGAGCTGGTACGTGATGCGCCCACTGTGGTCGGCACTGCTCGGCTCGGTCTCGGTACTCGCGATGAACACCGGCCTGCTGAGCATCGGCGACGAAACCACCTCCAGCGCAGGAGTCGCCGTACTCGTCCTCACGGGCTGCCTGGCGGGCTTGTTCACCGACCAGGTCCTCACCCGACTACGCCGAATGCTCCGCCCCCGCTCAAACTGAGCAGTCGCCGTCGCGGTCAGCGGAAGTCGCGGGATTTGGTTCGGGCGGCGAGGGGGAGGCGTTGGAGGTGGTCGGCGGAGAGGTTGGTGACTTCGCCGGCGCGTTCCACGCGGCCGCGGATGATCAGGGCGGCGGCGTTGCGGGCGACGGCGGCGTGGTGGTGCCAGCAGCCGACGGTGATGACGATGTTCGCCATGCCGGTCTCGTCCTCGAGGTTCATGAACGTGACGCCGGAGGCGGTGGCGGGGCGCTGGCGATGGGTGACGACGCCGGCGACGCGGACCCGGGCGCCGTCCGGGGCGGCTCGCAGCTCGGCCGCGGACAGGATGCCCTCGGCACGGAGCCGCTCGCGGACGCGTTCCATCGGATGGCTGGTGGTGGTGATCGAGGTGGACCACAGGTCGGCCATGTCGGCCTCGATGTCGCTCATCCCGGGCAGTGTCGGCGGCGGCCCGGCAGCGGTGATCCCGGCCAGCTGGCCCGGGCGTTCCTCGGCCGCCCGACCCGCCTCCCACAGCGCCTGCCGCCGGTCCAGCCCGAAGCAGTCGAACGCCCCGGCGGTGGCCAGCGCCTCGACCTGCGCCGCGGTGATCCCGGTCCGCCGGACCAGGTCGGCCATCTCGGTGAACGGACCGCCGCGCTCCCGCTCCTCGACGATCAGCTTCGCGCCCTTCTCCCCCACGGTGCGCACCTCGGCCAGCCCGAGCCGGACCGCGAACGCCCCGTCCCGCCGGTGCACCGTGGTGTCGGACGGCGCCTTCGGATCGAACGGACCCACCAGTGGCTGCGGATCCGCCAGGCACTCGTCGCGCCCGGTCGGCCCGGTCAGCTCCTGCCCCTCGACGAGCATTTCGAGCCCCGCGTCGACACCGGACAGATGCAGGTGCGGGCGTCGCACCTCGACACCGTGGCGGCGGGCGTCCGCGACCAGGGACTGCGGTGAGTAGAACCCCATCGGCTGCGCCCGCAGCAGCGCGGCCAGGAACGCGGCCGGGTAGTGCAGCCGCAGCCAGGTGCTGGAGTAGACGAGCAACGCGAAGCTGATCGAGTGCGACTCGGCGAACCCGAAGTTCGCGAACGCCTCGATCTTGGCGTAGATCTCGTCGGCCAGGTCGCCGGTGATCCCGTTGCCCGCCATCCCGGCGTAGAGCTTCTGCTTCAGCGAGGAGATCTTCTCGATGCCGCGTTTGGACCCCATCGCGCGGCGCAGCAGGTCGGCCTCGTCGCCGTCGATCTCGCCGACCGCCATCGCCATCTGCATCAGCTGCTCCTGGAACAGCGGCACCCCCATGGTCCGCTCCAGTACCGGCTGCAGCTTCGGATGCAGGTAGGTGATCGGCTCCTCCCCGGTCCGGCGGCGGATGTACGGATGCACGGCGCCGCCCTGGATCGGGCCCGGCCGGATCAGCGCGATCTCGGTGACCAGGTCGTAGAACCGCCGCGGTTTCAGCCGCGGCAGCGTCGCCATCTGCGCCCGCGACTCGACCTGGAACACGCCCACCGAGTCCGCCCGGCAGAGCTGGTCGTAGACGCCGGCCTCCTCCCGCGGGATCGTGTGCAGCTCCCACGACTCGCCGAGCTGCTCGCGGACCATGTCCAGGCAGTACTGCAGGGCGGCCAGCATGCCGAGCCCGAGCAGGTCGAACTTCACCAGCCCCATCCACGCGCAGTCGTCCTTGTCCCACTGCAGGACCGTGCGGTTGTCCATCCGGGCGTGCTCGATCGGCACCACCTCGCCGACCGGGCGCTCGGTCAGCACCATTCCGCCGGAGTGGATCCCCAGGTGCCGCGGGAACTTCAGCAGCTCGCTCGCCATCCCCACCACCTGCGGCGGGATGTCGTGTTCCGTCGAGGTGATCTCCGGGCTCCAGCCGTCCACCTGTTTCGACCAGGCGTCCTGCTGACCCACCGAGTACCCCAGGGCCTTGGCCATGTCTCGGACGGCGGACTTCGGCCGGTACGAGATCACGTTCGCCACCTGCGCCGCGTTGCGCCGGCCGTACTTCTCGTAGACGTGCTGGATCACCTCCTCGCGCCGCCCGGAGTCGAAGTCGACGTCGATGTCCGGCTCCTCGGCCCGCGTGGTGGCCAGGAACCGCTCGAACGGCAGGTTGTAGAGGATGCTGTCCACCGCGGTGATCCCGAGCGCGTAGCAGACCGCGGAGTTCGCCGCCGATCCCCTGCCCTGGCAGAGGATTCCCTGGTCGTGCGCGAACTTCACGATGTCGTGGACGATCAGGAAGTACCCCGGGAAGCCCTTCTCGTCGATGACGTCCAGCTCCCGCTGCAGCCGCTCGTACGCATCCGGGCGCTTGTCGCGGGGCCCGTACCGCCGGGCGGCGCCCTCGAAGGTCAGCACCCGCAGCCACGACATCGGCGTCTCCCCGGCCGGTACGTCGCGCAGCGGCAGCTTCGGCTTCGCCCGCGCGAGGTCGAACGCGAGCTGGTCGGCGAGCGTCACCGAGCGCGCCACCGCCCCGTCGTATCGCTGGAAGCGGGCGGTCAGCTCCGCGCCGGACCGCACGAATGCCATCCCGCTCGACGGCAGCCAGCCGTCCATCGAGTCCAGGTCGCGACGGGCCCGGACCGCGGCCAGCGCGGACGCCAGCTTGTACTGCGCGGGGGTGGCGTAGTGAACGTTGTTCGTGGCAACGACCGGGAGGCCGCGGTCGGCGGCCAGGCCGGCCAGGATCCGGTTCCGGGTGGTGTCGGCGGGGAGGTGGTGGTCGATCAGCTCGACGACCACCCGGTCCTTGCCGAACAGCGCGGTCAGCCGGTCCAGCTCGCGGCCGGCGGCGGCCGGACCGTCGGCGCGGCCGCCGAGCTCGAGCGCCTGCCGGACCAGTCCCTTGCGGCAGCCGGTCAGGATCACCCAGTGGTCACGCCCCTCGGCGGCCAACCGCTCCAGCGAGTAGACCGGCTTTCCCTTCTCGCCACCGGCGAGCTGCGCCTCGGTGATCTCACCGGCGAGCTTGTGGTACCCCTCCTCGCCCTCGGCGAGCACCAGCAGGTGACTGCCCTCCGGGTCGGCGACACCGTTCTGCGGGCCGGTCAGTCCGAGGGACAGCTCCGCCCCGAACACGGTGGGCAGCGAGTACGCCGCGGCGGCCTCGGCGAACCGCGCCGCGCCGTAGAACCCGTCGTGATCGGTCAAGGCCAGCGCCCGCAGGCCCTGCCGGACGGCGGCCTCGACCAGGTCCTCCGGCTGCGAGGCGCCGTCGAGGAAGGAGAAGTTCGAGTGCACGTGGAGCTCGGCGTACGGCACCGACTGCTCGGGGCGGCGGACCGGCTCCGCCACATACGGCCCGCGGTGCTGCGACCACGCCGGACTGTCCCCGCCGTCCGCCGTCACCGGCCGCCCACCGTGACTCCCCGGCCGCGACCGATCCGACAGCTTCCGCTCCAACTCCGACCACTTGATCGGAGGATTGTTGTAACCCATCGAACCACCCCTCCGCCAATATTAGAACACATGTTCCCCTAGGCGAATGAGTTTCCGAAGGGGTCAGGTTCCGCGGAGGTAGAAGGTCTTGCTGACTACTACGACCGAGTGGCAGGCCGGGACGTAGGACCGGTACGGGATGTTGCCCTTGGAGGTGAGTTTCACGTTGGCCGTGTATCGCTCCGAGAGCCGGACCCCCGCGGTACCGACGGTGCGCCACTGCGTAGCGCCGTATCAACCCCGGATTGCTCGGCAGTCCCAGGCAGACGGGCTGGTAGGCGTCGCGGAGCCGACGGCACGTACAGCGGACCGCCCCAGGTGCCGTTCGCCTGCCGCGGGAGGTCGGCAGACCACAAGGTCGACTTCTGGCCGCTGCCGGCGGTCCGTTCGAGAATCACGTTCACCGGTGTCTTGTTCTCTTCCGGCGTGCCGAGCCCGTAGGACCCCTTGACCGTCACGGTGACCGGCACCGTATTGAGTCCGCTGACGGCGACGCTGGTCCGGCTCAGCGTCACAGCTTGCCGAGGTCACGGAATCCGGTCTAGTGCAAGCCCTGTCGAGAAATTGGTTGGCCGGCGGGAGGAGCAGGCTGCTAGCGTCTTTCGCGTCCGTGACTTCTGAGGTGGAGGTGATGCCCCGATGAACGCTGTAGCGCAGTTGGGTGCTCCCTCCCTCGGGTCACGGGCGGGCGATTGACGTAGGTGTCGTCGGGAGCGCCTCGAGCAGACTCTCGAAAGGACACACCTATGAACCCTTTGCCCTTCCGTCCTGGCCTGGATCCACGGCCGGTGACGATCTCGCAGGTCGCCGGCAACCAGTGGCATGCGGTGCAGAACGACCTGACCGTCGGCCGCGGGTACGCGGCGCGGCGGCTCGACGGCCGGACCTTCCTCAGCATCGACACCTGGCAGGACGCCGTCTTCGACCGGCTCGCCGCCGTGATGCTGGCCAATCAGCCGGACCCGCAGTACACCGTGGTCGACGAGACCGACCACGAACTCACCGCCGGCTGGGAACGCGCTGGGCTCACGATCTGGCGTCGTGAATCCGAATTCGTCGTCCCCACCGGACACGACCCGGCGAAGCTACCCGCCGGCATCACCATCACCACTGCCAACGAGGCGCCGCTGCGCGCACTGGACCAGGCGATCCGCGCCGAGGTCGAGGCGACCGTCGGCTGGCACACGATGCCCGCGGAGGTCCTGCCCTGGCAGGGCGGGACGCGGCCGCTCGACCCGTCGAAGTGCACAGTGGCGATCAGGGACGGCCGGTACGTCGGGATGGTCCGCGTGGCGACCAGGACCCGGCGCCCGCGGATCGGGCTCGTCGCCGTACTGACCGAGGAGCGACGCCAAGGGATCGCCCGGGCCCTGCTGAGCCAGGTCCTGAACGAACTGCACCGCGCCGGCACCGAAGCCGTCACGGCGGAGGTCGACGAGACCAACACCGCCGCGACCGCACTCCTCGAACAGCTCGGCGCCCAGCGCACGGGCCGCACCCTCGAACTGGTCAGCCGACCGGAAAGGGGCTGACCATGCCCAGAAAAGCAGGCGGTCTCGAGATGGAGGGCACCGTCGTCGAGTGCCTCCGGAACGCGAACTTCCGGGTCGAACTCAGCAACGGCCACCGGGTCCTCGCGCACATCAGCGGGAAGATCCGGAAGAACTACATCAAGATCCTCCCCGAGGACCGCGTCCTGGTGGAGCTCAGCCCCTACGACCTGGACCGGGGGCGGATCGTCTTCCGCTACCGGAGCTGAGCCCGGATTGTCACTCATCGCACACACCTCCTGCCTCGATCAAGACTAGAACATGTGTTCGAAGTAGCGGTAATCTGAAAACATGCTTGGTCGGTTCACGGTTCGCCCGTCCGACGACGGATCCAACAGGTTCGGCGTCTGGGACGGTGCGGTCAACGGGTGGCGTGCAACAGGGATCGACGACGAGGGGCGGGCCCGCGAGCTCGCCTCCGACCTCGATGTGCAGTACGACGCACACGGCCCGCGGGCGGCGGAGGCCGTCCGCCGGGTCGACCCCAGTCAGCAGGTGCAGCGGGCGGTCTGGTCGACCGGCAAGCTGGACGTCTGGATCCGGCACAACGGCGAGTGGCTGGGCCGCTTCCGGGACTCCGACGGTGAGATCACCTGGGTTTCGGGAGCGGACCTCCGCCCGCTCTAGGAGCTACCGCCCAGGCTTGGGTTTGGGCTTGGGGTTCTTCTTGTCCGGCTTGGCCGGCTTCGCGTTCGGGTCGCCGATCATCTTCTTCGGCGGCGCCACGAAGCGTTCGACCGGGAGGCCGCGCAGGGCACCCTGCATGGCGCTCTCCCAGAGCGGGCCGGCGGTGCCGGAGCCGGTCGGGTCGGAGATGTCCCGGCCGTCCAGCGTGTGGCGGTACATCAGGTTCGTGTACGGCAGGTTCGCGTCCGCGACCACCGCCGCCGCGGCCAGGTTCGGCGTGTAGCCGGCGAACCAGACCGCCAGGTTGTCCTGGATCGTGCCGGTCTTGCCGCCCATGTCCCGGGTGCCGAACCGCAGGTGGCCACCGGTGCCGCCCGGCATCATCACCTGGCTCAGCACCCGGTTCACGCCGTCCGCGACCGCCCGCGGGATCGCCTGCTTGCAGTCGAACCCGGGCCCGGGCACCGGCCGCCCGGCCTTGTCCCGCACCGAGGTGACCACCAGCGGCCGGCAGTACTTCCCGCGCGCCGCGAACGTCGCGTACGCGTTCGACAGCATCAGCGGCGTCACGTACCCGACGCCGAGCGTCATCGAGATCACCTGGTCGAGCGGCTTGCCGGTCTGTGCGTTGTACATCCCGAGCTTGGCCGCGATCTTCGCGATCGAGCACAGTCCGGTGCGCTGGGACAGCTGCAGGAAGTAGGTGTTGGTCGAGTACCGCGCGGCTTCGACCATGGTCAGGTCACCGCTGCGGGTCGAGTTCTTCGGCCGGTACGTCGGATCGCGCGTCCATCCGCTGCAGGTGCGGAACTTCTTGTTGCTCAGGTCGATCTGCTCCGGCGAGTTGATCCGGTAGTCCATCGGGATGCCCTTGGCCAGCGCGGCCGCGATCGTGAACGCCTTCATCGTCGAGCCGTTCTGGAACCCGCCGTACCCGCCGGCGTACGACTTCTCGACGTTGTAGTTGTAGTTCGTGTGGTTGCGCCCGTTGCCGTACGGACGGCTCTGCACCATCGCCTTCACCAGGCCGGTGCCCGGCTCGACGATCGTGATCGCGGCGATCGCGGTGTCGGTGCGCTTGCTGTGCTTGTCGATCGAGGCCTGCGCCGCCGCCTGGAGCTTCGGGTCGATCGAGGTCCGGATCAGCAGGCCGCCGGTCTTCAGGTAGTGGTCGCGGTCCTTGGGGGTCTTGCCGAGCGCCGGGTTCTCGAGCAGCTTGGAGACCACGTAGTCGCAGTAGAACGGGTACCGCGAGTTCGCGCAGCCGTTCGGCACCGGCTCGACCTTCGACAGGTCGATCGCCGGCGTCCGGAGTGCCTGGTTCGCCTGGCCGACGGTGATCACGCCGAGCTCGAGCATGCGCTTGATCACCACGTCGCGGCGCGCCCGGGAACGGGCCAGGTCGTTGGTCGGGTCGTAGCCCGACGGATTCTTCACCAGCCCGGCGAGCAGTGCGGCCTGTGGCAGCGTGAGCTTGTCGGCGGTGGTCCGGAAGTAGTGCTGCGCGGCGGTCTGGATGCCGTACGAACCGTCGCCGAAGTTCGCCAGGTTCAGGTAGCGCTCGAGGATCTCGTCCTTGGAGAACTCGCTCTCGACCGCGATCGCGTACCGCAGCTCGGTGAGCTTGCGCTCGTACGAGACCTCGGTCGCCTTCGCCCGCTCGGCCGCGTTCTTCGCCTTCTCGACCAGGCTCATCTTCACGTACTGCTGGGTGATGCTGGACCCGCCCTGCTGCACCTCACCGCCGCTGCTGTTGCGCACCATCGCGCGCAGCGTGCCCTTCAGGTCGAGCGCCCCGTGGTCGTAGAAACGGGAGTCCTCGATCGCGATGATCGCCTTGCGCATGATCGGGCTGACCGCACTCAGCGGCACCGGCACCCGGTTCTGCTCGTAGAGCGTGGCGAGCAGCGTGCCGTCCGCGGACAGGATCCGGCTCCGGACGGCCGGCGCGTCGCTCTCGAACTCCCGCGGCAGACTCTCCACGGTCGAAGCGACCTGCGCCGCGCCCTGTCCGGCGAAGCCGGCGAACGGGATCGCGAGTCCCGCCGCCAGCGCACCCGACAGCGCGCTCACGCCGATGAACATGATCAACGACCGAGCCCAATTGCGACCGCCCCTGTCGGCACGCATGCTTCCAGGGTAGAGGAGGGATCAAACTCCGGGTACCCCGGAATTGATTGCCTCGATCAACTTTGGCCGCAATTGCCTTGCACTGATGACCTCGTCGACCGATCCGACCTCGCGGGCCCGCTCGATGCTGTGCACCCGGTCGAACTCGGTCGCCACCTCACCGAGCTTCTCGGCCCGGACGACGGTCCGCACGTCGGCGAGCTCGGTGGCCAGAGCGGCCCGCTCCGCTCCGGACGCCTCGCCGACCCGCTCGGCCAGCGACGCGACCCGTGGATCCGCGGCCGTCCGCGCGTCGACCTCGCCCGCGAAGACCACCGCCGCGGCCGGCGCGCCGCCGAGCACCGAGGCGAACGAGCCCTCGACCGCAAGCACGGTCATCGACGGGTTCAGCGACTTCGAGAACACCACGAACGCGCCACCGTGGTACCGGGAGACCACGCAGAACACGATCGGGCCGCGGAAGTTCACCATCGCGCGGCCGATCTCGGCGCCGTACTCGAGCTGCAGGTTCCGCATCGAGTCCGGCGAGCCGTCGAAGCCGGACAGGTTCGCCAGCACCACCAGCGGCCGGTTCCCGCTGGCCGAGTTGATCGCCCGCGCAACCTTCTTCGACGACCGCGGGAACAGCGTGCCCGCGGTGTAGGTGTCCGGCCCGTCGGTGGGCGGGAAGCCGCGGCGCGGCACCGACCGGGACTCGATCCCGACCAGGCAGACCCCGAAGCCACCGAGCCGCGCGTCCTGGACGACGGCCGTGTCGGCGTCGGCCATCCCGGCCCAGCGCTCCAGCACCGGGTGGTCCTGGTCGGTGACGGCCCGCATCAGCGTGCGGATGTCGAACGCCTTCTTCCGGTCCGGGTTGGTCGCGGACGAGAAGATCTCGCCGACCGTCTTGAAGTCGCTCCCGGCGACGTCGTGCGGGTACGGCGTGACGTCGCGGTCGATCGGGTCCGTGGTCGACGCCCGCCGGGGCCGCTGCTCCCCCGGCGCCACGTACGTGTGGTCGTAGTGCGTCATCAAGACGTCGCGGGCGCCCTTCAGGTCCGGCGCCCAGTACTGCGCCTGACCGTTCGGCCCCATCACCCGGTCGTACCCGCCGATGCCGAAGTTGTCCTCGGCCGACACGCTGCCGGAGAAGTCCAGCGTCTGCTTGCCGGTCAGCACCATCGCGCTGTCCGGCGTCATCACCAGGATCCCCTTGGTGTGCATCAGCATCGTCGCCTCGGCGTTCCAGTACGGCTGCGCGCCGACGTTGATGCCCGCGACCACGACGTTGATCTCACCGCCGTCCTGGGTGAACTCGACGATCCGCTTCAGCGCCTTCGCGACCCAGTCCATGTTCTCGGTGCCGGAGTCCATCGAGATCCGGGCGCCGGCGGACAGCGAGTACCACTCGACCGGGATCCGCAGCCGCTCGGCCAGGTCCAGGGCGGCGATGATCCGCGAGCACTCCGCCTCGGCGACCGCGCCGAGGGCCTTGGTCGGGTCCCCGCTCATCGCGACCCGGGTGACGCCCTCGGGGTAGCGCTCGGTGGGCGTCGTGACGATGCCGACGATCAGGCCGGCCTTGTTCAGGCCCTTGGCCCGCTCGACCGGGACCAGGTTGCCGGTGTCGTCCAGGTCGTGCTCGACGAACGATCCGCCCTGGCCGGCGACCATGCCGCTGACCTCGTACGGGTAGATCGTGTTCCGCCGCCGGGACCGCTGGACCTTCTGCGCGTAGTCGTCGAGCGGCAGCAGCCGCCCGGTCGGCGGCTGCTCCACCGACGTCACGACACCCGCGCCGTGCTGGTAGTAGAACCGCGCCGTCACCGGGTTGGTGGTGCCGTCCGGGCCGGCGACCCGGCCCTGCACCAGGACCTCCTCGATCCCGGCGCCGGCGGTCATCGGTGCGATGTTGCGCTGCAGCGCGGTGACCTCGTCGACCTGAGCCTCGACCACGGGCCAGATCTGCACCCAGACGTGGTTCATGTCGAGCTTCGCGCCGGCCGCGCCGCGTGCCGTACGGGCCCGGCGGATCGCCTCCAGGCAGTTGGCGATGGCGCGCTCGGCGTGCGGCAGCGCCGTGACCTGGCCGTCCTCGTCGCGGGCGACCGCGAACTGACGGACCTGGGCCAGCGCGACCAGCCGCCGGTCGGCCTCGTTCTCGCGGGCGACGCAGTAGTACAGGAGCACGTCGTCGGGCGCGTCCAGGCGGGTGATGCGGAAGTCGCGCAGCCGCCACAGGTTCAGCCGGCGGCCGACCATCGGGTGTACACCGCGGACGTTGTCGTCCTCGGTCATCGAGCCGCCCACCGGGCGGTAGGTGAAGTACGAGACCGCATGGCCCTGTCCCGAAGCGACCGCGACCGAGATCCGCCGGACCCGCTGGGCGATCGGCAGGTCCGCGACCATCCGGCGGTACAGGTCGGACGCGTCCTGCTGCGATTCCGGCAGGTCGGGGCCGTACAGGTACAGCTCGACGACGGCCTCGTGGCCCGCCGTCCGGGAGTCGACCTGTGCGGTCAGCGCCCGGGTCAGCCCGCTGTCGGGATCGGCCAGCTCGGCGACCGTGCCGACCGTCGTGACCAGGTGGCTCGGGCGGTCGTCGATCGTGTAGTCGGCGGTCGCGAACGGCCGCCCGTCGACGGCGAACGCCCGCAGGTCGTGCAGCTCGTACTCGCGGTAGTGCCGCCGGACGAGCACCTCGAGCATCGGCTCGCGCTCGCCCCAGCCGCCCTCCAGCCGCTGGGCGAGGAACCGGACGATCGGCTCCGGGATCGCGGCCAGCGCGTCGATCCGCTGCTGCCGGTTCGGCGCGTCCGGGTGCTCGGCCAGGTCGGCCACCTCGTCGCCGACGCCCGCGATGATCGACGCCCGCTCGGCGTCCACCTGCGGCTGGTCGAACCAGCGGAACCGGACGCTCCGCGCCAGGTCGCCCACCACCGGGAATCGCAGCTGTGTGGCAGGCACCAGCCGGTCCAGGAGGTCGTGCACGGACTCGTCCAGCGGCAGCGGCTCGGCGATCCACCGCTGCAGCACGGACGTCACGATCAGTACGTCGGGAGTCGAGCGCTGCTGTGCCAGGAAAATCCGGAAGACCGCCTCCTCCAGCTCGGGGCTCCGCTCCAGTCCGGTCACGCCGTAGTGGCTCAGCACCCGGGTCAACCGGGACTGGAACTCGGCCGGCAGCGCGCCACGGTCCGGGTCGAGGCTCTGCAGGTACGTGTAGAAGTACTCGCGCGGGCTGTGCACCCGGTTCTCGATCGAGGTGTCCGCGCCGGCCGGCCGGTTCCGGCTCAGCTCGGCGAAGTCCGCGAACACCGTCAGCAGCTCGATCTCGGCGGCCACCGGCGGCCCGGACTGCGCAGCGAGCTCGGCCCGCGCAGTCAGGTAGTCGGCGAGCATGCCGCCCTCGTCCTGCGGGTCGATGTCGAACCCGAGCAGCATGCTCCGCAGGTTGTCCAGCCCGCGCTCCACCCGTTCGGCGGCAGACTTCTCCCCAGTACCGTTCGGTAGATCGAGCTGCACGCCGTGATGCACCGGCGCAGCTTCCTCGGCAGCGGCGTCGTCGGCCACCGGCTCGAGCCGGAGCAGCGGCGCACCGGTCTCCACCTGGCTGCCGGTCGAGACCTGCAGCTCCTTCACGGTCGCCTTGAACGGCGCGTACAGCACCGTCTCCATCTTCATGCTCTCGAGCACCAGGACCGGCGCACCGGCCTCCACCTCGGCGCCCGCCTGCACGGGAGTCGCCACCACCAGCGCCGGCGCGGGAGAACGCAGTACGCCGCCCTCGTCGCGACTCACGCGGTGAGTGACGCCGTCGACCTCGACCAGATGCACCGGGCCGTGCGTCGCGGTCACCAGGCGGAACCGCTGCCCGCCGACGACCAGGCGGCTCGTGTACTCGTCCAGACGCTCCAGCTCGGCGTCCACGATCTTCAGCTGCCCGTTGCCGACACCGACCCGGAACCGCTCCGGCCCGATCCGCGCCACGGTCACCTGGTAGCTCGCGCCGCGCAGCTTCAGGTCGATCGCACGACCGACCTCGTGCTGCACCTGCGGTCGGCCGCCGTGCGCGGTCTCGTACAGCCGGATGCGCTCGACCTGCTCGGCGTCCTCGTACCCCTCGATCGCGGCCGCGACCAGCGCGATGCCCGAATGCCGGTGCGAGACCAGGCGGCCCTCGCCGCGGACCCGGTCGATCCAGCCGGTGTCGGCGCTGCCGTCGATCACCTCGGGCTGGTCGAGCAGTTCGAGGATGAAGCTCTTGTTGGTCGCGCCGCCCTCGATCAGTACGGTCGTGGACTGCATCGCGCGCCGCAGCCGCGCCAGCGCCTCCTCGCGGGTCCGGCCGTACCCGATGATCTTCGCGATCATCGAGTCGAAGTCCGCCGGGATGCTGTCGCCCGCGCTCACCCCGGTGTCGACCCGGATGCCGGGACCGGCCGGCAGATCCAGGACCGCGATCCGGCCGGGCGACGGCGCGAAGTCGCGGTCCGGGTCCTCGGCATTCAGGCGCGCCTCGACCGCATGCCCGCTCTCGACCGGCTTCGGACCCTCCAGCCGGCCCCCGTCGGCGACGTGCAGCTGGGCCTTGACCAGGTCGAACCCGGTGGTCAGCTCGGTGATCGGGTGCTCGACCTGCAGCCGGGTGTTCACCTCGAGGAACGCGAACGACTTCTCGCCCGGGTGGTACAGGAACTCGACCGTCGCCGCGCCGCGGTAGCCGACCGCGATCGCGAGCCGCTCGGCCGACGCCTTCAGGTCGTCGACCTGGGACCCGGACAGCAGCGGCGACGCCGACTCCTCGATCACCTTCTGGTTGCGGCGCTGCACCGAGCAGTCCCGGACGCCGAGCGCCCACGCCGTGCCCTGGCCGTCCGCGATCACCTGGACCTCGACATGCCGCGCGCCGGTGACGAGACGCTCCAGGAACACGATGCCGCTGCCGAACGCGCGGGCCGCCTCCTCGCTGGTCCGGGCGTAGGCGTCGGAGAGCTCGTCCGCCGAACGGACGACCCGGATGCCGCGGCCACCGCCGCCGGCCGTTGCCTTGAGCATCAACGGGTAGCCGATCCGGTCGGCCGCCTCGAGCGCAGCCTCCAGCGACTCGACCGCGCCCCGGCTCCACGGGGCGACCGGGACGCCGACCTCCTCGGCGATCAGCTTCGAGCCGATCTTGTCGCCGAGCTTGCGCATCGCGTCGGCCGACGGGCCGATGAAGGTCACGCCGATCCGGTCACACAACGCCGCGAACGCCGGGTCCTCGGCGACGAAGCCCCAGCCGACCCAGGCGGCGTCCGCCCCGGTCTCGCGGAGCGCGCGCTCGAGGACCTCCAGGTCCAGGTACGGCCGCGCCGACGCCGGGCCGAGCGGGTACGTGAGGTCCGCGGCCCGCACGAAGGTTGCGGTGCGCTCGCCTTCGGTGAACAAGGCGACGGTCTCGATGGGGTCACCGCCCTCGGCGTTGACTTCGCGGACCGCGTTGATGAGCCGCATCGCGGCTTCACCCCGGTTCACTATTGCGATACGCTTGAACATCGACCGCCTCCGTGTCTCACCCTGAGCTTTGCGGACAGACCTCTCCCCTGGATCGCAGGAGACAGGTGTCGCTGGCACAGGTTTTCAGTCAATGGCCGTTACCGTCGAGTCGGCCCCCTCTTCAGGCGTGTTTCGACCCCTGCTATGACGTGACCCCAGCGGTGCGAAACACTGCCCGGCAGGAGGGGAAACACATGACTGAGGAACTGATCACCCGGCTACGCAGCGAAGTTGCCGGACCTGTACTGACCCCGGGTGACGAGGGGTACGCCGAGGAGCTGTCCGGGTTCAACCTGGCGGTGACGCACACGCCGGACGTCGTGGTCGGGCTGACGTCCGAGGACGACGCGGTGGCAGTGGTGCGGGCAGCGGCCGAGACCGGTACGCCCGTTCGCGTACTGGCCACCGGCCACGGCATCCCGAACCCGATGCAGGGCGGGATCGTTGTGACCACGACCCGGATGACCGGTGTCAGCGTGGACGCCGAGGCACAGGTCGCGCACATCGCCGCGGGCAGTCGCTGGGCCGAGGTCGTCGCGGCCGCGGCGCCGCACGGGCTGGCGCCGGTCACCGGCGCGTCCGACGTGGTCGGTTGTATCGGCTACACGCTCGGCGGCGGCCTCGGGCCGTTGGCTCGTACGTACGGCTTCTCGTCCGACTGGGCGCGCAGCTTCCGGATCGTGACCGGCTCCGGCGAGCTGCTGACCGCCAGCACCACCGAGAACCCCGACCTGTTCTGGGCGTTGCGCGGCGGCAAGGGCGGGTTCGGCATCGTCACCGCGATGGACTTCGGGCTTGTCGAGCTCGGCACGCTGTACGGCGGCTCGGTGTTCTTCGACGCGGAGCACATCGCCGCGGTCTTCGGTACCTGGGCCGGCTGGACGAAGACGCTGCCCGAGGCCGCGAACTCGTCGGTGGTGATCCTCCGGCTGCCGCCGCTGGAGTTCATCCCGGAACCGCTGCGCGGCAAGACCGTGCTGAGCGTCCGGTTCGCGTACGTCGGCGACGCGGTGCAGGGCCAGCGCCTGTTCCGGCCGATCCGCGAGGCCGGGACCGCGCTGATCGACGCCGTCGGCGAGATGCCGGCCGGCGACATCGCGCTGATCCACAACGACCCGAAGGACCCGACGCCGTCCTGGGACCGCGGGATGCTGCTCGACGAACTGGACGCCGAGTTCGTCACGACCTTCCTCGATGTGGTCGGCCCGGAGCAGCAGGTCCCGCTCATCGCGGTCGAGATCCGGCATCTCGGCGGCGCGACCGAACGCGACGTACCCGAGGGCTCGGCGGTCGGCGGCCGCAGCGGGGCGTGCACGCTGACGATGATCGGCGTACCGGACCCGAACCTGTTCGAAAAGGTGCTTCCGGCAACGGTCGACGGCGTGCTGGCGAAGCTCGGGCCCTGGGTGTGCACCGAGACCTCGGTGAACTTCGCCGGCGGCTTCGCGCTGCCCGGGTCGTACGAGGCGTCCTGGCCGGCCGAGACCTTCGCGCGGCTGACCGACATACGGGCGGCCTACGACCCGGACAGGCTGTTCCCGTTCGGGCCCCGCCAGGAGAACTCGGGTTCGTAACCGAGCAGGCGGCGCGCCTTCTCGATCGACAGCAGCGTCTCGTTCGGACCGAAGGGCCGCTTCACCGGTACGCCGGGGAACACCTCGGCGAGCAACTCCTCGTTCGGCCGGGACATCACGGTGTCGGCGTTCGCGACGATGAAGACGTCCGTCCCGGTCACGTCGTACTCGAGCGCCTTGCGGACGGCCTGCGCGCCGTCACGGGCGTCGATGTACCCCCAGAGGTTCCACTTCCGTGCCTGCGCGTCCGCGTCGAACGCCGGGAACCGGGCGTAGTCCTCGGGGTACATCACGTTCGAGAACCGCAACCCGATCATCTTCAGGTCCGGGTGCCAGCGGCACAGCTGGCGCGCCAGCTCCTCCTCGAGCGTCTTCACCAGCGAGTAGGTGCTGTTCGGCCGCGGCGGGTACTCCTCGTCGACCGGCACGTACGGCGGGAACTCGTCGAACGGCAGGCCCAGCACCGTCTCGCTGGACGCCCACACGATGTTCCGGACGCCGGCCCGCAACGCGGCCGAGAACACGTTGTACGTGGCGTTGATGTTGTTGTCGAAGGTCGCCGCGTTCGGCCGCAGACCTGGCGCCGGGATCGCGGCGAGATGCACAACCGCGTCGACGCCGTCATGCCGGTCGTCGATCCCCGCGATCGCCTCGTAGGTCTGACCGAAATCGGTCAGATCCAGCCGCGTCGACGTCACGCCGGCCCTGGCGGGCGGCGCCTGATCGAGGGCGACCACGTCCCAGCCGTGGTCCGCCAGATGATCGACGACGGCCCTGCCGAGCTTGCCACTGCTTCCGGTAACCGCTACCCGTGCCACGTAGCAATCCTCGCAGACATAGGCTGGGGCCCGTGAGACTTGCTCAGCGGATGGACCGATTGGGGACCGAGTCGGCGTTCGAGGTGCTCGCGAAGGCGAAGGCACTCGAGGCCCAGGGGCGAGAGATCGTGCACCTGGAGATCGGCGAACCGGACTTCGACACCCCGCCGCACGTGATCGCCGCCGCGCAGCAGGCGCTGGACAAGGGCATGACGCACTACGTACCGGCGCCGGGCATCCCCGAGCTACGGGGCGCGGTCGCGGACTTCCTGGACCGCAGCGGCCGGCTGCGGACGACGCCCGACCGCGTGCTGATCACACCGGGCGCCAAGCCGATCATGTTCTTCACGATCCTCGCGCTCTGCGAGGAGGGCGACGAGGTCCTCTACCCGGACCCGGGGTTCCCGATGTACGCGTCGATCGCGTCCTTCGCCGGCGCGACGCCGGTCCCGGTCCCGCTGCGCGAGGAGAACGGCTTCGTCGTCGACCCGGACGAGCTGCGCTCGCTGGTCACCGACCGGACCAAGCTGCTGATCCTCAACTCGCCGCACAATCCGTGCGGCAGCGCGTCCACCCCGGAGCAGCTGCAGGCGATCGCCGAGATCGCGATCGAGCACGACCTGGTGGTGCTGAGCGACGAGGTGTACTGGGCGCTGCGGTACGACGGCGCGCACCACAGCGTGCTCGACCTCGACGGCATGGCCGAGCGGACCGTCCTGCTCGACGGCTGGTCGAAGACGTTCGCGATGACCGGCTGGCGGCTCGGCTTCGGCGTCTTCCCGGAGCCGCTGGTGGAGCCGGTGACGCGGCTGATGATCAACTCCGTGTCCTGTACGTCGGCGTTCAGCCAGTACGCCGCGATCGCCGCACTCGAAGGGCCCTGGGACGACGTCGACCGGATGCGCGAGGCGTTCCGCGAACGGCGCGACGTGATCGTCTCCGGGCTGAACGCCGTACCGGGAGTCTCGTGCGTCGAGCCCGGCGGCGCGTTCTACGCGTTCCCGAACATCACCGAGCTCGGCGTACCGGCCGCGACGCTGTCCGACCGGCTGCTGGACGAGGCCGGCGTCGCCTGCCTGCCCGGTACGTCCTTCGGCGAGTACGGCGAGGGCCACCTGCGCTTCTCGTACGCCAACTCGGTCGAGAACATCCGCCGGGCCCTCGACGCGTTCACGACACTGGTGCGCTGACCGCCATCAGCCAGTCCGCGCTCACCACGCGGTACCCGAGCCGGTAGACGCCGCGCAGGATGCCGGGCACGTGCCTGGCCCCGTACACGACCGCGATGTCGATGTCGTCGTCCGGCCGGTCCCGCACCACCTCCGCCACCGCGGCGACCGCTAGATCGTCCCGGCGGTCGAGCAACAGGTCGAAGAACCGGTCCCACTCATCGGGGAGCAACTCCTCCTCCCGGGTAGGAAGGTCGTTGACCTCGATCTGCGGCGAGAGCAGTGCGCGACGGCCCGCGATGAAGTTGCTCACCGACGCCACCGGGACCGACGCCCACATCGCCGCGCGCATCTTCCAGGGCAACTCCTGGACGCCTTCCTGGACCTCTTCGGCAGACATGTCCGGCGTCAGGAACGGTACGCCGAGGTCACCGTACGGAATGTCGTCCTCGATCAGCCCCGACTCCTCGTTGACCGGCATCACGCGGTACGTCATCGTCAGGCCCTCGACGACCGGCGTGGAGTCGCCGTGGATCCCCTCGACGACGAGCAGGCCGCACTCCCGCAGCCGCGCCTCCACGTCCCGGTAGAACTGCGGCTCGGCGACGTGCAGCATCGGGAAGATCACGATCGCCGGCCCACCGCCGGGCTTGGTCAGCCGCAGCACGGCCGACCGCGTCCCCACAATGCTGTTCTCGATGATCTGCATTGTCCCCACCCCCTGGTTGCTGTGGGAGTGAGACGCTACCTCCGGCCCGTTGGATCCGCGACCGGCCCTACTTCTGCTGCTTCTGGTCGGCTGCCTGCCGGCGAACCTCGGCCTGGGTGGCGCGTTCGCGCTCGAGCCAGTCCGGGTTGTCGGTCCGGATCTCGTCGATCTCGTCGGTGGTGAGCGCCTCCATGACGCCGGCCCGGGCCAGGCCGCTGATCGAGACGCCGAGCCGGGCGGCGACCACGGACCGCGGGTGCGGACCGTTGCGCCGCAGGTCGCGGAGCCACTCCGGCGGGTCGGCCTGGAGCACGTTCAGCTCCTCGCGGGACACGACGCCTTCCTGGAACTCCGCCGGGGTGGCCGGCAGGTACACGTCCAGCTTCTTCGCCGCCGTGGCGGGCTTCATGGTCTGCATGCTCTTCTGCGTGGACTTGCGCGGCGTCATAGGAGCAGCGTAACGCCCTGTAACCTCAGCATCGTGACCGGATTCCGGCTGGGCTACGTCCCCGGCGTGACGCCCGCCAAGTGGGTCCGGATCTGGGGTGAGCGACTCCCCCGGGTCCCGCTCGAGCTGATCCAGGTCACGGCCGCCCAGGCGCCCGAGCTGGTCCGGCGTGCCGAGCTGGACGCGGTCCTGCTCCGGCTGCCGATCGACCGCACCGGGCTGCACGCGATCCCGCTGTACGTCGAACAGACCGTCGTCGTGGTTCCGAAGGACCACGTGATCACGGCCGCCGAGGAGGTCGCCACCGACGACCTCGCCGACGAGCTGATGCTGCACCCGCAGGACGACGTGCTCGACTGGGAGCGTCCCCCCGGCCGGCTGATCGAGGACCGTCCCCCGCGCACCGCCGACGCCGTCGAATTGGTTGCCATGGGCACCGGGCTGCTCGTGGTCCCGCAGTCGCTGGCCCGGCTGCACCATCGCAAGGACCTCACGTACCGCCCGCTGACCGGCGTACCGGAGTCGCAGGTCGCGCTCAGCTGGTCCGAGGACGGGGCCGGCGAGCTCGTCGAGCACCTGATCGGCATCGTCCGCGGCCGCACGGTCAACAGCACCCGCGGCCCCGCCGCGGCCAGACAGCGCCCCGAGCCCACCCCCAAAGCCGGCCCCAAATCTGCGCCCAAGCGGACGCCGCAGAAGAAACCGAAACGCCGCCGCTAGAAATCGATTGAGCTTTCAACTACTATCGTGGGTATGGCGATCTTCCGGTTGAATCACGCGGTGCTGTACGTACGCGACGTCGCGGCGAGCGTCGCGTTCTACCGAGACGTCCTCGGCTTCGGCTACACCGAGACCGGCGACGTCATTCCCGGCGCGGCGTTCCTGCGCGCGCCCGGGTCGACCAACGACCACGACCTCGGCCTGTTCCAGATCGGCTCCGCGGCGGCGCCGTCCGGTGCCGGGCGGACGACTGTCGGCCTCTACCACCTTGCGTGGGAGGTCGACACGCTCGGCGACCTCGAGGACCTGGCCGGCAAGCTCAGCGGCGCCGGCGCACTGGTCGGCGCGTCCGACCACGGCACCACGAAGTCCCTGTACGGCAAGGACCCCGACGGCCTCGAGTTCGAGATCGTCTGGATCATCCCGGCCGACCTGCTCACCGACGCCGACCGGAACAAGAACGGCATCGCCCGCCTCGACCTCCCCGCCGAACTGGCGAAGTACGGCGCCGAGGCCCGCAGCGGAGTGGGGATCTCGCGCTAACGCCGCACAATCCCCTCAGCTGTCCGTAGTGCGGTTGCCAGGACGGTCAGCACTGGGTTCACCCCGCCGTTGGTGACGTGTACGGAGGCGTCGGCGATCCACACGTTGTCGTGGCCCCAGACACGGCCGTGCGGATCGGTGACCGAACGGGCCGGGTCGTCGCCCATCCGGCAGGTCCCGGCCTGGTGCTGCCCGGTGCTCGGCTGTCCCAGACTCCCGAGCTCACCGACGGCCGTCCGGACCGCACCGGCCTCCTCGAGCCACACCTTCGCCTTGGCGCTCATGAACCGCTGCGCGCGGGCGTCCTCGGGATGGAGCGAGCCGCTCGTCACCACCACCGGGTTCCCGAACCGGTCGACGACGGACGGATCGACGCGGACGCGGGACTCCGCCGACGTCATCTCCTGGATCGGTCCGACCACCCGCAGCATCCGCGGCACCGCGTGCCGCATCCCGTCCTTGCTCTCCACACCGGCCGCCGGGATCAGCCCGGCCGCGGTCAGATAGTCGTACGTCGACGCGGGGGTCGGGACGAACTCGTTGGCGAGCATCCCGCCGCCGACGATCCCGTCGTTCCCGTGCCGGAAGTCGCAGGTCGCGATCGACACCCCGGGCCCGGCCAGATCGCTCACCTCGTCCTCGAACAGCCCGACCGCACTGGCGTACACATGCGCCTGCAGGTGCCGGCCGACCTGGTCCTGGTTGTTGCCGATCCCTTGCGGCTCGCCGTCGTGGGCGCTGTTCAGCAACAGGCGCGGTGTCTCCGAAGCACCCGCAGCCACGACAACCTCGTCGCAGAGGACCGTCTGCCGCCAGTTCTCGGCGACGAGTGCGACGCCGACGACGCGACCGGACGCGTCCGTGACGAGTCGCTCGGCGGTCGTCTCGGTGACGAGCGTGCAGTTGCCGGTCGCGAGCGCGGCGGGCAAGGCGGTGTTGTGCGTGCCCGACTTCGCGTCGACCGGGCAGGCGAACCCGACACACTGCCCACACCGCACGCACCCCGACCGCCCTTGGTAGTCGACCGAGTTGATCAGCAGCGGTACGTCGAGGGTGCCCCAGCCCAACCGGTCCGCGGCACCCGCCAGCAACTGCGCCGGCCCGGTGCGCGGCAGCGGCGGCATCGGCAGCGGGATCGACCGCGGCTCGTGCCACGGGTCCTTCCCGCCACCGCTCACCCCGAAGCGCTGTTCGGCGAGCGAGTAGTACGGCTCCAGGTCGTCGTAGGTGATGGGCCAGTCGGCGAGCGAACTGCCTTCCGGTACGCCGTACGTCGTGGCCATCCGGAAGTCCTGCGGGACGAAGCGCCACGCCTGCGCGCCGTACACCCGGGTCCCACCGCCGACCGTGAACGCATTGTTGCCCCAGCCGCCGTCGGGCGGCAGCACCTGACGGCGGACGCCGTTCGCGATCGAGACCCGCGGCCGCCCGGCGGGATCCGGATCGGTCGGCGCCGGCAGCCCGAGCACCGACCGTGGGTTCCGGAGGTGGTCGTGTGCGAGCATCCCCGTCGACGGGTAGCTGCCCAGCTCGACGACCAGCACCGACCGACCCGACTCCGCGAGCACCTGGGCCGTCGTACCTCCACCGGCCCCGGATCCGATGACCACACAGTCGTACCGGTCCGCCAACGCCTCGCGCGGCGTCAGCTGCAGCTCGGTCTGCACAGTGGCGAACTCCCCCGTCCGCCACCCCACCGACGCCCAGGTCGCCGGCTCCGCGTAGTAGCCCTGGGCGATCAACCTGACCAGCCAGGGCCGGTCCGCATCGTCCGGATCCGCCAGCGCCCGCGAGACCCGATCGGTCCAGTCCGGCCGATCCTCGCTCAGCACCCGTTCGACAAACCCGGTGGCCGCACGGTGCCACTCCTCCCCCGGCACCACAGCCGCCGCCAACCGCTCCAGCTCACTCCGCTGCTGTTCAGACAAGCGCACGCCGGAATCCTTCCACATCGCAGTCGCACAATTTGTACTTGCTGGTCCATTTTTTGCGAGCAACGCTGTGGTCATGGCACTCGACGACTATTACCTGCTCGGGCGTTCCGGACTGCGCGTCAGCCGGCTCGCGCTGGGCACCATGAACTTCGGGCAGGACGGATTCCACGCACCGTACGGCAAGACCGAGGACGAGGCGCGGGCGATCTTCCGGGCCTATCTCGAGGCCGGCGGCAACTTCATCGACACCGCCGACTTCTACACCGCGGGTGAGAGCGAACGGATCGTCGGCCGGCTGATCGCCGAGGCCGGCGTCCGGGAGCGGATGGTGCTCACCACCAAGGCGACCAACAGCGTCGACAGCGGCGATCCGAACGCCGGCGGCAACAGCCGCAAGCACCTGATCCGCGCCCTCGACGACTCGCTGCGCCGGCTCGGCACCGACTACGTCGACCTGTTCCTGCTGCACACCTGGGACCGCCTCACCCCGGTCGACGAAGTACTGCGGACCCTCGACGATCTCGCCCGGGCCGGCAAGATCCGGTACGCCGGGCTGTCCGACGTCCCCGCCTGGTACGCGGCTCGCGCGCAGACGCTGGCCGACGCGCACGCGCTGACGCCGATGGTGAGCCTGCAACTGCCGTACTCGCTGATCGACCGCGGGATCGAGACCGAGCATGTGCCGATGGCGCAGCAGCTCGGGCTCGGGGTCACGGCGTGGAGCCCGCTCGGCGCCGGCTTCCTGACCGGGAAGTACCAGCGGGACGAGACGAAGACGATGTCCGGGGACGGGCGGCTGACCGGCGCCGGCGCGGCCGGGCAGAGCTGGACCGACCGGCAGTGGGACCTGCTGCCCACGGTCCGGGACGTGGCGGAAAAGCTCGGCGTGGCGATGGCGCAGGTCGCGGTGAACTGGGCGGCGACGCAGCCGGGTATCGCGTCCGCGATCGTCGGCGCCAGCAACCCGGCCCAGCTCGAGTCGAGCATCGCGGCGCTCGACTTCGAACTGCCGGCCGAGCTGCGCACGGTCCTCGACGAGGCGAGCGCCGTACCGCCGACGTCGGTGTACCGGATGTTCACGCCCGAGTACCAGGGCTGGATGGTCAGCACCGGCGCGAAGGTCTCCGACAAGCCGGCCGGCTACCGGCCACCGGTCGTCAACTGGCGCTGAGGTAGTCCAGGCACAGGTCGAGCGCGTACTCCAGATGGGTCGCGGAGCCCGACGACATCAGGATCGCGACCCCACCCTGGATCGCGGCGACCAGAGCGGCCGAGGCGCGGGCGGGATCCACATCCGTACGGATCTCGCCCGTGGCCTGCATCTCCTCGATCCCGAGCTGGAGCCGGTGCTGCCATTGCGCGAGCAGCTGGCCGGTCACCGCCTGCGCGGCCGGGGTGTGGCGGCCGATCTCGGTGATCAGTACGCCGAGCGGACAGTTCACGCCCTGCCGCCGGTACTTCTCGACGACGGCGTCCCGCCACTCGCGCCACGCGTCCCACGTGGTGAGCTGCCCGAGGTGCGGCTCCTGGTCGACGAGCACCTGCGCGGCCTCGCGCTCGGCGACCGCGAGCAGGAGCTGCTCCTTCCCGTCCGGGAAGTAGTGGAAGAGCTGGCTCTTCCCGGTCCGGCTGCGGTGGCCGATGTCGTCGAGCTTCACCGCACTGATCCCGCGCTCGCGGATCTCGGCCGCGGCGGCCGCTACGATCCGGTCCCGCGTCGCCGCACCCTTCGCTGTCAGCACGCGGTCAAATGTACCCGCTGGTTCAGCTGTTCAGCTCGGCGAGCTTGCCGAAGACCTGCTTCGGCTGCCAGTTCCCGTCGTCGTCGACGGCCACCAGACCGTACGCCGCCAGATCCAGGTCGTGCTCCGGGTCGTCGGGGCGGTGCGGCAGCTCGAAGCCGGCGAAGCTGAACCAGAAGGCGGCCGCGAGGTTGATCCGGTCGAACTCCTCGACCAGGTCGATCAGATACTCCACTTGTTCCTCCTCCCGTCGCTCGGGAGCGCCGGTGATCACCGGCGGGTCCGCCGTCGTGTCGACGATCGACCAGCCGATCCCGCCCCGGTCGGCGGCACCCCGGTACGTGCAGCAACCGAACTCGGTCGCCACCACCGGCTTGCCCCACTTGGACCGCGACGCCAGTTCCTCGCCGAAGGTAGCCGCGTTCTGCGCGTCCCGGTACGCGTCGACGGCGACGATGTCGAAGAGGTCCCAGTTCACGTCCTCCCACATCCCGGCCGCGTAGGTGATCCGGCCGGAGAACACCCTCCGGGCGGCGTCGGTCAGCTCCTGCTGGACATCGGCCCAGCGCGCGAACCCGGCCTGCAGCACGGCGAGCTTGGCCGGATCGGTCCAGGTCGCCGGATCCGACATCGCCGCGATCCGTTCCTGCGAGGTCTCGCCCGGTACGAAACCCTTGCAGAACAGCGACAACTCACACCCGAGCACCATCACGACCTCACCGGAGGCACTGGCCCGCCGCAAGGTCTCGGCCCGTGCGGCACAGTCCGTGAGGTACGCGATGAACCCGGCCGGCTCCAGGTCGATCGGCATCGGCGAGAACCAGACGTCGAGCCCGGTCGCGAGCGCCGCCTCGGTGGCGAGCGCCATCCGGTCCAGGTCGTCACCGACGATCCGGACCGCCGGAGCGTGCAGCCGGCCGGCGATCACCGCCAGGTCGTTGCGGACCGCGTCGGCGTCGAAGCGCCGACGGGTGTTGCGGCCGCCGTACACGAAGCCCGTGTCGTAGTTCACCCCGATAGAGACCATGGTCGGCACTCTACAACTCAAACCATACTCGGTACATCTTTTTATCCAGTATGGTTAGCGCGTGGAGCACCAGGGTCGTCGCGAGCGGAAGAAGGCCGAGGTCCGGGCGCGGATCTCGGACGTCGCGACCGGGCTGTTCCTCGAGCGTGGGTTCGACGCCGTGTCGGTGTCCGAGGTCGCGGAGGCGGCGGACGTGGCGCGGCCGACGGTGTTCGCGCACTTCCCGCGCAAGGAGGATCTGCTCTTCGATCGCTATCCCGAGGCGGAGGCTCTGGTCGTTGGTGCAGTCAACGATCGGGAGCCGGGGACGTCCGCGGTCATCGCGCTGTCGGACCTGCTCGTCAGGCTCGCCGACGAGGGTCATCCGCTGTCGACGATGCGGGGGCACTTCAGCCGGTTCTGGGAGGTGATCGCGGAGTCGCGGGCGTTGCAGTCCCGGGCCCGGGAACTCCTCGAGGTGATCGAGCAGGCGATCGCCGCGGCGATGGAGCACACCGGCGTACCGGATCCGCGGCTGACTGCCGCGCTGACTGTTGCCGCCTACCGCGTCGTCCATCTCGAGGCGGTACGCCGGATCCTGGACGGCGAGGATGCGGAGGTCGTCGCGGCGGATCACCGCGCCCGGATCATCAGCGCCCTGGCGGCGGTGGATCAGCTCTTCAGGTAGTCGACGATCGCTCGCGCGCACTCGACGGACTCGGTGTGGGCGCTGTCGATCTCGACGTCGTACGTGACGCCCTCGTGGACGACGTACGCCTGCTGCTCGGCCATCCCCCGCGCGCGATCACCGCGGGCCAGCTCGCGGCCGGCGGCCACCGCCGGGTCGCAGTGGACGCCCACGAACACGGTCTCGACGTCACCGGCCGCGTCACGCCAGCGCTGCTGCGAGGAGGCGCCGCCGAGGAACACGTCGTCGACGATCACCCGCCCGCCGGCGCGGCACATCGCGACGACGCCGGCGATCCAGGCCGCGTCGAGTGCGCGGAACGCCGGGCCGACCGAGACCTCGCCGTCCGGCCCGAACTCGATGCCGCCGTCCATCACCGCCGGCAGCGCGGCCACGAAATCGTCCACGCTGAACCCGAGCCACGGCTCCGGCAGCAGCGCCTGCAGGCAGCGCACGATCCCGGTCTTCCCGGAGCTCGAGCCGCCGTTGATGATCATCAGTCGCGCCGTCACGCCCGCAAGGCTAGAGGTTTTTCAACGGTGGCATCGAGGGATTTAGGGCGTGTCAGGCTGAGGAACGGGACCGCCAGCAGCTGGATGACGGCGGAGATCAGGTACGCCGGTCCGTAGCCCCAGGCGTCCGCCGTACGGCCGAGGGTTGGCTGCAGGACAACGCCGCCGGCGGAGCCGAGCAGGTTGTCGAAGGACAGGACGGTCGCGCGCTGTTCGGACGGGATGTGGCTGTTCAGGTACGCCTGGCGGACGGGCGACATCGCGGCGAACATCGACCCCCAAACCATCAACAACACCACAGCCATCCAGAACGACGACACCAGGCCGAGCGCTGCGATCATGACCGCGGACACCAGGACGGTGCCGATCAGCATCCGGATCCGAGGTTCCGCCCCTCCGCTTCGCTCCGGGGCGGGGTGGGGGGTGAAGCCGCGCTCCGAGGTCGGGAGCGGGGTGCGCTCTCGCGGTCGGGCAGAGTGGAACAGGCGGGTCAGGTGGGGGGAGGTGGTGCCGCCGGCGATTTGGGCGGCGGCGATTATGCCGGCGGAGAGGCCGGCTACGGCGTAGGCGTTGGTGTGGCCGTAGAGCTGGAGCAGGTAGGGCTGGGCGGCGTAGAAGCCGTAGACGCTGACTCCGGCGGTGAACGGGCCGGCGAGCATCACCCAGCGCACCCGTCGGTTCAGCAGCCCGTACTGGAGCGATGCCCGCACGATGCCGGTCAACTCGCCCCGTACCGACCCTCGCGGCTTCGGCGTGAACCCGATGTCCCGCATCGATCGCCAAGCCACGACGAACGTGGCCGTCAGCAAGACCGCACGAGCGACGTACGGCATCCCGAGGTTCGTGAACTGGGCGAGGACGCCGCCGCCGATCGAGCCGGCCATCATTGCGACGCCGTTCGCCACCTGCCCCTTCGCGAACGCGTCGTCCAGCGACCCGCGGTACCCGGTCGCGTGCAGCCCGTCCACCAGCCACGCCTCGGTCGCACCGCTGAAGAACGTGAACCCGAGACCGAGCAGCGCCGACACCACCGCCCACCACACGAACGGCGCGTGCATCCGCCAGAGCAGCAGGTAGAGCAGTGTCGTACCGATCAGGGTCGCCGTCCCCAGCAGGTACGACGCCCGGCGGCCGACGGTGTCCGCGACCACCCCGGTCGGCACCTCGAACAGCACCATCCCGACGGTGAAGAACGCGTTCGCCGCGAACGTCTTCCCGATACTCAGCCCGGCGTCCAGCAGGAACACCGTGTTGATGCCCCAGATCATCGAGGACGCCCCCGTCGACACCACGACGAGCGTGAGATAGGTGCGCAGTACCCGTTCGGCTGTCATGCCCGGTACGTCGGAGCCGAGGCCGGCGGCTGGACATGCACAGTCCTAGCTCCCGGGGCGGGTATCGTCCGGTCCCGTGACGGATCAGCCTGCGCACACGATCCACGACACGGCGAAGCTCGCCGTGGTGGTCGGCGCACTCGGTGTCGTGTTCGGTGACATCGGCACCAGCCCCATCTACACCCTGCAGACGGTCTTCAACCCCGAGGACCCGCACCCGGTGCCGCTCAGCGACCACAACGTGTACGGCGTGGTGTCGCTGATCTTCTGGTCGGTGATGATCATCGTCACCGTCACGTACATCATGCTCACGATGCGCGCCGACAACAACGGTGAGGGCGGTGTGGTCGCGCTGATCACGCTGCTCCGCAAGTGGCGCGAGACGCACCCGGGCCGGAAGGCCTCCGCGGTGCTGGCGACGGTGGGCCTGTTCGGGGCGTCGCTGTTCTTCGGCGACGGCATGATCACGCCGGCGATCTCGGTACTGTCCGCGGTCGAGGGCGTCAAGACCGTGCAGCCATCGCTGGGCGAGTACGTCATCCCGATCACCGCGGTGATCATCATCGGGCTGTTCATGGTCCAGCGCCGCGGGACCGAGTCCATCGGCCGGGCGTTCGGGCCGGTGATGATCGCCTGGTTCGCGGTCATCGGCGCGGCCGGGATCGGCGGCATCCTCACCCACGTACAGATCCTCAAGGCGCTCTCCCCGACGTACGCGGTCGGCTTCCTGGCCGGGCATTTCCACATCGCGTTCTTCGCGCTCGCCGCGGTCGTCCTGTCGATCACCGGCGCCGAGGCGCTGTACGCCGACATGGGGCACTTCGGCCGGAAGGCGATCAGCCGCGGCTGGCTGTTCCTGGTCCTGCCGGCCCTCACGCTCAGCTACCTGGGCCAGGGTGCGCTGATCCTGAAGAACCACGACAACATCAGCAGCCCGTTCTTCCTCCTGGTCCCGGACTGGGGCCGGCTGCCGCTGGTGCTGCTCGCGACCGCGTCCACCGTGATCGCGTCGCAGGCGGTGATCACCGGCGCGTACTCGGTGATGGCGCAGGCCGCCCGGCTCGGGTACCTGCCGCGGCTGCGGGTGACGCACACCTCGGCGACCACGATCGGCCAGATCTACGTACCGTTCGTGAACTGGCTGCTGTTCGTGTCGGTGCTGACGCTGATCTTCGCGTTCCGCAGTTCGGCCGCGCTGGCGTACGCGTACGGCATGACCGTCACCGGCACGATCAGCATCACCACCCTGCTGTTCTTCTACGTCGCGCACTACCGCTGGAAGATCCCGAAGTGGGTGATCATCGCGGGCGCCACACCGCTGCTGCTGATCGACGCGCTGTTCATCGGGGCCAACCTGACCAAGCTGCTGCACGGCGCGTGGCTGCCGCTGCTGATCGCGCTCACCGCGTTCACCGTGATGACGACGTGGCAGCGCGGCCGCGAGGTCGTCACCCGGGAGCGGGAACGCGCCGAGGGTTCGCTGCAGGAGTTCATCGACGAGCTGAGCTCCGGCAAATTGGCGGTTCGCACGGTCCCCGGTACGGCGATCTTCCTGAACCGCGGCGGCGTCAGCGCCCCGCTGGCGCTGCGCGCGAACGTCGAGCACAACGAGGTCCGGCACGAGCACGTGGTGATCGTCGCGATCGACACCGAGCCGGTGCCGCGGGTCGCCGAGGAGAACCGGGTCACCGTGAACGACCTCGGATACGGCAACGACGGGATCACGCACGTCACGATCAAGTTCGGCTACATGGAGCGCCCCGACGTACCGGCCGCGCTGGCCCTGCTGGATCCCACCGACTCCGAGGGTCCGCTCGATCTCGAGCGGGCGTCGTACTTCCTCTCGAAGATCGAGCTCCGGCGCGGCAAGGCCAAGACGATGGCCGGCTGGCGCAAACAGCTGTTCCTCGCGACGTCGCACATCACCGCGGACGCGGCCGAAGCCTTCAGCCTCCCCCGCGACCGCACAGTCATCATCGGCTCACACATCGAGGTCTGATGGCCCAGACGTACGACGAGAGCGCGCCGGTCCGAGCATTGACCGGCCTCGTCCGTACGGTCTGGATCCAGCGCACCGGATCGCAGCCCTACCCGCAACGGGACCTGCCGACCGGTGGCGTCGAGCTGCACTGCCCGGTCGGCGGCGCACCGCGGCTGATCGGGCCGTTGACCCGCGCGCACCTGCAGGTGATCCCGCCGCGGACGACGATCGTCGGCGTCCGGTTCATGCCCGGCGCGGGTACGCCGCTGCTCGGCGTACCGGCCGACGACCTCGTCGACTGCGCGGTGGACCTGTGGGGTCCGGCCGCGGACCGGATCGGCTCAGTGGTGGCGGACGCGGCGACTCCGAGGGCCGCGCTGCTGGGCGTGCAGCAGTACCTGGCCGGGCAGAAGGTGCGGTCCGATCCGGTGGTGGCGGAGCTCGTACGGCGGTTGATGCCGTGGGAGCGGACCGGGATCGCGCTGCTCGCCGACGAGCTGGCGTTGTCGGAGAGCCAGCTGCGGCGCCGGTGTTTGACCGCAACGGGCGTGGCGCCGAAGGCGTTGCAGCGGACGTTGCGGTTCCAGGGGTACCTCGCGTTGGCCCAGGCCGGGTACGGGAACGGGCTCGCGGACCTCGCGGCCGAGACCGGGTACGCCGATCACGCGCATCTCACCCGGGAGTGCGTGCGGCTGACCGGCGTGACGCCGCGCGACCTGCTCGGCGACAAGGCGGATCGGTGCGACTGCGGCCACGACCACACCGCCTCGTGGGCGCCGTTCCTCACCGGGTGGTACGACCGTTTCGTTCAAGCGCGGACCGGCGGGCGGGTTCTAGCGTCGGTCCATGGAACTGATCGGGCCTGACGACGCGCTGTACGACGTACTGCGGCGGCCGGCGCAGCCGCAGTACCGGGACATCCGTCCGCAGGTCATCGCGCGCTGCTCGTCCACCGACGATGTGATCGAGGCGCTCGCCTACGCGCGTTCTGCCGGTCTGCCGGTCGCCCCGCGCGGCGGCGGTCACTGCTTCGCCGGGCGCTCGTCGACGACCGGGGTCCAGATCGACCTGTCGGGGCTGTCGGCGATCTCGGTGGATTCGGGCGTGGCCACGATCGGGGCGGGCGCGCGGCTCACTGCGGTCTATCAAGGGCTGCACGAGCACGGGCTGACGATTCCGGCGGGGTGCGGGCCGACGGTGGGGATCGCCGGGCTGACGTTGGGTGGTGGGCTCGGGTTGCTCGGGCGGAAGTACGGGCTGACCTGCGACCGGCTCGTCGCGGCGACGGTGGTGCTCGCGGACGGCACGGTCGTGGCGTGTGATGCCTCGCGGAACGCGGACTTGTTCTGGGCGCTGCGTGGAGCCGGTGGTGGGCAGTTCGGCGTGGTGACGTCGTTGGTGTTCGCCGCCGTACCGTCGCCGGCCGCGACCCGCTTCCGGATCACCTGGCCCCGCGACCGCGCCGCCGAGGTGATCGACGCCTGGCAGGCGTGGGCGCCGGACGCACCGGACGACCTCACCGCTTGCCTGACGGTGACCGGCGACCGTACGGAGGTCTTCGGCGCCACGCTCGCAGCGTTCGACCCCGGCCCGTTCGTGGACGGCGAGGTGGAACTGCGTGACGACCTCAGTTGGCCCGATCTCAAACGCAGCCTGTCCGAGGGCGACGCGGAGGATCGCGTGGTGCACAGCAAGTCCGGGTTCTTCCGTACGCCGCTCCCCCGGTCCGTCGTCTCCGAACTCCTCGGCGCCGGCTGCGACCTCAACTTCACCCCGATGGGCGGCGCCTACAACCGCGTCCCGGTCGACGCCACCGCCTTCGCACACCGCGGCGAGCGCTTCCTCATCGAACATGCCGGTCCTGATCGTTCCGCCGTCCGCCGGTCGTGGGCGATCGCCCAGCCGCACGGGTCCGGACGCGTCTACCCGAACTTCCCCGATCCCGAGCTTGCCGACTGGGCGGCCGCCTACAACGGTCCGAACTACGCACGGCTGGCCGACATCAAGCACCAGTACGACCCCAGCGACGTGTTCAACTTTCCCCAGGCCCTCGGAGGTGCCCGATGATCCGCTTGTACATGAGCATGTCGCTCGACGGTTTCGTGGTCGGTCCCGACGACAGTGTCGACGAGCCGATGGGGCGCGGCGGGTTCCGCTCGTTCGCGGCGGACTGTGCCGCTCAGGCGAAGGAGGCGGCCGGGGACCGCGACGTGATGGTCCACGGCGCCGGCGCCGCGCAAGCCCTGCTCCGTGCCGGCCTCCTCGACGAGCTCGAGCTGCACGTCGTCAACGTCCTCCTCGGCCAGGGCCGCCGCCTCTTCGACAACCTGCCCGCGGAGTACATCGAACTCGAGAACGTTCGGCAGCTTCCCGCCCGGGACGTGACCCACCTCCGCTACCGGGTCGTCAAGTGACCTCCGAGAAGGAACTGTTGCTCAGGGAACTGGACGAGATCCAGCAGTCGCTGCTCTGGAAGGTCGAGGGGCTCGGCGACGACGAGCTGCGCCGCCCGATGACGCCGACGGGGACGAACCTGATCGGCATCGTGAAGCATCTGACCGGGATCACGTACGGGTACCTGGTGGCGGCGTTCGGCCAGGAGCGGGCGGCGGATGAACTCACCTCGGAGCTCGACGACGAGGAGCTGCTCTTCGGGCTCGACCTGTGGGCGACCCCGGAGGAGTCGGTCGCGGGACTCGTCGAAGCGTACCGGCGCGCGTGTGCCGCGGGTGCGCGGACGATCGCGGAACTCGACCTCGACACGACCGGTACGCATCACACCGGGAGCACAGTGACGCTGCGGGAGATGGTGCACACCGTCCTGCTCGACACCACCCGGCACACCGGGCACGCCGACGTCGTCCGGGAGCTGACCGACGGACGGGTCGGCGGCCGCCCCGACGACCCGATGTCGCCGGACGACCCGGAGTACCTGCGGATGTACCGCGCCCGCATCACCGGCGAGATCGACCGCGCCACCTGGATGGCGTACGTCAAAAGTCTCCCGGATTACAACCCGGCCGTCTGGGCAGAGTTCAGGGCACGAAACTCCTAGGAGAGGTTGCGCCGATGTGGACGTCGCTCGTGCTTGCGGTCAGTTCGGTGTTGGGTGTGGTGGCTCCGGGACCGGTGTATGCGCCGGCGAACTCTGTCGCCGATCCGGGGGTGCTGCGGGCGAACGGCGACTTCTATGCGTTCACGACCGGACCTCAGGGCCGGGTGAGCCGTGGTGACACTGCCTCCGGACCGTGGCAGAGCGTCGGATCGGCGCTCGATCTCTCGACTCCCCCGTCCTGGATGGACACCGGACCTGACGTCTGGGCGCCGGATGCCTGGCAGACGTCAGCCGGGTTCGTTCTGTACTATTCGGCCGTCGCCAAGGACTTCGCAGGTCAGCGGTGCATCGGCGTCGCCACGTCGAGCCAGGCCGGCGGACCGTACAAGCCGGTCGGCGACACTCCGCTCGTCTGTCCCGGCGGGCGGCACGGTGGTGAGGACGGAGTACCCGGCCGGCCGATCGCAGCGGCCGGGGTGATCGACCCGTCGCCGTTCCAGGACAGCGCCGGGACTCGCTACCTGTTGTACAAGACGCAGCAGATCCCGTCCTCGCTGCGGATGGTCCCCCTCGACGGCACGGGTCTGCACAAGGCAAGTACCGACAGCCGGGAGCTGCTGCAACGTGACGGCATCATCGAGAACCCGACGATGGTGCAGCGCGGCTCGCAGTTCGTCCTCTTCGCGTCCCGCTACGGCTACGACAACTGCAGCTACGCGACCGTCTGGCTCCGCTCGAGCGACCGCTGGAACTTCGCGGGCGCGACCGAGCACTCACTCATGACGTCCGCCGGCACCGGCCTCTGCGGACCCGGCGGCGCCGACGTCACACCGTCGCTCGACGGCGGCTGGCGGATCTTCCTGCACGCCTGGGTCTGCGGCACCGGTACATCGCCGTGCACCGACAGCCAGATCGCGAACGGCGTCGCCCACCGCCGCGTCCTCTACGCCGCCATCCTCAACTGGAGCAGCGACAACACCCCGTCCGTCGGGGCGTTCCTCTAGCCTCAGAGCCAGGGCGGGAGTTCCTGGGCGGGCTTGCCGTCGGAGCCCAGTACGTCGACGTAGGGACGGCCGGACAGGTAGGCCGCGAGTTGTGGGAGGGGGCCGTCGACGTCCGGTACGTTGCCGCGCTGGCTGCGGATCTTGTCGCATAGGGCGGTGAGGAAGTCGGTCGGGAGGTCGGCGAAGGTCGGACCGGTGCCGAGGTCGACGGCGTGGATCAGCACCTCGCAGGACCGCATCCACGGGACCTCGGTCGCCGGGATCGGCACCCCGCGGGAGGTCCGCACCTCGGTCTGCCACTGCGCGTCCGTCAAGGTCCCCATCGCCGCGGTGAGCCCCGCCGACGCCTCCTCGAACCAGGACCGCAACTCGTCCGCGGGCCGCGACTTCGCCGCCTCGATGTCGGCGTTCCGCGCCTCGGCGGACGGATACATCGGGCGTTCTTCACCGGTCCTTGCCCAGGACACCAGGTTGCCCAGCGCTTCGGCGTTCAGCGCCAGATGCGCGGCCACGTGCCTGCGCGACCACCCCGGCAGCAGCGAGGGCGCGTCCAGCTCGGCCATTCCGCCGCGGCACAGCTGCGTACCCTCGTCGATCCAGTCCAGAACCCGGTCCATGCAGCGAACGTAGCCCACGACGGCGCGGGTTCTTGCAGCGGTGGGGTCTTGTGGTGAGACTGGCCCGCATGGAGGGGAACCGCGGATGGTGACGACGATCGGGGTGGTCGGGCCGTCGGACCTGGTCACCTCCAGCAGCCGGATCGTCAAAGGGCTGCGTGGGGTCGAGGTCGTCCCGTTGCGCTACCGCCGGGAGACCGACACGCCGAAGGTGATGGCGAACGCCCCGGGCAGCGTCGACGCGTGGCTGTTCACCGGCGTCGTCCCGTACCAGATCGCCGCCGCGCAGGACCTCCTCGACCGGCCGGCCGCGCACGTCGAGTACACCGGCGCCACCTTGATGCGCGCCCTGGTCCAGCTGCTCCGCGAGGGGCACGACGTCACGTCGCTGAGCATCGACGTCCTCGATGAGGCCGAGGTACGGGAGACGTTCGACGAGGTCGGGCTTCCGATGCGCGGGGTCAAGGTGCTCCCGTACCGGTCCGGGCTGAGCCTCGACGAGATCCTCACGTTCCACCATCAGGCCCACGCGACCGTCGCGATCACCTGTCTGCGCTCCGCGTACGAGAAGCTCCGCACCGAGCAGACCACCCTGCGGCTCGCGCCGTCGGTGCACTCGGTCCGCGCCGCGGTGAACAGCCTCCTGCTGCGCCACGACGCGCTGCGCAGCGACGACGCGCAGATCGCGCTCGGCCTGGTCGAGATCTCCCCGGACGCCGAGGACGCGCTCCGCCGCGAGGCGGGCACGCTCGGCGGCAGCGTCATCCGGTACGACGACAAGCGCTGGCTCGTGGTGGCGACCCGCGGACCGCTCGAACAAGCGACCGCCGCGTTCACCGAGCTGAGCATGCTGAACCGGCTCAAGGAGCAGTTCGGGACCGTACGGATCGGGTTCGGCATCGGCGGCTCCGGCACCGAGACCGAGGTGCTGGCCCGCCGCGCCCTCGGCCGCGCCCGGACCGCCGGACGGACGGCGGCCGTGGTGTCCCTGCGCAACGACATCGACCTGGTCCTCGTCGGCGGCGCAACCCCACGCCCGCAGCAGCGCTCGAAGCTGCAGCTCCTCGCCCAGCGCGCCGGCCTCTCGAAGGCGACGCTCGAACGCCTCCAGGAGCTCGTCCGCTCCACCCCGGAGAACGGTCTCACCACCCGCTCGGTCGCCGACCACCTCGGCATCCAGCCGCGCACCGCACGGCGCGTCCTGAACCGGCTCGAGCGCGCCGGCCTCGCGGACGCCACCGGCACCCAGCTCGGCACCGGCAGCGGCCGCCCGCTCGTGGTGTACCGCGTCCATCTGTAGATCGTTCAGAGCTGATTGTTTCCCGAACGGTTGACGCACTCACGCGCGTCCGGCTAATTTCAGCCATGACCGTAATTCCGTCGGCACTGTCCCGGGAGGCCTTGTGGACAAGCGATTCGCACGGGGACTGATCATTGCTCTGCTCTGCTGCACAGGATTTCTGACGGTGCCCGCCCAGGCAGTTCCGGCCGGGACCGAAACACCGACGATCACCAACCTCGGTCCGGCCTCCGCCGTGACCTCGACGAGCGTCGCCGAACAGGTCGGCGACCGGATCTGGACCATCACCTCCGGCGTCTCGCCGGTCCAGGTCGGCGCGTTCGACCCGGTCGGCAAGACCGTGGACCGCAAGTTCTCGCTGCCCACCGGGGCCGGCGCCTGGGCGATGACCCACCTCGGCACCGATCTGTACGTCGGCCTGTACACCCCCGGCGACGTCTACAAGATCGACACCAGCACCGGCACCGCCACGAAGGTCGCGCAGTTCGGCTCGTTCATCTGGTCGATCGCCGCGACCCCGGACGGCAAGATCGTCGCCGGGACCTACCCCGACGGCGCCGTCCACGAGTACGACCCGGCCACCGGCGCCACCAGGTCGTACGGGGCCGCGGTCGCGGGCGAGCAGTACGTCCGCAGCATCGCCGCCGACGCCACCACGATCTACGCCGGCGTCGGCACCAAGGCGCACCTGATCGCGATCGACCGTGTCACCGGCGAGCGCCGCGAGATCCTCCCGGCGAAGTACGCCGACCGGACGTTCGTCGCCACCCTCGCACTGGACGGGACCAAGCTCGCCGCGAGCCTCTCCCCGACCGGCACGATGCTCGTCTACGACACCAGCGACCTGAGCAACCCGGTCGAGGTCCAGACTCCTGGCGGCGACCAGTACATCACCGCGATCACGCTCGACGGCGCCGACGTCTATCTCGGCACCCGGCCGTCCGGCACGCTCTACCGGTACCGCGACAACACGTTGACCCGGCTCGGTTCGCCGTACGACGGGGCGTACTTCAACCGGATCTTCGTCGACGGCAGCACCATCAGGGCGGAGCTGACCAGTCAGGTCGTCGACTTCGACGAGGCGACCGGGACGTTCACCGGCACCGACCTCGGGCAGGCCGGTCTGCCACCGGCTCCCGAACAGGCGATGGCGATCACCGCCACGCAGTCGTCGGTCCTGGTCAGCGGAAAGGCCGGCATCCAGGTCCACGACCTGGCGACCGGCGCGAGCACGCGGACGTTCCTGCCCGGCGAGGCGAAGACGATGACGCCGGTCGGCCGGGACGTGTACCTCGGTGTGTACACGCTGGCCCGCCTCTGGCAGATGAAGCCGGACGGCACCGGGCTGCACGAGCTCGGGCAGATCGGCAACGAGCAGACCCGCCCGACCGACGACGCGTACGACGCGTGCTCGCGGACGTGGCTGATCTCCACCGAACCCGATTACGGCAAGTACGACGGAACGCTCGTCGAGCAGCATCTGGACACCGGGCAGCGCGAGGTGCACCGCGGCGTCGTACCGCAGCAATCGGTGCGCTCCGTGACCACCGCGAACGGCATCGCGTACCTCGGCGGCGCGACCCGGAACAGCCTCGGCACCGACCCGATCCTGCCCGCGGCAACGGTCGTCGCGTACGACCTGCGGACGAACAAGACGCTCTGGGAGAACGCGGCGCTGTCCAAGGCGCAGAGCTACAGCGACCTCGCCGTCTATCGCGGCCGTCTGTACGCGACCACCGACGACGGGCGCCTCGCGGTCCTCGATTCACGTACCGGCAAGCTGCTGTCCGAGACCAAGATCGGCACCGGGCAGAGCCGCCTGACGATCGCCCGCAGCGGCCTGTACGGCACCGACAGCCAACGCGTCTTCAAGGTCGACGGCGCGGCAGTCAGCACCGTGGTCGACGGCCTCGGTGCGCAGATCTACGGCTATCCGCTGATCACCACCTCCCACAACGGCGACGCGCTCTACACGATCAAGGGCCGCGACCTGGTCCGGATCGGCGGCCTGCGATGAGGATCCCCCGCCGTACCGTGCTCGCCGCGACCGTCGCCGCCACCCTGACCACCCAGACCACCCTGACCAGCCTGCCCGCGTCCGCCGAGGAGGGCCCCATCGACGGCTCCACGCTGCCCACTTCCGGTCCCGCGGTCGTCACGGCGGCCGTCGTCGCGATGGCGGTGCTCGACGGCCATGCGTACGTGATCAGCCGCGGCATCGTGCCGCCCCGGTTGACCGAGATCGACCTGTCCACGCGCACCGTGACCCGGACGGTCGAGCTTCCGGCCGGTGAGGGCGGCTGGGGCATCACCGTTGCCGCGGGCAAGGTTTATGCCGGGCTCTACCCGGTCGCGGACGTCTACTGCTTCGATCCCGCCGACGGATCGGTGACCCGCGTCGGGAGCCTGGCCGGCGCAGGCGGGTTCGTCTGGGACATGACGACGGCACCCGACGGTCAGGTGTTCGCCGTCAGCTATCCGAACGGCGCGGTCTGGCAGATCGATCCCGCCACCAACGCCCCCACCCAGCTCGGCGCCCCCGTGCCGGGAGCCCAGTACGGCCGGTACGTCGGTGCCGCGGGCAACTATGTGTATGCGGGCATCTACACGCCCTCGCAACTGGTCGGGTACGACCGCACCACCGGATCCTTCCAGGACCTCACGCCCGAGAGCGCCCGCGGACAGAACTTCGGCCCGTTCGCTGCGAGTGCGGACCGGGTCTACGTCGGCAGCAGCCAGGCCCTGTTCAGCATGGCGCTCGACGGCAGCGACGTACGGAGTGTGCCGCTGCCCGACGGCGAGACGGGGGTCGATGCGCTCACGGTCGGCGCGGACGGCATGGCGTACCTGACCACCCGCACGTCCGGGACGGTGTGGTCGTGCGGTCTGACCGACACTGTCCTCACGGCGGTGGCGACGCCCGCGCCGGCGGACGAGCACCGGCGGATCGTGCTGCTCGACCAGGACACGCTCCTCGGCGCCACCGGGTCCGGCGTGCTGTGGTGGCTCGACGTACGGACGGGTGAGTTCGAGCTGCTCGATCTCGTCGACGCCGGGTTCACGCCGGCGCCGGACAAGCCGCAGTCGATCGTGACCGGCGACCCGCACCTGTACGTCGGCGGGCACTGGGTCGTGACCGAGCACGCGGATCCGGCAGGCGGCACCGGTGCCACCCGCCGGATCCGGGTCGCCGGTGAGGCCAAGACCCTCAACTGGGTCCGGGGCGAGCTGTACTCGGCGCTGTACCCGAGCACCGAGGTGATCCGGATCAACCCGCGCACCGCGGAGGTGCACAGCTTCGGCACGATCGATCATGAGCAGATCCGGCCTTGGCAGGCGGCGTACGACGAACGGTCGAAGCTGCTCGCGATCGCGTCGGCGCCCGGCACCGGGAAGCTCACCGGCGCTCTCACCTTGCTCGACGTCCGGACGGGTGAGCTGGACGTGCACTACGGCGTCCTGCCGGACCAGAGCGTGATGACGATCTCGATCGTCGACGGCATCGCGTACCTCGGCGGTGACGTGGTCGGCGGCGGTGGCATCACTCCGACCCGTACGTCGGCCGCGATCACAGCGTTCGACCTGGTGCATCGCAAGCTGCTGTGGACCGTCGAGCCGCTGGCCGGAGAGCGATCCATCCAGAGTGTTGCCGTACACAACGGAATTCTGTACGGCGTACTGAAGCGGACCAGCGGCTCGTGGTTCACGTACGACCTGCGCACCAAGGCTGTGATGCGTGGAGCGAACAAGCTCTCCGGCTACGGGCAGGTCTTCACCGACCGTGCCGGGGTCTACTGTGAGACGAACTTCGGCGGGAACCTCTACCAGCTCGGACCGGGTCTCGACACGGCGAAGCTGCTCGTGAACAAGCTCGGCGACGGGTGGTACACCGTGCCGCAGCTGACCCCGGTGCGCGGCGCCCGGCACCGGGTGTGGGGGCTTTCCGGCCGGGACCTCGTCCAACTGCCATTGCCTTAAGCAACTATCGGAGGGATTTGCCGCGATGCAGAACAGTCAGCTTGCCCGGGACGGCGGGACGCCGGTGCGTACCGGGCCGCTGCCGTCGGTGATGGACGCCAGTGGGCGGCGCTTCGGCGACGACGAGGTGAAGGCGGTCGAGCGGGTGCTCCGCAGTGGCATGCTGTCGGCCACCTGGGGTACCGAGGTGCCCGCGCTGGAGATGGAGTTCGCGTCGCTGCTCGGCGCCGGGCACGCGGTCGCCTGCAGTTCGGGAACGGCGGCGCTGCACCTGGCGGTCGCTGCGGTGAACCCGGAGCCGGGCGACGAGATCATCACCACGCCGATCAGCGACATGGGCACCGTGTTCCCGATCCTGATGCAGAACGCCGTCCCGGTGTTCGCCGACGTCGACCCGATCACGGGCAACCTCACGCCGGAGACGGTGGCGGCCGCGATCACGCCGCGGACGAAGGCGGTGATCGTCGTCCATCTGTTCGGCAAACCGGCCGCCGTCCGTGAACTGCGGGCGCTCTGCGACCAGCACGGGATCCTGCTGATCGAGGACTGCGCGCAGGCGTACCTGGCTCCGGTCGGCGACACGTACGTCGGGCGGATCGGTCACATCGGCTGCTTCAGCCTCCAGCAGACCAAGCACATCAGCGCCGGCGACGGCGGCCTGACGGTCACCGACGACGCCCAGCACGCCCGCCGGATGCGGCTGTTCGCCGACAAGGGCTGGCCGCGCGACACCGACGAGCGCACGTACCTGTTCCTGGCGTTGAACTACCGCATGACCGAACTGGTCGCGTCGGTGACCCGCGTCCAGCTGAACCGGGTCCGGGGCGTCGTCAAGGATCGTCGTACGGCGGCGGCGCGGCTGACCGCTGCGATCGGCGACCTGGCCGGGGTGACCACGCCGCCGGACAGCGGCGACCACGTGTACTGGCAGTACCCGCTGATCATCGACGAGGCCGCCGGCAACATGCGTGAATGGGCCGCGGCGCTCACGGCCGAGGGCATCCCGGCGAACGGTGGCTACCTGACCAGCCCGCTGTACGCCGCGCCGGCCGTGCGTGAGCGGATCACGTACGGCGGGTCCGGATTCCCGCTGCAGGACGTCGAGTACCCGGTCGGCCTCTGCCCGAACGCCGAGGCGCTGATCGGCCATCGACTGCTCGTCCTGCCGTGCAACGAGAACTACACCGACGCCGACGTCGACGACATCGCCACTGCGATCCGCAAGGTCCATAGTGCCCTGGAGCCCAAATGAGTGACACTCCCCCGCTGCTCGACTGCGACATCCTGGTCGGGCACGAGGTGACGACCGGACGCTGGGGGCGGCCGGAGAACATCGCCAAGATCCTTGCGGACGGCGGGATCTCGGGTGGTGCCGTGTCGGCGCTGCGGGCGGTGCACTTCGACGTACCGAGTGGGAACGTCGAGGCTGCACAAGTTGCTGACAGCAACGGCTGGACGACGGTCCCGGTGCTCGACCTTCGTGATCCGCTCGGTGCGGAGAAGGAGCTGGAGCGGCAGTTGGCGAGTGCGACACCGCCGCGGGCCGTACGGCTGGCGCCGACCGCTCAGGCGGTGGAGCCCGGGTTCCCGGCGTTCGGGCATGTCGTGCAGCTGCTCGTCGACGCCGGGCTGACGATCTTCACCGAGGGCGACGTCCGGAAGGTCGGACCGGCGCTGCGCGGCCTCGGCGCCCGCGTCGTGTTCCTGGACACGCACTTCTACTACCTGGGCGACTTCGTCCTCCTGGCACGCTCCGAGCCCGGGTTCCACACGTCGACCCGGATGCTCACCGGGCCGGACTCGCTGGAGATCGTGGCCGCGGAGGTCGGCGCCGAGCGGCTGGTGCTCGGGTGCCGGACGCCGTTCCACGAGACCCGCTCGGTGGTCCGCCGGCTGCTGACGTCCAAGCTCGGCCCCGACGAGATCGCGCAGGCCGGTAGCCGCAGTCTCACCACTCTCCTGGAGCCCGCATGCTGATCGACGTACACGCCCACTGGGGGCCGTGGTTCTTCTCGATGGACGTCGCGAGCATCGACGTCAACGTCGACGGCCTCGACCGGTTCGGGATCGACCTCCAGTTGGTCTCCGCGATCGAGGCGATCGTGTACGACGCGCCGCTCGGCAACCGTTCGCTCGCCGAGCAGCTTCCGGCGGACCCGCGGCTGCGCGGGATGATCGTCGTCGATCCGCGCCGGCTCGACGAGGCGCGCAAGGATCTCGACGAACTGCTCGCGGGCGACGGGCGGACGCGGTGGGTCGGCGCGAAGATCCACAGCGAGTACAGCCGGACGCCGATCAGTACGCCCCCGATGCAGGCGGCGATCGAGCTCACCACGGAGTACGGCCTGCCCACGCTCGTACACACCTGGGGTGACACCGTCGTCGACCTGGCGGATGTCGCGGCGCGGGTGCCGGGCGCGCGCGTCCTCGCCGGTCACATGGGCGCGAACGGCTGGCCGCGCGTCCCCGAGGCCGCGGACCGTTCCGACCGGATCTGGTTCGAACCGTGCTGGTCGGCGCCGGAGGCCAACCGGATCCGCTGGATCCTGGACCGAATCGGCCCCAGCCGGATGATGTTCGGCACCGACGCCACCCTCATCGACCCATCTGTCGCGCTAGGCGCCCTGGAGGCGGCCAACCTCACGCCCGAAGAAGAAGCCGCCATCACCCACCGCAACGCCCAAGCCCTCTTCGCCCTCTGACCCAGGAGCCCGGGGGTCAGGGCGTGACGAAGACGAGGATGTCGTGTTCGGGGCCTCGGATCTCGGGTTCTTGCCAGCCCAGGTGGCGGTAGAACGCGATGGCGTGGTGGTTCTGGTTCCAGGCGAGGAGCCAGGAGCGTTTGTTGGCCTGGGTGGCGTGCTCTAGGAGGCGGCGGGCCAGGCCGGTGCCGCGGGCGTGCGCCAGTACGCCGAGCTCGTCGACCTCGAACGCGCCGATCAGCAGGTCCTCGACCTGCTCGGCGCCGATCCGGTCCAGCACGCTGCCGTACGACCGGTCGGTACGGAACGGCGCCGGCGTCGTCCAGCCGGTCACGAACCCGGCGATCCGCCCGTCCTCCGAACGCTCGACCCACGCCTGGAACCCGTCCCGCCCGGCATCGCCCTCGAGCCGCTTGCGGAACGCGTTCCGGGTCTCCTCGGCGTCCCGGTGCTCGAACGGCGGAGCCGTGAACACCTCGACGTACGCCGTGGTCAGCTCGTCCGCGATCTCCAGGATGTCCCGCCCATAGGTGTGCACCGCTCCAACCTAGGGGATGAAGCGGTGAGGCCGGGCGCGAGTCAGTTGGTGGAGGCCGGTTCCAGGTCCGCGGGCGCCGGTTCCGGTTTCGCCACCGGAGTCGCCGGCGTCGGCGGAACCGTCGGAGCTGTCGGCGCAGCGGGTTCGGCCGCGATCGTCGCCAGCTCGGAGCGGAACTGCGGCAGCATCCAGCGCAGCGGCTGGTCCAGGACCCGCGCGATCGTCGCCTCGTCCACGTGCAGCAGGTCGCCGATCCGGTGCAGCGCATCCGGTTCGTCGGTCGCGGCGTACAGCAGATGGACGACCTCGTGCCGGTGCGCGAACACCGCCAGCGCCGCGGCGGCCAGACCGGAATCGATCTCCGGTGGATTCGTCATTTCCCCGTTGACTGTCACGGGAGTGACAACCCGTCGAAGCCCCGATCGGTTACGCGTCAGTCTTTACAACTGACCAAATTTCACCTCTGCAGGTCAGCTCGGCAGCCAGGAGACCTTCCCGAGCAGGTACGTGGCGCCGATCAGTGCGGCGGTGTCGATCAGGGTGTGCGCGACGACCAGCGGCATGACGCGGCCCCAGCGGCGGTACAGGTAGGTGAAGATCACGCCCATGATCACGTTGCCCGCGAAGCCGCCGGCGCCTTGGTAGAGGTGGTACGAGCCGCGCAGCAGTGCGCTCGTTGCGGTGGCGCGGCGGACCGACCAGCCGAGTTGGTCGAGGCGGTGGTTCAGGTACCCGAGCACGATGGTCTCCTCGAGGACCGCGTTCTGCGCGGAGACCAGGACCAGGATCGGGATCCGCCACCAGTGGTCGGGCAGTTGGGACGGGTCCACGGTCAGGTTCGCGCCGGTCGCGTGTGCACCGATGTAGAACAGCAGGCCCGCGCCGCCGACAGCCGCCGCGATCGCCGTACCGCGACCGAGGTCGCGCCACCGGTCGCGCAGGTCGAAGCCGATCGTCCGGAACGACTCCCGGCCGCGGAGCAGCAGATGACCGACCAGCGCGACCGGTACGAGCGCGGTCGCGACCGCGAAGAGCTGCCACGCCAGATCCAGCCACGGCCGCCCCGGCGCCCGCGAACCGACGATGACCGCCGTCTGCCCGCTGATCGGCTTCTCCGAGGTCAGCACCCCCACAAACGAAATGACCGCCGCCACCCCCGAAGCCCCCAAGGAAAGGGCAAGCACCAGCCAAACCTCGCGAGTCACCACCCGCCGGCTGACGCCGACTGGAGGGACGTCCGCCGGGGTGGGGTGGGGGTCGGCGGGCGGTGTCATGGGTCAACTATCGCGCTTGGGGGTGGAGAGGAGGTTGAGGAGGTGGGTGAAGAGGTTGGCAGGGTCGGCGGGGAGGGCGTACTGGGACTGGACCTGGAGGCCGTCGGAGAGGGCGATCAGGAGGGTGGCGATGGTGTCGGGGTCGGCGTCGGGGGTGAAGGTGCCGGCGGACTGGCGGGTACGGACAGCGTTGGCGAGGGACGCACGCAGACGGGCGTACCGGTCGACGAAGAACTCGTGCGAGCTGTGCTCTGGATCCCCCGCCTCGGCAGAGAACGTCGAGTAGAGCTGGACCAGCCCCGGCACGGTCCCGTTGTGCCGCACAACCGCCCGCAACCCGTCGATCGAGTCCCCAGCACCACCACCCGACGCGGTGATGCGCGCTTGGTCCGCCTCGTCGCGGGCCCGAAGGACCTCTTCGAAGAGCTTCTCCTTCGAGCCGAAGTAGTGCAGCATCCCGGCCTCGCTGAGCCCGGCCGCGGCGGCCAGCTCCCGCGTGGACGTCTTCCGGTAGCCGTGCCGCGCGATCACCGCGAGCGCCGCGCGCAGGATCTCGGCGCGCTTGGCGACCCCTTTCGCGTACGGACCCCGGGAACCGTTCATTCTCAAAACCTAGCATCACTCGGTTTTCGCACGTACAGTTCCGGCATGAACGTCGACGACCTGCTCGGCCGGCTCTCGCTCGAGGAGAAGGTCCGGGTGCTGACCGGACGGGACTTCTGGTCCACCCATCCGCTGCCGTCGATCGGGCTGCGCTCGATGGTGCTGTCCGACGGCCCGAGCGGGGTCCGCGGCCCGGTCTGGGACGAGCGCGACCCGTCGCTGAACCTCCCGTCCGCCACCGCCCTGTCCTCGTCATGGGACGTGGACATCGCCCACCGGTACGGCGTGATGTCCGCGCTCGAGGCCCGCCGGAAGAACGTCGACGTCGTCCTGGGGCCGACGATCAACCTGCACCGCTCCCCGCTCGGCGGCCGGCACTTCGAGGCGTTCAGCGAGGACCCGGTACTGACCGCGGACCTCGCCGCCGCGTACGTCGCCGGCGTCCAGGAGCTCGGCGTCGGCGCCACCCCGAAGCACTACGTCGCGAACGACTTCGAGACCGACCGCTTCACGGCAAACGTGGTGGTCGACGAGCGCACGCTGCGCGAGGTCTATCTGCTCGCGTTCGAGAAGGCGGTCACCGAGTCGAAGGCGTGGCTGGTGATGAGCGCCTACAACTCGATCAACGGCGCGACCGCCTCGGAGAACGACCTGCTCGAGACGCCGCTCAACACCGGCTGGGGTTTCGACGGCGTCGTGGTCAGCGACTGGACCGCTGTCCGGAGCGTGGAGAGCGCGAAGTACTCGCAGGACCTGGCGATGCCCGGCCCGGTCGGCGCCTGGGGCGACGCACTGCTCGAAGCCGTCCGGTCCGGTGCCGTCGAGGAGGCGGCGATCGACCGCAAGGTACGCCGGATCCTCACCCTCGCGGCCCGCGTAGGAGCCCTGGAAGGCCACGAGAAGCCGCCAGTCCCATCACAGGTGGACGGACCAGCCTTCGCCAGAACAGCAGCAGCCGAAGGCACCGTCCTCCTCTCCAACGGTCGACAGGTATTGCCGTGGCGTTCCACAGACCTCACGAAGGTGGCGGTCATCGGGCACAACGCGCGTGCGGCGCGGACGCAGGGCGGTGGTAGCGCGACTGTGATCCCGGAGCAGGTCGTGTCGCCGCTGGACGGGCTGCGCCGGGCGCTCCCGGACGCCGAGATCACGTACTCGATCGGCGCCGTCGTCCAGGAAGGCGTCGGCGAGTTCTCCCTCGACACGATGACGAACCCGCAGACCGGCGAGCGCGGAGCCCGCGTACGGTTCCTGGGTGCCGACGGGTCGGAGATGTTCGCCGAGGACCGGTTCTCCAGCGCGCTCGTGTATCTCGGCGGCAACGCACCGATCGCCGAGTCCGCGCTCTTCGAGTTCCGTACCACCTGGACACCGACGGAGTCCGGCGCGGTCCGCCTCGGCTTCGCGTCGGTCGGCCACGGACGGATCTTTGCCGACGGCAACCTCCTCCGCGAGGATACCGCCGTACCGGTCGGCACCGACCTGGGCGCTGCCCTGCTGTCACCGCCCTCCATCTCCACCCCACTCGACGTCGTCGCCGGCCGGCCGATCGACATCCGCGTCGAGCTCGACCTCCCCAAGGCGGACGGCGGCCTGAACAACGCACTGAGCATCACGGTCGGCATCGAGCCGAGCAACGACGACCCACAGGCCCTGATCGACGAGGCTGTCGCCGCAGCCCGGGACGCCGACGTGGTACTTGTTGTCGTCGGCACCAATGCGAAGGTCGAGTCCGAAGGCTACGACCGGACCACCCTCGCCCTCCCCGGCCACCAGGACGAACTGGTCCGGGCAGTAGCGGCCGCCAACCCGCGGACGGTCGTCGCCGTCAACGCCGGTTCGCCTGTGCTCCTCCCCTGGCGAGACGAGGTCGCGGCCGTGCTCACGACGTACTTCGGTGGTCAGGAGTACGGTGACGCGCTCGCGGACGTTCTGCTCGGACGCACCGAGCCAGGTGGCCGGCTGCCGACGACCTGGCCGCGCGAGCAGGCCGACGTGCCGGTCATCGACGTCACGCCCGAGAACGGTGTCGTGCGGTACGACGAAGGCATCCACATCGGGTACCGCGCCTGGCTCAAGGCGGGGACCGACCCGGCGTACGCGTTCGGTCACGGTCTCGGCTACACCACCTGGGACCTGTCGGATCTGCGCGCGAACGACCCGTCGTCGGTGGCACTGACCGTCCGCAACACCGGCGAGCGCACCGGCAAGCACGTGGTTCAGGTGTACGCCGAACGCCCGGACAGTGCGGTGGATCGCCCGGTGCGCTGGCTGGCCGGCTTCGCGGTCGTACGCCTCGACGCCGGTCAGGCTCGTGAGATCACGATCCACCTGCACGAGCACACCTTCGAGCACTGGGCGGTGTCCGAAGACGGCGCGGGCTGGGCCACCGAGTCCGGCGCCTTCACGATCCGAGCCGGCTCGTCGGTTTCGGACCTACCGCTCTCCACGGAGCTCCAGGTCCGTTAGCTGCCCGGCTGAACGAGCTTCATCGAGGCTCGGAAGGGTTCGATGCCGGCTGTCGCACAACGCGGCGGCCGGTGTCGGACTGCCAGTACAGGACCGACCGTCCGGACCGCCGGCGTTCGAGCAGCCCCGCGTCGGTCAGCACCCGCAGATGGTCGGAGATCGTCGCGAGCGACAGACCGGTGCTTGCCACCAGCAACGTCGTACTGACCGGTGCCGCGGCCTCGACCAGGATCCGCGCGCGGTTGCGGCCGAGCAGCTGCACCAACGGCTCGGCCGGCAGTTGCGCGGTACCGAAGATCCCGGTCACGGGGTACGTCAGCGCGAACCGGTCCGGCAGCCGCCAGCTCACGTTGACGCGCTGGCTGTGCGCCGCGAGGAACATCAGGTCGCGCCCGCGGACATCCGTCGGCGGATAGTCCCAGCGGTTCACCTGGATCCGCCCGTCGCCGAGCCAGCGCACGTCCGGGCCGAGCCCGCGCAGGACGCCGGACCACCCTTGCTCGCTGAGCCGTGACGTCCGCGACACGATGTCCGCCTGCAGCACCCGCAGCCGTCGTGGCCACTCCGGCTCGACCGTTGCCTTCCACAACCACCGCAACAGCTCCGCCACCTCCGCAGCCAGCCCGGACGACTCCTGCACGATCAGCGGCAGCGGTGTCCGTACGACGCTCAGGTCCGCGCGGATGTGGTCGTCGTCCAACGACGTCAGGTAGTCGAGCTCGGCCTCGATCGTCAGGTCGGGCTCGAGCGGCGGGACGGTCAGGAAGTCGGCCGCCCAGCTGTACCCGAAAGCGCTCTCCATCAGCGCGGCCCGCAGCGGGTGCGCCGCGAGCATCGCCTGGTACGCGGCCAGGTGCGTGTCCTTCCACGGCCGGAACCACGGCTCGACCGGCGTCCGCAGCAGCTTCAGCGCGGCCACGGTCTCGGTCAGCTGCGACGTACCGAACCGCGCGTTCACCAGCGTGTCGGCATCGACCAGGAATTCGGACAACGTTTCGCCTCCATCCGAAACTGTAGGCGTCGGCCGACCGACAGTCGATCCTCACCACCATGAGTACGTACCGGGAGATCTTCGCCAACTCCGAGTTCCGGAACCTGTGGATCGGCAGCGCCCTGAGCAACGCCTCCGCGACCATGACCAGCCTGACGCTCGCGCTGATGGTCGACGCGGCCACCGGGTCGGCGCTGCTGGCCGCGGCGATCATGTTCGGGCCGTCGCTGGCGCAGGTGCTCGGCCTCTCGACGCTGATGTCGGCCGCGGACACGGCACGGCCGCGGCTGATCCTCACGTTGCTGAGCGTCCTCGCGACCGTCGAGGTCGCTGCGCAGGCCGCCTTCGATCTCCCGCCCGGTGCCCGGTTGCTGCTCGCGCTCGCACTGGCGTACGGGTTGTCGATCGGGTCCGGTGCCCGCTGGGGCCTGTTGAGCGAGGTGGTCGACGAACGCCAGTTCGTGCTCGGCCGGTCAGCGATCAACCTGTCGGTCGGCGCGATGCAGATCGCCGGCTTCGGGATCGCCGGCGTCCTGCTGCAGACGCTCAGCCCGTCGACCGTCCTGTGGCTGGCCGTCGGCTTCTCCGCGGTCGCCGTACTGGTGAACCGCTTCGGTCTCCGGGATCGTCCGCCGCGCCGGGTCGCCCGGACCGGCCTCGCGGAGACGTGGCGCGGCAACCGGACGCTGCTCGCGCAACGTCGTACCCGTCCGCTGCTCCTGGCGCTCGCGCTGCCCAACGGTCTGATCGTCGGCTGCGAGGCGCTGTTCGTCCCGTACGCCGGCTCGCGCGCGGGCTGGCTGCTCGCCGCCGGGGCCGCCGGGATGATGACGGGTGACCTCGTCGTCGGCCGGTTCCTCACGCGCAACGGCCGCCGCGTCGCGGCACAGTTCCTCCGGTTCGTACTGGCCGTGCCGTTCCTCGGGTTCGCGTTCGACCTACCGATCGCAGCGCTGTGCGTACTCGTCGCGATCGGCAGCATCGGGTACTCGGCCTCGCTCGCGCAGCAGGAACTGCTCGTCGACCTGACGCCGCCGGAGCTCCGCGGCCAGGTACTCGGGCTGGAGTCCGCGCTGCGGATGACGACGTTCGGCGTGGTCGCGATCCTCGCCGGGGCACTCGCGGACCTGACCTCGGCCGCGCCGGCGATGACGCTCTGCGCCGCGGCCTCGCTGCTCGTCTCGATCATCCTGACCGGACCGCTGCGCCGGATAGGCTCGCCGCATGGAAGTGGTGGGGCTTCAGAACGTCTCGAAGCGGTACGGACGGCGGGAGATCCTGACCGGCGTCGACCTGCGCCTGAACGCGGGTGAACTGGTCGCGCTGATCGGTGCGAACGGCTCCGGAAAGTCGACCGTACTGCGCTTGCTGGTCGGCCTGTCCCGCCCGTCGGCCGGCTCCGTGCGGCGCAACGCCCGCGTGGTCGGCTATGTGCCGGACGTCTTCGCGTCGCACGATCGGCTGTCTGCCTCGGCGTACCTGACGCACCTGGGGCGGGTTCGCGGGCTCGCCACGAACACGGCCCGCGAACGCGCGCACGACCTGCTCGACCGCCTCGCGCTGGCCGGCGGTGCGGACACCGCGATGCGCAAGCTGTCCAAGGGCAACGCGCAGAAGGTTGCCCTTGCGCAGGCGCTGCTCGATCCGCCCGAGCTGCTCGTCCTGGACGAACCCTGGGCGGGCCTCGACGCCAACGCCCACAGCACCTTGCGCGAGCTCCTCACCGAAGCCGCCGAGCAAGGCGCCGCCGTCGCGTTCACGGAGCACTCCGCCGAGACCGTCCGTGCGACGGCGACTCGGGTCTGCGAGATCACCGACGGGCGGCTCACCTCGACGGAGGAACTCCACAGCCTCACGGAGCTCTCGCTCGTGCCAGGCGCCGAGATCGATTGGTCGCGGCATCCCGACGTTCTGGACGTACGGCAGCAGGACGGGCACGTCACGCTGACGCTGCCGACGGGACGCCACGACGCGGCCTTGCTGACCGCCCTGAACCACGGCTGGTCGGTCACGACCGTACGGAGGGTGCGATGAGCGCCCTGTACCGGTACCTGATGCACAGCGTCCTGCTCTCTCAGCGCTACCTCCCGCCGATGCTGATCTTCTTCGGCGCGCTCGCGGTCGGTACTGCCTCCGACAACGGGCCGCTGCAGTCCTCGTACGCGTTCGGTGTGCTGGTGATGCTGATCTGCTCGACCTGGCTCACGGTCGCGATCGTCAACCACGAGGACCCGACGCAGCGCCAGATCACCCTCGTCACGGTCGGCAGCTCGCTGCGGGTGCTCGCGATCACGATCGCGGTCGTCGGTACGTGGTGCCTGCCGCTGGTCGCGTTCGGGCTGATCTGCCCGCTCGTCACCGGGGACCATCCGGTGACGGCCGGTGACCTGCTCGTCGGCGCGGTCGCGCAGTTGGCGTCGGCGATGATCGGGCTCGCGATCGGCGTGCTCTGTTCGCGGCTGCTGATCCGGCGGATCGGGATCGCGATGCTGACCGCGGCGGCCCTGATCCTGCTGATGATGGTGCGCCGGATCTCGCCGGTCAGCGCGCTGATGAAGGTCCTGTCCGACGAGAAGTCTGCGGCCGCCAACGCCGTACCGACGACGCTGCTGGCCGTCGTGTGCCTCGCCGTTCTGGTCGTCGCCGTACTCGTGACCCGGACGGTGGCCGACCGGCGGGACTGAGCTCAGGAGGCGGCGACCGACGACAACCCGTGCGGGGCCGCCGAGCCGCGGACGATCAGTGACGTCGCGAGCTCGACGTGGTGCGATGCCACCGACTCCCCCGCCGCCAGTTGCAGCGCCGTACGCAGCGCGACGGCGCCCATCTCGCGCAGCGGCTGGCGGACCGTGGTGAGCGGCGGCGACGCGAGCCGGGCCACCTCGGTGTCGTCGAAGCCGACCAGGCTGAGGTCCTCCGGCACCCGCAGACCGCGCGCCCGCGCGGCCTCCAGCACACCGAGCGCGACCTCGTCGCTGCCGGCGAAGATCGCGGTCGGGCGGTCCGGCAGGTCGAGCATCGCGGAGGCGCCGGCCACGCCGTCGTCGTACAGGAAGTCGCTCAGCCAGATGTACTGCGGCGGCACGTCCGCGCCGACCGCGTCCATCGCGCTGCGGAACGCGCTCATCCGGGCCTGGTTGCACCCGGACGTCGGCTTGCCGCCGACGTACCCGATCCGGCGGTGGCCGAGGGACAGCAGGTGCTGTGCGGCGGCCATGCCGCCGGCGAAGTTCGTCGAGCCGACGCTGGTCACGTCGGGCTCCGGCGTGTTCGCCGGGTCGATCACCACCAGCGGCAACCGGGCCCGGGCCAGCGCGGCCAGGTCGGCGTCCGACAGCTCGCTGGTGAGGCCGATCGCGGCCCGGCGGCCGTTCGCGATCAGCTGCCGGATCCAGGGCGCCGCCCGGCCCGGGCTCGGGTTCACCGCGGGCGGATGCTTCGGGCGGGAGTTCAGGACGATGTCGACGCCCGCCGTCTGACCTGCCTCGACGACCCCCTGGATCACCTCGACCGAGTAGGCGTTCACGACTCCTTGGTAGAACAACTCGACGGTCTCACGCTGCACCGGCTCCGGGCGGCGTCCGACGTACCCGTGCTTCTCGAGGATGTCCTGGACCCGGGCGCGAGTGCCCGGCGAGACGTCGCTGCGGCCGTTCAGCACCTTGGAGACCGTGGCGACCGAGACGCCCGCCGATCCGGCCACGGTGGCCAGGGTGACGCGCCCCTTCAACCGCGACATCTCATCACCCTCCTCCGCCTGTCCTGCTGATCGTCCCGTTGATGGTTACCGGCGTCGTCAGGACCCGGTCGTGCCCGACCACCCTCACATTTCCGCCGACTCGCAGCATCGCACGACACGGCAGGTCCAGGGACGACGTGCCGATCATCACTTCGAATTCTCCCGGCTCGACGATCCGCCGCAGATCCGGCCCCGTGTACGCCGTGCGATCGGCGTGCACGCGGAACGTGACGTCGGCCGCCGCGCCCGGCTCGAGTGCGACCCGCGCGAACCCGGTCAGCTGCTTCAACGGCCGCGCAACCTTGGCCACGACGTCGCGCAGGTACAACTGGACGACCTCGTCGCCGGCCCGGTCCCCTGTGTTCGCCACTCGCACCGTGGCAGTGAATTCGCCGTCGCTGCCGATCACCGGCGCGCTCAGGCGCAGGTCGCCGACCGTGAAGTCCGTGTACGAGGCGCCGTAGCCGAACGGGTACAACGGCCGGGCCTCGAGCCCGCTGATGCCTGCGCTCTCGACGCTCCCGAGCGCCGGCTGCAGGTACGTACCGGGCTGCCCACCGACGTGCCGTGGGATCTGCACCGGCAGCTTCCCGCTCGGCACGATCCGGCCGCTCAGCACACCCGCGATCGCCGACCCGCCTTCCTGGCCCGGGATGAACGCCTGCACCAGTCCCGCCAGTCGCCCGTCGAACTCGCCCAGCGCGTACGGCCGACCCGACACCACCACGAGCACAACAGGCTTCCCGGTAGCGAGCAACGCGTTGACGAGGTCCGCTTGCACACCGGGCAGCCGCAGGTCCTCCGCATCGCACCCCTCGCCGGACGTCCCATGCCCGAACAGCCCGGACAGGTCGCCCACGAAGGCAACCGTCAGCTCACTGTCCCCGGCGTCCGCGACGGCCCGCTCGAACCCGGAGCGATCGTCGCCGACGACCTCACATCCCTTGGCGTACGAGAACTCGACGCCGGCCAGCTCGTTGCGTAGGGCATCCAATGGTGAGGTGATGTCGATGCCCAGGCCGTGCTCGGGGTAGCGCGGCAGCACGTGGTTCGGGAAGGCGTAGCAGCCCATCAACGTCCGCGGGTCGTCCGCGCACGGTCCGACGACGGCAACCTTCGTGAGGTTGCTGAGCGGGAGGACCGAGCCCGCATCGAGAAGGACGACCGACTTCTCGGCGAGCTCGGCGGCAATCGCCCTGTTCTGTTCGGAGTTGAGCTCCACGTCCTGCGCGGCGGTGACCGAGCCTTCCGGCGTCCAGTCCTCGTCGAGCAGGCCCAGCTCCGCCTTCTGCAGCAGGATCCGTCGCGCCGCCCGGTCGATCAGGTCCTCGGACAGCTCCCCGGCCTTCACCTTGTCCAGCAACCCGGCGTACCCGATCGTGTCCGGCAGCTCCACGTCCGTCCCGGCCGTCAGCGCGAGCACGCCCGCCTCCGCGTCGTCGGCCGCGACCCGGTGCATCGAGGCGAGGAACGGCACCGCCCAGTAGTCCGAGACGACCGTTCCCTCGAATCCCCATTCGTCGCGCAGTACTTCGGTGAACAGCCAGGGGTCCGCGCTCGCGGGCAGTCCGTCGAGATCGGCGTACGAACTCATCACCGACACCGCGCCGGCCGTCGCGATCGCGGTCTCGAACGTCGGCAGGATGATGTCGAGCAGTTCGCGGCGCCCCATCGACACCGGCCCGTGGTTGCGGCCGGCGCGCGAGGCGGAGTACCCGGCGAAGTGTTTCAGCGTCGCGAGCACGCCGGCGCTCTGCAGACCGCGAACGTACGCAGACCCCAGAATCCCTACCAGGCAAGGGTCTTCGCCGATCGTCTCCTCGACGCGGCCCCATCGGTAGTCACGGACGACGTCGAGCACCGGCGACAGACCTTGGTGAACGCCGACCGCGGCCATGTCGCGCCCGATCGCCGCCGCCATCCGCTCGACCAGATCCGGGTCGAAGGTCGCGCCCCACGCGATCGACGCCGGGTACACGGTCGCGCCGTACGTCGTGAAGCCCGTGAGGCACTCCTCGTGCACCAGCGCCGGCACGCCCAGGCGCGACTCCTTCAGCACCACCTCGTGCTGGCGGATCACCTCGGCAATCCCCTGCTGCACCGTCTGCGGGTAGCTGCCCCAGACCCTGGTCAGGTGGCCGAGCCCTTCGCGGCTCGCATCCTCCAGGGTGACCGCGCCGCCGGCGGCGAAGACGTCCTCCATCGGCGCGACGTTCAGCGTCTCGTCCACCGACCGCTCCGCGAGCTCCTCGTCAGCCATGTCGTTACCGATCCAGCGGCTGCCGAGCTGCGCGATCTTCTCCTCCAGCGTCATCGCCGCCAGGAGCAGGCCGGCTCGCTCGGCGGCGGACCTCCGCGGGTCGCGCCAGGGCCGGTCGGTCGAGATGGACAAGAAGATCTCCCTTGATGAGTATTCGTTTCGGTAAGCAATTATCGAAACTTTTCGATGCTCTGCCGAAGCCCTCCACCGAATCGGTGAATCGATGTGAATCTCCTGTATGACCAGGGGCTTTGCGTGACCTCACTGTGACCCCGAAAAGTCTCCAGTTCAAGTCTTGACAGCACTATCTCCGAAATCTATGTTTCGAAAACAAGTCATATCGGCAGGTGCTTCCGCAACCTGTGGGGGCAGCACGGAGTACGGAGATCACAGTGGATCCCATGACGACATCCAGGCGGAACTTCCTCGGCCTCGTAGGCGGTGGCGCCCTGGCGGCCGGCCTCGCGGCCTGTGGCAGCTCCGGCCCGAAGAGCACGCCCGGCTCCACCACCGGCGCCGCGGCCGGCAGTGGTACGACGTACTGGTTCCTCACCGGCCAGCCGCAGCAGGGCATCCGCGAGGCGCAGGTCAAGCGGTTCAACGACGCGAACCCGAACAGCAAGCTCAAGACCACCGAGTTCCAGAACGACGCGTTCAAGGCGAAGATCAAGACCGCCATCGGCGCCGGCCAGGGCCCGACGCTGATCTGGGGCTGGGGCGGCGGTGGCCTCAAGGCGTACGTCGAGGCCGGCCAGGTCGAGGACCTGACCGACTGGATGAACACCGACCAGAAGGAGCTCAAAGACTCGATCTTCCCGTCCGCCTGGGGCGCGGCGACCGTGAACGGCAAGCTCTACGCAGTTCCGGGCGAGACCGTCACGCCGATCGTGCTGTTCTACGACAAGCGGGCCTTCGAGAAGATCGGCGCCGAGCCCCCGCAGTCGTGGGGCGACATCATGGACCTGGTGCCGAAGTTCAACGAGCAGAAGATCGCGCCGTTCTCGCTCGGCGGTCAGTCGCGCTGGACGAGCATGATGTGGCTGGAGTTCCTGTTCGACCGGATCGGCGGCAGCGAGCTGTTCCAGAACATCTACGACGGCAAGAAGGACGGCTGGTCCGACCCGTCCGCGATCAAGGCCCTCGAAGAGATGCAGAAGCTGATCAAGGCGAACGGCTTCATCAAGGGCTTCTCCTCGATCACCGCGGACTCCAACGCCGACCAGGCGCTGCTGTACACCGGCAAGGCCGCGATGATGCTGCACGGTGCCTGGACCTACGGCGGCATGAAGGCCGACGGCGGCAAGTTCGTCACCGACGGGCACCTCGGCTACATGAACTTCCCGCCGGTCGACGGCGGCAAGGGCGACCCGTCCGACACCGTCGGCAACCCGGGTCAGTACATGTCGATCTCCGCCAAGGCGAGCCAGGCCGACAAGGACAACGCGAAGAAGTTCATCGCGAACAACACCCTCGACGACGCCACCATCGACGCCTGGGTGAAGTCCGGCAGCATCCCGGTCGTGAAGAGCGCGAAGGACAAGCTCTCCTCCATCACCGACAAGAACGACGCCGCCTGGCTGAACTTCGTCTACGACACGGCCTCGAACGCGAAGAACTTCGCGCAGTCGTGGGACCAGGCGCTCAGCCCGACCGCGGCCGAGACCCTGCTCGACAACATCGCCAAGCTCTTCCAGCTGTCCATCTCCCCGCAGCAGTTCGCCACCAACATGAACGCGGTGATTGGGCAGTGACAGCACCAATGCCGCGACTCCGTCGCGGCGGGTCATGGGGCTGTTACTCCCGGTCTTCCCTCGTCGCTCCGGTCGCTTCGCTCCCTCCGCTCCTCAGTCCAGACCGGGAGGCCCCATGACCGTGACCGCTCCGCCCGTCGCGCCGACGGGCACCCAGCAGCGTTCGTCGTCCCGGGTCGGGCGGAGCGGGCCGGTGGCGTGGATGGTGCTGCCGGCGCTGATCCTGTTCGTGGTGTTCGGCGTCGTACCGCTGATCGGCGTCCTCCTGCTGAGCTTCACCCAGTGGGACGGACTCGGCGCGATCCAGGCCGCCGGACTCTCGAACTGGAAGACCGTGCTGAGCGACTCCCAGTTGCCGCACAGCATCCTGGTGACGTTCGAGATCATGATCCTGTCCTGGGTCGTGCAGACGCCGATGAGCCTGCTGCTCGGCACCTTCCTGGCCGGCCGGCAGCGGTACCGTGCGTTCCTCGCGGTGCTGTACTTCATCCCGCTGCTGCTCAGCTCGGCCGCGATCGCGATCACCTACAAGGCCCTCCTCGACCCGAACTTCGGGCTCGGCGCGGGCCTGCACATCGGCTTCCTCACCCAGGACTGGCTCGGCAAGAGCAACCTCGCGATCGGCGTGGTGATCTTCATCGTGTCCTGGCAGTTCATCCCGTTCCACTCGCTGATCTACCAAGGCGGTGTCCGGCAGATCCCGACCACGATGTACGAGGCCGCGTCGATCGACGGCGCCGGGCGGGTCCGGCAGTTCTTCAGCATCACGGTGCCGCAGCTGAAGTACACGATCATCACGTCGTCGACGCTGATGGTGGTCGGATCGCTGACCTTCTTCGACCTGATCTTCGTCCTGACCGCGGGCGGTCCGGGCGACGCCACCCGCGTGCTGGCTCTCGACATGTACAAGCGCGGCTTCATGTCGAACCAGATGGGCCCGGCCAGTGTGATCGCCGCACTCATCGTGCTGCTCGGCCTGGCGCTCGCGCTGTTACTGCGGCGGTTGGGCGGCAGTACGACGGCAAGCCAGCAGGAAGGTGCGTGACGATGGCAGTGGTCACGAGTGATTCGAGTACGACGACCGCACCGGCGAGCAGCCCTTCGTTCCGGGCCCGGAAGCTGTTGCAGCTGAACTGGTTCGGCGGCCTGGCCGGCTGGATCTGGCTCGCGATCGTACTGATCCCGCTGTACTGGATCGTTGTCACCAGCTTCAAGGACCAGAGCGCGTACTTCACCCAGAACCCGTTCGCGCTGCCGTCCGCGCCGACCGCGAACAACTACAAGCTCGTCATCGAGTCCGACTTCCCGCGGTACTTCCTGAACAGCGTGATCGTCACGATCGGCACGATCCTGCCGGCGGTCGCGATCTCGTTCATGGCGGCGTACGCGATCATCCGGGGCGCCGGCAGCAAGTTCCTTGCCGGGGTCAACGGCCTGTTCCTGATGGGGCTCGCGATTCCGCTGCAGGCGACGATCATCCCGGTCTACCTGCTGATCATCAAGATGCACCTGTACGACAGCCTGCTCGCGCTGATCCTGCCGTCGATCGCGTTCTCGATCCCGCTGTCGGTGCTTGTCCTGGCGAACTTCATCCGCGACGTACCGAAGGAACTCTTCGAGTCGATGCGGGTGGACGGGGCAAGCGAGTGGGGCATGCTCCGCGGCCTCGCACTGCCGCTCACCCGGCCGGCGCTGGTGACCGTCAGCATCTACAACGGCCTCGGCGTGTGGAACGGCTTCCTGCTGCCGCTGATCCTCACCCAGAGCCCCGACAAGCGCACACTCCCGCTGGCGCTGTGGACGTTCCAGGGTCAGTACAGCGTGAACGTACCGGCAGTCCTCGCCTCGGTCGTCCTCACCACCCTCCCCATCGTCATCCTCTACGCCGTGAGCCGCCGCCAGCTCCTCAGCGGCCTCACCGCAGGCTTCAGCCGTTAAAATCCACTGGAGGCAGAAGTGCAGCATCGCAGGTCCCCTGTGCCAAATTCCGCCAGCCTGACTCCACAGATCTCCCGCCGCAGGCTTCTCGGTACGGGCGCCGCAGCCGCCGGTATGGCCTTCGGTCTGGCCGGTCCGGCGTTCGCCGAGCCCGGCCCGCCACCCGGCCCGCCCGGTGCGGAGGTTCCGTTCGGACCTGTCCTCGTGGCCGCTGTATCGCAGTGACGACGACGGCCGTACGTGGGCGAAGCAGAGCGTCGTCCCCGCCGCGCCGTCCGGGGTGTATCTGCAGCCGTGCCTGTACGAACTGCCCCGCGCGTTCGCCGGCCTCCCCAAGGGCGCGCTGCTGTTCTCGTGCAACTGGCTCGGAGCGAACTTCGGCAGCACGAACATCCAGCTGTATGCCAGCACGGACGGCGGCCTCACGTGGGAGTTCCTGAGCACGGTGGCCCAGGGCGGACCGGCCGACACGACGAACGGCGCGACGCCGGTGTGGGAACCGTTCCTGCTGCTGCACAACGACAATCTGATCTGCTACTACTCCGACCAGCGGGACCCCGGCTTCGGCCAGAAACTCGCACACCAGACCAGCAAGGACCTGCGCACGTGGGGTCCTGTCGTCAACGACGCGACCGGTACCGCCTACGCAGAGCGGCCCGGCATGACCACGGTGGCACGGTTGAAGGGCGACCTGTGGATCATGACGTACGAGTTCGGGGAGCCCGACGACCCCGCCAACCCCGATCAGGACAACTACTCCTACCTCGTGCACTACCGGATCGCGAAGGACCCGGAGTCGTTCCGGTTCTCCCCGGACATCCCGCTCGTGGACCCGAACGGCTACGCCCCGAACGGCGCCCCGGTCGTGACGTGGTCGCAGTCGGGGGGCGTGAACGGAACGATCATCGTCACCGGCAACGACGACGAGGACTTCTTGATCAACCGCAACCTCGGTGACCCGAAGGGCTGGCGGCGATTCGCGTCGCCGATGCCGCCGGGCTACAGCCGGTTCACCATTCCCCTGGACGGCCCCGGGGACCCGCACAACCGCGGCCTGGTCTTCGTCATCACCGGAGCGCAGTACGGCGAGTCCGGACCCGTTCAGGCCGGAATCATCTCGCTGGGCGGCTGAGCCCGGTAGGTCTTCACCGTGGAGGGCTTCTCGGCTCTTCACGATTGGGGGTGTAGGAGGGTCTGCAGGCGGCGGGCACCCAGCGTAGGTTGCCTCGCCGCTGGCAGGCTATGTCACCACTGGCGGGCAATGTCACCACTGGCGGGTTGCTCGACGCCACCGGTCAAACAACCCGACAGCCAGCGGCCTGGGCATCCCCGTTTGGGTGGTTCACCCCTCAGATTGCCCGTCTGCCTCTTGGATACGAGCGGGGAAGGGGCAAGGGCAGGGGTTAACCACCCAAACGCACCGGCCGAACCAGGCCGGGCCGGACCACCCGCAGCGGCCGCACCTCGACCACTGGACATTTGGACAGGTAGTGCACCAGTGAGACGGTGTACACGCGGGGCGCGTTCACGCTCAACCGCACTACCCGACCACCACACACGTCCTGTCCAACTGTCCACCAGCGCCACCTCCCCGAGCGACGACGGGCCGCCGCTCGCAGCACTGCGCCCCACGCCCTCGATCGCGAAGAGCCGGTTTCTCGCGTATTGCGCGAGGGGCCCTCCACTCTTGCGTCGGGACCCCGGGAAAGCTATCGTTGTGTATTTGTATCGGACAACAAAAAAGAAGCCCTCTCGGGCTTCTAAGTTCAGATTATCAAATACTCCGGGATTGTGCAAGAGATCATTTGGGGGCAGGGGTGCTGGAGCAGGAAGTTGCTGCTGAGCAAGGGAAAGTGACCGCGATGTACGAGCGGCTCGACGTGCTGCGCGAACAGGCTCGTGGCGAACTCGGCCGCGTACAGGTCGAGGAAACGACCGAGACCGAGCAGGCCTGGTCGGAACGCGAGTCGTTCACGAGACTGTTCTCCGGACGATTCTCCCAATTGTCGTCGGTGGAACGTGGATTGTGCTTCGGCCGGATCGACGAGACGACCGGCGACCGGTTCCACATCGGGCGGATCGGGCTGTTCGACGACGACTACAACCCGCTGCTCATCGACTGGCGGACGCCGGTCGCGCAGGTGTTCTACCGGGCCACGACGGTGCAGCCGCTCGGCGTGAAGCGCCGCCGCCACATCCGTTTGCACGGCCGTACCGTGGTCGGCGTCGACGACGACCTGCTGGATGTCGGCGCGCTCGGCGACGGCGAACGCGGCACGTTGATCGGCGAGGCGGCGCTGTTCGCGTCGCTCGGTGCCGGCCGCACCGGCCGGATGAACGAGATCGTCGCGACGATCCAGTCCGAGCAGGACGAGATCATCCGGTCCGGTCTGCCCGGTGTGCTGGTGGTTCAGGGCGGTCCGGGGACCGGCAAGACGGTCGTCGCACTGCACCGGGCGGCCTACCTGCTCTACACCTATCGCGAGCAGCTAGGGCGCAGCGGCGTACTCGTCGTCGGTCCGAACCCCACCTTCCTGCGCTACATCGACCAGGTCCTCCCCTCGCTCGGCGAGAACGACGTCACGCTCGCCACAGTCAGCGAGCTGTTTCCCGGCGTGACGGCTACCGCGCCGGAGTCGGCCGAAGCCGCGCGGATCAAGGGCGAGCTGGCGATGGCCGACGTGATCGCGGAGGGAATCGCCGGCTTCCGGGTCGTGCCGACCGAGCCGGTCCGGCTCAAGGTGAACTCCGAGGAGCTGGTGCTGCGACCGGACGCGGTACGGAAGGCGCAGCGCGGCGCCCTGAAGGCGCAGCACCTGCACAACCGCGCACGGCCGATCTTCGTCCGCCGGATCATCAAGACCCTCGCGAGCCAGATCATCGAGCGCATCGGCCGGCAGTACCTCGGCGACGCCGACATCGAGGACCTCGAGCAGGACCTCTTCACCGACGATCAGGTCCTGGAACTGCTCGACCGCCTCTGGCCGGAGCTGACACCACAGCTGCTCGTCTCGGTCCTGTTCTCGTCGGACGAGCGCCTCGCAACCGCCGCGCCGTACCTGACCGGCGCCGAGCGCTCCGCCGTACTGCGCCCGCTCGCGACCGGCTGGACTCCGTCGGACGCCGCGCTGCTCGACGAGGCGGCCGAGTTGCTCGGCGAGACCGCGGCGGTCGTCGTCGGGCGCAAACAGCAGGCCGGGGACGACGCTGCCGCCGAGGAGGCCAACCGGGCGTACGCGAGCGGCGTGGTCGACATCGAGCTGACCGCCGAGCGGATCGAGGTCATGCCGTGGGAGATCGAGCAGTTCCGCGACCTGATCGCCCAGCGCACCCAGCAGCTCGCCAACCCGGTCGACGACAGCGAGCGGTCCTACGACCGTACGTCGGTGTTCGGGCATGTGATCGTCGACGAGGCGCAGGAGTTGTCCGCGATGGACTGGCGGATGCTGATGCGCCGAGCTCCGCGCCGCTCCATGACGCTCGTCGGCGACATCGCCCAGACCGGCTCCGCGGCCGGCGTACGGTCCTGGGCCGAGCTCCTCGACCACTACGCCCCGCGCCGCTGGCGTACCGCCGAGCTCACGGTCAACTACCGCACCCCGACCGAGATCATGGCCGTCGCCGGCCACATCCTCGCGGCCATCGACCCGACCCTGCAGCCGCCGACCTCCGTCCGCGACACCGGCACCGCCCCGTACATCGACCCCGTTCCGGCCTCCGTACTGATCGACGCCGTCCGGGCCGCGATCAGGACCGAACGCGCCGCGATCGGCGACGGCCGCGTGGCCGTCATCGTCCCCACCTCCCGCTACGACGAGTTCGCCGCCGCCCTACCAGAAGTTGCCCACAGCCACGACCCGGCGGTCCTCGACGGCGCCGTCGCCCTCCTCGACGTACCCCAGTCCAAAGGCCTCGAATTCGACGCCGTAGTGATCGCCGACCCCGCCACCATCACCACCACCTCCGACCACGGCCTCTCCGACCTCTACGTAGCCACAACCCGAGCCACCAAACGCCTAACCATCCTCGGCAACCTCCCCGAGGTCCTCACCCAGGAATGACCCGCTCGCCACCGGTTTGCTGGGTGGCGGACCAGGTGGCTAGGAGTTTGAAGGCGTCTGTGGTGGGGCTGGTGGCTGGGGCGGTGTAGACGATCAGGGTGAGGCCGGGGTCGGAGGGGAACTCCATGGCTTCGAAGTCGATCTCGAGGTTGCCGACGACCGGGTGGTGGAGTTTCTTGCGGCCGGAGCGGTGGAAGCGGACGTTGTGATCGGCCCAGCGGGAGCGGAAGGTCTCGCTCTGGGTGGACAGTTCGCCGATCAGGTCGCTGAGCGTCTTGTCGTGCGGGGTGCGGCCGGCCTGGAGGCGCAGTACGGCGGCGATGTCGTCGGCCGCTCGTTCCCAGTCGACGAAAAAGTCCTGCGAGGCCGGGTCGAGGAACGTGAAGCGGGCGGTGTTGGCGGGGCGGCGCGGGTCGGCGAACATCTGCGCGTACAGCGCCTGTGACAGCTGGTTCGCCGCGAGGATGTCGAGGTTGGCGTTGCGGATCCAGGCCGGCGAGTCGGTGATCGCCTCCAGTATCTGCTGCAGCGCCGGACGGACACCCTTGGCCGCTGGGCGTCGGCGTACGGGTGCCGGACCGCACTTGCGGGCAAGCGCATGCAGGTGGTCACGTTCGGCGTCGTCGAGCTGCAATGCGCGGGCGAGTGCCTCCAGGACGTTCTCGGACGCGCCGGCGAGGTTCCCGCGTTCCATCCGTACGTAGTAGTCAACCGACACGCCAGCCAGCAGCGCGACCTCTTCGCGGCGTAGACCCTTCACACGCCGGTTGCCGCCGTACGCCGGGAGCCCGGCCTGCTCGGGCGTGAGCCGAGCGCGCCGGGAGCTCAGGAACTCCTTGATCTCCGCGCGGTCGTCCATGTCCTCCAGCCTACGGAACCCGAAACCCCCGAGGGAGGCACTGGCGTTACCTGGAACGACAGGCACTGCCACGCCGGGCCGCCAGACCCTTCACTGGAGTCATGCGAGCGACTTACATGTACGGCCCCGGAGATGTCCGCGTCATCGACGTACCAGATCCGGTGCTCCAGCAACCAACAGACGCCGTGGTACGAGTGGTCCGCTCCTGTATCTGCGGCAGCGACCTGCACCCGTACCACAACCTGCCGGCGACGCCCGGCGGCAAGACCATGGGACACGAGTTCATCGGCGTCGTGGAGGACGTCGGCCGCGAGGTCCGCACGCTCCGGAAGGGCGACTTCGTGATCGCACCGTTCGCCTGGTCGGACGGAACCTGCGATTTCTGCCGGGAGGATGTGCAGACATCCTGCCGGCACGGCGGGTTCTGGAACGCGAACGGCGTCGGCGGATGCCAGGCGGAGGCGGTGCGCGTACCGCAGGCGGACGGCACGCTGGTCAAGGTGGAAGGCGGTGCGGATCCCGCACTGCTGCCCTCGTTGCTCACGCTGTCGGACGTGTACGGCACCGGGTACCACGCGGCGCTCAAGGGCGGCGTGTCCGCGCGGACCACGGTCACGGTGATCGGCGACGGGGCCGTCGGCCTGCTCGCCGTCCTCGCGGCGAAGCAGTTCGGTGCCGAGCGCATCATTCTGATGGGCCGGCACAAGGACCGTACTGATCTCGGAGTGGAGTTCGGTGCGACTGAGGTGGTGGCGGAGCGCGGCCCCGAGGGCATCGCGAAGGTCCGCGAACTCACGGGCGGCGACGGTACGCATGTCGTACTCGAGGCGGTCGGCCATCTGCCGGCGTACGAACAGGCGCTCGGTGTGGTTCGTCCGGGCGGGGTGATCAGCCGCGTCGGCGTACCGCAGTACGACGAGGCGCCGATCGGCTTCGGCACGCTCTTCCTGCCGAACATCACCCTCACCGGCGGGCCGGCGCCGGCGCGCGCGTACATCGAGCGCCTGCTTCCTGCCGTCCTCGACGGAACCGTCAACCCTGGCAAGGTCTTCGACCGTACGATCGCGCTCGACGACGCACCGGGCGGCTACCGCGCGATGGACGAGCGGACCGCCCTGAAGGTCCTGATCGCCTCGTGACGCGATGCGGCTACCGGGCGGGGTGGGTGGCCCGGTAGCCGCGGTTCCTCAACCCGCGAGGGCGATCGTGGTGGTCGCCTTGTCGAGGACCTTGGTCAGGACGGCCCGGTCCTTCGAACGCCCGCCGACAGTCAGCTCCACGTTCGCCTCGGACATCCCCCACTGGGCGACGTACCGGGTGGCGACCCAACGGGTCGTCGAACCGCTCCGGTAGGTGTAGACCAGCGTCGTGACGGTGAGCGGGCCTTGGCCGTTCGCCGACTTCATCGTGGTGGTCGTCTTCCGGCTCAGGATCTTCAGTCCGCGGGTGCCTTTGAGAGCAGCCTGCTTGTGCTTCGCGGCGGCGGCCGGGCTCAGGCCGCGCAGGTTCACCCGGACCCGGATCATCCGCGGCGCCGTACGGTCCGCGAACCGGTACTCGAACGTGGCCAGCCGGATCGCGCGCCAGGACTTCGGCAGCACCGCCGACGCGGAACAGCCGTAGTCCGGGTAACAACTGAAGTACCGTCGCGCGAACGCCGGCGACGACTGTGCAGTGCTCGCGGTACCAACCGCGACGTACTTGGCCGAACTGTCGACGGCGGCGTCCGCCGGCAGCGCCCCTGACAACACCAGCCCGGCGGCCGCCACGACCGCGAGACCAACTCCCCAGCGCTTCATCTCGCTCCCCCTTGCTCCGGTGTTTCCCCTGCTGATGAGACGCCCGGTGCGGGGTGTTGGTTGGGGGGTGCGATGATCGTCGGGTTGTGAAGCGTCGGTTACCGAGGGTGAGATCGATGAGTCAATGTGTAAATTCTGTAACGAGGAGACTCCCGGAAAGCTCTCTCCTGACGTAATCTGCCCAACCATGCACAGAGGCGAGCGACGGGCCAAACGACCGAATGTCGTCTGGTCGGTGTTCGTGTTCCTGGTGACCAGCGCGGTGGCCGGCGCCCTCGCCGCGGGGCTCGCGCTCCCGTTCGCCGGGCTGGCCGGTGTCACCACGGCGAAGGCGCACGAGACGGTCCAGTACCTGCCCCAGGACCTGGAGACCGCGCCCCTGGCGCAGAAGACGATCATCCAGGACACCGACGGCCACACCATCGCCACGCTGTACCAGCAGAACCGCACGCCGGTGACGATCAAGCAGATCAGCCCGATGATGCTGAAGGCGATCGTCGCGATCGAGGACGACCGCTTCTACGAGCACGGCGCGCTGGACTTCAAGGGCACGCTCCGCGCGCTGCTGCGCAATCAGTCCTCCGGCGGCGTCCAGCAGGGCGGCTCGAGCATCACCCAGCAGTACGTGAAGCTGAGCCTGATCAACAAGGCCCGGACGCCCGAAGAGGTCAAGGAAGCGACCGCCGAGACGTACGAGCGGAAGATCGCCGAACTGCGCTACGCGATCGCGGTCGAGAAGGAGCTCCCGAAGACGGAGATCCTGAACCGCTACCTGAACCTGGCCTTCTTCGGCGACCGTTCGTACGGCGTCGACGCCGCGGCCCAGCACTACTTCGGTGTGCACGCCAGCAAGCTGACGCTCCCGCAGGCCGCGATGCTGGCCGGCCTGGTGAAGAACCCGACCGGCTACGACCCGATCGACAACCCGAAGCGCGCCAAGGCCCGCCGCGACGTCGTCCTGCGCCGGATGCAGGAGCTGAACGTCATCACCGCCAAGCAGGCGCAGGACGCGCTGAAGACGCCGGTTCTGAATCCCGCCAAGGTCAAGGTGATCCCGAGCGGCTGCGCGAACTCGAGGTACCCGTTCTACTGCGAGTACGTCGTGTCGAGGCTGAAGGCCAACAACGCCTTCGGCAAGACGACCGAGGAACGCGAGAACTACATCGAGACTGCCGGCCTGGTGATCAGGACCTCGCTCGACCAGAAGGTGCAGGCGGCCGCCGAGACGTCGATCAAGCAACACTCGAAGCCCACCGACGACGTGGTCTCTGCCGTCACGCTGGTAGAGCCCGGCACCGGCCTGGTGAAGGCGATGGCGCAGAGCCGTCCGTACGGCGCGAAGAAGGGGCAGACGGCGTACAACTTCAACGTCGAGAAGTCCTACCCCGGTGGTTTCGGCGGCTTCCAGAACGGGTCGACGATGAAGGCGTTCACGATCGCCGCGGCGATCGCGAAGGGCGTGCCGACGACGTACCGGATCCGGTCGCCGCAGACCATCGACCTCAGCGGCAAGACCTTCGAGACCTGCAAGGGCCCGACCTCGGCCGACAACTACGTCCCGAAGAACTCGACGCACACGGTCCTCGACCCGTCGATGGTGGACGCGGCCCGGGCCTCGACCAACACCTACTTCCTGCAGCTCTCGCAGCAGATCGGCCTCTGCCCGATCGCGACCATCGCCGGCCAGCTCGGCATGTACGACACCCAGCAGCTGAAGCCGCTGAAGCAGGTCGTGTCGTACACGCTCGGTTCGGCCGGTCTGGTGACGCCGATGATGCTGTCCAACGCGTACGCGACGTTCGCCGCCCGCGGCATGTACTGCAGCCCGGTGGTGATCACGTCCGTCAAGTCGCTGAAGACCGGCAAGTCAATCCCGACTCCCGGTCCGAAGTGTCACCGCGTGCTGTCCCCGGGCGTCGCGGACGGCGTCAACTACGTGCTGCAGCAGGTGATGGCCAAGGGCGGCACCGGTGCGAAGCTGAAGTTCGGCAAGAGCGACCTAGCCGGCAAGACCGGTACCACCGACGAGAACAAGGCGGTTTGGTTCGCCGGTTACTCGACAGGTCTCGCCGCCGCCGCCGTCGTCGCCGACGCCGACCCGCCCGCAGAGAACATGATCAACCAGACGTTCGACGGCAAGACGCTCAAGGACGCTTCCGGTTCCGGCACCGCGGGCCCGATCTGGGAGTCCGCGATGCAGTTGGCGTTGCAGGGCAAGCCGTCGACCAAGTTCGTGAAGGCCGACGACAAGATCATCCGCGGCAACGTGAAGGACCTGCCGTACCTGAAGGGCATGACGCCCGCGGACGCGGCTGCCAAGCTGATCTCGATGGGCTTCAAGGCGCAGATGGACCACGGCGACCGGGTCGACTCCGACGCCCCCGACGGTACGGTCGCGTGGACCAACCCGCGCCAGGAGGACGGCGCACCGGCCGGCGCAACGGTTCTGCTGTACATCTCCAACGGCAGCAAGGCCAAGCCCACCACGCCGCCTCCGGTCACCCCTCCCCCGGTGACCCCACCGGTGATCCCGCCCCCGGCAACCATCAAGCCCCCGCCGAACTTCCCCACCTGCCCACCAACCGATCCGAACTTCCCGAAATGCAGACGCCGGTAACACCTGCCCGTTGAGGTTATCCACAGGTTCGATCTCGACACCCCACGGACGCGTCGCGGCTCCCTAGACTTCCGGACATGAAGCGTCTGGGGCTCCGCGTCACTCTCCTCTGTTCGGCCGTACTCCTGTCCGGCTGTACGTCCTCCTCGCCGGGCACGGGTCAGCTCACCACCGATCGACCCGTCGCGCGGCCGGTCGACTTCAAGGCTCCGAGCACGCCTCAGGCCGCGGAGAAGGGCGCTCCGGTCGGCGACCGGACGGACCAGAGTCTGCATGCGGTCGCCGCCAGGGGCCACCGAGTCGTTGCCGCCGGCGTCGACCAGTCCGACAACCTCGGCCGGGCGCTGTTCCTGACCAGTGACGACGCCGGCCGGACCTGGACCCGCCGGGCCCTGGAGAAGGAGTCGATCGAGCGGTCCTCGACCTCCGAAGCCGTGACCGATCTGGCCGCCGGGCCGGCCGGGTTCGTTGCCATCGGCGACGGTCTCTCGGGAAGGGTGCTCTGGCACAGTGCCGACGGTACGAAGTGGCAGCGGCTCGCGAGGGACAAGAAGGTGTTCCTCGACTCCGACTATCTGAGTGCGATCACCGCGACCGCCGACGGATTCGCGATCGCCGGCAGCAACAGCCGCGGCACCGGGCGACTCGTCTACTGGCGATCCGCCGACGGTGCGAAATGGACTCGTACCGACGGCCCGCCCATCGGGCTCTCGCCGACCGCGGCCGGCGAACCGTCCGTCTCGGCGATTGTTGCCTCCGGCAAGACGGTCGTGATCAGCGGCGAGCTGTCCACACCCTCGAACCCGAAGCAGAGCAACCGCCTGCAGTACTGGTACTCCATCGACGGCGGCCGCAAGTTCCGTGCCGCTGCGGTGCGCGGCGACCTCGCGACCGACTACCGGGTCTACAACAATGCGCTGGCCGTCGGCGACGGCAAGTTCGTCGCTCTGGCCCAGGGCAATGGGTTCGACGAGGTCAAGGGATCCTGGGACGGCGTTGTGGTCGAGGGCGGCGCGACCGGCGCGTCCTGGCAGGTCGCCGCGACTCCATGGACCCTCGGCTCGGCGTTCGACGACAGCCCGACCAGCCTGGTGAAGGCCGGCGAGGACTGGGTCGCGACGACCGACGTGACCTCGGCGACGGTCGACGCGTCGGTAGCCGTCGGACCTACCTGGGCACAGTTCGCGGACGCCACCGACGCGGACAGCCAGCACGCCCGCGGCGACCAGCGGATCCTCGACTCCGTTGCTGTCGGCAACGACGTGGTGATGGTCGGTACGAACGACCGCACCGGTTCCACCGAGCCGGCCGTCTGGCGCTACTCCGAATCGCGCGTTACACCGGTCACGCTCCCCGCTGACGCCTCCGCCGGCCGCGCGTCCTCGTACGTCCAAACACTCGTGCGCGCGGGTGACGCAGTAGTCGCCGTCGGCGATGTGTCCAGTGCACCAAGCGCCTGGACGCGCTCCGGCGCGGACTGGCAGGCGACCACGCTGCCCGGCCGGAAGAACGGCGTGCAGGCCGAGGTGGCCGACTCGACGGCGGCACCCGACGGCCGGGTCGTGGCCGTCGGTCAGAAGGACGTGCCGTTCGGGTCGCGGGCCGCGGTGTGGATCCGGGCGAAAAACGGGCAGTGGTCCGAGCCGGACTCCCCGGTACTGGGTGTCGGCGCCCGATCTCCGTACGGCGGACCCGATGCACAGGCGGTCGCCGCGGGACCGGGCGGAATCGTCGTCGTGGGCCAGCGTCACGACGGTGACGCTCATTACGACGCCTGGTCGGCCTTCTCGAAGGACGGCAAGACCTGGGTCGAGGGTGTCGGCGGCAAGGTGCTTCCGGCGGACCCGGCGAGTGACACCCGGAGGACCCGGGCGGCGAACCTGCGCAGCGCGACCTCGGACGCAGCCTGGATGACCACGGTGCTCGCGGTCGGCTCCCGGTTCGTGGCCGGCGGCGATCGCGGTGACGGCTCGCCGGCGGTCTGGCTCTCACCGAACGGGAGCGACTGGAAGACCGTCGTGAAACTCCCGCTCGCGAAGGGCATGCACTCGGCCAGTGTCTCCACGCTGGGACGCACCGGGAACACCCTCGTCGCCGTCGGGCAGTACGAGCGGACGGACGGGGACGGCGAAGGCGGTTGGGTCAGCTGGACCTCCAAGAACGGCGGGCTGACCTGGAGCGCGGCCCACATCGCCGTACCGATTCATGCGTCGACCTGGAGCCTTGTGACCGTTCCGAACGGGATCCTCGCGCTCGGGCAGACCGGCGACGAGGACGTCGACGCGGCCGCGTGGTTCAGCGCCGACGGCCACACCTGGAAGCCGGTTCCGATACCGGGCGATCGGGTGCGGGGTCCGGGGCGGCAGGGCATGGTTTCGGCGGTCGTCGACGGTGCGAAGTTGCTGGCCGTCGCCTACGACACACCGCCCGCCGGAGGTGGGTACTACGCCCTGGAGATGGACCTCCCGAAATAGTGGTGGCGGGGCGTCATTAGGCTTGGGGCAACACCAAGTACTTGTGAAAGGACTCCTCGTGAGTGTCGATGAGCTGACTGCCCAGGCCGAGCGTGCGCGCCAGGATTACGAAACGCTGGTGGCGAAGGGGCTCAAGCTGGATCTGACGCGCGGGAAGCCGTCGCCCAAGCAGCTGGACGCGGCGAACGGGGTGCTCGGGCTGAGCGGCGACCCGGTGGCCGCCGACGGCACCGACCTGCGCAACTACGGCGGGCTCAACGGTCTGCCCGAGGTGCGGGCGATCTTCGCCGAGGACCTCCAGGTCCCGGTCGACCAGCTGCTCGCCGCCGGGAACTCGAGCCTCGAGCTGATGCACGACGCGGTCGTGTACGCGCTGCTCGGCAAGGTGCCGGGCGCCGAGACCCGCTGGGCCGACGTCGAGGGGCTCGCGTTCCTCTGCCCGGTCCCGGGCTACGACCGGCACTTCGGGATCTGCGAGCGGTACGGGATCAAGATGATCCCGGTGCCGATGACCGCCGAGGGCCCGGACATGGACGTGGTCGAGCGCCTGGTCGCCGAGGACGCCGCGATCAAGGGCATCTGGTGCGTGCCGAAGTACAGCAACCCGGACGGCACGGTGTACTCCGACGAGACCGTCCGGCGACTGGCCGCGATGGAGACCGCCGCGCCGGACTTCCGGATCTTCTGGGACAACGCGTACGCCGTGCACCACCTGACGGACTCCCCCGCACCGCTGGCCGACGTGCTCGCGCTCTGCGCCGAGAACGGACACCCGGACCGGGCGTTCGTGTTCGGGTCGAGCTCGAAGATCACCTTCGCCGGCGCCGGTGTCGCGTTCTTCGGGTCGTCCCCGGACAACATCAAGTGGTGGCTGAGCCACACGGTGAAGCGGAGCATCGGGCCGGACAAGATCAACCAGCTCCGGCACGTGCAGTTCCTCCGCGACGCCGACGGGCTGCGCGAGCACATGCGGACGCTGGCCGCGCTGATCCGGCCGAAGTTCGACGCCGTCGACAAGATCCTCACCGCCGAGCTCGGCGGCACCGGGCTCGCGACGTGGACCGCCCCCGCCGGTGGGTACTTCGTCAGCCTGGAGGTGCCCGAGGGCTGCGCCCGCGCCGTGGTCGCGAAGGCCAAGGCGGCCGGGATCGCGATCACCCCGGCCGGCGCCACCCACCCGTACGGCGACGACCCGACCGACCAGGTCATCCGGATCGCCCCGACGTACCCGGAGCTGCCCGAGGTCGAGGCCGCGATCACCGGCCTCGCGACCTGCGTGCGGCTCGTGGCGAGTGAGAAGCTGCTCGCCGATCAGGCCTGAGGCAGTTCGAAGATCAGGCAGTTCGACGTCGCGTGGGCGAGGAGCTTGCCGCGTTCGTCGTACAGGTGGGCCTCGGCGACCGCCGTACGACGACCGCGGCTGATGATCCCGCCCTCGCAGCGCAGCAGCCCGGACGCGACCGTGACCGGCTTGATGAAGCGGGTCATCAGGTCGAGTGACGTGTAGCCGACGCCGGCCGGCAGCGTCGAGTGCACGGTGCAGCCGGCGGCGGTGTCGAGCAACGTCGCGATGACGCCGCCGTGCACGGTGCCGAGCGGGTTGTAGTGGAACTCGGCCGCAGGCATCAGTACGGCGACCTTGCCCTCCTCGACCTCGAACCCGGTGCCGCCGACCAGGTTCAGGATCGGCGGCGCCGGCAGGTCGCCGTCCCGCATCGCCCGCAGCATCTCCAGCCCCGACGAGCGTCCGAGCCGCGCCGCCGTCTGCGCCGGATCGGACCATTCGAACGTCCGGCTCCGGACTCCCTGCTGAGTCTCCGTCATGGACCGAGCCTCACACCACCTGTCTGAGTCTGTCAATGAGACTTAGACCTCCGGAACCCGATCCGTGGGCCCCTGTTCCCTCGCGGCCCAGGATCGCTAGGCTGCCGTGCGGGGAGGAACGAAGTGAGGCTGTTCAACACACCACCGCAGTGGCCGGCACCACCACACCAGGATTGGCGACCGCCGCGACGGTGGCATCCGCCGGCGACCTGGCCGGCCGCACCGGCACGCTGGGCGTTCTGGGTCGACGAAGACGGACACTCGGTCCGCGGGCCGATCGGACGGTACGGCGGTCCGCGCCGGATGACCGCGCTCGCGATGGTCGTCGTCCCGGTCGCGTTGATCGTGACACTGCTGCTGTACCCGTTCGGCGGCAGCCAGACCACGAGCACCGCGCCGGAGTTCCAGCCGACCGCACCACGGCCGGCAACGCACACCACAGCACCGAGCGCGCTCAAGACCACTCAGGCGACCGCACCACGGACCACGCCGGTCACCCACGCGCCGGCGCTCCGGACGGAGCGACCAACACGGCAGACGGTCCGCACGCCGACGCCGCTCCCGCCACCACCATCGCCGATCAGCGCCGTCACGTCGACGCAACCGACCCCGTCAGCATCGACGTCCCAGGCTGCCGTACGGGCGACACCGACCGTCTACAAGAACTGCGCCGAGGTCCGCGCGGCAGGCAAGGCGCCGCTGCACCGCGGCGACCCCGGCTACTCGTCGGCGCTGGACCGCAACGGTGACGGCGAGGCCTGCGGTGACCGCGGCAACTCCTGACGAAGTCCCTCGTTCCACAGCTCCTCCGTCTGGCTGACCCAGAACGCCGCGAACAGCAGGATCAGTACGGCCTCGATCCCCAGCACGGCATGCTCCCAGCCGAACAGCTTCTTCCAGGCGACCATCAGCAGCGGGACGACGACCATCGCGATCGCGATCACCGAGTACCGGTTGGCGGGTGAGCGCGGGTCCGCGTGCTTGCGCCGGTACTGCTCGGCGTTCACCAGTACGACCACGACGATGCACGCGAACATCACGATCGCGGCCGCGTAGTGCGCGTGCCCGATGAACCCGGACCGGTCGACGAGGAACCATGCCAGCCCGCCGCCGAAGATCAGCACCGCGACACCGAGGCCGACGACGTACAGCGGCGTCCACCCGGCCGGCTGCCGGCGCCGGTCCCGGACGATGAAGAACGCGGTCAGCAGCAGGCACGGTACGCCGACCACGAACAGCGCCAGCATGTTGTTCGCGACGTTCGCCGCCGCATCGCCGAGCACCACCGGGACCGAGTGGCAGCGGCCCTGCCCCGGCGTCGGCACCAGCGCGACGGCCGGGGCGAGGATGCCGGCCACGTTGAGCAGGATGTCCTCGGTCTCGGTATTGCCCTTCAGCACCACCATGCAGACGCCGATGGTGATCAGCGCGCCGACGAAGATCGCCCGGACCGGCGTGTAGTAGTACGCGCTGATCGAGGTCTGCAGGCAGCGCGGATCGGTCTTCGCCCACTCGATCAGCACGGCGACGCCGAGCAGCACGATCATCGCCACCATCGCCATCCGCAGGTAGCGGTAGGTCTTGATCGAGTAGCTCATCCTCGGTCCCTCCGCGAGCCGGTGCGGAGTCAGTATGCGCCGTTCAGGGCCGGACCACGAGAGGCCGGTACGCCGCCTGGATGGTGGCCGCGGTCTCCTTGACGGACTCGTCCGGATCCGGAGCGCCGACGCCGTTGTACGTCGTGTAGGAGATCGTCGACGGGCACACCGAGCCGCTGATCTGGATCGTGGTCTTCTTGAGCAGCCGGCCGGTGCGCAGCTCGTACACCTTCACCGGGACCGCGATCTTGTGGAACGTCACGTAGTGCGTGCCGCTGGAACCGATGATGGCTGTGTACGGGCAGGTACGGACCGCCGAGCCCTGCGTCTCCTCGCTGGAGCAGATGACCAGCGCCGAGTTGTCGGCCGTGGTGCCCTTCCACTGCGAGGGCAGCTTCTCGGTGTAGGTGTCGGTGCCGCCGAACACGGCGCGGTTCACCCCGGATCGCAGCCGCGGGGCGAGGCTGAACTTCGCCGGACTGGCGCAGTAGTCGCCGGAGGTGACCAGCTCCCGCACCCTGTCCAGCTCGGCCTTGATCTTCGCCTGCAGGATGGCCTGGTCGGCCTTCTGCACGCCGGCCCGCGCGCGGACCGCCTGCTTGGCCTTCGGATAGCTGTTGATCAGCCGGACATACGTGGCGCGGGCCTGTGGCCAGGAGGCCTTGGCCGCCTGGGTGTCGCCGCAGGCGAGCAGCGCGTTCGGCTCGAGCTTCGGCACGAGCTGTTTCGCGTCGTCGAGGATGTTGCCGGCCGGCTTCCGCGTCCGCAGCCAGTCGATGATCACCAAGGTGCGGCAGGAGTCCTTCAGCGGCAGGCCGTGGATGAACTCGTCCAGGACCGTTCGGACGGTCGGCACCTGATCGGGCGCCACCAGAACCGCGGACAGCCTGGCGAATCCCGCCTGCAGGCCGGCGGTGTCGGCCACCGGCCGGGCCTTACGGATCTTCTCGGCGGCCTCGTCGATCCGGTCGCAGGCCGACACGTCGGTCTTGACGCGACCGCTGCGCGGAGCATCGCCGAGGCGATGCCCGAGGTTGTACTTGGCCTCCGCCGCCCGGACACCCGCACAGTTGCCGGCCTGGCGCGCCGCGATTGCCTCCTTGTCGATCCGCCGTACGTCGTACCGCTCGAAGGCGACGCCGGCGATCACCACCAGCGTGACGACCGCGGCGACCACACGCTTCGGCACACTGGTCGACCGGTACGGGTGCCGCTTGGCCAGCCACCAGCCGTGGAGGGCCTGCAGCAGTGCCCAGCCGGCCAGCCCGAGCTCGTAGCCGGACTTCCGCTCGGAGCACAGCAGGAGGACAAGGATCGTCGTACCGATCAGCCCGACGATGCCGAGGAACACCCGCCGGATCAGGAAGTAGCCCAGACCGAGCAGCGAAAGGTTGCCGATAGCAACGGCAACCGGATCGCGCGGACGCCGGTCCGGGACCTTCGGGGCGGGTCCGGCGTACGGCCGGCCTTGCGGGGGCGGGTACTGCTGATAGCTCATCGGCATCGCTCTCGGTCACGAATCGTCACCAACAGTCTGCCGCTGTGCGGGGCCACCCGCAGGTCGATGGCCGGTTCCTGACATCAGAGCCGGATCGATTTGCGATTCATGAACTCCTCGATGCCGGCCGGGCCGAGTTCGCGGCCGAGGCCGGAGCGCTTGATGCCGCCGAACGGCAGGTCCGCCTGGGAGCCGCCGGCGCGGTTCAGGTACACCATGCCGGCGTCGATGCGATCGGCGACGCGGCGGTTCCGGGCCGGGTCGGTGCCCCACACGGACGCACCCAGACCGAACGGGGTGTCGTTCGCGAGCCGGACCGCGTCGTCCTCGTCGGCGGCCTTGAAGACGATCACGACCGGGCCGAAGATCTCCTCGTAGTACGCGTCCATCGCGGGCGTCACGTCTGTGAGCACCGTGGCCTCGAGAAATGCGCCGGGGGTGATGCGGTGACCGCCCGCGCGCAGGGTCGCGCCTTGCTCGACCGCCTTCGCGACCTGGGCGGCAACCTCGTCCGCGGCCGCGGCGGACGCGAGCGGTGGGAGCTTGGTCGCCGGATCCGCCGGGTCGCCCGGGACGTAGTACTCGGCGACGCGCTTGGTCAGCCGGTCGACGTACTCGTCGTACAGGTCCGCGAGCACGATCATCCGCTTGGGTGCGTTGCAGGACTGGCCGCAGTTGCGCATCCGCGCCGTCGCGGTGGCGTTGACGGTCTCGTCCATGTCGGCGGTGTCGAGGATGATCAGCGGATCGGAGCCGCCGAGTTCGAGCACGGTCTTCTTGAGGTTCTTGCCGGCCTCCGCGGCGACCGAGATCCCGGCCTGCTCACTGCCGGTCAGCGAGACGCCGGCGATCCGTGGGTCGGCGAGGATCCCCGGGATCTGCCGGCTGGACGCGAACGTGTTCACGTAGACGTCTTCCGGTACGCCGGCCGCGTGCAGGATCTCCTCGATCGCGCGCGCCGACCGCGGGCAGATCGAGGCGTGCTTGAGCAGGATCGTGTTGCCGAGCACCAGGTTCGGCGCCACGAACCGCGCGACCTGGTAGCAGGGGAAGTTCCACGGCATGATCCCGAGCAGCGGCCCGATCGGGCCCTTGGTGATGACCGCCTTCCCGCCCGCGATCGGCACCGGCTCGTCCGCGAGCAGCGCCGGCCCGTGCTCCGCGTAGTACCGAAAGATGTCGACGACGATCCCCACCTCGCCGAGCCCCTCGTTGACGCGCTTGCCCATCTCCAGCGTCATCACCGCCGCAAGCTCGTCGGCCCGCTCCTCGAACAGGTCCGCCGCCCGCGCGACGATCCCGGCCCGCTCCCCCACCGACCGTCCCCGCCACTCCGCATAGGCCCCGTCCACCCGCTCGATCGCCGCCCGCACCTCCTCCGCACTCGAGTTGGCCACTTCCTCCACCAGCACACCCGTCGCCGGGTCGGTGACTGAATACACAATTCCTCCATTCCCAGACAACCCCGCCACCATACTGTATACAGTCGACGCCGAACAGGTTGCCGTCCACAGGCTGGTTCGGGGCAGCACGCCGGGAGCTGTTGTCGCGCGAGGTCCCAGGAGGCATGCTCGGGGGATCGATGTTCCGCCCCTTCGTCGATCGGATGCCTGCCCGTGTCTGAGCAACGGAAGATTCGTCGTGTTGTGCGGTTGGTGGCTGTGCTGGCTGCGGTTTCGGTGCCTTCGATGGCGCTGGCGGCACCCGGTGGCTCGGCTCCCCCGGACCCGGTCAATGCGTGGCAGTACCCGCACTGGCCGCAGAAGCAGCCCTGGCAGGAGTCCGGCCCGGATCTGCGGGTCGCCAAGACCGCGTCCAGCGGCCTGCCGGGACCGATCGATCCGCAGAACTGGGAGAACCCGGATCACATGACGTGGGACGACTACGTCAAGCCGCCGGGTACGAACTGGGCCGATCCTGCGGTGCAGGGCTCCGACCGGACCTTCAAGGGCGCGCTCGTGCTGCTCGACTACCCGAACCAGGACTTCGTCGTCACCAAGCCGAAGGGCTCGACGCCGTTCGGCAATCCGAGTGCCGCGGCCAACGGCGTACCGCGGGACCAGGTCGCGTCGTTCTACCACGACTTCCTGAACAAGCCCGAGCCGCTGAACCAAGGCCACACGCTGCACGAATACTGGATGGAGGACTCGGGCGGCCGGTACGGCGTCGATCTCACCGCGTTCGGCCCGTACCGGATGCCGGGCAAGTCGCACGAGTACGGCATGGAGTTCCAGAGCCCCGCGGAATGCCCGGCCGGCGACAACTGCGACCGCGACATCCGGACCGACGGCAAGGCCGCGTGGGTCGCCGACCAGGGTCCCGAGGTGCCGGCCGGCTACGACTTCGTGTTCTTCCTCAGCGCCGGGCAGGACGAGTCGTCCACCTGGCAGGAGTTCGGGATGATGAAGTTCCCGACCAAGGAGGACGTCTCCGACGACTTCGGTCCACCGGACCCGGCGCTGCCGAACTGGTCGGACACCCGGTACGTCGACTGGACGTCGTGGGCGGCCGGCTCGTCGATCTGGCCGAACGCCGGCGGCGGCTCGTCGACGCAGGCGGAGAGCTCCGGGATGGCGGTGTTCGCGCACGAGTTCAGCCACATCCTCGGTATCGGCGACAACTACAACAATCCGTACGGCGTGCCGCCCAGACGCGCGTACACAGGCATCTGGGAGATGCTCAGCCGCGGCAGCTTCAACGGACCGGGCGGACCGCACAGCCGGTGGATGATTCCCGCGACCGGCGGCGCGTCGATGGGCGCGCAACACATGCTGCGCAACAAGATCAAGCTCGAGATGGTCGACGAGCAGAACGTCCTGCGACTCTCCCGCGAGGCACTCGCGACCTCCGGCGTGGTGATCGCGAACGTCAAGGCGCGCAGTGTCGAGCCGGGCGCGCGCGACCTCTCCGGGATCAACATCGAGCTCGGTGGCGCGGGCGATCTCGACACGCCGTGCGATGCCACGAAGGACCCGCTCTGCGACGGCCGCGGGTACCAGAACTACACGGTCGAGGTCGTGGACCGGATGGGTACCGACTCGTTCACGCCCGACGCCGGCGTACTGCTGGCGAAGACCAAGAACCAGGACCGTGCACCCTTCGAGTGGGTCGTCGACGCCAATCCGCAGGACATCAACCTGACCGACTACGTCCTGCCGGACGGTACGAAGGTCCCGATCACGATCGGCGACTACCGGCAGTTGTCCGACGCGCTGTTCCACGCCGGCACCGGGTCCGGTAGCGAGTACGAGTACACCGACTCAGCGAACCGGCTGCACTTCTACATCACCAACGTGCGCCGGGACGCGAAGGGCGTGCTGTCATACACCGTCGCGATCCGCTCCCTCGACGGGGCCGGCCCGCAGAAGCGCGGCGTACGTCTCCTGCCCGCCGTCGCGAAGCCGGGCCGCAACGGCGTTCAGACCTGCACGTTCCGCCTCACCAACACGGGCAATCCCGGTGCGTCGTCCACACAGCCGGAGGACGTCGCGCAGTACGTCAAGGGCGACGTCTACCGCCTGTCCGCCAAGTCCGACGGCTGGCCGATGGCACTCCCCAACGCCCTCGCCACGGCAGACGCCGGCAAGCAGGTCACCGTCCCCGTCTACACCAAGGCCGGCAGCGGCCCACTCGGCAAGATCACTCTGACCGCCACCTCCGAGAGCGACCCCACCAAGTCATCCACCGCCACCTGCATCGCCGTCAAGCACTGACAACAGCGCGCCGGGCGTCCAGCCCAATTGCACGCCCGGCGCGCCCTGCAAGTACTCGACCACCTGATCGAGCGACCAGCCGTGCGCCTCGACGAGACCGGCCGCGATCCAGCGCAGGTACGGGGCTGTGGGCGCGACCGGATCAAGCTCGGCGACCTCCCGGGCGTACGAACCGCCCGGATCGCGCCGCATCTCCTGCGCAGCAACGTCGCCGAGCTGATCCGGGGTGAGCAGATACGCCCGCCCCGCGACCCGGCTCAGCGCGGCCCGGTCGAAGAATGCGGACCCGCCACCCCACACCCGCGAGGCGCCCGCAAAGACCAGTCCGCCCGCCAGCTCAACACCCTCCATCCGCGCGGCATCGCTGCGATCCCGGCAGCCCGGATACACCCGGGCGCCACCAGCCGGCCGACCCCCGGCCAGGTAACACCGGAACCGCCCGAGCGCGAGATTCGATCCATAGGCGACGTACCAGACTCGCTCCATCAATCTCCTCAGACCGGCAATTCATCTTCCGTCGTTCAAACGTTCAGACTAGGGTGCGCTCCGTTGCATTGCTGGTGAATCAGACTCCACCCGCCCCGGAACGTCAGGAGACTTGGATGCCAGACATCAATCGTCGGAGGTTTCTGCAGCTGGCCGGTGCGTCGGCTGCGTTCGCTGCGATGGCGAACAGTATCGAGCAGGCTGCCGCGATCCCTGCGCACCGCCGGTTCGGCGACATCCAGGACGTGGAGCACATCGTCGTCCTGATGCAGGAGAACCGCTCGTTCGACCACTACTTCGGCACGCTGAACGGGGTCCGCGGGTTCGGCGACCCGCGGCCGGTGGCGTTGCCGAGCGGCAAGCCGACGTTCTACCAGCAGGACCTGCTCGGCCGGGAGATTCTGCCGTTCCGGCCGGCGGCGGACAATCTCGGGCTGCAGTTCATCCAGGATCTCGCGCACAGCTGGCCGGATGCGCATCAGGCGCACGACAACGGCCGGTACGACCAGTGGATCCCGGCGAAGTCGCCGACCACGATGGCGTACCTGACCCGTGAGGACATCCCGTTCCACTACGCGCTCGCCGACAAGTTCACGGTCTGCGACGCGTACCACTGCTCGTTCATGGGCTCGACGGACCCGAACCGGTACTACATGTGGACCGGGTACACCGGCAACGACGGCACCGGCGGCGGCCCCGTCCTCGGCAATGACGAGGCCGGGTACGGCTGGGCTACGTACCCGGAACGCCTCGAGCAGGCCGGGGTGTCGTGGAAGATCTACCAGGACATCGGCGACGGACTCGACGGCGACCACGGCTGGGGCTGGATCGACGACGCATACCGCGGGAACTACGGCGACAACTCGCTGCTGTACTTCAGCAACTACCGCAACGCGCAGCCCGGGAATCCTTTGTACGACAAGGCCCGCACCGGGACGAACGCGAAGGCCGGCGAGAACCTGTTCGCCCAGCTGACCGCGGACGTGAAGGCGGATCGGCTGCCGAAGATCTCCTGGATCGCGGCGCCGGAGGCGTTCACCGAGCACCCGAACTGGCCGGCCAACTACGGCGCCTGGTACATCTCCCAGGTCCTCGATGCGCTCACGTCGAACCCGGAGGTGTGGAGCAAGACCGCCTTGTTCATCACCTACGACGAGAACGACGGGTTCTTCGACCACGTCGTCCCGCCGTACCCGCCGATGGACGCGAACCAGGGCCTGTCGACGGTCGACGCCGGCCCCGACCTGTACACGGGTGCGAAGGCGGCGCACGGCCCGTACGGTCTCGGGCAGCGGGTGCCGATGCTCGTGGTGTCGCCGTGGAGCACCGGCGGCTACACGTGCTCGGAGGTGTTCGACCACACGTCGATCATCCGGTTCATGGAGACCCGCTTCGGCGTCCACGAGCCCAACATCTCGCCGTGGCGTCGCGCGGTCTGCGGCGACCTGACGTCCGCGTTCGACTTCGGTACGGCGGCCACCCGCCCGGCGAAGCTGCCGGACACCAGCGCGTTCGAGCCGCCGGACAACAAACGGCACCCGGACTACGTGCCGACACCGCCGGCGGTCGGCCAACTCCCTGCGCAGGAACACGGCCCGCGCCGTACCCGACCGTTGCCCTACGCACCGATCGTCGACGGGGCGGTTGCTGACGGCAAGTACCGGCTGACGTTCGGCTCCGGTCCGCAGACAGGCGCCCAGTTCCTGATCACGTCCGCGAACCGTACCGACGGCCCGTGGACGTACACCGCCGAGGCCGGCAAGACGGTCGCCGACAGCTGGAACCCGATCTACTCCGGCGGCGTCACCGATCTCACCGTCCACGGCCCGAACGGATTCCTGCGTACCTTCAAGGGCAAGCCCGCGACCGCACTGGAGATCACCGCCCGCGAGAACAGCCGCACCGGCAACGTCACCCTGACGCTGACCAGCGACGCATCCCGCAAGGTCACGATCACCAACGGGTACGGCGGTACGCCGACGCATCTCAACCTCCGCAGGGGCACAACCACCCACACCGTCACCACAACCACCCGCTGGTACGACGTCACCGTCACCACCGATACCGACCCGACCTACCAACGCCGCTTCGCCGGCCACGTCGAAACCGGCACCCCAGGCGTCAGCGACCCAGCCATCAAGTCCGTCTAGGTCAGCACCGCCAGGCCTGCGAGGCCGAGGTAGATGCCTCCGGTGGTTTGCTGGAGGCGGCGGTGGGCCTGGGGTGAGCGGTGGAAGCGGGTGGCGAGGCTGCCGGCTACGACGGCGTACGTTGCGTCGCAGCCGGCCGCCAGGAGGACGAAGCACCCGCCGAGGACGAGGATCTGCGCCGGTCCGGACCCCTCCGCCGGCCGGACGAACTGTGGCAGGAACGCGAGGAAGAACAGGATCGTCTTCGGGTTCAGCAGATCGATCAGGATGCCGTCGCGGATCATCCGCAGCCGGCACCCCGGCAGCGCGCGGTGTTGCGGGCCGTCCCCGTTCGGCGGCCGGAGTTCGCGGATGCCCATCACCAGCAGGTACGCGGCCCCGGCGTACCTGATCACCTGGAACAGCCCCGGTGCCGACGCGAGCAGTGCGCCCAGGCCCGCCGCCGCTCCGAGCACGTGGACGAGTGCGCCGAGCTCCAGGCCGAGCACCGACGCGAGGCCGGCAGTACGGCCGTGGCGCAGGCTGCACGCGACCACGTAGGCGACCGACGGCCCCGGAACGACAAGCACCACCAGAGCCGCCAGGCAAAAGGTCAGGACGGTAGTCCCGCTCGGCATGATCCCCCCGATCCGGGCTCTCGCCCGCTCTCCGCAGGACGGTACGGACGACCGCTGTCAGTTCGCTGTCAGTCGGCTGCTGCCGCCGGGACGACCCGTTGGATCGGTAAGGTAGGTGGCTATATCTCTCGGGGGTGAGATGGAACATCTCGACATTCGGCTGCTCGGCCCGTTCGAGATCCGGCGTGACGGGCAGGTTCTGCGCGTGCCGGGTGCCAAGGTGCGGGCCTTGCTGGCGATGCTGGCGCTCAATTGCGGGCGTACGGTTTCGCCGACGGCGCTCGGCGCGGCGCTGTGGACCGACGATCCGCCGCAGCGCCTCCGTGGCAGCCTGCAGACGTACGTCGGCCGACTGCGCCGGGTCCTCGGCGACGACGCGATCGCCACGGAGCCGACCGGCTATCGGCTCGACCTGCCGTCGGACAGCGTCGACGTACTGCGCTTCCATCGGCTGCTCGACGACGGGAAAACCCAACAGGCATTGGGATTGTGGCGTGGCGATCCGTTCGGGAGTGCGCTCTCGCCCTGGTTCGAGGAGCACGAGGCCCCGGCGCTGGTGGAGCGCTATCTGACCGCCTGGGAACAGCTCCCCGACGCAGGCATCCCCGAGTTGCAGAAGCTCACGACGCGCTACCCGCTGCGCGAGACCCTGTGGTTGCGGCTGTTCGAGGCTCTGCGTGACGCCGGCCGGTCGGCCGAGGCACTCGATCGGTACGAGGCGTTCCGCACCCAGCTCGCCGACGAACTCGGTGCAGATCCGGCCCCGGAGCTCCAGGCGATGCACCGCAGCCTCCTTGTCGCGCAGCCTCCAACACCAAAGCGACCGCCTCCCCACGACCTCACGCGCTTCTTCGGCCGTGACAAGGAGCTCGCCGAGCTGGACCGATCGTTGCGTGACTCCCGGCTCGTGACGATCGCCGGTCCCCCGGGCGCCGGCAAGACCCGGCTGAGTCGCGAGGCCGCGGCGCAGATCGGTTCCCGGTTCGCCGCCGGTGTCGTACACGTCGAGCTCGTGTCCACCTCGCCCGGCGCACTGCTCACCACGATCACCGAGGACGCGGACGTCCTGGTCGTTCTGGACAACTGCGAGCACGTCGTCGACGAGGCGCGAGCGGCTGCCCTACAGCTCCTCGCGACGTACCCGTCCGTACGCATCCTGGCGACCAGCCGGATCCCGCTCGGCGCTACCGGCGAACGCGTCTACCGCCTGCCCCCGCTCGCGCACCGAACCGCGGTCGAGCTGTTCACCGATCGCGCCCGGCTGGTCAACGCCGCCTTCACGTTCGACGACACGGTCCATCAGATCTGCCAGCGGCTCGACGGTCTACCGCTCGCGATCGAGCTCGCCGCCGCCTGGAGCCGCGTACTCTCCGCGCGCCAGATCCTCGACCGCCTCACCCCGCTCCTGCACGCGCCGCACGGCCATCAGCTCACGATGCGCGCCGCACTCGACGCCAGCTATCGCCTTCTGCAGCCACCGCAGCAGCAACTCTTCGGTCGGCTCGCAGTCTTCACCGACGGCTTCGACCTCGAAGCGCTCGAAGCGGTCGCCGGTCATGATGAGGCGCTCACCGCGCTCGTCGCGCTCGTTGACCATTCACTCGTACTCACCGAGTCGCTCCCCGACGGGCGCAGGCGGTTCCGCCTCCTGGAGCCCGTCCGCCAGTACGCCGTCACCGTCTTCGAGGACGACAGGAGCAACACGGCCGTACGCGAACGCCATGCCCGGCACTACCTCACAGTCGTCCTGCGCGACGACATCCGCCTCCGCGGACCGGACCGCGCCGCCGCGGTGGTCGACCTGCAACGCGAAGAGGCGAACCTCCTCGCCGCACTGCGCTGGGCACGCGAACAACCAACGGATCTGGCCCTAAGGCTGTCCACCGCACTCGGGTACTACTCCGAGCACCGCGGTCAGGTCAACGAGGCCCGCGTACGCATCGAAGAGGTCCTCGATCTCGCACCGACCGAGCCGAAGGTGCTCGCCGCGGCGTGTGCCCGGCTCGGCCGACTCGCTTGGCGGCAGCGCGACTACCCTGCCGCCCGCGCCGCGTACCACCGCAGTCTCGTCCTCCGGCGGCAGCTCGGCGACGAGGACGGTACGGCACGGAGCTTGCGCGATCTTGCACTGGTCACCGCGTCCAGCGGCGAGCCGCACCGCGCCGCCGAACTGTGCGAGCAGAGCATCGCGATGTTCCTTCGCGCAGGTGACGAACGCGGCCTCGGCTGGGCCCTCACCGTACTGGGCCTGACCCTGTTCGAGGACAGCCGCTGGGAGGAGGGCGAGTCGCACTACCGCGCCGCACTGGAGATCAGCCTGACCGGCGGTGGCGCTGCGATGAACGTGACCGCCCGCCTCGGCATCGCCTTCGCCGCGGCCGTGGCGGGTGACGTCGCGACGCATCGGCAGCAACTCGGCGGCGTCGTCGGCCAGATCAGCGCCGCAGCCGGCCTGATCGAGGATCCCGAGTGGCTGTGGGCCGGCATGAGCCTGGCCGCGAACGAAGGCCGGACCCGCGCCGCCCTCCGGCTCGCGGGCGCCGCCACCGCCCTGGGCCGCCAGGGCGGCCGGATGTCCGGCACCATGACAACCTTCTGCGACGCAGGAGTCGAACGCCTCCGCCAACTGACCGGCGTACGGCGAGCCACCCGCCTGATGGCCGAAGGGCGCGACCTGTCCCAGGCAGACCTGATCACCGAGGCCCTCGCACCGCCGACGGTCGGCGATCGGCCCCTGAGCGACCGCGAACTCGAGGTCGCGACCCTGGCCGGACAGGGACTGAGCAACGACGACATCGCCCGCAACCTGTACATCTCCCGCCGTACGGTCGAGACGCATCTGGAGAACGTCCGCCGCAAGCTCGGTTTCGGCAACCGCTACGAAGTGGTCGCCTGGGCGCTCGCACGATCCGGGTGATCCCGGATGTGCCCGTACGCAACGGAACAGAGACTGGCGGAATGACTGAGTACATCTTCGATACCGGCAGTGAGCTCGGGCATCACCATCTCGATCACCTCGGCCGGATGCTGGACGGCCCGGCGACCTGGCGCCTGCAAGGGCTTGGGCTGCGGCCCGACATGCGCTGTCTGGAGCTCGGCGCGGGTAGCGGGTCGATCGCGAACTGGCTGGCCGGGCGTACCCGCGAGGTGGTTGCCGTCGACCTCGACACGAGCCAGCTGGACGACGTCGCTCCGGGCGTTCAAGTGATCCGGCACGACCTGCGTGACGGGCTCGGAGTCGACGGACCGTTCGACCTGATCCACGCCCGGCTGGTGCTGATGCATCTGCCCGAACGCCGGCAGATCCTCACCCGGCTCGTCGACGCGCTGGTACCCGGCGGTCACCTGGTGCTCGGCGACATCACGGAGCGGCCGCTCGAGGCCGTCGCCGTACCGGAGCCGGCCGACCGCGACCTGTGGACGCGGATGCTGCACCTCTCGCACGATGTGGTCAGCCCGGCGCGCGGCATCAGCTGGGCCTGGGCCCGCCAGACCGCGGACGCGATGGCGGCCGCCGGGCTCCTCGACGTCGACGCCATGGAGTTCTCCCAGACCGTTGCCGGTGGCACCGACGGTTGCCTGCTGCATCGCAACCTCAACCAGCAGGCCGAACCACTCCTGCTGGCCGCCGGCGCCACCGCCGACGAAATCACCCACTACCGCGAACTGATGCTCGACCCGCGGTTCCGCGCCTGGTTCTACCAGATCCGCTACACCAACGGCCGCAAGCCCGACTAGATGACCGGCGCCTCCGGGGCGGTGGTGTCGCCGGGGGTGTTGTCGTCGACGTGCTCCAGTTCGTCGACCGCGATCCGGGTGCTCCAGCGCTTGTCGGGATCGGGCTGCGGGATCGAGTCCAGCAGCAGCTTGGTGTACGGGTGCGACGGCTCGTGCATCACCTCGGAGACCGGTCCGCGCTCGACGATGCTGCCCTTGGTGATCACCATCACCTCGCCGCCGAGGTAGTACACCGTGGACAGGTCGTGGGTGATGAACAGCGTCGTCATCCCGTGCTCGCGCTGGAAGTCGAGCAGGATGTCCAGGAAGTGCTTACGTACCTGGGCGTCCAGCATCGACACCGGCTCGTCGGCGATGATGAACGACGGCTTCAGCATGTGCACGCGGGCCAGCATGATCCGCTGCCGCTGACCACCGGACAGCTGGTGCGGGTACCGCCCGAGCACGTTCTCCGGCTCCAGCCGGACCGCGCGCAGCGACTCCTCGATCAGCTCGAGCCCCTTCGCGCGGGAGTCGGCCAGGCCGAACTTCTTCACCGCCTTCCAGAGCACCCGATCCACCCGGTAGAACGGGTTGAAGATCGCGTACGGGTCCTGGAACACCGGTTGCACGTCGCGCCGGTACTCGTCGTACTCGGCCCGGCTGAGCTTGAAGATGTCCTTGCCGCCGTACAGCACCGACCCGGCCGTGGGCTTCTGCAGACCGAGCACGTTCCGGGCGATCGTGCTCTTCCCGCTGCCGCTCTGGCCGACCAGGCTGATGATCTGCGGCGGCGACGCGGCCAGGCTGAAGCTCACGTCGTCGACCGCGGTGATGTAGCCCTCGGCGACCCCACGGGCGTGGAATCGTTGCTGTACGCCACGAAGTTCGAGTTCCGACTTCACGAGGCCCTCCGTCCGATCTGCGGGATCGAGTCGATCAGCTGCCGGGTGTAGGCGTCCTGCGGATCGTGGAACACCTGCCGTACGTCGCCGACCTCGACCAGCTGTCCCTCGTACATCACCGCGACCCGGTCGGCCAGCTGCGCGTGCACGCCCATGTCGTGCGAGATCACCGCCAGCGTCACGCCGAAGTCGGTGCGCAGATCCGCGAGCGACTGCAGGATCACCCGCTGGATCGTCACGTCCAGCGCGGTGGTCGGCTCGTCCGCGATCACCAGGTCGGGTTCGAGGGCGACCGCGATCGCCATCAGCACCCGCTGCTTCATCCCGCCGGACAGTTCGTGCGGGTACATCCGGCCGACCCGCGGCTCCAGGCCGACCTGCTCGAGCAGCCGCGGGATCATCTCACCGAGCGAGTCCTTGCGCTGCGGCGCGTGCTCCAGGATCACGTCCTTGAACTGGTCCTCCACCCGCATCACCGGGTTCAGCGAGCTCATCGAGCCCTGCGGGAGGTACGAGAGCGAACTCCAGCGCAGGACCCGCAACTCCTCCCCGTGCACCTTGAGCAGATCCACCGGCGAGCGGCCGGCGGGGTAGAACATCGCCGATCCACCGGTCACCCTGCCGGGCGCCTTCAGGAGCCGCAGCAGCGCGACCGCGAGGGTGCTCTTGCCACTGCCCGACTCGCCCGCGATCCCGAGGATCTCGCCACGCCGTACCTCCAGGTCGATGCCCCGGACCGCCTTCACGTCGCCACGGTTGGTCGAGTACGCGACCTCGAGCCCTTTCACTTCCAGGACGTTCTTCGACTCACTCACCGGCCACTCCCCTCAGGCGCGGGTTGTAGACCTCTTCGAGGCCGATGTTCACCATGTTCAGCGCGGCGAACAGCAAGGTCAGCAGGCCGATCGGAACCACGAACATCGGCCAGGCCCCGAGCGTCAGGGCGCCGGTGCCGATCGCGTTGAAGATGATCTGGCCGAGGTCGATCACGCCGCCCGGCCCGAGACCGATGATCTCCAGGCCGACCAGGCCGAAGATCGCGCCGAGCGCCGAGGACGCGAACCCGACGCCGATGAACGGCAGCAGGTTCGGCAGCAGCTCGGTCCCGATGATCTCCAGGTCCCGCGCCTTGCTGACCCGCGCCAGGTCGACGTACGGCCGCGTTCGCAGCGACAGCACCTGGGAGCGGATCGTCTTCGCCGCGAACGGCCAGGAGAAGATCGAGATCATCACGCCGACCTGGAACAGGCTGACGTTCTTCGCGTACGCCGACAGGGCGATCAGCAACGGGAACGTGGGGATGACCAGCAAGATCCCGGTGAACGTGGACAGGATGCCGTCGATCCAGCCGCCCTTGTAGCCGGCCACGAAGGCGACGATCACACCCACGACCGTGGAGATCACGCCGGCGATCGCACCGATCTGCAGCGAGACCGCGAGCGCCTTCACCACCATCGCGAACACGTCCCGGCCGAACTGGTCGGTGCCGAGCAGATGCCCCGGTCCGGGCACCAGCCACTTCTCGTACGCCGCCAGCTCGATCGGGTTCTGGCCGCCGCCGATGATCTTCACGATCAACGGGCTGAACACCGCCAGCAGCACCATCAGGCCGAGGATGATCAGTCCGGTCGCCAGCCGCCGGCTGTTCCGGATCGTCCGCAGTACCGCGGTCAGGATTCTCATCGTCATCACTTCCAGTACTTGACCCGCGGGTCCAGCAGCGGGAGCAGGAGGTCGAGGAGGAGGACGGCGGTCAGTACCGAGAAGATCGCGATGTCGGTGACCCCGAGGATCGTGTTGAAGTCGAGTTGCTGGATCGCGGTCACCAGGGTGGTCCCGAGGCCCGGGTAGTTGAACAGCTGCTCGACCAGGACGTTCCCGTTGAAGATGAAGCCGAGCGAGATGCCGAACGCGGTGATCTGCGGCAGGTAGCAGTTCCGCAGCGCGTACCGGGTCAGGATCCGGGAGCCCTTCAGTCCCTTCGCCTCGGCGTACACCAGGTAGTCCTCGCCGAGAATCGGGATCATCAGCATCCGGGTGGACAGGATCCAGCTGAACGTCCCGATGATCACGATCGACAGGCCAGGTAGGAGCCCGTACTTCAGCACGCTGCCGATGAAGGCCAGACTGATCCCGGGACTGATGTTGGAGTCGTACGCCGATCGCGCAGGCAACAGTCCCATCGAGTACGCGAAGACGTACACCAGGATCAGCGCGACGAAGAAGTACGGCACGTGCGAGAGCGCGATCGACAGGTTCGTGGCGATCGCCGACCCGATCTTCCCGCGCCGCCAGCCGGCGATCGCGCCGAGGATCATGCCGAGGATCCAGGACAGCACCGCGGAGATGCCGAGCAGGCCGATCGTCCACGGCAGCGACCGCAGGATCACGGTCTGCGCCGGGGTCGGGTAGTTGATCAGGCTCGGGCCGAGGTCGCCGTGCAGGACGAGCTTGTTCATGTACTGCAGGTACTGCGTGAACAGGTTGCCGTCGAGGCCGAACTCGTGCCGGTAGCGGGCGATCAGCTCGGCGCTGGCCTGCGCGTTGTACACGTAGTTCTGCTGCAGGGTCTGGATCAGGGTCTGGATCGGATCACCAGGCATCAGGCGGAAGAAGAAGAACGCGATCGTCAGCGCTCCCCACAGCTCCACCAGATACAGCCCGAACCTCCGGATCGCATACGCCGCCAGCGGATGCCGCGACAGCCAGGCCCGCACCCCGGACGGGGGTGCGGAGTCCTGGCTCTTGTCGACAGCTACGACCGGCGGGGCTTCCGCCGTCACGCCGGTCCCTTCTGGCCGGTGGCCGAGATCTTGCCGAGCACGAGGCTGAAGTGCGGCCACCAGTTCAGCGGCACCTCGTACAGGTTGTCGTCGGTCGGCCAGTCCTTCCAGAACGCCGTGTTGAAGTACGACGGGTAGCCGGTCTGGATCGACGCGAGCAGCGGCAACTGCTGGAAGTAGATCTCCAGCGCCTTGTCGAGCAGCGGCTTCGCGTCCGGCGAGTCCGGGTTCATCTCACCCAGCTGCTCGACGAGCTTGTCGAACTCGGGGTTGCGGAACCGCATCTTGTTCTTCTGGGCGGCGTTCTTGCCGACCGGCTGGTACTTGTCGCTGGTCCAGTCCGTGTACAGCTGCACCGGGTCGATCGCGAAGCCGGCCCAGTTCGAGTCGATGTCGTACTGTCCGCGCTGGAACTTGTCGTCGTGGACGCTGCCGGCCAGGCTGCGCAGGGTGGCCGGAACGCCGACCTTCCCGAGCTGCGTCTTCAGCAGGTTGGCGATCGCGTACTCGGGACCGTCGACCGGCGAGACCGTGATGATCTCGAGGTTGATCTCCTTGCCCTTGTACGCCCGCTTGCCGCTCGAGTTCTTGGGGGCGATCTCGTCCAGCAGCTTGGTGGCCTTGTCGGCGCTGAACTCGAACTTGTACTTGTTCGCCAGCTCGTCGTTCTTCCACTTGTCGTTGGTCGGGTAGTCCGCCCACGGGTACTGCGCCGGCGGAACCTTGACCGGCCAGATGGAGTTGCCGATCTTCTCGCGGTCGATGCAGTAGTTGATCGCCCAGCGCATCTTCGGCTCGGCCATCACGCCGCGCGCCGGGTCGCAGTTCAGCCAGAAAACCCGTGGGTTCGGGTCGTGGAACTGCGTCGTCACGAGGTTCGGGTAGCCGTTGTTGCGCAGCAGCTTGGCGTGCGGCTCGTCGACCGAACCGACGTCGAACTCCGCCCGCTCGAAGGCCAGCGAGGCCTGGTCGAGCTGCTTCGACGTGCTTTGGTAGACGGCGTACTGCGGCTTGACGTCGAGCTTGTCCTTGTTCCAGTAGTTCGGGTCCTTCTCCCAGACGAACATCTTCTGGTTCCGGATCGCCTGCTTCAGCTTGTACGGACCGCTGCCCACCGGTGGGTTGTTCTTGTACTTCGTCGGGTCCTGCGACTTCCAGATGTGCTCGGCCAGCAGGTTGTTCGGAGCACCGGAGATCGCGGCGATGAAGAGGTAGTGGAAGCGCGGCGCCGGCTTCAGGAACGTGACCACCGCGGTCTGCGGGTCGGGAACGTCGACGGACTTGACGAATTCCTTCAGGTCACCGCCGCCGCCGAAGAGGTCCGGTCGGTCCTTCAGCAGCATCACGGTGAACTTGAAGTCGTTCGCGCCGAGCGGCTGGCCGTCGTTCCAGTGCGCCTTCGGATCGAACTTCAGCGTCAGCTCGGTGAAGGCGTCGTTGTACTTGTACTCCGTGGCCAGCCACGGCGTCAGTTTGCCGGTGGCGAAGCTCAGGAAGAACAGCGGCTCGGTGGACAACTCGACACCGGCGCCCGACGGGGAACCGTTCGGGATCATTCCGTTGAAGCTGTCGAAGACCGTGTACTCGACCTGGCCGACGATCACCGTCTGCTCGCGGGGAACAGGGATGTTCGCCTTGCCGATCTGGATGGACTTGGTCGCGACGGGTTTCGCGTTGGCCGGCTTGTCGGAGTACGACGAGCCACCACCGGAGCAGGCCGCCAGGAACGCGGTCATCGCCGCGGCGCCTCCTCCGATCATGCTGCGTCGGCTCAACTGGTACCGGACGACATCTTCGACATCTTCGTACTGCGGGCGCGGCGCGTCATTCATGATGAATGTCACCTCCGTTTGCGTTGCGTGGACAGGCCGGTCACGGACCGAGAGGTGCCACGGACTATAAGTACGGTTGACAACGTTGACAAGAGTTCGTTGCCACGTTGAAACCGCGACGTCATATCCGCAGATCAGTCGATATACCAAGCTGTGACAACGTTGCTCGCTCTCGGTGACGCCCGGAGGCGGAAACGCTTCCAACTCCGGTTACACGCCGTACACCTGACAGCTCTGCGGCCGTTTCCGGTCAGTCGTAGACGGCATCGACCAGAAGTTCCGCGGAACGGTCCGGTTCGTTGAGAACCGCGCGGATCACATGCCGCCGGTCCCAGCGTCCGGCCGCCCAGGCGAGCGCCTTCGCGAGCCCGTCGAACGTCGCCGCATGCGGCGCGTCGTCGCCGTCCACCCACCACGAAACCTCGACACCGTCTATGGTGAGCTCCTCGTGCTCCCACCAGGTGGCAGGCACCTCGGGCACCAGCTGACGGACGATCTGCGGTACGTCGGCCTCCGTACCGTTGCCGTCGATCTTGCCCTCGGCAACCTCCTGCGCGAGCGGTACATCGAACAGGTCACTCAGCCCGTCCGCTGCCGCACCGGACCCGATCACGAACCCGCCGAGGTCCTCCCGCTGCACCCACATCGGCCCGTCGATCACCACCGCGTGCTCCGCGTCCGTCACGTGCGTCAGGCCGTCGGTGCCGAGCACGCGGACCTGCTCCGGGGCGTCGCCGGGGAACAGCGCGAGGGTGCCGAGACGGTTCCAGAGCCGGAGCAGCGCGGCCGCGTCGACCTCGTGATCAGGATCCGTCAGCCGGTCGAGTACCAGACCGATGCCGTCGGCATCCAGGTCGCCGACGTCGCGGACCAGGCCGATCGCCGTCCGGACCTCGGGATCGAGAGCTGCGGTCCAGGCGGGCGCCGCGTCGAGGAAGCTTGCGAGCACCGGCTCGGCCTCCGGATCGGCGCGGCCGGCGAGCGGCTCACCGTCGTCGAGCAGCACGTGTTCGCGGATCCACCAGGCGGCGTACGACGGGACGCCGAGCGACCGATCGTCGGGCCCGACGACACGGACCTGCGTGACCAGTGCACGTCGCAGCTCGGGCTCGGATCCCAGTAACTGCAGGGCTTCCGGCCACTTGCCGTCGGTGATCCAGTCGAGGTCGCGGATCGCGAGCAGCTCCCCCACGGTCGCGCCGTACGGAGATCCATCGGGCGCCACGTCGTACACCCAGTCCTCGATGCCGTCGAGGTCCTGAAGAATCTCGGGGAGCTGGTCCAGGGCAACCTCGGCGGCGGTGCTGACACCGAGAGTCGCGAGGACGCCGACGGCTTCGAGCGCGGGCAGTCCGTAGCGGTCCTGCAGGTCGTTCGCGATCGGCGCGACCTCATCCGCGTCGAGGATCGACTCGGCGGCAGAACCCCTGATCACCAAGGCATTCGCGGGGACCAGGTCGCCGTCGGCGTCCCGCAGTACGAGATCCGAAAGCCACCAGAGACCGTCGGCTTGGGAGGGATCGGCGGCGACCAGACTGAGGACCGCGTGCGCGATCGCGTCCGGGTCTTCGGAATCGCCTGAGTGCTCGACCGCGGTCCGGACTGCGCTGTCCTCGAGGAGAGATCGTGGTGTGGCCGGGATGGCGCCGAGTCGCTCCAGGGCTGGGTCGACGGCGTCCGGGTGCACGACGCGGACGCCGTACGCACCGAAGGCGGCCAGCGGATCGACCGGGATCTCCGGGCCGGGCAGGAGCAGACCTCGGGCACCGCGGACGAGCCGACCGTCGGCGAGCGGGACCGGCAGGGTGCCCAGGGACTCCCGAATCAGCGGATCCGTGACCATCGCCGCGAGCGAGCCGTAGAGTGCTCGCCACCAGGTAGGCGGCTCCTCTCCCCCGAGCTGATCGACGACGTCCGCGAGCTCGAGTCGCCTTACCTGCAAGGCATCCAACGCCTGCCGGTCCTCGCGACGGGTGTGGAGCAGACCCGGTACGAGTGGTGCGAGCACCTCGCCAAATGCCTCGTCCGCCCCCTCCACCACCACTGCGTCCCGCGGCCGCAACAAAGTCCCACCTTGGACGGCCCGAAGCATCGCGATCCCAGGCAGAGAGCGCAAGATCTCGTCCCGAAGCATCCGATCCACCGCGCCGGCCGCCAGCCCGGTCGGTACGAGGCGCAGTACATCGTCCCCGTCTTCAGCACGCTCGCGCAGCAGCTCGCCGTACGCTGCGGCGGCCCGCTCCACCAGCCACTCCGTCAACGGACCCTTCGCCACGTGCCGGCGCGTCGAGTCGAGCGGAAACGTTGCCAGTAGCAACGACGGCAGCGAGAGCGGCTCGTCGGTGGTCGTGGGCGCATGCACAACCCCAGAATTCGCGGCTGAAAGCGGCTGATTCGGCACTTCTGCCTGCGTGGACGTCCACCGCGGGAGCGCCCACACCACCGACCACGCCGGACGGGCGCGTTCTTCGGTCGGGCGGTCAGCGAGCAGGTGCTCACGTTCGCTGGGCGTCAAGACACCACTAGTGCGGTGGATGTGCCAGCGGGACTCCACGTTCTCGAGGACGCGGTGGGTGTCGTCGGTCTCGATCTCGATGCGTTCCAGACCCGGAAGCGCGAGCAGGAGCGCATCGTCGGCCTCGGCCAGCAGCCGGCGGACCAGCTCGGCGGCGGCCTCGTCGCGGAGCGGGAGGATGACGGCGGTGTCGTATCCCAATGGCGGCTCACCGTCGGCGTCGAACGGGAGCCGCAGGACGGGGACATGCCCGTCCCGGCGGCGCAGCTCGGTCTCCAACGCAGGCTGCCCCGCGATCGCGGCGGCTGTGTCCGCCTTCGAGAACCGCACCCCTCCGGTCCGTGACAGGACGACGGGTTCGTCCGTCACCGCAAGCACCGCGGAGAACCCGACACCGAACCGCCCTACGCGCTCGGCGTCGCGTTTCGCAGAGGCTCGCAGCGTCGCCAGCGACTGCACGCCCTCGGCGTCAAGCGCTGCGCCGGTGTTCGCCACCACCAGGGTGTTGTCGCGAAACTCGTACAGCACCCGGCCGGGTTGACCGGACCGTGCCGCCGCGTCAGCGGCGTTCTGCGCGAGCTCGATCACGAGCCGGTCGACGTACCCGCCGAGCGCCAGCTCCTCCTCGGCGTTCGCGTCCTCGCGGAACCGGACGGGTGCGGCCGTCCATCCGGCCAGTACCCGTTCGCGAATTCCCGTCGTACCGAACACGTCGTCAGTCACGGGGGCAGTATGCCGTTATCGTGGTCCGGTGATCGCTTCCGGCAGTCGGTACGTGGCGCTCGGCAGCTCGTTCGCTGCCGGGCCGGGGATCAGCCCGATCGTGGACCCGCCGGCCGGGCGCTCGGGGAACAACTACGCGCATCTCGTGGCGAGCGAGCTCGGTCTCGACCTGGTCGACGTCACGTACTCCGGCGCCACCACCGCGCACCTTCTCGACACTCCGCAGGACGAGGCGCCACCGCAGCTCGACGCCCTCACCGCGGACACCGCGCTCGTCACGATCACGATCGGCGGCAACGATCTCGAGTACGTCGGCACGTTCCTGCGCGGGAGCTTCCTGAACACGATCGCGAAGCCCGCGACGATCCTCGGCCGCCGGGTCGCGAACCGGATCCGGGCGCGGGTCAGCTACCTCAAGGACGAGGCGTCGTACCAATCCGTCGCGGACTCGCTGACCGCCGTCGTCGAGCGCGCCCGCGAACGCTCCCCCGAGGCGCGGATCCTGCTGGTCGACTATCTGAGTCTCGTCGGCCCGGCCACCCGGCCGCGTCGCGACGTACCGCTGAACGAGGAACAACTGCCGAGCATAGCGATGATGGCCGACGGCCTCGCCGGAGCGTTCGCGAAGGCTGCCGCCGCGACCGGCGCCGACCTGATCGCGGCCTCCGCGGCCAGTCGCGATCATGCGATCGGGTCGCCCGAGCCGTGGACCACCGGCTTCACGATGCTGCCACTCAACCTCGGCGGCTTCGTGCCGTACCACCCGAACTCGGCCGGCATGCGCGCCGTCGCCGATCTCGTTCTGGACGCCCTGAAGCAATGAAGGTGCGCGAGGCAACGGACGCTGACGTCGACGGCGCGGTCGACACGCTGACGCAGGCCTTGCTCGACTACCCGATGACCCGTGCCTGCTTCGATCCCGATGGGTACGTCGAGCGCGTCACGGAGTACCACCGGCTGTTCGTCGCACGCATAGGGATCCCACACGGCCGGGTCTGGGTCACCGACGACGCGAGTGCCGTCGCGATCTGGCTGCCGCCCGATCTGCCTGCCGAGGCATTCGCTCCGCACACTGCCGACTTCCAGAGACTGGCCGGTTCACAGGCTGCGCTGACCCAGGAGTACGGCCAGGCGATCGCGCTGTTCCATCCCCGTACGCCGGCCTGGCTGCTCGCCCTCGCCGCCGTCCACCCCGACCGGCAGGGCAAAGGCCTTGGACATGAGGTCATCGAGCCCGGGCTGGCGGTCGCGGACGCCGCGCACTCCCCCACGTTCGTCGAGACGCAGGATCCCTCCAACGTCGGCTTCTACGAGTCTCTCGGCTTCACCGTCATCGCTGAGCTGGAGCTTCCGCATAGCGGCCCCATGCACTACGCCATGTACCGCGCAGTCCCCTCGGGAACTTCCGAACCCGGCGAGGACGGTCCGCCTGCTCGCTGAGGCCGTGCTTGTTCTCGGGCTTCTCGTTGGCGAAGTGGCTCAGGGACACCATCAGGTTCAGCGGTTCCATCGGTCTGTCCTCTCTCGGCGCTTTTGCAGGTACGTCGGAACAGGACGGACGTTCTTGACATGGCCGGTCAGGAATCCTTCTCGGTCACGAGGACGAGTTGACGGAGCAGTTCGTCGAGGCGGGTCCGGTCGGCGGGTGGCAGCTGGTGGATCAGGTGCTCCTCGAGCTTGAGGATCTCGCCGATGCCTCGTGACCAGAGGTCGTTCCCGGCGCGGGTGAGCGTGGCGACCACCTTGCGCCGGTCGTCGCGGTCGTGTGAGCGCTCGATGTAGCCGCGCCGCTCCAGTGCGTCCAGGCGGTTGGTGAGCGCCGCGGGCGACATCCCCAGCTGTTTCGCCAGCTCACCGGGTGTCGCACGGTACGGCGAACCTCCGCGACGCAGCATGTGCAGCGTCTTGAATTCCCACAGCTGCAGCCCGTACGCCGCCAGCACAGCCTCCCGCCGGCGCTCCAGGTACCGCGTGACGACCTGGAGGCGAACCGTGATTCCCTCGACGTCTCGATCGAGGTCCGGCAGCTGACTCGCCCAAAGCTCGACATGGGTGTCCACGAAATCCTTCACCCGCCCAACTTTTCAGCGGCTGAAGCTTAGTTGTCAAATATTTCGACGTCGAAATACTGTGATCGCATGACCGAACTTGCCGCTGTTGCTCTCGCGAACGCCGCCGCCGGACTGATGCGCGCCGGCCAGTGGACCGCCGCCACCGATCTCCTCACCGCCGCCCACACCGACGATCCCGCTGAGCGTTCGGTGCTCGCGCTCGCCCTCGCTGACGTCGCCGTCGACCACGACTTCGGCCGCCGGACCGATCACGCCCGCGCCGCCCTCGACGCCATCAGCGACGACTCTTGGGATCTGGAGCTGCTGAAGGTCCGGCAGGCGTACGCAGCCGCGCTGTTCCAGTCAGGTGACCGCGCTGTGCGGTCTCGCGCGCTCGCACTGATCGAGGACGCGCCCGACGATGGCCGGCGTGGTACGGCGCACTTCTGGGCCGGCGCGATCGCGGACAACCTCGACGAGCAACCCGCGGAGGCGATCGAGCACTACACCGCGGCGCTGGAGCTGGGCGAGAAGAGCGATGACGAGCCGCTGATCGGGCAGGCGCTGCGGCACCTCGGGTACCACGCCCACCTCAGCGGCGATCTGGCGTTGGCCCGCAGCCTGTGGGAGCGATCGACCGAGCTGCTGCAGAAGGTCGGTCACCTCCGCCCGGCTCTCGCCCAGCAGGCCTCGCTCGCGACCCTGCTGCGCGACGAGGGTGACGTCGCGGGATCACGCGCGCTCGCGACCGAGGTCAACCGCTGGGCGCGTCAGCTCGACGTGCAGTTCATCATCCAGGAGACGGAAGACCTGATGGCACCCCGAACGCCGCAGGAACGCCCGCGCTGAACGCCACCTGATCCGGCGGCCTGCCGTTCGGTACGAGGCCTACCGAACGGAGCAGCTCGTCCGCGTTCAGGTCGGTGAGGTTCGCGGTGTGGAGGATCCAGGGCGGATGCTCGTTCGGGAGGTACCAGGTACGGCCGGCGCGGTGGACGTGCAGGCCCCAGCGCGCGGTCAGGAAGTCCTCGAGCGGGCCGGCCTGCAGCCGTTCGCCGACGTCCACGCCGATCGTCGCGTGAGCGCCTGAGCTCCGTACGGTCGAGGTGTACGCGTGGTGGTTGCCGGTGCGCTCGTGCGTCATCCGCGCCCAGCGGTACGGGAGCCCGAAGACGGACCGTGCCGCTGCCACCACCGCCAGGCGGTCCGCGTCGAGGCTGAGGAACACGACACCACGCCGGCCCGTCTCGTCGACGGAGTACAGCCGGATGTTCGTCTCCAAGAACGAGCCGAAGTACGGCACAGCCGGCCCGCGCGGCAGCCCCGTACCGACCATCCGGAACGGGACCAGGCCGACGTACGTCCGCCCCTCGAAGGTGTCCGGCCGGGTCCCCGGCGGGAAGAAGCGCGCGACGTCCGCGGGCGCGACGGCCCAATGCACGAACGTCAGATCAAGCCACCGCTGCCGCAGGATCCGCGGCCGCGGGAGCGCCGGCGCCTCCGGCCAGGTCACTCCGCGGTCGGCCGGACCTCACACGTCGGCCGGCCGTCGTTGAGCTCACACACCAGGTAGCCGGGCGTACCGGGCTTCCACGGCATCACCGCGTCGCCCGCGATCAGCGCGTCCAGCGTCTGCAGCTCAGGATCCCGCTGCTCCGCATGGTGCCGGTAGCCGGCCGCACCCAGAGCGAGCGCGATGGACATCCCCAGCAGGTTTACCTCGTTCGGCCCTTCGGGGACCGTGGTCCCGGCCTCGGGCTCGAGCTTGATGCCGTGATCAACAACCTCGACGATACGCGCGACGTACTTCATGGCAGTGAGCCTAGCGGGCACTCGCCGGATTTGGAGGTCCCCAGCTCGTTGCCGAGGACCTCCGACCCGTTTACCGCACGCCGAGCAGGTGCTCCATGGCGAGCTGGTCGAGCTTCTCGAAGCCGAGGCCGCGGTCGGCCAGGGCCTCCCGGTCGTACTTCGCGTTGCGCAGGTCCCCCAGCGACTCGCCCTCGGCGAGCGTCGGCTCGGACAGCTCCGCGACGCGCGCCACGGCCAGCGCCTCGGCGACCTCCGGATCGGCGCGGAACGCCTGCACCTTCTGGCGGAGGATCAGGTAGTTCCGCATGCAGGCACGCGCGGTCTCCCAGACACCTTCCTCGTCCTCGGTGCGCGGCGGCTTGTAGTCGAAGTGGATGTGCCCGTCGTAGGCCGGGTACGTCCCGGAACCCTGCAGTACGTCGACCGTCCAGAACGCCTCGCGCAGGTTCCCGGCGCCGAAGCGCAGGTCCTGGTCGAACCGCGGACCGTGCTGCCCGTTGAGGTCGATGTGGTACAGCTTCCCGTGCCACAGCGCCTGCGCGATGCCGTGCGCGTAGTTCAGCGAGGCCATCTGCTCGTGCCCGACCTCGGGGTTGATCCCGACCAGCTCCGGGTCGGCGAGGTCGTTGATGAACGCGATCGCGTGCCCGATCGACGGCAGCAGGATGTCGCCGCGCGGTTCGTTCGGCTTCGGCTCGATCGCGAACCGCAGGTTGTAGCCCTGCTCGCGGACGTACGCGCAGAGGATGTCCATCGACTCCTTGTAGCGGTCCAGCGCCGCCCGAACGTCCTTCGAGCCCCCGGATTCCGCGCCCTCACGACCGCCCCAGAGCACGTACGTCGTCGCGCCGAGCTCGGCGGCCAGGTCGACGTTGCGCAGCACCTTCGCGAGCGCGTACCGGCGAACCTGACGGTCGTTGGCGGTCAGGCCGCCGTCCTTGAAGACCGGGTGCGCGAACAGGTTGGTGGTCATCATCTCGACGCCCATGCCGGTGTCGGCGAGCGCCTTGGTGAACCGCTCGAGCACCTGGCTGCGGGTGTTGTCGTCGGGGACGACGTCGTCGTCGTGGAACGTGACCGCGGCCGCACCCAGTTCCGCGAGCTTCTCGATCGCGTGCACGGGGTCCATCGCCGGGCGCACCGCCGTACCGAAGACGTCGACGCCCTCCCAGCCGACGGTCCACAGGCCGAAGGAGAACTTGTCGTCCTTGGTCGGGGTAAAGCTGTTCATGCTGGAATCTCCTGCCATTGACGAGATGCCGAACTGGCCTCGACCGCCGCCAGCACGCGCTGCACCTGCAGCCCGTCGGCGAACGACGGCGCCGGATCGGTGCCATTCGCGATCGCGGTGACCAGGTCGACGACCTGATGGGTGAACCCGTGCTCGTAGCCGAGCAGGTGGCCGGGCGGCCACCACGCGGCGACGTACGGGTGGTCGGGTTCGGTGGCGAGGATGCGGCGGAAGCCCGCCGTCCTCGAGTCTTCTCCTGCGTCGTAGTAGTGCAGGAGGTTCATGTCCTCGAAGTCGAACGCCAGACTGCCGAGGCTGCCGTTGATCTCGATCCGGATCGCGTTCTTCCGGCCGGTGGCGAAGCGGGTCGCCTCGAACACGCCGAGCGCGCCGCTGCGGAACGTCGCCAGGAACACTGCCGCGTCGTCGACCGTGACCGGTCCTCTTTGCGTCCCCGCCGTACCAGCTAGCCCGGAATGGGAAGCGGCCACCGGGCGCTCCTTGACGAACGTCTCCAGCCGCGCGCTCACCTCGCCGATCGTGTCGCCGGTGATGAACTGGGTCATGTCGATGATGTGCGCGCCGATGTCGCCGAGCGCACCGGAACCGGCCTTGGTCTTGTCGAGACGCCACGACAGCGGCGCGTTCTCGTCCGCGATCCAGTCCTGCAGGTACTGCGCCCGGACGTGCCGGATCGTCCCGAGCTTGCCCTCGGCAACGAGCTGCCGGGCGAGCGCGATGGCCGGCACCCGGCGGTACGTGAACCCGACCATCGACCGGATCCCCTTGGCGTTCGCCGCCGCGGCCGCCGCGGTCATCGCCTCGGCCTCCTCGACGGTGTTGGCCAGCGGCTTCTCACACAGCACGTGCTTGCCGGCTTCGAGCGCCGCGATCGCGATCTCGGCGTGGGTGTCGCCCGGCGTGCACACGTCGACCAGCTGGACGTCGTCGCGAGCGATCAGCTTGCGCCAGTCGGTCTCGGTCTCCTTCCAGCCGAGTTTCGTCGCGGCCGCCTGGACGGCGTCGGCGCTCCGGCCGCCGAGCACGTTCAGCTCGGGTTGCAGCGGCAGGTCGAAGAAGCGCGGGGCGCTCCGCCAGGCCTGCGAGTGCGCCGCGCCCATGAACGCGTAGCCGATCAGGCCGATGCCCAGGTTGGCCATGTTCTCTCCTAACTCTCAGACGGTCACAAGGGTGGGGTTCGCGAAGACCTGGTCGAGGGAGATCTGGGCGCCGCCGCGGACGGCCGCCGCGAAGCCGAGGCCGGAGCGTACGATCCGGCAGCCACCGCCGTCGGGCGCGAGCACCCGTTCCCGGATCGCCTGCTCCAGCGGCGCTTCCAGCCACGGCCCGAGGACGGCGAAGTAGCCGCCGAGCACGAGGACGGCCGGGTTCAGGATGTTCACCAGGATCGCGGCGCCGACGCCCAGCCAGGTGCCGACGTCTTGCAGCGCGGACAGCGTCCGGTCGTCGCCCGCCTCGGCCCGCTCGACGATCGCGGCCAGCCGCTGCTCCACGTCCAGCGACGGGTCCCGTACCGGGTCGTCGCGATCAGTTGCCTGACGCAACAATGCGGTCAGCCCGACGACGGTCTCCCAGCAGCCCGTACGGCCGCAGCCGCAGGGCTGACCCGTCGGCGCGACGGGCATGTGCCCAACCTCGCCGGCGTACCCGTCGTCACCGCGCAGCAGGTGCCCGCCGGTCACCACGCCGCCGCCGACGCCGACAGCACCGGTCAGCAGCACCAGATCGTGCAGCGCCTCGTCACGCAGTTCTGCGTACGCAGCCAGCGTCGCCAGATTCGCCTCGTTGTCCACATGCAGCGGGTACGCCGGTACGCCGAGCCGCGCGCGCATCTCCTCGGCCACCGACAGCTCACCCCATCCGAGGTTCGGCGCGAGCTTCAGCTCACCTGTCTCCCCTTGGACGAGCCCCGGAACGGCGAGCGTAACGCCGGCGACTTGACCTCCGCGCGTCTCCACCGCCTCCACAGCTTCGCTGATGAGTTCGGCGAGTTGGTCGAGCGACGTTGCGGGCCCGAGCTGCGCGACGTCGACGGGTATGCGCTTCTCGTGGGCGACCGTGCCCGTCAGGTCGAGCGCGACGACGGCGAGATAGTCGACGTTGATCTCGGCGCCGACACCGCAGACGCCGCTGCCGTCGAGCTCGACGAGCTGCCCGGGGCGGCCGAGGGCACGGCTCGAGTCGGCGGAGCCTTCACGCAGCAGACCGCGTTCGACCAGCTCGGCGACCAGGCTGCTGACCGTCGCCTTGTTCAGGCCGGTCTCCTCGGCGATCCGGGCGCGGGACCGCGGGCCGAGGTCGCGAACGTGCCGCAGGACCACCGAGAGATTGTTCCGGCGGAGCGAGACGTGATCGGCGGCAACGGCCCTGCTGCCCGCGCGGCGGCCGTCGATCAGCGTCATGACTATCCCTCCGCGGACTTTGTCTGTTGATCCAACAAACTAAGTTCGAGCGGTCATGGACGTCAAGAGTGGCGCGGGGTGTTTAGACGGCGTTTTGTTCAGCGGCAGGGCGTTTTAGAACAGCTCCATGCTGTCGGCGGTCGCCGTGATGACGGGGTTGTCGAAGTACAACCGGCAGGCGATCGCGTGACCGGAGCAGGTCAGCAGCGACGGGCCGGCCGCGTCGACGACCCGGTACGCGACCGGATGCTCGCAACGCTCGACCTCGCCGACGTTCTGCAGACCGCAGCCCAGGACGTGACAGGTGACGGTGTCGCCGACGTTCATCAGCGTCAGTCCGTGCTCGGGGCAGACGCCCCAGCCGACGCCGCACGCGTGGCCCTCGTTCGCAGCCAGGCGGACGAGCTTGCCGGCCGTGACCTCCAGCTTGCTCGCCAGGTCGCGGAACGTGGTCGCAGCCTGGTCCAGATCCCGCCGGAACCGCCGCAACTCGGCGGACTCAGGCATGTTCTGCGTGGCGGCGTGCAGGTCCTCGGCCAGCGTCATCGCGGCGACCGCGATCTCGTCGACGCGGACCGGGGTGTTGAACTGCCGCAACGACGTGGTGCCGGGGTCCCGCGGACGATCGCGGACCTCCGAGAGCCAGCCCGGAGGCGGTACCGCTTCGCGCGGCTGATCCACGTGGACCTCGCCCACCTGCTGGCCGGATTGCCAGTGCGGTGGATCTTGGCGCGTCGGAGGATCTTGGCGCGGCGGTGGGTCGAGGTGAGCGCTTGGTTGCGGACCGTGACCGTTACTGGTTCCGTTCGTCACCGCGGTCCCGTTCATCGGGATCCGGCTGTCTTCCGCTGTCCGCCCGTTCATACAGCCTCACTCGTCCCAGTCCCCTGTGGTGCCTCGGTGGCCGATCGTGCCATGCGTCCGGTACCCAGGACCAGAGGAAAAACGTCGGCGTCACCCACCGCTCCCCCGCCCTTGCGGACAGCAACGAACAACCCCCAGGCATGACCAGAATCCCCTGCCACCCGGCCACCGAATCACATCGTGAGGGTTACTCAACGCGATCTTTGCATTTCCGCACGCACGGTCGCCGCACCGTCGCCGTCAGGTGCACGCGCCCTTTTTGCTGGTTGCCCACCGCCACCGCAGATCGTGACTGCTTCCTAGGGCTCGTAGTGCTGGATTGCACCTCCTGACGAGAGGTCGACGAGGGTGTGGGCCAGGGAGCGGGCGTCGGCGAGTACTTCCTGAAGGTCCATGGTGGTGAGCTGCCGATCCCGGACGACGACCTGCCCCGCGACCAGTACGGTGACGACGTCGGCAGCGCGAACGGAGTACACGAGAGCCGCCCGTGGGTCGTGGAGCGGCTGGTTGTGCGGCGCACTGAGGTCGACGAGCGCGATGTCGGCCTGATAGCCCGGCTCGAGCACACCGACCCGGCCTGTCAGGCCCGCCGCCGCGGCGCTACCACGCGTCGCGAGCCGGAGCGTGTCCGAGAGCGTCATCCACTCGGCGTCGTTCTCCCGCTGCTTCTGGGTCAGGGCGACCATCCGGATCGCCTCCCAGACGTCGAGCGTGTTGTGCACCGCAGCCCCGTCGGTACCGACGCCCACACTGACGCCGGCCGACACCAGGCCCTTGACCGGTGTCACCTCCCCCATCGCGAGCTTCAGGTAAACCTTCGGGCAGGACGCGACCGCCGTACGCCCGGCGTACCGCTCAAGGATCGGTAGGTCCTCCGGCCGAATTCCACACCCGTGCGCGACCAGAACCCCGGCGTCGAGCACCCCCGTACGCTCAAGCACCCCGATCGGCGTCACCCCACTCTTCTCGAGCGATGCCCGCGTCTGCTCGTCGGTCTCCGCGGCATGCAGATGAATCCGAAACCCCTCGGCCCGCGCCACCTCCGCCGTACGCAGAAGATCGCCCTCCGACACCGTGTACGTCGCATGCGGCCCCAAACTCGCCGTGACCCGCGGATGCAGACCCCGCAGCCCCCGAGCCACCTCGAACGCCTCAGCGGACGCCGAGGTCGCCGATGAGGTGGACGAGGTGGACGATGAGGTGGACGAGGTGGACGTGGAGAAGAATGTCGGCGCGAGGTCGGCACGGATCCCTGACTCGATCGCGGCGGCGGCGATCTGGTCCGCGTGGAAGTAATGATCGACGAACGTCGTCACCCCGCCGAGCAGCATCTCCGCACACGCCAGCCGAGCCCCGACCCGCACACGTTCCGGCGTCAGGTTCACCTCCATCGGCCAGATCCGCTGATTGAACCAGTCCTCGATGGCCAAGTCCTCGGCCGCACCACGCATCATCACCATCGGACTGTGCGTATGCGCATTCACCAACCCCGGCACCGCCAACAACCCACGTCCATCAACCACCTCGCTCCCCTCGTACACGAACCCTGTCCCCGGAACCGGAGCCGACGACGGAGCCCGGAACGCGGACGGCGACGCGGATGCGGATGCCGAGGGACTGGATGTCCAGGTGATGGCGACGATCCGGTCATCCTGGATGTGAATGTCCTGCGCCTCGTCGACCCGGCACTCCCCCTGCTCGGGCACCACGAGCACAGAGACATTGCGAATCAAGAGTCGCGACATGTGTCCTCCTGCGAAGGCCGGCCGATGTACCGCAGTCTCCTCGGCCGGCGGTCCACCCGATGAGTACCGTCGGAATCGACGTGGAACGTGAAGCCGTGAGGCGTGGTCCATTCCAGTGTCTTGTCGTCGATACGGCGCACGCTCCATTCACGGGCATGGGTCTTCACTCGATGCCCGAACCGTCCCAGCGGCGCCAGGTTGTCCGTGCTGGTCTGCCCGGCCGGCCCGTGCGGGTCGTAGGGCTTGATGTGGTCCAGGTCGATGCTGTCGCTCGTTTCTCGGGTCCCGTACGGAAACAGTTCCACCGGGTACATGTACTTGACCCGTTCGCGGATCCGTTTGGGGATCTCGTAGGCGTTCACGCTGACGGCGTCGTTGAGATCGATGACCGGCTTCACTGTGTACGGGCCATAACCGATCAGTTCGCCCAGTTGTGAGGCGAGGAGCGGCCCGAGAGCTTCAACCCGCACCACACCAACGCCGGTCGCGAGAGTCCGATCGGTGAGGTGAACGACGACCTCGGTTTGTCCCGGCCGCGCCCGCCTCGAACGCTCTCGCCCAGAACCGACCCCCGCATCGGCATTGGCGTGGGCGTGGGCGTGAGTGGGGTTGGTGTAGGTGGGGTTGGTGTAGGCGTCGTGCTTGATCTGCGCGAGGCGGGCGGCCAACGCGCGAAGTGCGGCAGGATCCATCGCCGGACCGTCGGCAGGTTCGTCCTCGGATCTCGTCTCCGTGTCCGTCTCCAGGTCCGTCTCCGTGTCCGGATGCACGCCTGGACAGGCGCCTGGGCGTGGGTGATTGGTGGGTGGGTACTGCTTGAAGGGGTCGGTGGGTGGGTCGGGATCGTAGGGGCCGGTTGCTTCCAGCCACGGGTCTTCCGGCGGCCCGATCGGCTCTGCCAACTCGAGCAAGTCCTGCTCGGCGTCCGGTTCCATCGGGTCATCCGGTGCGATGGCCGGCTGGGGCTTGGCGGCACGGCCGGGGTCGGTGCTCGCTCCAGCCTCGGTGCTCACTCCAGCTTCGGGGATCGGCGCGTGCTCCGGGGCAGGCTTGGACTTCGTTCGCGCATCGGTGCTCGCACCGCCTGCTGACTCGAACCCTGAGCGCTGTTCGGACTCTGTGCGCTGATCGGACTCTGTGCGCTGGCCGGAGGCTGGGCTCGGGTTGGGCGTCGTGGTTGACTGCGGAGCGGTGCTTGGGGCGGGGGTGGTGAGGGGGCTGGTGTGGTGGCGGGCCTGGGCCAGCAGCTCGAGGGTGAAGCGGGGGTCGGACAAGATCTCGGCCGCGGCGGCTCGGCGGTGCTGCAGCAAGCGCAGATCACCGAGGGACTTGAGGGCTTCGGCGATGTCGCGGAACTTCGCGTTCAGACGGTCGACCGAAGCCGACGGGGCCACGATGCACAGGGTCTTGTTGCCATGGCCGTCGTCGCGGCTGATGAACACGCCCCGCTTGTCGGCCGCCTCCGCGGCATCCTTCGCAGCCAGACCAGGGTCCGCGGCCCGTTTCGCCGCGGCCACGATCTCGGCCAGCCGGTACGGAGAGATCGTGTCAACCACGTCCGCGACCCGGGCATCGACATAAGCCGCGGCCTCGTGATGCAGACGGATGCAGGTACGGACGATCTGACGGGCCTTCCACGGCGTCGCTTCACCGGACCGGATGCGGGCCCAGATGCGCGGGAAACGATGCCGCAGAGCGAGAGCGTCCGCGAGCAGGTCACGACCCACACCAGGAGAGACACCGACCACCATCGCGAACTCCGCGATCGCGAACTCCGCAATCTCAGGGCAACCGTCACCACCCAACACAACAGCACGCTCACGACCGTCATACGAACGACGAGCAGGGCGCGGCTCCACGTTCGACGGATGGTAGCGGTCGGCATAGACCTGGGCGCACTCCAGCAGCCGCGCGTCGGAACGGTTCGCGATCGCGCGGCACTCCGCGGCCTGCTCCAGCAGGTCACGCGTCGCCAGCACATCCAGATCGATCTCGAACATGCGTTCGATTCTACGCCACAGAATCTGCTTCGCCAAATCCGGATCGAGCTGTTTTCCCCTTATCCACAAGGGGAAAGTTCGCGTGAGTGGATCGTCGGAAACGTGTAAGGCGGGACTGTTCGCCGAGTCGTGAGTTTCGGTGCCGACGGAGTGCCTTGATCCACGATTCGCGGGCGGAGCGAGGGGCGGGGGGTGGAGCAACTCGATTCGGCCGATCGCAGGCCGCTTTCCTGATCGGGGCAGTGGTTGGGCGAACGGTGATACCTGTTGGTGTCAGGCGGTGGGCGGCCTGGCTCGAGACGCATCGGCTGCTGAGGTGTAATCCGCGCGGCGGTTCTGGACGCGGGCTACGCGTTGGTCGGTGCACTTGCAGAGCGGTGCACTTGCAGAGCGGTGCACTTGCGGAGCGGTGCTGTGCGGCGCACTGCCGTCCGGTGCGCTGCCGTCCGGTGCGCTGCCGTCCGGCGCGCTGCTGCTCGGTGCACCGCACGCCGGTCGCGTCGCCGGCGAACAGGATCTCCGCGCGCTCCGGCCAACGCCGTTCCGTGGAAGGTCGATGTTGTTCCGGTAGACACCCGCCAGCTTGACGTCGATCAGCGGGCGATGCGGATTGATGTCGCGATCGGATCGCGCAGTCCGGTGCGGGGATGCCGGATGGTGTGTGAGGGGGCAGATGGAGGTTGGAGAGGGTGGCGCGGGGTGAGATTTAGTGGGAACAGGTGTTCGAGTTTCGGGTAGGGTGGGGGTATGGGTGGTGAACTGCAGGGGTCGTTGTTCGGCTTGGTTGGGGAGCCGGCGGTGGGTGGGCTCGGTGGGGTGACGCGGGCCGAGTTGGGGCGGGGAGCCTGGGTTGACGTACTGCCGGGGTGGTTGACGGGGGCGGACGAGGTTTTTGAGCGGCTGGCTCGGGAGGTGCCTTGGCAGGCGGAGCGGCGGCAGATGTACGACCGGGTGGTCGATGTGCCGCGGCTGTTGTGTTTCTACGGGGAGGACGCCGCGCTACCCATGCCGGTCCTCGATGAGGCTCGGGATGCGTTGAGTGCGCACTACGCGGACGAGTTGGGTGAGCCGTTCCGTACGGCAGGGCTGTGCTTCTACCGCGACGGGCGGGACAGCGTCGCGTGGCACGGGGATCGGATCGGGCGCGGGAACCACGAGGACACGATGGTGGCGATCCTTTCAGTAGGTGAGCCTCGGGTGTTGGCATTGCGGCCGCGGCCGGGCACGGGGCTGCCGGGCACGGGGCAACCGGTCTCGTCGACCTTGCGATATCCCTTGGGACATGGGGATCTGATCGTGATGGGCGGCTCTTGTCAGCGCACCTGGGAGCATGCGATTCCGAAGGCCGCGGGGCATATGGGGCCGCGGATCAGCATCCAGTTCCGGCCGCGGGGTGTCAGATGAGGACGCGGCCGGCCGCTGGTTGATGGATGCCGAGCTTGGTGGCGACGTAGAAGCCGAGCAGGCGGACTCCGGCGGCTTCGCAGACTTCGGTGGCCGCCTGGGCCCATGCGTGGTCCATGGCCGCGAGCAGGTCGTGGTCAGGCCGTCCCAGCGCGACGACGAGGCCCGCATCGGGACTGGTTCGGAGGGCCTCGAGGACCGGTCGGAGCGCGGTCCGGAACAGCTCGGTCGCGGCGAGCCCGGCGAAGTCGGGTCGGAGCTCCACGGCCATCGCAGTAAGGAACCGGTCGTCCGGGCCGCAGACGATGGCGGTGATGCTGCCTTTCTGGCGGTCGCCGAGGGTGACCATCAGGTCGACGACGTCGGCGGCGAATCCAGGGTCGGTGAGTGGTCGGTCGTTCCAGGTGGGAGTCAGATTTTCGAAGCTCATACTTGAAAGAATGCCGCGATTCCGACCCCGGATCCGGGTTATCCACAGGGCAAAGTGGCCCATCAGTTAGCACGCTGAATGGATCTCCTCCACGGGCCGCTGCGTATCTAGGCTCGAAGTCATGAGCAACCAGATGCTGCCCCCGGCCGGTGCGCCCCGGGACCTCGCGATGGCGCAGTTGGCGAACTCGGTCGGCGACGGTGCGTTCGTCGTCACCTCGGCGTTGTTCTTCACCCGGGTGGTCGGCCTCTCGACCGCGGAGGTCGGGCTCGGCCTCACGATCGCGTGGCTGGTGGGCTTCCTGGCCGGCGTCCCGCTGGGCAACCTCGCGGACCGGCGGGGAGCACGCGGAACCGCGATCCTGCTCGCGCTCAGCACCGCGACGGCGGTGACCTCGTTCCTGGTCGTGAGGAGCTTCGTGGGCTTCCTCGTGGCCGCGACTCTCTACGCCTGCAGCCAGACCGGCCTCACGGCAGCGCGCCAGGCCCTGCTGGCCGGGCTCGTCCAACCGGCCGAACGGACCAGGATCCGCGCGTTCCTGCAGTCCACGGTCAACGCCGGTCTCGCGGTCGGCGCGCTCCTCGGGGGCCTCGCACTCCGCTTCGACAGCAAAGCGGCGTACCTCATCGTCTTCGCAATCGACGCGGTCAGCTTCCTGATCGCGGCAGCCCTGATCCGGCGCGTACCGCCGATCGTGACCACGATCCGCGCCAAGGGCGAGCCCCGGCTCGCGGTGCTGCACGACCGCCCGTACGCGCTGCTCGCGCTGATCAACGCGGTGATGCTGCTCTTCATGCCGCTGATCAGCCTGGTCGGACCGCTCTGGATCGTCACCCGTACGAACGCACCCAGCTGGATCGTCGCGTCGCTGATGATCGTGAACACCCTCGGCGTCACGCTCTTCCAGGTACGGATCGCCAAGGCTGTCAGGGATCTGCGCACCGCGACCCGTTCGGTCCGGTACGCGGGAGTCGCGATGCTGGCGGCCTGCGCCGTGTTCGCGACGACCGCCGCACACCTCAGCGCCCCGCTCACCGCCGGCGTCCTGGTCCTGGCCGCGGCGCTGCTCACCCTCGGCGAGATGAAGCTCGCGTCCGGCGCCTGGGAGATCGGCTTCGGCCTGGCGCCCGCGGACAAGCAAGGCCAGTACCAGGGCTTCTTCGGCAGCGGCCCCGCGATCGCCCGGATGCTGGGCCCGGCGCTGCTCACCACGGTGATCCTGGGATGGGGCCCGATCGGGTGGCTGGCGGTCGGTGCGCTGTTCCTGGGGACCAGTTGCGCAACTGGTCCCGCCGTACGATGGGCTGCGCGGACGAGGGCCGTCAACGAGGACGTCACGCCGTCGCTGGTAGAGGAGAACGCCGCCTGATGGAGATCCCCGGACTGGTTGAAATCACCACGCACGACGAGCTGCGCGAGGTCGTTCCGCCGCCCATCGGCGCAGCGGTCGCCAAGGAGCGCAAGGAGCTCCATGACCTCGACCTGCAGTGGCTCGGCGCCTCCCCGTTCTGCCTGATCGCCACCTCGGACGCCGACGGCAACTGCGACGTCTCCCCCAAGGGCGACCCGGCCGGTTTCACGAAGGTCCTCGACCGGACCACGCTCGCGCTCCCGGACCGGGCCGGCAACCGCCGCATCGACGGCTTCACCAACCTGCTGAGCAACCCGCACGTCGGGCTGATCTACTTCATCCCCGGCCGCACCGACACGCTACGGATCAACGGCCGGGCGCGGATCGTCAAGGAAGCCCCGTTCTTCGACGACATGATCGTCAAGGGCAACCGCCCGCAACTCGCGCTGCTGGTCGAGATCGAGCAGATCTTCCACCACTGCTCCAAGTCGTTCCTGCGCTCGCAGCTGTGGAAGCCGGAGACCTGGAACCCGGAGGCGGTGCCGCGCCGGTCGGTGATGTCGCAGACGTTCGAGCGCCCGGACGACGACCTCGGCAAGCTCGACGAGTACTACGGCAAGCAGTACGAGGACTCGATCTACAAGGTCAAGTACTGAACTACTTCAGCGGGCGCAGACCCAAGTACTCCGTGGCGACGATGACACCTGCCCGGCGGCCCTCTACGGTTTCGTAGTGTGACCGAACCTGTGGAGGTCCCGACCTTCGGGACCCGCGCGCGCCGCGTACTGCTGCCACTGGCGATCTCTGTGATCGCCGTGGTCGGCTCGTTCGGCGCGTCCCGCGGTGAGCCGGACCGTAGGGCCGCGGACTGGTTCATGGTGGTCCTGCTGCTGCTCGGATCCGTAGCGCTGTACTGGCTCCGGACGCAACCGGTGAGGGTGCTGTGGGCAACAGTCATCTCGACCCTGGTCTACATGCTGATGCAGTACGCGTACGGGCCGATCATCTTCGCGTTCGTGATCGCGGTGTTCACCACGATCCGTCTGGGGCACCGGCTGGCGGGCTGGGTCGGGCTGATCGCCCTGTACGTGGGGCATGTGGGCGGCCGGCTGATCCTCGGCATCAACGAGCAGGGGCTGTACCAGGTACTGCTCGTCGGCACCTGTTTCTGCGTACTGGGCTTCCTCGCCGAACTCTTCCGCGCCCACCGGGACCGCGTCATGGCGGCCGCACGTACTCGGAGGGAGGAGGAGCTGCGCCGAGCCGGTGAGGAACGCCTACGCATCGCTCAGGAGCTGCATGATGTCGTAGCGCACCACATCTCGCTCATCAACGTGCAAGCCTCCACAGCACTCCACCTGGTCGACAGACAACCTGAGCGGGCCGCCCCGGCGCTGTCCGCGATCAAGGACGCCAGTAAGGAAGCCCTGGTGGAGCTGCGCTCGATCGTCGGCGTACTGCGGCAGTCGGATGAATCCGCACCGCGCCAACCGGTCGCGGGACTCGACCATCTGGACCATCTGATCAGCCGTACCGAACGGGCCGGGCTGGAGGTTCACAAGAGTGTGCACGGCGATCCGCGGCCGCTGCCGACGGGTCTCGACCGCGCTGCGTTCCGGATCGTCCAGGAGTCCCTGACCAACGTCGTACGGCATGCCAGGGCCACCTCGGCGACCGTACGGATCCAGTACGGCGAGCAGGCTCTGGTGCTGCAGATCGACGACAACGGCGAATCGCTGGCCGCCCAGCCGAAGGAAGGCAACGGCATCTCCGGCATGCGCGAACGCGCCACCGCACTCGGCGGCACCCTCACCGCTCACCGGACTCCGACCGGCGGACTGCGGATCACGGCGACCCTGCCTCTGTAGATTTCCGGTGAGTACCGGCGCCCATCGCACTACCCGAGGCGCAGATTCTCGGTCGGGGTCAGGGCAGGCGGACGTGGGAGGGGTTCAGGTCGGCGACGCTGGAGACGCCGAGTAGCGCCATCGTGCGGCGCACCTCCTTGGTCAGGATCTCCGCGGCCCGGGCGACGCCGCGCTGGCCGCCGGCCATCAGCCCGTACAGGTACGCGCGTCCGACCAGGCAGGCGTCGGCGCCGAGGGCGATTGCCGCGACGACGTCCGCGCCGGACATGATGCCCGTGTCCAGGTAGATCTCCGCGTCGCTGCCGATCGCCTTGCGGACGTCCGGGAGGATGCGCAGCGGTGTCGGAGCGCGGTCCAGCTGCCGGCCGCCGTGGTTGGACAGTACGACGGCGTCCGCGCCGGCATCGACGACCCGGCGGGCGTCCTCGACGGTCTGGATGCCCTTCACGATCAGCGGGCCGTCCCAGATCGACCGCAGCCAGTTGAGGTCGTCGATCGTCATCGTCGGGTCGAACAGCTTGTCGAGCAGCTCGGCGACGGTGCCGTCCCAGGTCGACAGGGAAGCGAAGGTGAGCGGCCGGGTGGTGAGCAGGTTCGCCCACCAGGCAGGATGCAGCGACGCGTCCAGAACCGTCTTGACGGTGAGGCTGGGCGGGATCGTGAAGCCGTTCCGCACGTCACGGAGCCGGGCGCCGGCGACCGGTACGTCGACGGTCAGCATCAGCGCCTCGTACCCGGCGGCGGCCGAGCGCTTCACCAGGTCCTCGCCGGCGTCACGGTCCTTCCACACGTAGAGCTGGAACCACTTGCGGGCGTTCGGTCCCGCGGCCGCGACATCCTCGATCGAGGTGGTGCCCATCGTGGACAGCGCGTACGGGATGCCGATGTCCTCGGCGACCTTGACGACCGCGCTCTCGCCCTCGTGGTTCATCATCCGGGTGAAGCCGGTCGGCGCGAACGCGAACGGCAGCGCGGACCGGCCGCCGAGGATCGACGTGCCGAGGTCGATCTCGGAGACGTCGCGCAGGATCGACGGCTGCAGCTCCATCTCGGCGAAGAGCCGGCGGGCCCGGCGCAGGCTGATCTCCGCCTCGGCGGCGCCGTCGGTGTAGTCGAACACCGAGCGCGGCGTGCGGCGCTTCGCGATCGTCCGCAGGTCCGCGATCGTCAGCGCCTTCTCGAGCCGCCGCTCGGTCGCGTTCACCGTGACCGGCTTCGGCCGCAGCAGCGGCTTCAACTCGGACCATTTGGGCATCTGGCGATCGGTCATCACAACTCCCGGCTGATTCTGTGGTCGGACCACACCCTACCCTGTGGTCCGACCACACGGATACACTTGTCCAGGTGAAGAACTACGAGCTTGTTCTGCATCGGGTGGAGGCGGAGCTGGCCGCCGGGCGGTTGCGGATCGGGGGGCGGCTGCCCGGTGAGCGGGCGCTCGCAGAGCAGCTCGGGATCAGCCGGCCGTCGGTGCGGGAGGCGGTCCGGGTGCTCGAGGCGATGGGCGTCGTACGGACCGCGACCGGGTCCGGTCCCGAGTCGGGGGCCGTGATCGTGGCGGAGCCGGTCTCGCCGCTGACCGCCGTACTGCGATTGCACTTGGCAACCAACCATCTGCCGATGGGCGATGTCGTGCAGACGCGGCTGTTGCTCGAGTCCTGGTCGGCGCGGGAAGCCGCTGCGCGGGAGCTCGGGACGGGTGAGCTGAAGGTTGCCGAGGAGCTGCTGGACCGGATGGACGACACGGGACTGTCGCCGGAGGAGTTTCATCTGCTCGACGCAGAGTTCCACGTCGCATTGTCCGGGCTCGCGGGGAACGTCCTGATCGCGGCGGTGATGGCGTCGTTGCGGTCGGCGATCCACACATACGTGCTGGCCGCCGTACCCAATCTGCCGGACTGGGAGGCGACCGCTCTCGGGCTGCGGACCGAGCACCGGGCGATCCTGGCCGCGGTGCGCGGCGGTGAGCCGGAGCGCGCGGCCACGTTGGTGACCGCGCATATCCGTGGGTTTTACCAGGCGGCTCAGTTAGCACCGTTCGGAGGGGGCCAGGGCGGTGCGGCGGAGGCCGAGGATGACGATCGCGCCGACCACCAGGTGGAGTGAAGCGAGGCCGAGTTTTGCTCCGGTGCCGATGCCGTTCGTCAGCGGGCTGCCGAGCGAGGTGATGCAGACGATCGTGGCGACGACGGTCCAGATGTCGCGGGCTCGAGGGGTGCGGCGCTCGAGGATCGACAGCAGGGCCCAGCCGGCGAAGGCGACGACGATCGTCGAGATGACGACGGCTGGGGCGCCGATGTGCTGGACGCCGCCCTGGCGGGCAGTCAGGGTGAGGCCGGCTATCGGGGCCAGGATCACCCAGTCCAGGAGGGCTGCGACGGCGGCGACACCTACGACCGCGAGTCGGCTGCGGCCGGACCTGCGGCGCGGGCCCTGGACCGCAGACGTGGTGGCGTCGGGAGCAGCCGGGTAGGAGGTGTGGGCGCCGGGCGTGGTGGAGGTGCCCCGGTGCGCAGGGGTGCTGGGGATGTTTGGGGTTGGCATTTGGGGCTCCTTGGTGGCGGGGTGATGGGGTTAGCTTGGGACTGAAGGACGACGTGGGGCATCGGCCGTAGAGCTGGGATGGGGTCGCCGGAAGTCTGGGCGGCTTCGACTTTGGTTGGTGGTGGCGGAGCGCGGTGGGGCCTAGCCTCGGGGCATGGAGGACTTGTGTGCGCCGCGGAAGCCGCCGAGATCGGTGGAGATCACCGCGGTCGTGCTGATTGCGCTGATGGTCGCGGGAACGATCGTCGGGCGGCTGCCGGACCCGGATCACCGCAAGTTCCTGGTGCTCGACATCGTGATGGGGCTCGCCTCGCTCGCGGTGATCCCGCTGTCCTTCCGCCGGCCGGTGCCGGGCGCGCTCGTCCTCGCCGCCTTCGCCGCCGTCTCCCCCGCCGCCACGCCGCCGTCCACCGTCGGCACACTGAACGTCGCGTTCCACCGCCCGCTCCGGACTGCCATCCTGGTCGCTGCGGCCGGTACCGCAGGACACTTGATTCAGGGCCTGTGGCAACCGATTCACGGTCTGCCCTACCTGTGGTACGCGATCCTTGTGGTCGTCGTCCATGCCGCGCTGCTCGGCTGGGGTCAAGGTACGCAGGCGCGGCAGCAGCTCCTGGAGTCGCTCCGCGAGCGCGCCCGTCGCGCTGAGGCGGAGCAGGGACGCCGGGTCGCGGAGGCGCGGTCGCTGGAGCGCACCAAGATGGCGCGCGAGATGCATGACGTACTGGCTCATCGCCTGTCGCTGCTGGCGACGTACGCCGGTGCTCTGGAGTACCGGCCGGATTCGTCGCCGGAGAAGCTGGCCACGGCGGCCGGCGTTATCCGTACCGGCGTGCACCAGGCGCTCGACGAGCTGCGCGAGGTGATCCACGTGCTGCGGGACGAGGACGTGTACGAGGCGCGGCCGCAGCCGACGTTCGGCGACCTGGCCGCGCTGGTCGACGAGTCTCGCGAGGCGGGGACCAGGATCGCGTACGACGATCAGGTCGCGGACTTCACGTCGTTGCCGCCGGCAACCGGGCGGACGGCGTACCGGGTCGTGCAGGAAGGTTTGACGAACGCCCGGAAGCACGCGGCCGGGCACCCGGTGTCGGTGATGGTCGCGGGCGGACCGGGTGCCGGTCTGCGGATCGAGCTGACGAACGCGGCCTCGAACCGTACGCCGCTGGTGCCGGGCAGCGGGACCGGGCTGGTCGGGCTGACCGAGCGCGTCCAGCTCGCAGGCGGCACTCTGGACCACGGAAGGGAGCCCGGTGGCGCGTTCCGCCTCGAGGCCTCGCTACCGTGGCCTTCATGATCCGGGTACTCGTGGTTGACGACGACGCGTTGGTCAGGGCCAGCCTGGAGATGATGCTGGACGGCGCGAACGGGATCTCGGTCGTCGGACAGGCCGCCGACGGTGACGAGGTACCGGCCGCCGTCGACGCGCACTTCCCGGACATCGTGCTGATGGATCTGCGGATGCCGCGGGTGGACGGGATCGTCGCGACCCAACGGCTGCGGGCGCGCGCGAACCCGCCGGAGGTTGTCGTACTGACCACGTTCGACACCGACGAGAACGTGCTGCACGCGCTCCGCGCCGGCGCCAGTGGCTTCCTGCTGAAGGACACTCCCCCGGCGCAGATCGTCGAGGCCGTACGGCGGGTCGCGGTCGGTGACCCGATCCTGTCACCGGCGATCACGCGCCGGCTGATGGACCGCGCCGCCACCCAGGCCGACGCGCACACGATCGCGCAACAGAAGCTGCAGCGGTTGTCTCCACGGGAGTACGACGTGATGCTCGCGGTCGCTCAAGGCAAGGCGAACGCACAGATCGCGGGCGAGCTGTTCATGAGCCTCGCGACGGTCAAGGCGCACATCTCGCACATCCTCACCAAGCTGGAGCTCGGCAACCGCACGCAGGTCGCGTTGCTCGCCCATGACGCTGGGCTCGCATAAGCTCCAGCGCATGATCAAGGTGTTGCTGGCGGATGATCAGGCGTTGGTGCGGGCGGGGTTCCGGTCGCTGCTGAACTCCGAGGACGACATCACGGTGGTCGGTGAGGTCTCGGACGGCGCCGAGGCGGTCGTGGCGGCGCGGCGGGAGAAGCCGGACGTCGTGCTGATGGACATCAGGATGCCCGGCACCGACGGTCTCGAGGCGACCCGGCAGATCGGCGCGGATCCTGAGCTGGCCGACGTGCACGTGGTGATCCTGACGACGTTCGACCTGGACGAGTACGTGTTCGAGGCGCTCCGGGTCGGGGCGAGCGGGTTCCTGGTGAAGGACACGGAGCCGGTGGAGTTGCTGCAGGCCGTACGGGTGGTGGCGCGCGGGGATGCGCTGCTGTCGCCGGGGGTCACGCGGAGGCTGGTGGCGGAGTTCGCGTCGCGGTCGCGGCAGCCGCACGCCAGCAAGGAGCTCGACGTACTGACCGAGCGTGAGAAGGAGATCGTCGCGCTGGTCGGCGAGGGCCTGTCGAACGACGAGATCGCTGCGCGGCTCGTGCTGAGCCCGGCGACCGCGAAGACGCACGTCAGCCGCGCGATGATCAAACTCGGCGTCCGCGACCGCGCCCAGCTGGTAGTAGTCGCCTACCAAACCGGACTCGTCCGGCCCGGCTGGCTCGGTTGACCGTACTCCCGGAGGGGTAGGTCGGGTCACTCCTTGGGGGCGACGCGGTGAAGGTGGGTGGGGCGGGACGCTCTTGGTATGGATGCGCTTGTTGAGGTCAGTGGGCTGACGAAGAGGTACGGCGACACCTTGGCGGTTGACGGTGTCGATCTGACGGTGCTGCCGGGTGAGGTGTACGGGTTCCTCGGGCCGAACGGTGCGGGCAAGACGACCACGTTGCGGATTCTGACCGGGCTGATCGCCCCGAGCAGCGGCACGGTGCGGGTACTGGGCGGGCGGCCGGGTGACGCCGGCGTACTCGGGCGGACCGGGTCGATGATCGAGTCGCCCGCGTTCTACCCGTACCTGTCCGGCCTGGACAATCTCCGGTTGCTCGCCGAGTACGCCGCCGTGTCGCGGGAGCGGATCGACGAGGTGCTCGAGCTCGTCGACCTCACCGAGCGCGCGAAGGACCGGTTCTCGACGTACTCCCTGGGGATGAAGCAACGGCTCGGGGTCGCGGCCGCGCTGCTCAAGGACCCGGAGCTGGTCATCCTCGACGAGCCGACGAACGGTCTCGACCCGGCCGGGATGCGCGACATGCGCCGGCTGATCCGCGACCTCGGCAGCGGCGGGCGGACCGTCGTCCTGTCCAGTCATCTGCTCGGCGAGGTGCAACAGATCTGCGACCGGGTCGGCATCATCAACGCCGGCCGGATGGTTGCCGAGCACAACGTCGACGAACTCCGCGGCGAGCAGGAACTTGTCGTCCGCGCGGCCCCGAAGGACAAGGCGCAGAGCATCCTGACCCGCTTCGGCAGCGTGCACCGCTACGACGACACGCTCCGGGTGCAGGTGGATCCGTCGAAGGCCGCCGAGGTGAACCGCACCCTCGTCGAGGCCGGCATCGAGGTGTCCGAGCTGCACACGACCGAACGCGCCCTCGAAGACATCTTCTTCGAGCTGACCACAGAGCTGAAGACCGAGGAGCAGACAGATGCTGGGTAGCTACCGCGCGGAGATTCTCAAGCTCCGCAAGCGATCCGCCGTCTGGGTGCTGTTCGGCGCCGGCCTCGTCCTCAGCCTGATCTTCGGCTACCTGCTGCCGTACCTCGGCTACGCGACCGGCGACGACAACCCGCAGACGACCGGCGTACCGCGCGCGGAAATCCTCCGCGGCATGCTGCCGGAACGCGTCATCGACAACACGATCGGCGGCTATCCGATCTTCGCCGGCGCCCTCGCGCTGGTGCTCGGCGCGATCGTGATCGGCGGCGAGTACACCTGGGGCACGCTGAAGACCGTCCTCACCCAGCGCCCGCGCCGGCTGACGATCCTCGGCGCGCAGTTCGCCGCGCTCGGCACGATGATCGCGCTCTGGGTCGTCGGGATCTTCGCAGCCTGCGCGCTCTGCAGCGTCGGTATCGCGGCCGCCGAGGACGGTTCGATGAGCTGGCCGAGCGTCGGCGACCTGCTGCAAGGCCTGGCCGGCGGCTGGCTCGTGCTGATGATGTGGTGCCTGGCCGGTGTCGTCCTGGCCGTTGCCTTCCGCAACGTTGCACTGCCGATCGGGCTCGGCGTGGTGTGGATCCTCGGCATCGAGACCTTGCTGGCCGGCGTCGTGAGCAGTCTGCTGCCGAGCCTGAAGTGGCTCGCCGACATCCTGCCCGGTACCAACGCCGGCTCGCTCGTCTTCGCCGTCACCGGAATGGCAGCCTCCGACGCACCCCCAGGAGTACGCGACGCCGTCAGCGGCAACCGCGCGCTCCTGACCCTGCTCGCCTACTGCGCAGTCTTCGCCGCCCTGGCCGCCTGGACCACCCGCCGCCGCGACATCACCTGACGCCGGCGTGGACGAGGGCCAGTTCGCAGAACATGGCGTTTGCCCAGGAGAACCATTCGCGGGTGAAGTTGTGGGGGTTGTCGACGTCGAACCCCTCGTGCATCTGGCCGGTACCGCCGGTGGTGTCGCGAAGGAGTTCGAGGAGGCGCTGGCGTTCCTCCGCGGACGTACTCGAAATGCCCTGTACGGCAAGGGCGATGTGCCAGATGTAGCGGGGCGGGGTGTGCGGGCTGCCGATGCCGGCGGCCGCCGTGCCGCTGTAGTAGTACGGGTTGTCCGGGCTCAGCAGCAGCGAGCGCGTCGCGAGGTACGTCGGGTCGTCCGCGGCGGCGTACCCGGTGAGCGGGATCGACAGCAGGCTCGGCATGTTGGCGTCGTCCATCAGCAGCGTCTGTCCGAGGCCATCGACCTCGTACGCATACACGCGCCCGTGCACCGGATGATCCACGGTCCCGTACGAAGCGATCCCCTCGTCGATCTCGGCCTTCAGCGCCTTCGCGCGATCGGCGAGCGGCTCGTCGCGCAGGACCTCGGTCGCGATCTCCTGCAGGTACCCGAGCACGACCGACGCGAACATGTTGCCCGGTACGTTGAAGCCCAGCTCGGTGGCGTCGTCGCTCGGCCGGAACGCACTCCACGACATCCCGGTCGGGCGGGTCAGCCGGCCGCGGCCCTCGCGGGCGAGCGTGTCGGACGGCAGCATGCCCGGCTCGTCACGCTGGAAGCTGTACGTCGAGCGCGCCTCGTGGTCCTGCTCCACGGTCCACAGCTCGACGACGGCCTCGGCCGCGGCCCGGAACCGGTTGTCGATGACGTCCGTACGTCCGGTGATCCGCCACAGCCGGTACGCCAGCTCGAGCGGGAAGCACAGCGAGTCGATCTCGTACTTGCGCTCCCACACCCACGCCGTCATCTCGGTCTCGTCGGTGACGTGCCCGGCGCCGTTCGCCTCCTTGTTGAAGGCGTTCGCGTACGGGTCCAGGACGACGTACTCGAGCTGCTTGTGCAACACGCCGATCAGTACGTCCTGGAGCCCCGGATCGTCCTTGCACAGCAGCAGGTACGGGCGCAGCTGGGCGGCCGAGTCGCGCAGCCACATCGCCGGGATGTCACCGGTGAGCACGAACGTCGTACCGTCCGGCATCCGCTCGGCGACCGCCGGCAGGTTCTCCGCCATCGAGCGCCGGAACATCTCCGCGATCACCTCGTCACCGCTCGCCCGCTGGACGGCCGCAACGGCGCGGGAGAGGACCTCGGGGTCGATCATCAGAACATCTACCTTTCAGGAACCAGAGCGGGGTTGGGCGAGAAGGTCCGGTCCAGGACCAGGCTGGCGGCGCCGATCGCACCGACGTCCGCGCCGAGCGAGGTACCGGTGACCTCGAACGGGTGCACGGCCTGCAGCAGGAACCGGTCTTCCAGGGCGTTGCGTACTGCGTCGTTCAGGACAGGGGCGAGACGCTCCCACTGCGGACCGCCGAAGACCACGCGATCCAGGTCGAGCAGGTTCGCGATGTCCTCGACCACCTTGGCGATCCTCGAGGCCAAGGTCACCACGATCAGGCGGGCGCCATCTGTCCCGTCGGCCGCGAGCGAGCACAGCCGCGCGAACGCCTCGTCGACAGCCTGCCTGTCGTCGAGATCGATGCCTTCGGCAAGTACGCCGGCGCGCACCGCCTGCTGCACCAGGTACCGCGGCTGGCTGGCCTCACCGACGCAGCCGCGCCGCCCGCAGTAGCAGACCGGCCCGTCGGGATCGACGATCACGTGACCGATCTCGCCGACGTTGCTGGACGATCCGCGCACCACGTCGTCGCCGATCACCAGCCCTGCACCGACGCCGGTACCGAGGTAGAAGAACACGAAGCTCCCGCCCTGGCCGGCCCACTTCTCCGCGGACGCGGCCGCGGTCACGTCCTTGTCCAGGACGACCGGGAGGCCGGTCCGTTCGTGGAGCTGGTCGCGCAGCGGGACCAGGTGCCAGGTCGAGAGGTTCGGCGGGTCCACGACCACGCCGCGGTCGACGTCGATCGGGCCGGGGGCGGCGATCCCGACGCCGGTGACCCGGTCGCGGGCCGCACCCGATTCGGCGATCACTTCCTCGATCGTCTTCGCGATCCCGTCGATCAGCAGGTCGGGATCGTCGGCGTACTGGTCGACCGGCCGCCGGGCGACCACTTCACCGGTCAGGTCGAGCAGGACGACGGTGACGACGGCCGGGTCGAGATGGACGCCGACGGCGTACTGACCGGTCGGCTCGAGCTCGAGCAGCGTGCGGGGCTTGCCGAGACCGGCGCCGCGCAGGACGCCCGCCTCGCGAACCAGACCGGCGTCGAGCAGCCGGCGCGCGATGTTCGAGATCGCCTGACCGGACAGGCCGGTCGCGGCCGCGAGCTCGACACGGCTGAGTTGTTCGCTGCGGCGGATCGCGTCCAGCACAACGGCGTCGTTGAACCCCCCGACGCGATCCAGATTCGTCCCCCGTCTAGCCATTCGGGTCGGCGCCCCAGGGCTGTGACCAGTCGTACTCGATCGCCTCGGAACCCGATCGCCACGCGGTGGGCGTGGTGTTCGTGAGCCAGTCCGTCGGCTCGATCCCCTCCGGCGCGCCGCCGTCGAGCGCCAGCCGGATCCCGTCGCGGAGCACACGGTCGCGCTCGGCAGTCCGGGCCGCGGGATCGATCGACAGGAACAGCGCCGTACCGGATCGGGCGACCAGGTCGAGGAAGCGCGCGTTCAGCTCCCACGGCGTCTGCGGCGTGCACGGGACGCAGTCCGCGTCGACGGTGAAGAACCGGTTGTGCTGCGGCAGCCGGAACGCGAGCGTGTTCACGCCCATCTTCCGGGTCCGCTCCCAGTCCCGGCCGGAGGTGTCGTCACCGATCCGCTGGACGTCGACGAGACCGGCGGCGAGGTGGCCGACGGTGTTGCAGCCGATCAGTACGAGGTCGTCCGCCGCGGACCTGATCTCGCGGTAGAGACCGAGCACGATCTCGGCCGTGGTCCGCGACGGATCGTGGAACTGCCAGCCGTCACGGGTCAGCCGCGACCCCATCGCGGGGCCGAACGCGCCGAACACGTCGTACGTACTGAAGTCGTGCTTGACGAGCTCGAAACCCCAGTCCTTGAACCGCCGCAGGTCCACACGAAGCCCGTCCAGGACCTCGGGGTACGTCGGATCGAGCGCCCGCCCCGGCTTGTCGTGCGGGGCCGTCGAGGTCAGCGGGCTCGGCTCGCGGACCAGGAGCGGGCGGAACCAGATGCCCGGTCGCGCACCGATCGCCTTGATCGCTGCCGCCGTACCGGCGATGTCGTCGAAGACGCCCGGCGTGCCGCGGTCCCACGGTCCGCCCGAGCAGACGCCGCCCGGGTACCAGCCGTCGTCGACCACGCTGAACGGTCTCACCGGGTGGCCGTCGGCGAGCTCGACGATCGTGGACGCGTCCTTGAGGACGGCCTTCTCGTCGAAGTTCTCGCCGTAGGCGTAGTACCAGTTGTTCGCACCGACGACAGGCCCGGCCACCGGCGCGGGCTCAGGTCGCGCCGGTAGCCGGGTGCTCAGGGAGGCGACCGCTGCGTCCAGGGTCTGCCAGGGAGTGCCCGCGTCGTCGAATCGTCGCACGACCGCTGCTGTCAGCGTACGGCCGTCCAGCCGAACAGGCCCGCCACCGTTCCGCAGGTCGAGCCAGAGGGTGAAACCGTCGCTGTCGACGGTCCACGAGCAGAACGCGTTCGGCTGCACGTCGACGCCGGCGCCGGTCGTCGTACCGGTCCGGGGGTCGTGGACGAGGAAGTACCAGGGCAGGAAGCGTTCGGGTTGCTGGTGCCGCCACTGCAGGTCACCGTACGAGCGCTCCCAGGCGTCGCCGAGGATCAGCGCACCGTCCGGCAGCTTCTCGGACCAGCGCAGCGCGACCCGGGAGATCCGGGTCGCGGTGACCTCGATGGTGCCGTCGTTCCAGGTGACCTCGGCCCCGGCGCGCGATGGTGCGGTCAACCCGTCCGAGGGGCCCGCCTGGACGAAAACAGCGCTCGGTTCTCTCACCTGACTCCCTCGGGCGGAATTAGTTTCCCCAGAGACTTTAGTTAGTGCCGCTCGGACCGGTCAAGGCGGAGACCGCCGCCACGAGACGGTCGACATCCGACTGGTCGTTGTACGGCGCCAGGCCGGCGCGGACCGCACCAGCCGGGCCGAGACCCAGGTGCCGGGCCGGCTCGTACGCGTAGAACGAACCGGCCGGCGCATTCACTCCGGCTTTCGCGAGGTGTTCCGCGACGGCGGCCGGGGCGTGACCCTCGACCGTGAAGAGCAGGGTCGGCGTACGGTTCGCGGCGTGCCCGTGGAGGGTGACGCCGGGGAGCGCGGCGAGCCTGGTCTCCAGGTCGTCACGCAGTACGTCCTCGTGTTCCTCGACCAGCTGGAGCGAGGACACGAGACGCTCACGGCGCGTGCTGCCGGAGCCCCCGAGGCCGGCGATGAAGTCGACCGCGGCAGTGGTGCCGGCGAGGAGTTCGTACGGCAGCGTCCCGAACTCGAACCGCTCGGGCACCGTGTCCGACGACGGCAGCAGCTTGTCGGGCTTGAGCGTCTCGAGCAGCTCGGGCGCAGCGGTCAGGACACCGAGATGCGGCCCGAAGAACTTGTACGGCGAGCACGCGTAGAAGTCGGCGTACTGGGCGTCGACCGGCGCGTGCGCCGTGAGGTGCACGCCGTCGACGTAGATCAGCCCACCCGCCTCGTGGACCTGGTCGGCGATCTTCTGGGTGTCCGGACGGGTGCCGAGGAGGTTCGACGCCGCGGTGACGGCCACCAGCCGGGTGCGGTCGGTGAGGAGCGGTGCGATGTCGTCCAGTTCGGATGTCTCCGGGTCGAAGCCGAGCCACTTGAGCGTGGCACCGGCAGCCTCGGCGGCCTGGACCCAGGGGCGGACATTCGCGTCGTGGTCCAGGCGACTGACGATCACTTCGTCGCCCGGCATCCACGACTTGGCGAGCGTTCGGGAGAAGTCGTACGTGAGCTGGGTCATGCTGCGACCGAAGACGATCCCCTGCGCCGTCGTGCCGAGCAGATCGGCCATCGCCTGCCGGGCGCCGACGACGATCTCGTCCGCGCGGCGTTCGGCGGCGGTCAGCTGCCCGCGGTTGGCGAGCGCCGAGGTCATCGTCCGCGCGACCGCGTCGGCGACCGCCTGCGGGGTCTGCGAACCGCCGGGACCGTCGAAGTGCGCGGCGCCCTCGTCGAGCGCGGGGAACTGCTTCCGGACCGTGACGACGTCGAAGGCACTCATGTGCGTCATCCTCTCTCGCTCCTGACACCCGCCGCCAGTCACTGCCCGAATACGGATAAAGATGCGCGAACTGTCGGTGCCGTAGTGCAGGATGTCAGGAGTGAGCACGGTAACGACTCCTGACAGCGCCTCCGATCAGGTCCCCGCCCAGGACTGGGTTCCGACCATGCTGGCGCTCGCCGCCATCTGGGGCTGCAGCTTCTTGTTCATCTCGGTCGGCGTCCGCGAACTGCCGCCGCTCTACCTGGCGCTCGGACGGGTGGTCGCGGGCGCCGTCGTCCTGCTCGCGATCCTGGTCGTGAAGCGCGAGCCGCTACCGCGGGACCCCCGGCTGTGGGCGCACTCGTTCGTGGTCGGCGCGATCGGCTCGGCGATCCCGTGGACCCTGTTCGGGTACGGCGAGGAGCGCATCCCGTCGTTGCTGGCCGGCATCTGGAACGGCATCACCCCGCTGATCGTGCTACCGATCGCGGTGCTGCTGTTCCGTACCGAGAAGTTCTCGGCGCAGCGCGGATTCGGGCTGCTGATCGGATTCCTGGGCATGCTCGTGGTGCTCGGTGCGTGGCGCGTGCAGAGCGGCGCCGACCTCCTCGGCCAGGGCCTGTGCATGCTGGCCGCGTTCTTCTACGGGCTCGCGATCCCTTACCAGAAACGGTTCCTGGCCGGCACGACCCTGTCCGGTACGGCCCTGTCCACCACTTTATTGCTCTGCGCAACGGTGCAGCTGGCGATCGTCGCTCCACTGGTGACCGGGCAGGCCCCGCCCGCCCCGTGGTCGCTGTCGCCGAAGGTGCTGCTGAGCGTGCTCGCGCTCGGGGCGTTGGGCAGCGGGTTCGCGTTCGTGCTCAACATGCGCAACATCCGGCTGATCGGCGCGAGCCGTTCGTCGATGGTGACGTACCTGATGCCGGTGTTCTCGATCCTCGTCGGCGTGATCGTCCTGCACGAGCACATCACCTGGTACCAGCCCGTCGGCGGCCTCATCGTCCTGGGCGGCGTCGCGGTGTCGCAGGGTCTGTTCAAGAACCTCGGAGGTTCGGCACGGCGGCGACCACTACCGCAGTGAGTGCCAGGAGGGTGCCGACGACGACCGGTGCGGTGATCGGCTTGTCGGCGACCGGGACGAAGACGTCGATGAACAGGCTCGCGATCAGCTGACCGGCGATCGTGCCGAGGCCGAGGACGAACACCCCGACGACGCGTACGACGGCGGCTGCGGAGCTGATGAAGATCACGCCGCACAGGCCGCCGAGGTACAGCCAGGGCTCGCTCGGGAGGTGCCGTGGCACACCGCGGAGCGCGAGGTCGACGAGGAAGACGACCAGGAGCGCGACGAATCCGACCAGGAAGTTCACCACACCGGCGGCGACCGCGCCGTACGCATCCGGAGACGCGGTGCGCGCGACCCGACCGTTGATCGCCTGCTGCACCGCAGTGCCCACGCCGGCCAGCGCGGGCAGGACCGCGAGGAGCAGACCGTCCGGGTGACTCAACTGCTCCGAGACCGCCAGGGCGACCGCGACCAAGGCGATCAGGGCACCGACGATGCGCAACGGAGTCAGCGGCTGCGGACCCGCGGGCCCGAACCCGAGGCGATCGACAACCAGGCTGCTGATCGCCTGCCCGGCAACTCCGGCCACCAGGAACACCGCGACACCGATCACGGACACGGTGATCGACTGCGTCGCGACGAGGAAGGCACCCGCGACGCCGCCGACGCACTGCCACCAGCGCAGGCTGCCGTGTCCGCGCATCGGCTTGCGGATCGTGCGCCACACGTTGCCGAGCCCACGCCGTACGGGCGGAACCACGGCCGTCGCGATCAGCAACACGAACAGACCGGTCCCGAACGAGATCAGCGCCGCGGGCACGCCGTCGCCGAGGATCCCGCCCAGCTCGCCGTTGATGCGGGACTGCACCGCCACCAGCATCCCGATCCCGAACGCCGACGTCAGGCCGACGAGCTGGTGCCGCCGGGTCGAAGCGGCCGGGGGCATGGCGGTGGTTGTCACGTCACAATCATGACCGTTCAGGCCGTAGCGCCTGACAGCAGGTCCAGATTATGACCGGCGGATCAACGCGAGGTACATGGCGTCGGTGCCGTGCAGATGCGGCCACAGCTGCACGTCAGGCCCCTCCCCCAGGTCCGGTACGCCGGGGAACAGCGACCGGGCGTCCTCTAGGGTCACGTCGTCGCGGCGACCCAGAACGGCGTCGACGACCGCGCGGGTCTCGTCAGGGTGCGGCGAACAGGTCACGTACGCGACGACACCGCCCGGACGGACCGACGTGATCGCGGACTCGAGCAGCGCCTCCTGGAGCGGACGCAACTCCTCCACGTCCTCCGGAGTACGGCGCCAGCGCGCTTCCGGACGGCGCCGGAGCGCTCCGAGGCCGCTGCACGGTACGTCCGCCAGCACCCGGTCGAACGAACCGGCCGGCCAGGTGGGCTTCGTGCCGTCACCGACCAGCACCTTGTGGTCGCCGGGGATGGCGCGCAGGTTCTGCCGGACGAGATCCGCCCGGTGCTTCAGCGGCTCGACCGCGGTCAGGCGACCGTCCGGTACGAGGGCCGCGAGCAGAGCCGACTTGCCGCCGGGCCCCGCGCACAGGTCGAGCCACTCGGCGTCGTCACCGTCGACCTTCGCGGAGGCCAATGCGATCGCGACCAGCTGCGATCCTTCGTCCTGTACGCCGGCCCGCCCGGTCGCGACCGCCTCGATCCGGCCCGGATCACCACCACCGTCGAGCACCGCGCCGTACGGGGACCAGTGCGCAGGCGTCGCACCCGCAGCGACCAACTCGTCCACGTCCGCCAGCCCGGGACGAACCGCCAGCGTGACCCGTGGCGGCTCGTTGTCCACGGCAAGCAACTCCTCGAGACCCTCAGGGCCGTCGGGGATCGCGCGCTCGAACGCGTCGATGACCCACCGGGGATGCGCCTCAGCGATCGCCAGGTGACCCAGGCGATCCTCCGCGTACGGCGGCGCGGTCGTCGCGATCCACTGGTCGAGCGTGCGCTGGCTGATCTTGCGCAGCACGGCGTTCACCAGGCCGGTGCGCTTCTGCCCGAGCTCGGACCGCGTCAGCGTGACCATCTCCGACACCGCGGCGTACGAGTCGACGCGCATGTTCAGCAGCTGGTGCGCGCCGAGCCGGAGCATGTCGAGCAGCTCCGGGTCGAGGTCGGCCAGCGGGCGCGAAACAGTACGCGCCAGGAAGACGTCGTACGTGCCCTGCCAGCGCAGCGTCCCGTGCACGAGCTCGGTGCAGAAGGCCGCGTCACGGCCGCTGAGCCGTGCTTCGCGGAGCGCCTTGTTCAGCGCGAGGTTGGCGTAGCCGCCCTCGCTCGTGACCTGCCGGATGACCCGGTACGCCACCCGCCGGACCGGATCGGCCAGCCGCTGCGGACCTCTGTTGCGCGGCGAACGATCGCTCACGCCTTCATCCCCAGGGCGTCGTCGTCGGTGAGGCGGATGCCGCGGGCCCAGTCGGCGGCGGCCATCGGCTTCTTGCCCTGCGGCTGCACGGTGACGAGCTCCACCGCCTTGCTCCCGGTGCCGACCTTGACGCTCGACTTCGTCGCCTGCAGCTCGCCGGGCTTGAGCTCCTCGTCGGTCAGCCGGACGGCGAGCACCTTCAGCCGCTCGCCGCGGAACGTGGTCCACGCCCCAGGCGCCGGGTTGCAGCCGCGCACCAGCCGGTCCACCCGCTGCGCCGGGGCGCTCAGATCCAGCTCGGCGTCGTCGACCGTGAGCTTCGGCGCCAGCGTGACGCCGTCGGCGGGCTGCTCACGAGCCTCGAGCACGCCGGCCTCGATCCCGTCGAGCGTGTCGACGAGCAGCTTCGACCCCGACACCGCGAGCCGGTGCAGCAGGTCGCCGGAGGTGTCCTCGGGACCGATCGGTTCGGTGAGTACGCCGTACACCGGGCCGGCGTCGAGCGCCTTCACGATCCGGAACGTACTCGCACCGGTCACGTCGTCACCGGAGATGATCGAGTGCTGCACCGGGGCCGCACCACGCCAGGCCGGCAGCACCGAGAAGTGCAGGTTGATCCAGCCGTGCTCCGGGATGTCGAGCGCGGCCTGCGGCAGCAGTCCGCCGTACGCGACGACCGGGCAACAGTCCGGGGCGATCTCCCGCATCCGGGCCAGAAAGTCCGGGTCGCTGGGCTTGACCGGCTTGAGGATCTCGATGCCACCGAGCTCTTCGGCGTACTGCGCGACCGGGGACGCGACCAGCTTGCGGCCACGGCCGGCGGGCGCGTCCGGACGGGTGACGACGCCGACCAACTCGTGGCCGCTCGCCACGATCGCCTCGAGTGCGATGACCGCAGGCTCCGGCGTACCGGCAAAAACGACTCTCACAGGCCAAATCCGTTCGTGGGGTGTGGCGAGACCTTGAGCTGCGGTGGGCCGGCCAGGCCGGACCATTCGGCTTCGCGGATCGCCTTCATCGCCTGTTTGCGGGTCTCGCGGTCGAGGCGGTCGACGAACAGGACGCCGTCCAGGTGGTCGGTCTCGTGCTGGATCGCGCGGGAAAGGAGGTCGGAGCCCTCGATGACGACCGGGTCGCCGTACATGTTGAAGCCCTTCGCGATCACCGACAGGGCGCGGCGGCAGTCGTAGGTCAGCCCGGGGATCGACAGGCAGCCCTCGGGGCCGAACTGGTCCTCGGCGGACAGCGTCAGCTCGGGGTTGATCAGGTGCCCCAGCTCGCCCTCGACGTGGTACGTGAACACGCGCAGTCCGACGCCGATCTGGGGCGCGGCCAGGCCGGAACCGGGTGCGTCCTGCATGGTGTCGGTGAGGTCCGCGACCAGGCGGCGCAGCTCGGCGTCGAAGTCGACGACCGGCTCGGCCTTGGTGATCAGCACGGGGTCGCCGAACAGGCGGATGGGTTGGACCGACACAGACTCTCCACACAGGTTCCACGGACCGGGACCGAGCAAGTCTACGGGGCCCGCGGAGTGGAATTCTCGTCGGAGGCCCCTCCCGTTTGTTGCCACAAGCACGTACTGTGGTCCCAGGCGTACCCTCAGTCACTGTCGTCACACGCCGCTCGGGAGACCCAATGCTCACAGCAGCACGGGGGGCAACTCTGATCCTCCTGGGTGCACTGCTCGCCCAGGCACCCCTCACCGCCCAGGCCTATCAGCCACACAGCCCCGAAAACCGCACCACACCACCAGCAACACAGCCAGCCACACAGCCGACGGCCCCGGCACTGCAGCCCACCTCGGCGCCCACCGCGACCGACGCTCCGCCGACAGCCCGCTCGTGGAGCGATGTCGTGAAGGAAGTCACGGAGACTTCTCCCGGAGACGTCCAGCTGCGGTCGGCCGACAGCACGTCGCAGGCGGCGTCGATGATGCGCTGCTTCAAGCTCGACACCGAGGACTACTGCCTCGGGCTCGGCTTCGTGAACCAGTTGCCGACCGGCGAGCAGCGGCACGCGCTGATGGATCAGCCGAGCGAACGCTCCGCGGCCGACGCCGGCGTCGAGCAGGACATCGCGACCGGTGACCTGACACCGGCCGAGTTGGTCGCTCAGCGCGCCGCTCTTCCGAAGAGTCAGCGCGTGACGATCGAGCTCGACGAGATGCAGGCCGCGTGGAACGGCCGCGACAAGGCCCGCGAACTCCGCGACCTCGCAGCGTCTGCTGCGCCGGTGGCTCCGGCTGCGCCGGTGGCTCCGGCTTCGGCGTACATCATGAAGGGGTTCCAGACCTCGCAGGAGAAGGGGTACTGGTGTGGTCCCGCCACGTTCCAGTCGATCGACTGGGCCGACGACAACCAGAAGGACACGCAGGCGTCCTGGGCCAAGGACCTCGGCGCGACAACCAGCGGTACGGCGATCTCCGCGATGGTGCAGCAGACCAACCTGAAGACCGCCTGGCCGAAGGCGGCCGGCTCGTACATCGTGCAGAGCGTCTCGACCTGGAACGCGCAGACCTTCTTCACCGTGCACCAGAAGCACCTCGGCGTCTACAAGGCCCCGGTGATCGAGCACGTACAGCTCCTCAAGCGGTACTTCCCGTACCTCGCCTTCAACCACAGCGGGCACTACCAGGTCGGCCGCGGGTACGACAAGGCGAACGGCACGATCGGGATCTACGAGGTGTTCAACGAGCGCCGCTTCAACAGTCGCGGCAACGTCACCGACGGCCCGAAGAACATTCCGGCCACGGCGCTGTTCAACGCCACCCTCGCCAATTCCTTCAAGAACATCGGGCTGTGATGCGTCGCCGTACCGTTGCCCTAGGCACTGTTGTTCTCCTGCTCACGGGCTGCTCGTCCAGCCCACCGGTGAGCAAGCCGACTCCGACCCCGCCGCCGACGCCGGCCCCATCCACTCCGGGGCGGCCGACCGACGCGGGGACGGCGTTGCCGGCTTGGAAGAACGTTCTGCGGCAGCCGGTCGACGGCGAGCACCTCGTCACCCAGCAGCGCAAGTACATTGTCACCCGGGGCAGCGACGAGGCCGGTACGACGACCATCGCGGACCGCTCCACCAAGAAGGTCGTCGTACGGCACGTCCCCGCCACCGGTTTCGTCGCGCAGTCCCCCGTGGTGATCGACGACCATTGGGCGCTGATCGAGGACATCCGCTCCGACGGACCCGACCCGCAGATCAAGATGCTGCGCTACGACCTCACCACCGGCAAGGCGAGCACCCCGACTGCGCTGCCGCCGGTCTCCGAGCCTGAGATCGGTGCGTACGACGGTACGTTCGCGTACAGCTCGACCGACGCGAAGAACCGCTCGTGCCTGATCGCCGCCGACCTCGCGACGCTGAAGGCCCGTACGGTCACCTGCGTCGCCGCGCCTGGCTACATCGCCGATCCGGTGGTGTCCGCCGACACAATCACGTTCAGCGAAATCGTCGCGCCCGAGACCGCCCGCCGGTGCAAGCGCGTACTGACCGCCCCGCGGACCGGTGGCGCTGCGCAACCGGTGCCGGCGGCAACCAACTGCATCCAGTGGAGCGGCGCCACCGTGCGCGGCGCGACGGTCTGGTCGGAGGTCGGCGCGTCCGATCCGGACCAGTACCAGAGCAAGGCGTACGTCCGGGAGTCCGGCGACTCCCCCGCCCGCCCGCTCGGCATGATCGTCACCGACACGATCCTTGCCTGCGGCAACTGGATCCTCTGGGAGACGCGCACCGTCAGCGCGGCCGGCGAGGAGTCGTACCAGATCAACCGCTGGCGCCCCGGCCTGCCGCAACCGCAGACCATGTACGCCGGGAAGCCGAACGTCGCGCTCACGCCGATGACCTGCCAGGACAGCACCGTCTACGTCGAGGCAGCACACCTCGCCACCACCCCGACGTACACCGAAACCATCTCGGCAGCCGTCTAGCGGCGCGCTACCAGCGCGCGTGCCGGACTCGCACCCGGCCGAACCCCACGCCGCCGATGATCCGGATCCGCGGCCCGGTGCCGGACGACTGCCGCGGCGGCCGGTACTGCGAGTCCTTCCAGCCGGTCTTCAATCCGTCGATCTCGACGACCGCATTCCGCGGCACCCGGATCTTCGCGCTGCCGGTGCCGAGCTTGAGCTCGATGTCGACGTCCTGCTGCTCGAAGATCGCCCGCGACAGGTCGAGCGTGACCCGCCCGAACGCGGACTGCACCGTCAACTTCCGCGGCACCCGCCAGACACCGGCCCGCCGGATCCGCCCGGCCGCCGCCGAGATGGTCGCCGACCGCCCCGGATCCGGCGCCGGCAGCGAGCTCAGCGCGACCTCGATCTCCCGCCTGGTCCGCGCCGACAGCACCTGGTGCAGCCGCTGGTCCATCTCCTCGTGCGTGAGGTAGCCGCCGGTGAACGCGTCCTGGACGCGCTGCACGGCGGCGTTGCGGTCGACATCGCCGATCGCCGGCGAGCGGTCGTCCGGTACGAATCTCACCTGTTCACTGTAGTGCGAGGCCGCGGTCGTGGAGTTGGGTACGGAGGTTTGCGCCGCCGGTGAAGACCTCGGCGTCCAGGCCGGCGGACCGGGCCGCGACGATGTTGTACTCCATGTCGTCGGTGTAGAAGGTCCGCGCCGGGTCCAGGCCGAAGCGCTCGATCAGGATCCGGTAGATCTTCTCGTCCGGCTTCGCGGTCTGCTCGATCCCGGACACGACCTCCCCGTCGAAGCGAGTCAGGATCGGGAAAGCGTCCTTGGCGACCGCCCATTTCTCGCCGGAGAAGTTCGTCAGCGCGTACGTCGGTACGCCGGCGTCCTGGAGCTCCGTGAGCACCGCGGCGGTGTCCTCGAACACGCCCTTCACCATCTTGAGCCAACCGGTGTCGTACGCCTCGATCCACTCCGCGTGCTCCGGGTGCAGGCCGGTCAGCTCGGCAACCGCCTCGGCCCACGGCCGCCCCTCGTCCTGCTTGTGGTTCCAGGCCGGCGTCACCACGTTGGTCAGGAAGTGCGCCCGCTCCCCCTCATCCGGAATCAGGTCGGCGTACAGGTAGGTCGGACTCCAGTCCAGCAACACCCCACCGATGTCGAACACCACCACGTCAACCGCACGCTCACTCATACCTCCCACCCTACGAGACCGCGGCGCGGCTCAGGCGGTCGCCGCGTTTGCTTGGGCTCGGGCGTGGAGGGCGGGAGCCAGTGCGTACTGGCCGATGAAGATGATGACGCCGAGGACGGCGCAGCTGAGCCAGGTGATGGTTGGGCCGAGGTGTTCGAGGGCGTTGGTGCCGGCGAGGGGGCCGACCACTGTGCCGACGCCGAACGCCATGCCGGACAGACCCATGTAGCGGCCGCGCAGGTCGACCGGAGCGAGGTCGGCGAACACTGCACCGATCACCGCGGCGAACCCGATCTCGCCGAGCGTCCACACCACCACCGACAGTGCGTACCCCCACCAGCTGTGCACGACGGCGCCGACCCCGAAGCCGAGACCGACGACGAGCATCGAGGCCGCGAGCAGCTTCGGGCGGTCGAGCTTCACCATCCAGCGGCCGAGGAACGGCTGCACCAGCACGATCACCACGCCGTTCAGCGCGATCACCAGCCCGTACGTCCTGGAGCTGAGACCGTCCTCCGACATCGCGAGCGGCAGCGTCGAGTACCCCTGCATGTAGATCGTCGCGTACCCGACCTGGAGCAGGATCATCAGCAGGAACACGTTGTCCCGGAGCGCGACGGCGAGGACGGGGCGCGGCGGGGTGGTCTCGTCGAGGACCGGGCGGCTCTCCGGGACCATCGCCCAGATCACCGCACCGGCGATCACCGACGTACCGGCGTTCAGCCAGAAGAGCAGGCCGTAGCCGATCGAGGCGAGGACGCCCGCGCTCACGGTCGACACCGAGAAGCCGAGGTTGATCGCCCAGAACAGCAGCCCGTACGCGCGGACGCGTTCGGTCGGCTGCAGCAGGTCTGCGACGGTTGCCTGAACGGCGGGACGGAACAGGTCGCCGAGCAGGCCGACCAGGAACGCGCACACCCAGATCAGCGCCATGTCGCGCGCGGACCCGAGCAGGATCAGCGCGGCGGCGGTGCCGAAGAAGCAGATCAGCATCGTCAGCCGGCGCCCGATCCGGTCGGCCAGGAACCCGCCGACGAGCTGCGCGGTGACGGTACCGGCGCCGACCGCGGCCGCGACGGCTCCCGCAGTACCCGCGGAGAGGTGCCGGTCGTGGGTCAGGTAGAGGACGAGGAACGGCTGGACGAAGCTGCCGAGCCGGTTGACCAGCTGGCACACCCACAACGCCCAGAACGCCCGCGGAAGGGCGGCGGGCCGGGAGTTGCCGACGGCGATTGCGCTCATGGTTCCACTCTCCGTTGCCGCCAGGGCGTTGTCGATGATTAGGCTCAGGGCTAATCTGGACCGGTGATCACGATCAGGCTGAGCACCGCGGACGTCGGGCGGATCCGGTTCGCGCTGGCACCGCTCTGGGAGACCATGACGAGTGTCCGGGCGCTGAGCAACAACACCGCCCGCAGCGTGCACGGCCCGTGGCTGCAGAAGGTCCGGCCCACCATCGAGGGCGACGACCTGACGTTGCTCAAGGCCCTGATCCCGCCGTACGGCTATGTCCCCGACTTCCTCACACCCGCGCCGCCGCGGCGGTCGACGAGCTTCGAGTCGGGCCTGGCCGCGGTCGCCGGCACCCCTCTGGACCTCGTGGCGGACGAGCTCGCCAGGCTCCACACGGACACGCCGCACCCGCTGCTGCCCGAGCTGATCGCACGCCCGGCCGCCGGCCTGGAGCGCATCACCACGGCCCTCGAGTCGTACTGGCACCGCGCGATCGAGCCGGACTGGCGCCGGATGCGCGCCCTGCTCCAGGAAGATCTCGCATTCCGCCTCGACGAGTTGGCGAGCGGCGGGCTGGAACGCCTGTTCCGCAACCTGCACCCGTCGATCCACTACCGCAGCGACCGGATCGAGATCGAGCGGCCGTTCTGCTGCGACGGCGAACCGATGACCGGTCAAGGCCTCCTGCTCGTGCCGTGTGTCTTCACCTGGCCCGCCGGTCTGGCCGTCACCGCGGCACCACACGTTCCGACCATCACCTACCCGCCGCGCGGTCTCGGCCGGTTGTGGGAGGACCGCCAGGACACCGCGGACTCGCCTCTCGCCGACCTTGTCGGCCGTACTCGCGCCGCGATCGTCAGCCATCTCGATCTGCCGATGTCCACAACGCATCTGGCCCACCAGCTGGGCGTGTCGGCGCCGACCCTCAGCGTCCATCTGAGCATCCTCCGCAATGCGGGCGTTGTCGCATCCCGTCGCGACGGGCGCACCGTCCTGTACCACCGCACGCAGCTCGGGCACCAGATGCTGTCGGCCTCCACGACGCTCGCAACGACCGCCTGATCCTTGACAAGGCCAGGGCGGTCGGCGAGATTGGCTGATGGCGCCGACCGGTCGCCGAGCCGTGGAACGTCCGCCCCAGTCGGGGTTCCATCGGGCGAAGGGGAATCTGCCCTCTCGGTCGTCGAAGCCAGCAGGCCAACTCTGCACACCACGTCACTGGGGGACGACGGTGTCGACGAGGAGGCTTGTCATGACGAAGGACGGCAATTTCAAGAAGGTCGTACGGCGGCACGCTCAGGAGACCGGCCAGCGGTACACCGAGGCGCTGACCGATCTCGAGGGGCTCAACGAGCGGATCCACCACGAGCCGGACGCCGATCGGCTGCTCGTACATCTCCGGGATCGCTACGGCATCGACGCGATCGCGGCGACCAAGCTCAGCGTGCACAAGACGTACGTGTTCCGCATCGACCGGAACGACGGGCCGCCGTGGATCGCGCGGGCGTTCCCACCGGCCCGGCCGCGGTCGGGCGTCGAGGGTGACGCCGCAGTACTGCGCTTCCTCGCCCAGCAGGACTTCCCCGCGGAACGTCTCGCAGTCGACGACGCGGTGTCCGACTTCGACGGCAGCGCGGTCCTCGTCACCCAGTACGTCGAGAGTGAGCCGCTGCCCGGTGGCATCGAGGACTTCCGGATCATGGCCGACCTGCTCGGGCAGCTGCACGCGCTGCCGTACGACGAGTCCGTCAGCCGGCCCGGCGGGGCGAGTGGTGAGGACGCTCGCCACATGGGAGCACCCAGGCAGGATCTCCTGGCCGGCTTGGCGTTTCTCGACGCGGTGGACACGAAGGTCGGGGCAGCCGATCGCAAGCGCTTCGAGCAACTGCTCGACCAGGTGCGTTCTGCCGACGACGGCGACGGTCTGCCCGAGGGCCTGCTGCACGGCAACCTGATGCATGCACCCAACCACGCGATCATCGGCAAGAACGGGCCGGTGGCAATCAACTGGAAGGCCTCCGGGCGCGGCCCGCGGCTCGCCGACCTCGCGTTCCTGCTCTGGGGAACCGGAGACTGGGCGCCGACCAGGCGCGCCAACGAGGAACGCGTCGGCGTGGTCGTCGACGCGTACCGCCGGCATGTCGAGCTGACCGACGAGGAGCTCGACCGGCTCGAAGGCGTGATGTACATCAGGCCGCTCTACCTGGTCTGCTTCGGCTACAACCGCGACCTGCGCAACTCCGTCCCGTTCGACGAGTGGTGGTTCCTTGAGCCGGCGGAGTACTTCACCGCCACCGCGGCCGCGACCAGAGCCGCGTTCCGCGGCTAGCCGAAGCTTGGTGGGTCTACCTGGACCCGGACAGTGCCTGGGTTCTTCTTCGTGGTCCGGGCTGACTGGGCTTCTTTGAGGGCGCGGACGAGGGCGGTGCCGTGGGCTCGGGGGGTGCGGACGACGGCTCTGACGGTTTCGTCGTCCACGTCCACCGGGCCCAGGACCTCCAGGCCGGCGGACGGCGGGACCGCGTCGCGGAGGCGGGTGACGAGGTCGTTGACGGATTCGGCCGGTCCGGTGAGCTCCGCGAGTTTGGCGGCGGGGGCGAGGCGGGCCGTACGGCGCTCCTCGATCTCACGGGCCGCGTAGCCCTCGGGCGACCAGCGGACGATCGCCTGCAACTGCAGTGCCGACGGGTCGCCGACCAGGATCACGGTCCCGCCGGAGCCGGCCGGCCGCACCAGGGCGGCCGCGTTGAACCATCGACGTACGGCCTCCTCGGCCGCTCGGAGGTCCGGGCGCGCGAGCATCAACCAGGTGTCGAGCAGCAGCGCCGCCGCGTACCCGCCCTCGGCGACCGGCTCCGCGCCCGGTGTGCTGACGATCAGCGCCGGCGCGTCCGGTACGTCGTCGAGCATGTTGTCGCCGCCCGACGTACGCACGACGACGCCCGGGAACGCCCGGCCCAGCTCCTCCGCCGTCCGGCGGGCGCCGATGATCGCCGCGCGCATCCGCGTGTCGCCGCACTCCGGGCACCGGTGATCCACCGCCGGCCGCCCACACACGCTGCAGCTCGCGGGACCTGACCCTCCGGTACGGCGCAATGTGCCGCCGCAGGTGGCACAGCGGGACGGTGCGCGGCACGTCTGGCAGACGAGGCTCGGCAGGTACCCGGCGCGGGGCACCTGCACCAGCACCGGCCCGATCCGCAGCCCCGCGCGGGCGATCTCGAACGCCCGGTGCGGCAACCGTGCCGCCCGCGCGGCCGGATCGCGCGCCAGGTCGTGGTCCGACTCCCCCGCGATGTGCACCGACGGCGACGCCGCGCGGATCACCTTCCGGTCCGCGATCAGCTCGTGCGCGAACCCGGACTCGATCAGCGCCGCCGCCTCCGCCGACCGTGCGTACCCGCCGAGCAGCGCGGCACACTGCTGCCGGAACGCCCGCAACAGCAGGACTTCCCGGGCATGCGGGTACGGTGCGCGCGGCTCGGCGTACGACTCGTCGCCGTCGTCCCACATCGCGACCAGCCCGAGATCCGTCACCGGGGCGAACGCCGCCGCGCGCGTCCCGATCACCACGCGCGCACGCCCGTGCAGCGCGGCGAGGAACGCTCTGTATCGCGCCGTCGGGCCAAGGTCCGCAGACAACGTGACGAAGCCGGACTCGCCCAACACGTCAGTACAGGCCGCTGCCAGCCGCTCCAGGTCGCGCGCGTCCGGTGCGAGCAGCAACGCGCCACGACCCGCGGCCGCACACACAGCGGCAGCCTGCGCGAACGCGAGCGGCCAATCGGCCCCTGGTGTCGCTGTCCACACCGCCCGCGGTGCCTCGCCGCGCGCGACCGAGTCCAGGAAGCCAGGAGGGTACGGCGACCACTCCGAGCGGGACGTCGACGCCGGCGGGCGCGGCGGCAGGTCGCATCGCAGCGGCTCGGCCTCCACCTTCGCGTGCCGCGGCGGGACCGCCAGGCGCGTGACGTCGGCCAGCACGCCGGCGTACCGATCGGCAACGGCGCGGCAGAGGTCCGCGATCTCCGGCGTGAGCACGCGCTCGGGCGAGACGACCTTGCGGAGCCGGACCAGCTTGCCGTCGTGGTCGGACTCGTCGAGCCGCTCCAGCACGAACCCGCTGACGTCCTTGCCGGCGAACCGCACCTTGACCCGAGCGCCGGGCTGCGCGGCCGCGGTCAGGTCGTCGGGCACCAGGTAGTCGAACGGCCGGTCCAGGTGCGGGAGCGAGACGTCGACCGCGATCCGGGCCACCGGCAACGTTGTGGTGATCTCGGCAGGTTCCTTGGTCCGCGACTTCCGAACGGTGTCGCGCAGCAGCGTCAACTGCTCCGGTGATTCTCCGTTCGATGTCACTGACGCATGCTAAAGCAGCGGGCCGACAGCGCGGTTGTGCACTGCCGACCCGCTGTGGACAACTACTTGTTGACGGCCGCCTTGAGGGCCTCTACGCGGTCGGTGCGCTCCCAGGTGAAGTCCTCGCCGGTGCGGCCGAAGTGGCCGTTGCGGGCGGTCTGGGCGTAGATCGGCCGGAGCAGCTCCAGGTCCCGGATGATCGCGGCCGGGCGCAGGTCGAAGACCTCGCGGGCGGCGGCGGCGATCTTCGCGACCTCGACCTTCTCGGTGCCGAACGTGTCGACGTAGAAGCCGACCGGGGCGGCCTTGCCGATCGCGTACGCGACCTGGCACTCGACGCGGTCCGCGAGCCCGGCGGCGACGATGTTCTTCGCCACCCAGCGCATCGCGTACGCCGCCGAACGGTCCACCTTCGACGGGTCCTTGCCGGAGAACGCGCCACCACCGTGGCGCGCCATCCCGCCGTAGGTGTCGATGATGATCTTCCGGCCGGTCAGGCCGGCGTCGCCCATCGGGCCACCGATCTCGAACCGGCCGGTCGGGTTCACCAGCAGCGTGTAGTCGCTCGAGTCGATGTCGAACTGCTCCAGCACCGGGTCGACGACGTGCTTCTTGACGTCCGGCGACAGCATCGTGTCCAGGTTGATGTCCGCCGCGTGCTGGCTGGACACCACCACGGTGTCGATCCGGACCGCCTTGTCGCCGTCGTACTCGATGGTGACCTGGGTCTTGCCGTCCGGCCGCAGGTACGCGAGGGTCCCGTTCTTGCGGACCTCCGCGAGCCGCTCGGACAGCCGGTGCGCGATCGTGATCGGCAGCGGCATCAGCTCCGGCGTCTCGTTGGACGCGTAGCCGAACATCAGGCCCTGGTCGCCCGCGCCCTGCAGGTCCAGTTCGTCCTTCGACGCGTCCGAGCGCGTCTCGTACGCCGTGTCGACACCCTGTGCGATGTCCGGTGACTGGCTCCCGATCGCGACCTGCACCCCACAGGACGCGCCGTCGAAGCCCTTCAGGGACGAGTCGTAGCCGATCTCGAGGATGCGCGACCGCACAATCCCCGGAATGTCGACGTACGCCGTCGTGGTGACCTCACCTGCAACGACGACCAGACCCGTGGTGATCAGGGTCTCGACCGCGACCCGGCTCTTCGGGTCCTCGGCCAGCAACGCGTCGAGGATGGAGTCGCTGATCTGGTCAGCAATCTTGTCCGGGTGACCCTCGGTCACGGACTCGGACGTGAAAAGGCGCCTCGCCACAATTCTCCCTCGGATTGCTCTTGTGCCGCCCGGCTGCGCGTTGGCACGGCCGCGCGATCCCCCCAATGCACCGGCGGTTGGCGATGCATCTGGGAAGTATGCCAGCAGTTTCCCCCGCGATCCCGGGGACACTCCGATTTCATCCGGAATGCGAGATTGCCGATCACATGTTGGACACCAGCTCGGGATTCACGCGTGCGCGCCGACCGTCACCTCGCCGAGTGTGAGCGACGGCGCAGCACCGAGGATCGCAGCCAGCCGGTCCACCTGCGCGTCCAGCAGCTTCCGGCGGCGGCGGTTCAGCGGGGTCAGCGCCTCGACGGTGACGTGGAGTGTCCGGCCGGACTTCTTCTGGTGCCAGACGCCGGCGACGATGCCGTCGACGAGCAGCAGCGGATAATTGCCGGCCTGGCCGCGGGCGGTCGCGCGTTCGAACGCCTTGCCCGGGAAGAGCAGCTCGCGCGGGTAGCTGCCGACGCCGTACGCGTCGAAGTACGGGAGCAGCCGTACGCCCTCGGCGCGCTCGTCCGGGAAGTCGTCGTCGCCGGGTGCACACCAGACGGTCTGGTCCGCCAGGGTCGCCTGCGGCAGGCCGTCGAAGTACGGCTTGACCGTGGTCGGCGTGGTCTTGAGCCAGCGCGCGAACTGCTGCGGCGTCGCGGGGCCGTACGAGTAGAGGTATTGGTGCAGGAGCTCCGTGAGCGCCTTGTCCGCGGGCATCGGGTCGAACGGACGCAGGCGGTGCGGATTCGAGTAGGTCGTGAGCCTGCCGCGCATCGGCCCGTGACAGAGCACGCCGGCGTGCGCCGCCACATGGACCGCCTGCCGCCAGCGGGCCCACGCGCCCTGGAAGGCGGGGATGGTCGGAGTACGGGCCCAGTCGCCGGTCCGCCGGACGACCTCCTCGGTCAGCTCGTCGACGGTCAGGTCGTCGGCCGCGAGCGCTTCGCCGATCGCAACGACCACCTGATCGATCTCGTCCGGCGTCATCCGGATCGGCTCCGGCTGCTGAGCGCTCCCCTGGAGCGCCGACAGTGCCCCGGTCCACATCGGCAGATCGTCCAGCGGCAGCAGATGCACGGTCCCCCGCGGCCCGAACGTCTTCACCAACTCGTCGTCGCGCTGCACGGACTCCCGATCAGCCCCATCCACCCGCAGCGCAACCGACACCTCCCCCGCCGCCCCGATTTGCGCATGCGCCCCACACATCCCCCGCACGGCCTCCACCGCCGTACCAAAACCCTCCCCCAACCCATGCCGCCGCACCCGCCGAGCAACAACCGCCTGCCAACCGATCTCCATACCCCAAACCGTAGGCCGAAAAGCGGACAGCTCCTGTCCTCCTATGGCCAGTGGGAGGCGACGAGGTTCCAGATGACTCCGGCCAGGGCGTCTTTGCTGCCGGAGGGGACGGGGAGGGTGGCGCCGGTGCGGTCGAGGATGACGGCCTCGTTGAGGTCGCTGCCGAAGACTTTGCCGCCGGAGACGTCGTTGACGACCAGGAGGTCGCAGCCCTTGCGGGCGAGTTTGGCGCGGCCGAGCTCGAGGACCGTGTGGTCCGCGTCGCCGGTCTCCGCGGCGAAGCCGACGATGACCTGGTCCGAGCGGGTGCGGTCGTGCGAGATCGTGTCCAGGATGTCCGGGTTCTGTACGAGGTCGACCGAGGGCACCGCGCCGTCGGCGGTCTTCTTGATCTTGTGCTCGACGACGTCAGCCGGGCGGAAGTCCGCGACCGCGGCCGCCATCACGATCGCGTCGGCGTCGGCGGCGCGGCCGGTGATCTCGTCGTACAGGTCGGCGGCCGACACCACCGGGACGACCTGGACGCCGGCCGGGTCCGGGAGCTCGGAGTTGGCGGCGACCAGCGTGACCTTCGCGCCGCGGGCGGCGGCGATCCGGGCCAGGGCGTAGCCCTGCTTGCCCGACGACGAGTTGCCGAGGAACCGCACGGGGTCGAGGTGCTCTCGGGTCCCCCCGGCGCTGATCAGCACGTGCTTCCCGGTCAGGTCGGCGACCGACTGGCCGGCCGCCCGGGCCGCCTCGTCGGCGAGCATCAACTGGCTGATCGCGAAGATCTCCGACGGCTCCGGCAGCCGCCCGCGGCCGGTGTCGGCGCCGGTCAGGCGCCCGACCGCCGGGTCGAGGACCGTGATCCCGCGGGACCGCAGGGTGGCGACGTTCGCCTGGGTCGCCGGGTGCTCCCACATCTCGGTGTGCATCGCGGCCGCGAACAGGATCGGGCAGCGCGCGGTGAGCAGGGTGTTGGTGAGCAGATCGTCGGCCAGCCCGTGGGCGGCCTTGGCGATCAGGTTCGCGGTCGCGGGCGCCACGACGACGAGCTCCGCGGCCTTGCCGATCCGGACGTGCGGCACCTCGTGCACGTCGTCGAACGGATCCGTGGTCACCGGCTGCCCGGACAGCGCCGCCCAGGTCGCCGCACCGACGAACTCCAGCGCGGCCGCCGTCGGCACCACCCGGACGCTGTGCCCGGACTCGGTCAGCCGTCGCAGCAGGTCACAGACCTTGTACGCAGCGATACCACCGCCGACGCCGAGGACGACGTTCGGCCGGTGGCGGGGTACGACAGCGGCCCCCGGAGCGCTCTGGCTACCGGGGGTCATTTCACCGGTTGCGGACATCGGACTCCGTTCCCGGTCGGTGTCGGGTTACTCGGACTTCTTCTCCGCTGCCGCGGCGGCTTCCGCCTCGGCCTCGGGGTCGATGTCGGTGCAGGTCAGCACGCCGTCGTTGATCTCGCGCATGGCGATCGACAGCGGCTTCTCCTGGACGTGCGTCTCGACCAGCGGTCCGACGTACTCCAGCAGGCCCTCGCCGAGCTGGGAGTAGTAGGCGTTGATCTGCCGCGCGCGCTTGGCCGAGTACAGCACGAGCTTGTACTTCGAGTCGGTGCGGGTGAGCAGGTCGTCGATCGGCGGCGAGGTGATGCCGATGGCGACGGGCTGGTTGCCAGACAAAGTCAGCTCTTTCCAGAGATGGAGGGTGATCGAATCAACTTTACCAACTGATCGGCAGCCTCCCGAACCGAGGCGTTCACGATCGTCACGTCGAACTCCTTCTCGGCCGCGAGCTCCAGCACCGCGGTCTCGAGCCGGCGTTCGCGCTCCTCGGCGGTCTCGGTGCCGCGGCCGACCAGCCGGCGGACCAGTTCGTCCCAGCTCGGCGGGGCCAGGAACACGAACTGTGCCTCCGGCATCGTCTCGCGGACCTGGCGGGCGCCCTGCAGGTCGATCTCCAGCAGCGCGGGCCGCCCGGTGGCCAGCTTGTCGAGGACCGGCTGCCGCGGCGTGCCGTACCGGGCCGCCTTGTGGACGACGGCCCACTCCAGCAGTTCGCCGTCGGCGATCATCCGGTCGAACTCCGCGTCCGACACGAACAGGTAGTGCACGCCGTGCACCTCGTTCGGCCGCGGCTTGCGGGTGGTGGCCGACACCGAGATCCAGATGTCGGTGAACCGGTCGCGGATCTCGGCGGCCACCGTCCCCTTGCCGACCGCCGTCGGTCCGGCCAGCACGGTCAGTCGCGCCGGCGGCCGGTCACCGGCGCCGGTAGCAGCAGGGCCATTCGGGTGCGTGGTCATCGTCACACCAGTGTCCAACGAGCCGGACACCGTTTCGGTTCGGCTCACTGGGGTCACTCGGCGAATTCGCGCTCGAGCGCGGCGATCTGGTTCGAACCGAGGCCGCGGACGCGCCGCGTCTCCGAGATCCCCGCCCGCTCCATGATCTGCTGGGCGCGGACCTTGCCGACGCCGGGGATGCACTGCAGCAGCTGGCTGACCCGCATCTTGCCGATCACATCGTTCGTCTGCCCCTCGTGGAGCACCTCCGTCGGAGACGCTCCCGAGTGCCGGATCCGGTTCTTGATCTCGGCTCGTTCACGCCGCGCCGCCGCGGCCTTGTCCAGAGCGGCCGCACGCTGCTCCGGGGTCAAAGTAGGAAGTGGCACCGTTTCACCTGTCCCGTTGTATGGCTTCGCAAGGGAACCTAACACGGGTCCAGCCCGAGGCCGGCCCGTGGTCAGCCCGGTGTCGGGCCGATGTCGTGCGGAGTCGTCACTTCCAGGACGGGAGGTCGACCTTGCAGCTGTCCTTGGCCTGGCTGGTGATGTTCTTGTACGCCGTCATCACACCGGGAGTCTGCTTGCTCAGCGTGGCCAGTTCCTTGGCGTCGGAGCCCGCCTTCTTGGCCTTCTCGGCGAACGCGACGACCACGCCCCAGTCGTCCTGTACGTCCTTGGGCGCGGACTTCTGGACCTTCTTCGCCGCGTCGAGGATCTTCACGTAGTCGACCGGTTTCTGCGGGTCGACGTCGACGGCCTTGGCCGCGTACTTGGCCAGATCGATGCAGTACGCCTGGTCGTCGGTGCACCCGGTCAGCACAACGGCACCGGCGGCCATGGTCGCGAGGACGGCGAGAGTTCGCTTCACGGCGGCCACGGTACTAGTTCACGGGACTAGTTCACGCCGGCTACACCGAGTGGGCGGTGGGACGGAACGGGCAGAGCCGTCCCACCGGCCGGTTCACGCAGTGGTTCAGCTACCGCTGTTCATGTCGATCTTGCAGCTGTCCTTGGCCTGCTTGGTGATCGCTTCCTGGGCCGCCTGGATCTTCGGCAGCTCGGTCTTCGCGAGCTCCGACAGCTTGGTGGTGTCGCCGTTGGCGTCCTTCACCTTCTGCGCGTAGTCGACGACGGTCTGCCAGTCGTCCTTCAGGTCCTTCGGTGCCGACTTCTTGACCTTCTTGGACTCGTCCAGGACCTTGTCGATGGCACCGGAGTCCTTCATGTCCAGGCCCTTGGAGGTCTCGACGTAGCTCTTCAGGTCGCCGCAGTAGTCGCCACCCGAGCAGGCTGTCAGGGTGCCAACGCTCATCGTCGCAACGGCCGCGAGGGCTGCCAGCTTCCGCATCGTGTTCCTTCACTGTGTCGCGCGGGAAGACCGTTGCTCCCCGTCCGCCGACACCTTTCCGAACGCCGGGGTCACCGCAAGCTCTGGCACGCCGTGAACAACGTCGCACGGCCCGACTGGAACCGGGCTGTGATGTGCCGCGTCGCCGAACAGGACGGCGACGGCGTTCGCGGAGACGATCACCAGGATCGCCGCCCAGTCCGGCATCGCCAACTGCTGGTGCAGAACGACGAGCCCGACGAGCGCCGCCAGCACGGGGTTCACGCTCATGAACACACCGAAGAACTGCGCCGGAACCCGTCGCAACGTCAATACGTCAACGAGGAACGGCACGGCGGAGGACAGCACTCCGGCGACCAGCGCGTACGTCACCGCAGCAAGCGTCGCGGGATGATGCAGCAGCACGACGACGCCGACCGGTACGTAAGCGAGTCCGGACAGCCCCGCCGCAGCAGCTGAACCAGTTGCGCCCGGCAACTCTCGCCCGATCGTCCGGTTGAGCAGGATGTAGAACGCCCAGCACAGCGCGGCGAGCAGGCCCAGTCCGATACCGACGTAGTCCGTGGTCGCCTGCGGACGCATCAGCAGCACCACGGCCGGAGCGGCGACCAGCGCACACACCAGGTCGAGGACGCGCCGTGATCCCAGCAGCGCCACGGCGAGCGGGCCGAGGAACTCGAGCGTGACGGCCAGCCCCAGACCGACCCGGTCGATGGCGGTGTACAGCGACAGGTTCATGACCGCGAAGACCGCCGCCAGACCGATCACCGTGCGCCATTGACGGGCCGTGATCGAACGCAGTCGTGGCCGGCCGATCGCGAGCAGCACGATCGCGGCGACCCACTGCCGGATCGCCACCACGCCTGCCGGCCCGATCACCGGGAACGCGAGCGCCGCCACCGACGCGCCCACCTGCGTCGACAGTCCGCTGCCGAGCATCATCGCCACACCGACCAACCGATCTCGCCTCACCCTGCCGAGGGTCCGCCCGGTGCGACGCCGGGCAAAATGCAGGTGGACGCGGATCTATACGCTGGAGTCATGGATATCCGGCAGCTGCGGTGCCTGGTGGAGATCGTCGACTCCGGTACGTTCACCGACGCCGCGATCGAACTCGGAATCTCCCAGGCCGCGGTGTCCCGCAACCTGCTGGCGCTGGAACGCGAACTCGGCGTCCGGCTGCTGCACCGCACCAGCCGTTCGCTCACGCCGACCACCGCCGGGGTCCGGGTGCTCGCACGAGCCCGCCACATCCTGGCCGAGCTCGACGAACTGGTGACCGAGGCGAAGAGCGGTCACACGCGGCTGCGGGTCGGCCACGCGTGGTCGGCGTTCGGCAGTCATACCCGCGAGTTCCAGCGCAGGTGGGCGGCCGAGCACCCTGGGATCGAGCTACAGCTCATCCGCACCAACACGACCACCGGTGGTCTGGCCGAGGGCTTGTGCGATCTCGCGGTCGTGCGCAGCCACCTCGATCTCCGCCGGTTCGCGCACGTGCTGCTCACCCAGGAGCAGCGGTACTGCGCGCTGCCCGCCGACGATCCGCTGACGCGCAAACGGACGGTGACGCTCGATCAGCTGCGCGAACGGCGGCTCGTCATCGACCGCCGTACCGGAAGCACCACGGTGGATCTCTGGCCGGAGGACGCGCGGCCGGAGATCGAGTACACGCAGGACGTCGACGACTGGCTGGCCGCGATCGCCTCCGGCCGTTGTGTCGGCATGACCCCGCAGGCGACCACGACCCAGTACCGGCGCGACGGTGTCACGTACCGCCCGGTGCGGGACGCGCCGCCCGTCGACGTACACCTGATCTGGCATCGCGAGGACCCGCATCCGGCGACGCAGGCCGCCGTGGACCTGCTCACCGGCCTCTATCAGGCTTCGAGGAGCGAGAGCAGCTGACGACGCTCGTCGACGCGATGCAGCACCTCGCGCACCTGGTCGATCCCGCCGGTGGGCCAGCGGTCCGCGATCCGGCGTACCGCGGGGTCCTCGATCGTGGCTGACAAGGCGCCCGGGAAGTCGCCCCAGACGACCTCGAACGGACGGTCCCAGAGCGCACCGACCTCAAGCTTGACGGGCTGCGTGATCCCGCGCCGGTTGTGCAACTCCCCCACTGCGCGGTACGCCGCCATCAGCGCTTCCCCGCGCTGCTGCCACGTCGACGTACGCACAACGTCCTGGAGCAGCGGGCTCAGCTCCGGGCCGCAGGGCAGGCGGCGGAACGCCGTCCCGAACCATTTCGGGTACGGCGCATAGGTCCGCTCGATCAGAAAGCACAAATGCATCAAGTCGCGGACCAGCCGCGCAGCGGTCATCGCCGACCCGAGCTCGTCACCGACGTAGCCGGACCTGCCGGTGTTGTTCATCTCCGGATGTACGCGCCACCAGCCGGCGATCATCAGGTACCGCCAGAGGTCGTCGGGGTAGTACGCCAGCCGATCGCGCACGTCCTGCAGGCCGAGGTCGTCGTGAAAGACCGCACCGGCCGTGTACATCAGTAGGTGGTCCTCCGGGAACGTCAGCCAATCCGCAGCGGTCAACTTCGCGTCGGGATCGAATCCGAGCTTCGACCGGAAGTACGCGCGAACCGTGTGCACCTCGACCAAAGCCGGCCGCCCGTCGAACACTTCAGGTACGTCGGGCTCGACGCTGACGCCGGGCGGGACGAAGAGCGCGACCCGCGCCTCGCAGTTGTGATCGGTGGACATCGCATCGTCGTACCCGAGCACTTCCGATCCACGTCCGATCAGCGCAGCACTGTGCGGACCGTCGAGCTGCGGCCGCACAACCTCGTTGTAGAACCGTCGGCACAAAGCAATTCCGGATTCCATGCCGATGAAGGTCAGTATCCGAGGACGGTCCGGTACGCGTCGTTGGTCCGCGCAGCGGCGTCCTTCAGCGCGGATGCGTCCGGGCCCGCGCCGAGGATCTCGCGGGAGCTGGACGGGACAACATTGCGGACCGCCGTACCGAAGACCTTGGCGAGGCCCTCGGCCGTGCCGCCCTGGGCGCCGAGGCCGGGGGCGAGCAGCGGGCCGTTGATGTCGAGGTTCTCGTCCGTCGCACTGATGGTGGCGCCAACGACCGCACCGAACGAACCGAGCCCCTCGGCGTCGGCATTCAGCGCGCGCAGGCCGTCGAGCACCGCACCGGCGACGGTCGAGCCGTCCGCGGTCCGGGCCGACTGGAACTGCGGACCCTCAGGGTTCGACGTCAGGGCGAGCACGAACAGCCCGGCGCCCGCCGTACGGGCCTCGTCGATCGCCGGCTGCAGCGACCCGAACCCGAGGTACGGGCTGACCGTCAGGGCGTCACACGCGAGCGGCCCCTTCTCGGCCAGGTACGCCGAGGCGTAGCCGGCCATCGTCGTACCGATGTCGCCGCGCTTCGCGTCGATGATCACCACCGCACCGGCCTCCCGCAGCCGGACGGTCGCCTGCTCGAGAACGGCGATCCCGGCCGACCCGAACCGCTCGAAGAACGCGGACTGCGGCTTGAACACCGCGACCTGGTCGGCGAGGGCGTCCACGACACCGTACGTGAACGATGCCAGGCCCTCGGCCGTGTCCGGGAGGCCCCAGGCGTCGAGCAGGTGCGCGTGCGGGTCGATCCCGACGCACAGCGGACCACGGGTGTCCATCGCGGCCCGGAGCCGGGCGCCGAACGGCTTGTTACGCATCTCGCTCCCCAAGGGTTGGTTGCTCATGGCAAGCTCCTGTTGATGGTCCGGACCAGGCCCGGTCCACGGTAGATCAGTCCTGAGTACACCTGGACGAGACTCGCGCCGGCGTCGAAGAGGCGGGTCGCGTCGGCGGCGTCCACGATCCCACCGACGCCGATGATCGGCAACGCTCCCCCGGTCTCGTTGTGGATGTGCGCGACCACCTTCGCCGAGGTCTCGGCCAGCGGGCGGCCGGACAGGCCGCCGGCCTGCTGGGCGAGCGGATGAGCCTCCACGCCCGGGCGGCCGATGGTCGTGTTGGTGGCGATGATGCCGGCGACGCCGGTGCCGGTGCAGACCTGGAGCAGCTCGTCGATCGCGGACGTGGTCAGGTCCGGAGCGATCTTGACCAGGATCGGCTTCGGGTCGAGACCGGCGACGGTCAACGCGGCCGCTTCGGCGTGCAGCGCGGTCAGCAACTCACGCAGGTGCCCGGCGTCCTGCAGCGTACGCAGGCCGGGTGTGTTCGGCGACGACACGTTGACTGCGAAGTAGTCGCCGTACCGGTAGAGCCGGCTCAGCGACGTCACGTAGTCCTCGACCGCGTCCTCGAGCGGGGTGACCTTCGACTTGCCGATCGAGATGCCGAGCGGATAGCCGAGGTCGCCGTACGCCGCCAGTCGCCCGGCGAGCGCCTCGCTGCCGAGGTTGTTGAAGCCCATCCGGTTGATGACCGCCTCGTGCTCCACGAGGCGGAACAACCGTGGCTTCTCGTTTCCCGGCTGCGGATGCGCGGTGACGGTGCCGACCTCGACGAACCCGAAGCCGAGCGCCGGCCACGCACGCAGCGCGATCCCGTTCTTGTCCATCCCCGCCGCGAGGCCCACTGGTGACGGGAAGCGGACGCCGAAGACGGTCCGGGGCGTCGCAGCCTTGGCCGCGCCGTACAGCCGGGCCGCGGCGCGCGGGGCGCCGGGGACGCGGCCGAGGAGCCGGAGGCCGGCGAGCGTCTGCTCGTGCGCGACCTCCGCATCCCCACGCCCCAACCGGTACAGCACCGGCCGCACAACCCTCTCGTACGCCGACCGCCTGCGCCGCACGGAGACCTCAGGCACCGTGGATCCTGGGCACCCAGTCCTGCAGCGAACGGACCGCGATGTCGCCGGCGCGCTGGGCCTCGATGCCCTGGACCGCGGCCGCGAGCCCCTGCACGGTGGTGATGCACGGGATGTTCCGTGCCACCGCCGCACTGCGGATCTCGTACCCGTCGATCCGCGGCGAACCGCCCTGGGTGATCCCGATCGGCGTGTTGACGATCAGGTTCAGCTCGCCGTCCTGGACCATCTGCACGATCGTCGGCTCACCGTTCGGGCCCGGGCCCTGACTGCTCTTGCGGACCGTGACCGCCTCGACCCCGTTGCGCCGCAGCACGTCGGCCGTGCCCTCGGTCGCGAAGATCTGGAAGCCCAGGTCCGCCAGCCGCTTGACCGGGAAGATCATGTGCCGCTTGTCCCGGTTCGCGACCGAGACGAACACCTTCCCGTCGGCCGGCAGCGGCTGCGACGCACCCGCCTGCGACTTCGCGAACGCTGTACCGAAGGTGTCGTCGATGCCCATCACCTCGCCGGTCGACTTCATCTCCGGCCCGAGCACGGTGTCGACCGACGCGCCGTCGATGGTCCGGAACCGGTTGAACGGCATCACGGCCTCCTTGACCGCGATCGGCGTCGTCGGCGGCAGCGTGCCACCGTCGCCCTCGGCCGGCAGCATTCCCTCGGCGCGCAGTTCGGCGATCGTCGCGCCGAGCATCACCCGGGCGGCCGCCTTCGCGAGCGGCGTCGCGGTCGCCTTCGACACGAACGGCACCGTCCGGGACGCGCGCGGGTTCGCCTCCAGTACGTACAGGACGTCGCCGGCCAGCGCGTACTGCACGTTCAGCAGGCCGCGGACGCCGACGCCCCGCGCGATCGCCTCGGTGGAGCGGCGGATGTTCTCGATGTCCGCGTTCCCGAGGGTGATCGGCGGCAGCGCGCAGGACGAGTCGCCGGAGTGCACGCCGGCCTCCTCGATGTGCTCCATCACGCCGCCGAGGAACAGCTCGTTCCCGTCGTACAGCCCGTCGACGTCGATCTCCACCGCGTCGTCCAGGAACCGGTCGATCAGCACCGGGTGCTCCCACGAGCCCGAGCCCGCACTCAACCGGTCCAGCGCCGCGGTCAGCTCGGCAGAGCTGTAGACGATCTCCATGCCGCGGCCGCCGAGCACGTACGACGGCCGGACGAGCACCGGGAACCCGATCTCCGCGGCAACGTCGTGCGCCTCCTCGGCGGACATCGCGGTCCCGTGCTTCGGCGCCGGCAGCTGGGCGTCCGCGAGCACCTTGCCGAACGCGCCGCGCTCCTCCGCGAGGTGGATCGCCTCCGGCGAGGTGCCGACGATCGGTACGCCGGCGTCCGCGAGCCGCTGCGCCAGGCCGAGCGGCGTCTGGCCGCCGAGCTGGACGATCACGCCCGCGACCGGTCCGGCCTGCAGCTCGGCGTGCACGATCTCGAGCACGTCCTCGCAGGTGAGCGGCTCGAAGTACAGCCGGTCGGAGGTGTCGTAGTCGGTCGAGACCGTCTCCGGGTTGCAGTTCACCATGATCGTGCAGTAGCCGGCCCCGCGCAGTGCCATCGACGCGTGCACGCACGAGTAGTCGAACTCGATGCCCTGGCCGATCCGGTTCGGCCCGGAACCCAGGATCAGCACCGCCGGCTCGGTCCGGGGCGCGACCTCGGACTCCTCGTCGTACGAGGAGTAGTGGTACGGCGTCTCCGCCTTGAACTCGGCCGCACAGGTGTCGACCGTCTTGTAGACCGGGCGGATCCCGAGCGCCTGCCGGACCCCGCGGACGACGTCCTCGGTGAGCCCGCGGATCTCGGCCAGCTGCAGGTCCGAGAACCCGTGCCGCTTGGCGAGCTTGATCACCTCGGGCGTCAGCCGCGGCGCGGCCGCGACCTGCAGCGCGGTCTCGTGGAGCAGGTACAGCTGGTCGACGAACCACGGGTCGATGTGCGTCGCGTCGAAGATCTGCTCGGGCGAGGCTCCGGCCCGGATCGCGTCCATGACGTCGCGCAACCGGCCGTCGTGCGGCGTCTTGATGCCCTCGAGCAGCGGCTCCAGCTCGGTGGCGGGCTGACCGGCCCAGGAGAACCGGGCCTCCGGCTTCTCCAGTGAGCGCAGCGCCTTCTGCAGCGCCTCGGTGTAGTTCCGGCCGATCGCCATCGCCTCGCCGACGCTCTTCATGTGCGTGGTCAGCGTGGCGTCCGCGGCCGGGAACTTCTCGAACGCGAACCGCGGCACCTTCACCACGACGTAGTCCAGCGTCGGCTCGAAGCTGGCCGGGGTCTGCTTGGTGATGTCGTTCGGGATCTCGTCCAGCGTGTAGCCGATGGCAACCTTCGCCGCGATCTTGGCGATCGGGAAGCCGGTCGCCTTCGACGCCAGCGCGGACGAACGGGACACCCGCGGGTTCATCTCGATCACGATCAGCCGGCCGTCCGCCGGGTTCACCGCGAACTGGATGTTGCAGCCGCCGGTGTCGACGCCGACCTCGCGGATGATGCCGATCGCCAGGTCCCGCATGATCTGGTACTCGCGGTCGGTCAGCGTCATCGCCGGCGCGACCGTGATCGAGTCGCCGGTGTGCACGCCCATCGGGTCGACGTTCTCGATCGAGCAGATGATCACGACGTTGTCGGCCTTGTCGCGCATCACCTCCAGCTCGTACTCCTTCCAGCCGAGGATCGACTCCTCGATCAGCACCTCGGTGGTCGGCGAGGCCTGCAGCCCGGCACCGGCGATCCGGCGCAGGTCCGCCTCGTCGTAGGCCATCCCGCTGCCGACGCCGCCCATCGTGAACGACGGCCGTACGACCAGCGGGTACCCGAGTTGGTCCGCGGCGCCCATCACGTCGTCGATCGTGTGGCAGATGACCGAGCGCGCGACCTCCGCGCCGAGCCCCTCGACGATGTGCTTGAACGACTCCCGGTTCTCACCGCGCTGGATCGCGTCGACGGACGCGCCGATCAGCTCGACGCCGTACTTCTCCAGGACGCCGTTCTCGTGCAGCGCGATCGCCGCGTTCAGCGCGGTCTGGCCGCCGAGGGTGGCGAGCAGCGCGTTCGGGCGCTCCTTCTCGATCACCTTCTCGACGTACTCCGGCGTGATCGGCTCGACGTAGGTCGCGTCGGCGAACTCCGGGTCGGTCATGATCGTGGCCGGGTTGGAGTTCACCAGGACGACCCGGAAGCCCTCCTCGCGGAGCACCCGGCAGGCCTGGGTCCCGGAGTAGTCGAACTCGCAGGCCTGGCCGATCACAATCGGGCCGGACCCGATCACCAGGACCGAGTCGATGTCTGTACGACGTGGCATCAGGCCCGCCCCTCCATCAGTTCTACGAAGCGGTCGAACAGGTACGCCGAGTCGTGGGGACCGGCCGCCGCTTCCGGGTGGTACTGCACTGAGAACGCCAGCACCCGGCCGTCCTTGCCGGTGAGCTTGAGTCCTTCGACGACGTTGTCGTTGAGCGAGACATGGCTGACCTCAGCCGTCCCGTACGGCGTCTCGACCGGGCCGTCCAGCGGGGCGTCCACCGCGAACCCGTGGTTCTGCGCGGTGATCTCGACCTTCCCGGTGGCGCGGTCCAGCACGGGCTGATTGATGCCGCGGTGCCCGTACTTCAGCTTGAAGGTACCGAGTCCGAGCGCGCGCCCGAACACCTGGTTGCCGAAGCAGATCCCGAAGTACGGCCTGTTCTGCTCGAGCAGCTGCTTGAGCAGCGTGGTCGGGTGCTCGGTGGTCTCCGGGTCGCCCGGGCCGTTGCTCATGAAGATGCCGTCCGGGTTCACCGCGAGGACCTGCTCCAGCGTCGCGGTGGCCGGCAGCACGTGCACCTCGATGCCGCGTTCGGACATCCGCTTCGGCGTCATCGACTTGATCCCGAGGTCGAGCGCGACCACGGTGAACCGCTTCTCGCCTTCGGCCGGGACGACGTACGACGCGTTCGTGGTGACCTCGGTGGCGAGGTCGGCGCCGACCATCGGCGGCTGCTCGAGGACCTTGGTCAGCAGCTCCGCCGGGTCCAGGATCTCGGTGGAGATCCCGGCCCGCATCGCGCCGCGCTCGCGCAGGTGCCGGGTCAGCGCGCGGGTGTCGATCCCGGCGATGCCGACCACGTTCTGCGCCTTCAGTTGGTCGTCGAGCGACCGGGTGGCGCGCCAGTTCGAGGGGACGCGGGCCGGGTCCCGCACGACGTACCCGGCGACCCAGATCTTCTGCGACTCGTCGTCCTCGTCGTTGATCCCGGTGTTGCCGATGTGCGGTGCAGTCTGGGTGACGATCTGCCGGTGGTACGACGGGTCGGTCAGCGTCTCCTGGTACCCGGTCATGCCGGTGCTGAAGACCGCCTCGCCGAACGTCTCACCGGTCGCCCCGTACGACGTACCGGCGAACGCCCGGCCGTCCTCGAGGACGAGCAATGCCGCTGTCTGGGCGGGCTGACTCATGGTGCTCCGATCAAGGTCGAGATGGATGCGGTCAGGGCGGCGGTGTCGGCCTTGCGACGCGGGCGGAAGCCGGTGTCGAGGTCGCGGCCGTCATGGGTCCAGGTGACCACCACGAGGCCGGACTTCTCCGCGGTCACCTTGCCGGCGATGCCACGGTCGGTCCGGACCCCGGTCAGGTGGTCCACGGGGATGAAGACATCCGCCGCGCCCTGCCGGTGGAAGATCAGGCCGTCCGCACTGACGGCCAGGTCCGCGGTGCTGCGGACGCCCAGTTCGTGCACGGCGATCCGGTCCATCCAGTCGCCGGCGCTGGTCGTCGCGACGTACACGCCCTCGACGCCGCGCGTGTCGTCCGCAGGCACCGCGGGCAACGGTGCGAGGTCGGCCTGCCGGGACTGGCGGTTGCGCCAGCCCCGGTACATGCCGAAGTAGCCCGCCGCCAGGATCAGCAGCGTGCCGAGGATGCCGAGGAAGGCCCTCACTGGAGGAGCTCACCGTCCAGGACGGTCGGCCGGCCGCGGAGGAACGTCGCGACCACCTTGCCCGGCAGGGTCATCCCCTCGAAGGGTGTGTTCCGCGACAACGACACGGAGGTGTCCGGTACGACGGTCTGCTCGACACGCGGGTCGTACAGCACGATGTTCGCCGGAGCACCCGCCTCGAGCGGACGGCCGTGCTCGGCCGACTGGCCGATCGCGGCCGGGCGGTAGCTCATCCGGTCGGCGATCTCGTCCCAGGTCAGCAGCTTGGTGTCGACCATCGCGTGCTGGACGACGCTGAGCGCCGTCTCGAGCCCGGTCATGCCGGGCGCGGCCGCGCTCCACTCGCAGTCCTTGTCCTCGACCGGGTGCGGCGCGTGGTCGGTGGCGACGATGTCGATGGTGCCGTCGGCCAGGCCCTCGCGGACCGCCTCGACGTCGGCCTTGGTACGCAGCGGCGGGTTCACCTTGTAGACCGGGTTGTACGAGGCGGCCAGGTCCTCGGTCAGCAGCAGGTGGTGCGGCGTGACCTCGGCGGTCACCTCGAGCCCGCGGCGCTTGGCGGCGCGGACGATCTCGACCGAGCCCTTGGTGGACAGGTGGCAGATGTGCAGCTTGGAGCCGACGTGCGCGTTCAGCAGGATGTCGCGGGCGATGATCGCCTCCTCGGCGACACTCGGCCAGCCGGTCAGACCGAGAACGCCGGACAGCGCGCCCTCGTTCATCTGGGCGCCCTGGGTCAGGCGGGGCTCCTGCGCGTGCTGCGCGATCACGCCGCCGAAGGCCTTCACGTACTCGAGCGCGCGGCGCATCAGCGCGGCGTCCCAGACGCAGTCGCCGTCGTCGGAGAAGACCCGGACCCGCGCTGCCGAGTCGGCCATCGCGCCGAGCTCCGCGAGCTGGGTGCCCTTCCGGCCGACCGTGACCGCGCCGATCGGGTACACATCGGCGTACCCGGCGTCGCGGCCGAGCCTCCAGACCTGCTCGACGACACCGGCGGTGTCGGCGACCGGGTCGGTGTTGGCCATCGCGAAGACCGCGGTGAAGCCGCCCTTGGCAGCGGCCTGGGTGCCGGTGAAGACCGTCTCGGCGTCCTCGCGGCCGGGCTCGCGCAGGTGCGTGTGCAGGTCGACCAGCCCCGGCAGCGCGACCAGCCCGGTGGCGTCGATCGTCTCCGCGTCCGCCGGCTTGGCGACGTCGGTGCCGACAGCAACGATCTCGCCGTCGTCGATCAGCAGGTCCGCCACCGCACCGCCCACGATGCTCGCGCCGGTGATCAGGTATGCGCTCACGCGTTCTGCTCCTCTTCGCTACTGCCTGACAACAACAGATAAAGCACGGCCATCCGGATCGCCACGCCGTTGGTGACCTGCTCGACGATCACCGAGCGGGTGGAGTCGGCGACCTCGGCGCTGATCTCCATGCCGCGGTTCATCGGGCCGGGGTGCAGCACGATCGCCTCGTCCGGCAGCTGGCGCATCCGGTTCCGGTCGAGGCCGTAGCGGCGGGTGTACTCGCGGGCGCTCGGGAAGAACGCGTCGTTCATCCGCTCGCGCTGCACCCGCAGCATCATCACGGCGTCGGTCTTCGCCAGGGCGCCGTCGAGGTCGTACGACGTCGCGCACGGCCAGTTCGTCATGTCGACGGGCAGCAGCGTCGGCGGAGCGACCACGGTCACCTCGGCGCCGAGCGTCGAGAGCAGCAGCACGTTCGACCGGGCGACCCGCGAGTGCAGGACGTCGCCGACGATCGTGATCCGGCGGCCCTCCAGCGAGCCGAGGTGCCGGCGCATCGTGAACGCGTCCAGCAGCGCCTGGGTCGGGTGCTCGTGGGTGCCGTCGCCGGCATTCACCACCGAGCCGGTCATCCAGCCTGACTTGGCCAGCAGGTGCGGCGCACCCGACGAGCCGTGCCGGCAGACGACGCCGTCGGCACCCATCGCCTGCAGCGTCAGTGCAGTGTCCTTGAGGCTCTCCCCCTTGCTCACGCTGGAGCCCTTGGCGGAGAAGTTGATGACGTCCGCGGACAGCCGCTTGGCGGCCGCCTCGAACGAGATCCGGGTCCGGGTGGAGTCCTCGAAGAACAGGTTCACCACGGTCCGCCCACGGAGCGCGGGCAGCTTCTTGATCGGGCGGTCGGCCAGCGACCGCATCTCCTCGGCGGTGTCGAGGATCAGCTGGGCCTCGTCGTGGCTCAGGTCACCGGCGCTCAGCAGATGTTTCACTTCTCCCCCTTGTCCGCGATCAGCACCGCGTCCTCGCCGTCGAGTTCGTCGAGGTGCACTGTGACGCGCTCCACGAGTGAGGTGGGCAGGTTCTTGCCCACGTAGTCGGCGCGGATCGGCAGCTCGCGGTGGCCGCGGTCGACCAGGACCGCGAGCTGGACGGCGCGCGGGCGGCCGAGGTCGCCGAGCGCGTCCAGCGCGGCGCGGATCGTCCGGCCGGAGAACAGCACGTCGTCGACGAGCACGACGACCTTGCCGTCGATCCCGTCCGCCGGGATGTCGGTGTGCTCCAGGCCGCGGGGTGGCTTGAGGCCGATGTCGTCGCGGTACATGGTCACGTCGAGTGACCCTGTCGGTACGCTCTGCCCCTCGACGGCCTGAATCCGGGCGGAGACGCGCTGCGCGAGCGGGACTCCGCGGGTGGGGATGCCGAGCAGGACGACCGGGTCGGCGCCGCGGTTCCGCTCGAGGATCTCGTGGGCTATCCGGGTCAGTGCCCGGGAAATGTCGGAAGCGTCGAGGACCTCGCGGCTGCCACGCTGCAGCGGCCTGGTGACCTCGGGTTGCTCTGCGCTCTGGGCAGGGCTCATCGCTACCGTTCCTCCTTTCCTGCCTCTCTGGACAGGTCTTTAAAGGACGTTCGGACCGCTTGACATCATACCGAATGTGACACGCCGTCTTGACGCTGGCCTACGCTCCGGAATATTGTTACTCTGTGTAATCGAGGGGGGTTCACCGAACCGGGGTGTTACGGCACCCCGGATGACGAACTAGTCGGAGGGAAGAACCAGCGTGCCTAGCGAATACGCGAAGACACTGGGTGGCAAGTTGCGCGCCATCCGCCAGCAGCAAGGGTTGTCGCTGCATGGCGTGGAAGAGAAGTCCAAGGGTCGCTGGAAGGCGGTCGTCGTCGGCTCGTACGAGCGCGGCGATCGGGCCGTCACGGTCCAGAAGCTCGCGGAGCTCGCCGATTTCTACGGCGTGCCCATCCGTGAGCTGCTCCCAGGAAACGCCAGCGCGGCCGCTGCGGCTGCCGCTCCTCCCCGGTTGATCCTCGACCTGGAGGCCCTGCAACACCTCGACGCGAGCGAGGCCGGTCCGCTGACGCGGTACGCGGCCACGATCCAGGCTCAGCGCGGGGACTACAACGGAAAGGTGCTGTCGATCCGTCAGGACGACATGCGCACGCTCGCGGTGATCTACGACGAGTCGCCGACGACGCTGACCGAGCGCTTCATCTCCTGGGGAGTCCTGAACCCCGAGGCGAAGGGTGACGTCGAGGATTCGTCCGAGGCCGCCGGCGCCTGATTCGTGGGCGTTGGCATTGACGGTCGGGGCTTGTAGCAGCTGGCCCGCGGCCGCCCGCCTTGCTTCATCCACGGGGAAGCACAAGTAGGGCCCGGGACCGTACCGAGACGGTCACCGGGCCTTGGCAGAGAGGGCTCGCCCCCCTCGATCCCTGGCAGCTTTCTAGAGGCCCGTTTCAGAGACCCAGCGTCGGCTTCAGCTGCAGCAGCCTGGCCAGCAGGCCGTTCACGAACGTCGGGGACTCGTCAGTGGACAGGTCCCGCGCCAGGGCGACCGCCTCGCTCACCGCGACCACGTCCGGCACCTGGTCGTCGTACAGCAGCTCGTAGGTGCCGATGCGGAGGATGTTCCGGTCGACGGCCGGCATCCGGTCCAGCGTCCAGCCGACCGAGTGTGTCTCGAGCAGCTCGTCGATCTGCTCGGCGTGCTTCGCGACCCCCTCGACCAGCGCCACGGTGAACTCGTTGACCGGCGGGTCGTTGTCGGACACCCGGTCGGCCAGGGTGCCGCCGACCGGCAGCCCCCTGACCTCGGACTCGAACAGCACGTCGAGGGCGCGCTTGCGGGCCTTGCTCCGGGCAGACATGTTCTTTTGTCCCTAAAGGTTGCGTCGATCAGGAGTTGACGCGGCCGAGGTAGTCCCCGGTCCGGGTGTCCACCTTGACCTTCTCGCCGGTGGTCAGGAACAGCGGCACCTGGATGTCGAACCCGGTCTCCAGGCGGGCCGGCTTGGTGCCGCCGCTGGAGCGGTCGCCCTGCAGGCCGGGCTCGGTGTACTCGACGAGGAGCTCGACCGAGGCCGGGAGCTCGACGTACAGCGGAAGGTCGTCGTGGACCGCGACGATCGCGTCCTGGTTCTCGAGCAGGAAGTGGGTGGCGTCGCCGACCACCTCGGGCTGGATCTGGAGCTGGTCGTACGTCGACTTGTCCATGAACACGTACGCCGAACCGTCGTTGTACAGGTAGGTCATGTCGCGCTTGTCGACGGTGGCCACCTCGACCTTCACGTCGGCGTTGAAGGTCTTGTCCACCACCTTGCCGGACAACACGTTCTTCAGCTTGGTCCGGACGACGGCGCCGCCCTTGCCCGGCTTGTGGTGCTGGAACCAGACGACGGACCACAACTGCCCGTCCAGGTCGAGCACCATGCCGTTCTTGAGGTCGTTCGTCGATGCCACGCGGGTATGCCCTTCGAAATCGATCAGAGGTAACACCGGATTGTAGCGGTCTGGACGGGGTTCCTCCGATTCGGCGGACCCTGGCGGCCCGTAGGCTGGTGGACCAGGTCGTCGATCGACATGTCAGGAGGCCGGCTGATGACGGGGTTCGTGATCTTCGTCGTGGTGATGATCGTGGTGGGCCTGATCAACAAGGCCAAGCAGCAGTCCGGCGGGAACGGCAAGGCGAACGCCCGCGTCCAGGCGATGATGGAGCGGATCCAGGCGCAGCAGGGCGGCAACCAGCCGATCCAGTTCCAGGGGCAGTACACCCAGGCCGCAGGACAGGGCGGACCACGGCCTGCTCCTCAGCCGGGTCAGTCGGGGAGCCCGCAGGGCAGTCAGCAGGCGGCCGCCATCCTCCAGAGCCTCATGCAGAACGGTCGGCAGGGGCCCCGGCCGGGTGAGTGGAGTGCGCCGGGTCAGGCACCGACACAGCCTGGAGCAACCACGCCGTACCCGCCCGCTGGTGTCTATCAGGCCCCTGCCCAGTTCCAGCCGGCTCAGTACCCCATGCAGTACAACCCGGGCCCGTACCAGCCCCCCGCGCACCGCCCGCCGCAGAACAACCTTCCCGCGCCGTCGCAGGACCTGGACGCCCGCGTACGCGAGCTGATGAACGCCGGCAACGAGGTCGGCGCGGTCCGGCTGCTGAGCGAGGAGCGCGAGCTCGGCATCCTGCAGGCGCAGCAGTACGCACGCTCGCTCGTCGCACCGCAGCGTTCTGCCGGACCTGACAACGACTCCGGCACGGTGGACGACACCGATCCCAGCGAGGAGCGGTACGTCGGCTCTGCGGCGTTCTCGGAGTCGATCTTCAACCTGGACGACCGCGAGGAGAACGTCTGGGCCAGCGGCTGGGTGGACAAGCCCGAGCCTGAGGACCGGTCCGACATCGAGGAGCTCTGGCAGACCGTCAGCAATCCGCCTCAGCCCGGTCCTCCCACTGCACAGTGATGTAGCTGTGCCGCCGGGCGATGTGAAAGCCCGCCGGTAGCTCAGCACCCGCAGCATGCACCTGGAACGTCGGCCCGGGACCTGTACGTTGCTTGGCGTCCCACGTACGCACCTGGTCGACCACTGACTCCATCAGCGCACCGGCGTCCGGGCCATGGGCGCTGCATCCCAGCTCTACATGTGACTCGTCCCGACCGGCCCGCGTGGACACGTACGCGACGCTGTCAGCTGTAGCGACCGCTGCCACCCAGGACCACTCCGCGCCGTTCAGGATGCAGTACCCAGGCAGCGTGCACGCCAGCCAGAGGTAGAGGTCGAGCAACGGCTCCTCGCGCTGCAGCTGCACCCCTGACCACAGCTGCTCACGGTGCAGCTCCAGTACGTCCTTCTCCGGGTGCGGCTCGCCCTCCTGGTCCTCGTCGAACGTCAGCCTCGCGTCGTCCAGCGGCACCAGCCGCTCGTAGTGCGCACCAACGCCCTGCATGCTGACGAAGCCGCACATCGTGGTGGACCTGCTCTCCAGGTGCTCCCCCACCAGGTCGAACGCGACCGACCGCGTCTGCCCCCGCACCCGCAGCGGTACAACGATCCGGCCCTCCGGCCGCAGCTGCCGCCACCAAGCGGTCGCGATGTCCCACGCGGTGACCGTCACCACAATCCGGTCGTACGGCGCCCGCCCCGGCTCCCCGAACTCGCCGTCGACCCGGACCACGTCCACGTCGGCGTACCCGGCCTTGTCGAGGAACGTCCGCGCCCGGTCCGTCACGTCCGCGTCGATGTCGACCGTGGTGACCGCACCGTCCGGACCGGCCAGCTCCCGCAGCAGCGCCGCGTTGTACCCGCCGGAGCCGATCTCTAGCACCCGGTCCCCCGGCCGGACCGCGGCCTGCTGCAGCATCAGCGCAACGATGCTCGGCTGCGACACCGAACTCGTCAGCACGCCGGCCCGGTTCTGCTTCATCGGCACGACGTCATCGGCGTACGCGACCTCCAACGGCACATGGGGTACGAACACGTGCCGCGGTACGGCCTGGAACGCGGCGGCGACCCGCTCGTCGCTGAGGGTCCCAGCGGCCACCAGGTGCTGGACGAGGGCGGACCGCAGCGTGTCTGCGTCGGCGCCTGTCACGGTCAGTCCCGCTTGTCCCCGAGAGACTCCAGCAACACCCGCAGCAGTCCGGCCAACTGATCGCGCTCGGCGGCCGAAAGCCCGGCGAGGAGCTGGGACTGGGTGTCGACGTGGGCCGGCAGCACCTTGTCGATCAGGTCGAGCCCCTGACGTGTCAGCGTCACCTGTACGCCGCGGCGGTCGGTCTCGCTCGGAGATCGGGTGACCAGACCGCGTGCCTCCAGCCGGTCCAGCCGCTGGCTGATCGCACCCGAGGTCACCATCGACGCGTGCATCAGACCGGCCGGGGTCAGGCTGTGCTCAGCGTTGCTGCGGCGCAGCGTCGCCAGTACGTCAAACGAGGGACGATCGAGGTCGTACGCGGCCAGGCTCCGGCGCAGCTCGGCGTCGAACAGCGCGCCGAGCCGGTTGACCCGTCCGATGACGCCGACCGGAGCGGCATCCAGGTCGGGCCGCTGCTCGCGCCACTGCTCGAGCACCAGGTCGACGTGATCTGCCATTCGTCCAGCGTAACGCCCGATCGTTTAGCGGTGAGCGATTCAGATCAGGCCCTGGCGGAGCGCGTAGGCGACCGCGTGGGAGCGGTTCCGGAGCTGCAGGCGACTCGTCACGTCGTGCAGGACGTTCTTGACGGTCCGTTCGGAGTAGGACAGCTCACGGGCGATCTCCTGCGTGTCCTTGCCGTCGGCAACGAGGCGCAGGACCTGGGTCTCGCGGTCGGACAGGCTGGAGTGCGGCAGCCTCCGCACGCTCGACGGCTGCCCGAGCAGGCGGCCGAGGAGATCCGTCGGCAGGTTGCCGTCACCGGCGGCCGCGGCCCGTACCAGGTGCACGATCCGGTCAGGTGTCGCCTCGGTACGACGCAGCACGCCGCAGACGCCCAGCCCGACCGCGGTCATCAGCGCGTCGTCGTCGATCGCGCTGCCGATCAGCACGATCCGGCGGCACCCGCGCTGGGTCGCCGACCGCAGGACCTGGACAGCGCCGGAGTCGAGCGAGTCGACCGCGATCAGCGCGACCGCGGCCGCGTCCGGATCGTCGGCCAGCAGGATCTCCGGACGCTGCCCGAGCGCGTGCACCAGGCCGAACTGCGACAACGGATCGAGCGCCTTCACCCAGACCGGAATAGTCATCCTTGTCCCCCAACGCCGAGCGTTCTGAATGCTGCCCACACTGACCTGATGCCCGATCGGGCACTTTGGTTATGGATTCGGGGCAGTAATTACGGCGTCAGGATTCGAGCGTGATGAGGGCGCGGAGCGCGAGCCGGTACGAGTCGAGGCCGAAACCGGCGATCGTGCCGGTCGCGACGCCGGCCACGACGCTGGTGTGCCGGAAGTCCTCACGGGTGGCCGGGTTGGTCAGGTGGATCTCGATCAGCGGCGCGGTCCGCTGCGCGATCGCGTCCCGCAGCGAGTACGAGTAGTGGGTGAAGGCGGCCGGATTCAGTACGACGGGCGTCCGGGCGTCGGCCGCCTCATGCAGCCAGTGCACCAGCTCGGTCTCGTCGTCGGTCTGCCGGACCTCGACCTCCAGGCCGAGCTCGGCGGCAGTCTTCTCGCAGACCCCGACCAGCTCGGCGAACGTCGTCGTGCCGTACTTCTCCGGCTCCCGCGATCCCAGCCGCCCGAGGTTCGGCCCGTTCAGTACCAGCACTCGCTTGCTCACGCTCCAGAACCTAACCGATCTCGCCGTAGGCCGCGATCAGCAGGCCGGGGTCCGGGGCCTCGAGAATGGTCGGCTTCGCCAGACCGTCCAGGATCACGAACCGGAGCCGGTCGGCGCGGGTCTTCTTGTCGAGCTTCATGGCGTCCTGCAGGTGCGGCCAGGCGTCCGCGCGGTAGCTGACCGGCAGCCCCAGCGACTCCAGCACCGCGCGGTGCCGGTCGGCGGTCGCGTCGTCCAGGCGGCCCGCGGCCCGGGCGAGCTCGGCGACGAACACCATCCCGATGCTGATCGCGGCGCCGTGCCGCCACTTGTACCGCTCGAGGCGCTCGATCGCGTGGCCGAGGGTGTGCCCGTAGTTCAGCGCCTCACGCCCGATCCGGCCGCCGGCGGTGGTGGTCCGCTCGCGCAGGTCGGCGCCGACGGTGTCGGCCTTCACCTGGATCGAGCGGGCGATCAGCTCCTCGGTCGCGCCGTACGACGGGCTCCGGACCGCGGCCGGATCCTTCTCGACCAGGTCGAGGATCACCGGGTCGGCGATGAAACCGCACTTCACGACCTCGGCGAGGCCGCTGACGTAGTCGTTCGGCGGCAGGCTCACGAGCGCGGCGAGGTCGCACAGCACGCCGGCCGGCTCCCAGAAAGCACCGACCAGGTTCTTGCCCTCGGCGGTGTTGATGCCGGTCTTGCCACCGACGGCCGCGTCGACCATGCCGAGCAATGTGGTCGGGATGTGCACGACCTTCACGCCGCGCAGCCAGGTCGCCGCAACGAAGCCGGCCAGGTCCGTGGTGGTCCCGCCGCCGACGCTGACGAGCGCGTCCGAACGGGTGAAGCCGGCCTGTCCGAGGACCGACCAGCAGTACGCCAGCACGTCGGCGGTCTTGGCCTCCTCGGCGTCCGGGATCTCGATCGCGTGCGCGGTGAAGCCGGACGCGGTCAGGTCGTCGCGGATCGCGTCGCCGGTCTCGCGGAGCGCGCGCGGATGCACCACCGCGACCCGCTGTACCCCGTCGCCGAGCAGCGCCGGCAGCTCGCCGAGCAGGTTGTTGCCGATCACAACGTCGTACGGAGCCGCTGCCGCAACCCTGATCCTGGTGGGCTTGCCGGTCATCCGAGGTGCTCCAGGATTTCGTCGGCGATCTCGTCCGGGGTCCTGTTGTCCGTGGTCACGGTCAGCTTGGCGACCTCGGAGTACAAGGGGCGACGTGCTTCCATCAGGTTGCGGAGCTGGGTGCGGACGTTGCCGAACAGCAGCGGCCGGGCGACGCTCAGGCCGACGCGCTTGGATGCCTCGCCGAGGCTGACGTCCAGGAAGACGACCGTCTGGCCGGCGAGGTCGGCGCGGGTCGCCGCGTCCAGGATCGCACCGCCGCCGAGCGACAGCACCTGGCCGTCACCCTTCAGCGCCTCGACGATCGCGGCCCGCTCCAACCTGCGGAAGTGCGGCTCGCCCTCGTCGACGAAGATCTCGGAGATCGGCTTGCCGGCACTCGCCTCGATGTCGGTGTCGGTGTCTCGGTGCTCGACGCCGAGGCGCTTCGACAGCACCGCGGCGATCGTGGACTTGCCCGATCCGGGCGGGCCGACCAGGACGACGACCGGGCTCACTCCCACTCCCTCGGGGTGATCGTCGACGGCAGGTTCGCCAGGTACGACTGGTGGTTGCGCGCAGTCTCGGTGACCGAATCGCCGCCGAACTTCTCCAGCGCGACCTCTGCCAGCACCAGCGCGACCATCGCCTCCGCGACGATGCCGGCGGCCGGTACGGCACAGACGTCCGAACGCTGGTGGTGCGCGGCCGTGGCCTCGCCGGTCGCGGTGTCGATCGTGCGGAGCGCGCGCGGAACGGTCGCGATCGGCTTCATCGCGGCGCGCACCCGGAGCGTCTCACCAGTGCTCATGCCGCCCTCGGTACCGCCCGAGCGGCCGCTGGTCCGACGGACCACACCGTCCTCGGCGACGATCTCGTCGTGCGCCTTCGAACCCGGCGTCCGGGCCAGCTCGAAGCCGTCACCGAGCTCGACACCCTTGATCGCCTGGATGCCCATCAGCGCGCCGGCCAGCTTCGAGTCGAGGCGGCGGTCCCAGTGCACGTAGCTGCCGAGCCCCGGCGGCAGGCCGTCGACGACCACCTCGACGACACCGCCGAGCGTGTCACCGGCCTTCTGGGCGGCGTCGATCTCGGCGACCATCTGCTTGCTCGCGTCCGGGTCCAGGCAGCGGACCGGGTCCTCGTCGAGCCGCGCGACATCGCCGGCCGCCGGGATCACGCCGTACGGCGCCTTGACCGTGCCGAGCTCGACCACGTGGCTGACGATGGTCACGCCGTACGCCTGGCGCAGGAAGCGGGACGCGACCTCGCCGAGCGCGACCCGGGCCGCAGTCTCGCGGGCGCTGGCCCGCTCGAGCACCGGGCGGGCCTCGTCGAACCCGTACTTCTGCATGCCCGCGAGGTCGGCGTGACCGGGTCGCGGGCGGGTAAGCGGGGCGTTGCGGGCGAGGCCGGCGAGCGTGTCGGCGTCGACCGGGTCGGCGCTCATCACCTGCTCCCACTTGGGCCACTCGGTGTTGCCGACCTGGATGGCGACCGGGCTGCCGAGCGTCAGCCCGTGCCGGAAGCCGCCGACGAACGTCACCTCGTCCCGCTCGAACTTCATCCGGGCGCCGCGGCCGTAGCCCAGCCGACGACGGGCCAGGGCGTCGGCCACGTCATCAGTCGTGACCTCGACCCCGGCGGGAAGACCTTCAAGTACGGCGACGAGCGCTTGTCCGTGCGACTCGCCGGCGGTAAGCCAGCGCAGCATGCCCCGATTCTTCCACGGCTGTCCCAGGTCCCAGACAGCGGTCTCAGACTGAGCGGTACCGGGTCAGTGGCAGGTGTTGGTGTCCTGGGTGGAGCCGGTGCGGACGGTCAGGACGGCATTGAAGGTCTTGACGATCGCGGACTTGTCGCAGCTGGTGCTGGCATCGGCCGCCTGACCACCGGCGATCGCGGCGCCGGTCAGCGCGGTCGTGGCGAGGGCCGCCGCGGCCAGGCGCCCGGCGGTACGACGGAATGCGGGGGTCATCGGATGCTCCTCGAACGATTGGTTGCCGTTGTACTAACGACCGTATGACCGGAAAGCGCCGCGCGAACTGGCGCCAGATCCCGTCTTCGAGGTAGCGCTGGCACCACCATCGATAGGGTCCTCGCATGACACGGCGGGAAGAGGAGACGTGGCGGGGGCGGGTGCGGGGGTGCCTGCTGGGCGGGGCGATCGGGGACGCGCTGGGCGGGCCGGTGGAGTTCGACGACGGCCGGTCGATCGTCGCGAAGCACCCGGACGGGCTGCGCACCTTCGTCCCGGGTGGGGCGGGCTGGCCGGCGGGAACGGTCACCGACGACACCCAGATGACGCTGTTCACCCTCGAGGGGCTGATCCGCGGGAACGTCCGGACGGACCGCGGCCTCGGGTTCACCGTGGCTGTTGTCCAGCATGCGTACGACCGCTGGCTGGACACGCAGACGCTGCCGCGGCCAAGCGGTGAGCGGGACGGGTGGCTGCAGCGCGAGCAGTGGCTGTACGCCCGCCGCGCACCCGGCAACACCTGCCTGACCGCGCTCACCGAAGCGCGGAAGGGCGCGGCGAAGATCCCACAGTTCGGCGCGCAGGCGGTCAACGACTCCAAGGGCTGCGGCGGCGTCATGCGGGTGGCGCCGTTCGGGCTGCTGCCGCAGCGGTTCCCGACGGAGTGGGTCTTCGACTCGGCCGCGGAGGCCGCCGGGTACACGCACGGCCATCCGACCGGCAAACTCGCGTCCGGCACGCTGGCCGCGATCGTCCACGCGCTCTGCGACGGCGCCGGCCTAGACGAGGCGATCAGCCGCGCCACCGAGGTTCTGGTCCAGCACGAGGGTCACGAGGAGACCAGTACGGCGCTCACCCTCGCCAGGCAGCTGGCCGCAACCGCGCCGGCCGGCCCGGTGACGGTCGAGCGCCTCGGCGGCGGCTGGATCGCCGAGGAGGCGCTCGCGATCGCCGTCTACGCCGCCCTCGCCTACCCAGGCCCGGACCAGTTCCTGGACGCCCTCGCGCTGGCCGTCACGCACTCCGGCGACAGCGACTCGACCGGCGCGATCTGCGGCAACCTGCTCGGCGCCCTGCACGGTGAGACGGCTCTCCCCGCAGAGCTTGTCTTCACCGTCGAGGGCCGTTCGGTGATGCTGCAACTCGCCGACGACTTCGCTCTGGAGTTCACCCAGAGCAAGCGCCTGCACGGGGACTACGGGCCCCACACCGAGTGGACGCAGCGCTACCCGGGATGGTGACTACTTGGCCGCCTCGATCGACAACTTGTGGTGGAACACGTTGCGCGGGTCCCACTTCGCCTTGATCTGCTGCAGCCGGGGATAGTTGCCCAGGTAGTACAGGTCGTGCCACGGCACGCCGGACTTGTTGTACTCCGGATCCGCGAGATCCACGTCCGGGTAGTTGATGTACGACCCGGCGTTGGTCGCGTTCGGTGCCGGTACGCCGCCGGTGTCGCGGTACACGTCGGCGTACACCTTGCGGGCCCAGGCGATGTGCTTCGCGTCGTCGGCCTCGGAGGTCCAGGACGCGCTCAGCACCATCTTCGCGACCACGTCCCGCTGCGCGGCGGCCGTGGCGTCCGACGGGACGGTGTTGACCTTCCCGCCGTACGGGACGAGCAGGACCGAAGACTCCGGCCCGGTGTACGTCGTGTCGGTCAGCCCGCGGTACAGCGCCGCGATCTGCTCGTCGGTGTAGCCCTTCTTCAGGTACCCGGCCTTGTACTTGCCGCGGCCCGGCGTGGCGGTCTCGCCGATCGAGCGGTTCATCGTGGTGTGCAGGAACGGCCCGACCCCGGCGTCGATGGTCTGCGGTTTCGGGTCCACGCCGGCCACGATCGCGGCGTTGAACGCGTTCATCAGCTGCTCCGAGTTCGGCGCGGCGGCGTCGATCTGGGTGGAGAGCAGGTACTGCCCGGCCGACGAGTGGGTGAAGATGAACGGCGCGTACAGCGTCGCGTACGGCGAGTCGGCGGTGTTGTGCTGCTCGAAGAAGTTGAACCAGTTCCGCACGGTCCGGGTGAACGTTGCCTGGGTCGTGGTCTTCCAGTCGTACACCAGGATGCTCGACCGCAGCGCGGCCGGTGCCTTGGGCAACGAGTCCTCCGGCGTCCGGCCGGTCGATCCGTTGGTACGCATCAGGTACCGGGTGACGACGCCGAAGTTGCCGCCACCGCCACCGGTGTGCGCCCACCACAGGTCGCGGTGCGCGTTGTCGCGGGTCGCCACCAGGGATCGGGCGCGGCCGTGCGCGTCGACAACCACGATCTCCACGCCGTACAGGTGGTCGACGACCGAGCCGTACTTGCGCGACAGCGGCCCGTACCCGCCGCCGCTGAAGTGACCGCCGACGCCGACGCCGAGACAGCCGCCGGCCGGCACGGTCAGGCCCCAGCCGAAGAACAGCTCCTTGTAGACGTTCTCGAGGATCGCGCCGGAGCCGATCGAGAAGGCCCGGTACCGCGGGTCCCAGGTGATCGCAGTGTTCGCCGACATGTCCAGCACGACCTCGATGTCGCTGCTGTCCACGAAGTCCTCGAAGCAGTGCCCGCCCCCGCGGACCGCGATCCGCTTGCCGCCGCGGACCGCGCCCTGCACGGCGTCGACGGCGTCATCGGTCGAGCGGATCACACGCACATAGTCGGGCGTGCCGACGAAGCGCCGGTTCTGCCCGCGCTGCACGAGGTCTTGATAGCGCTGGTCGTTCGGGCCGATCTTCGGGCCACTGGTGCTCGCAGCGACCGGCGCGGCGGAGGCCGTACCGGGAACTGCGAGCGCGGCACCGGCGACTGCGGTACCGGCCAGGAGACCACGACGACTGACTGGCATAGAGATTCCCTCCCGAGAGTTCGAATACCTCGACCCTAGGAAGCGCGGCCGTCCGTGCACATCAACCATCTGGTGGAGTCCACGGCTCAGCTATCCGGCGTACAACCTCTCCAGCGGCGCACCGAGCAGGACGCCGCCGAGCGCCCCGACCAGCATGAACGGCCCGAACGGGACCATCTGCTTGCGCGTCATCACCCGGCCGACGATCAGCGCGATCCCGACCACCGCGCCGAGGAAGAACCCGCCGTACAGACCGGACACGAACTGTCCCCAGCCGAGCCAGCCCAACGCCAGACCGAGCAGCCCGGACAGCCGTACGTCGCCGAAGCCGACGCCGCGCGGGAACGCGAACCACAGCACGTAGAACACCCCGAACCCGATCGCGCCGGCGATCGCCGCCCGCCGCAGCGAGCCCCACTCCCCCGTGGCCAGCGCCGCCACCACGAGCCCTACGGCGACGAGGGCGTACATCGGCCAGATGATCACCGAAGGCAGGAACCGCGTCCGCGCGTCGATGTAGCCGAGCACCGCGCCCGCCACCGCGAGCACGAGCCACACGGGGAGTACTGCGTCCAGGCCGACCAGCCAGCCCAGCAAGGCACCCGCGATCGCCGCGAGACCACCACACCAGTACGCAGCGCGCCGACCGGCGAGCGAGACGTACAGCGTCTTGGTCTCGCCCTCGTCCAGGACCGGCTCGGGAATGCGCCGCAGCAGCCAGGGACCGAGGACGTACGCCGCTGGACCGCAGGCGACCGCACCGATCCCGGCAGCGAGCAAAGCGTTCTCAGCCGGCACGATCGTGCAGCCTAGCGTCTTGCGGCTGCCCGCCTGACGAGTACCCGTGCGAGCACTGCGGCGCCGACGCCTAGCAGGAGTACGCCGCCGAAGAGCATCGCGATCGTGCTCCAGAAGCCGTCGTTGACGGTGACGTAGGTGATCCGCTGGTACGGGTCGTCGTTCGCGGCCGGCTGGAACGTGAAGTCGTTCGTGATCCGGCTCGGATCGCTGTACGTCGCGGTGTAGGCGGTCAGGTAGTCGGCGGGCTGCGCCAGCGCATCGTCCTCGACCCGGCCCGCGAACAACAGCTCCGGCTTGACGCCCTCGTACGGAACGGTCGTCGCGTCGACGCGATGCTCGGCTGCGACGTACACGGTCACAGTCTGGGCGGTGGTCGCGCCCTTGCTGAGCCGCATCGGGTACACGATCCGCTCGGACGCGAACGTCAGCCGCAGCGGCGGGGTCGCGCCGTACAGGCTGTCGCCGGTCCGCTTCGGCGCGAGCTTGACCGCGACGATCTCCCACTTCTCGGTCAGGTACGGCGTCAGGTTCGCGGCCAGGGTCGCCGGGACGACGTAGCCGTTCGTACGCAGCCAGTCGGTCACCGCCGTACCGCTCGTGCCGCTCAGCCGCGTGACCGCGAACGGCCCGAGCACCATCTGCTGCCGGACGTCCACTCCTGACCCGGGCGCGCCCGCGGCGGCCCGGTCGCCGGAGCCGGCCATGATCCCGAGGTTCCGGAACGGCCAGTACGTCTTGCGCACGACGCGCTTCGGCTTCGTCAGCTGCCCGAGCCGGTAGAACAGCTGCGTGTCGCCCAGCTCGACCTTGGCCGCGGACGGCACCGGCATGATCCAGGCAGCCTTCTTCGACGTCCCGTTGACGCCCATCGACAACGTGATCTGCTCGGTGCCACCTGTATGCCGGACCAGCGCGTTCTCGCCGTACACCCGAGCGTGCGACTGCGCGTCCGGCAGGTAACCGCCGCACGCACACGCCCAGGCAGGTGTCACACCGGCCGCAACGAACCCGACCGCCAGCACACCCGCGACCACCCGCCAAAGCTTCACGGGCCGAACACTAGCTAGCCGAAGGTGTACGAGGTGTGAAAGAAGTTCGTCGGGTCGTATTTCTGCTTCGCAGCGTGCAGTTTCGCGGCGCTGCCGCCGTAGTACGAACTGACCGCCCGGCCGGACTCGAGGTAGTTCACGTAGCCGCCCGCAGAGGCTGCGCGGACGGCGCTGTGGCCGTTCGCGATGAAGGTCTTGGCGCCGCTGTTCTGCGCGGAGGAGTACCACTGGATGACCCCCAGGGCGCTCCGCCAGGGCCAGGACGAACCGCCGTCCGGCTGCTTCGCGGCCTGGCCGCCGAGCGGGTCGAGGATCGCCGACGCCGCCGTCCCGGCCCGCGCGGCCGACTTCACGGCGCCGAGCAGCCCGGTGATCGTGGTCGCGTCCATCGGACCCTTGAGTACGTCGGAACCGGCCAGGAAGCCCTGGCGCGGGCTCGTCGTACCGCCACCGAGGTACTTCACGGCCTCCAGATGCGACTTCACCGAGATCGTCCGCGCCGACGCCTTCGACCCGACGAACGACTCGAGCTGTGCGGCCGCCGCGCTCGCGTTGCCGGTCGTGGAGACGCCGAGCACATGGATCGACAGCGTTCCGTTGCTCTTGGCATCGATGTGCAGGTTGCCCCAGGACGTCGCCGCCGCGGTCTGCGCGAACTTCTGCCAGCCGCGGACCACCGCCGCCGCCTGCGACTCCGGCCAGGTCAGCCGGAAGAACCCCAGCTTGGTCGCCGGGATGGTGGCGAACTGGAACGACGTGACCACGCCGAGGTTGCCGCCACCGCTGCCGCGCAGCGCCGCGAACAGGTCGGAGTCCGAACTCGCGCTGACGTTGTGTGCCTTGCCGTCCGCGGTGACCACGCCCATCCCGACGACCCGGTCGCAGGTCAGACCGTACGTCCGGGTGTGGACGCCCATCCCGCCGCCGAGCGTGAGGCCGGCGACGCCGACGGTCGGGCAGGTGCCGGTCGGCAGTGAGCGCCCGTACCGGTCGAGGAACGCGTGCACGTCGTACAGTCGCGCGCCGGCACCGACGGTGAGGACGCCGTTGGAGTAGCTCATGGTCTTGAGGCCGCTGAGGTCGACCTGGACGCCGTTCGCGATCGTCGATGCGCCGACGTACGAGTGGCCGCCGCTCTTCGGCACCAGGACGAGCTTGTGAGTGCGGGCGAAGTCGATCGCCTGCTGGACGTCCGCGGCTGCCGCGGCCTTCACGACGGCGGTCGGGCGGACGCTGTCCCAGCGCGGGTTGAACAGCTGGTGCGCGGCGGCGTAGCCGGAGGTCGAGGCGAGGTACAGCTTGCCCTTCAGGGACTTCGCGAGGGTGTTCCAGTTCGGCGCGCTGGGCGGCGGTGCCGTGGTGGCACTCGGCTTCGTGGGCGGAGTGCTGCTCGCCTCCGTGGGCGGCGGAGTGCTCGGCGCCGCAGAGGTCGATGTCGGCGCGGGCGTCTGGGACGGGCTGGGAGTACTGCCGGCGTCCTTCTTCGCGTCGCCGCAACCCGCGATCGTGGCCGCGGCAGCCGCGCCACCGGCGATCAGTACCGTACGGCGATCAAGCAGGCTCACGATCCCCCAACTCCTCACGCGCAGCCGTCCGCATGGCCGCCAGAGGAGCCGGCGACCTCCCCGTCATCATCTCCACCTGGAGGGTCGCCTGATGCACGAGCAGGTCAAGTCCGTTCAACAGCTCTGTACCGATCCGGTGCGCCGCGATCGCGAGCCGGGTCGGCCACGGGTGGTACGCGACGTCGAACACCACCGGCGCGACACCGGCGAAGTGCTCCGCCCACGGGTCCACCGCACCGCCCGGCAGCGTCGACACGCACAGGTCGAAGCCGCCGATCTGCTCGACCTGGGAGAAGTCCGCCACCGACACCCGGAGTCCGAGCTCCGCCGCCAGGTCCCGGAGCCGCTCGGCCTTCGCGATCTCCCGGACGACGACGGTCACCTCGCGGACCTGCATCCCGCGCAGCGCCGCCAGCGTCGACGCGGCGGTCGCGCCACCACCGAGGACGACGGCGCTCTCGGCGGCCGTGATCCCCTGCTCGGCGAACGCGTTCACCAATCCCGGTACGTCGGTGTTGTAGACCGCGCGGGAGCCGTCCGGCTCGAAGATCATCGTGTTCGCCGCGCCGATCAGCTCCGCAACCGGGTCGACCGTGTCGGCCAGGTCGAGCGCGACCCGCTTCAACGGCATCGTCAGCGACAGCCCGCGGACGTCGTCGCCGAGCGTCGCGACGAAGCCGCGCAGCTCGTCCTCCTCGACCTCGAACGCCTCGTACGTCCAGTCCAGCCCGAGCGCCGCGTACGCAGCCCGATGCATCGCCGGCGACAACGAATGCCCGATCGGCGAACCGAGGACCGCACACCGGGTCAAGTCAGCACCGGCCTTTGTGGGCCTGGCACCAGGCCTGGAGCTTCTTCACGTTCGCCTGGTGCTCGCTGTACGTGGTGGCGAAGGCGGTCTCGCCGGTGTCCAGGTTGACCAGGGTGAAGTACAGCCAGGAGCCCTGGGCCGGGTTGATCGCCGCGCTCAGCTCGTCCCGCGTCGGCGAGTTGATCGGCGTCGGCGGCAGGCCCTTGTGGTTGTAGGTGTTGTACTTCGACGGGTTCTCACGCTGTTCCTTCGAGGTGAAGACGCCGCCGTCCTTGCCGACCACGTAGTGGATCGTCGAGTCCATCCCGAGGTACATCCCGGCGGCCAAGCGGTTGTAGATGACCCGCGCGACCTTCGGGTAGTCCTCCTTGCGGTTGGTCTCGGCGCCGATGATGCTCGCCACGATCACCGCCTGGTACGGGTCCAGGCCCTTGTGGGTCGCGCTGTTCTCCAGGTTCAGCGAGGCGGCCGCCTTCGCGTAGTTGGCCGTCATCAGCTTGATCATCGTGTACGCGTTCGCGTTCTTCGGCACGTCGTACGTCCCGGGGAACAGGAAGCCCTCGGCGTTGGCGTGCGCGTACTTCGGCAGGCCGAGCAGCGCCGTCTTGCCCATCGCGGTCGCGGCCGCACCGGCCGGGAGCTTCATCTTCGAACCCTGCAGGATCAGGGTGACCTCGGCCTTGGTCTTGCCTGCCGCGACACTGATCCGCGCGATCTTGACCGACTCGGCCGTGTTCAGCATCAGGTCGAGCGCGGCCTTCGCCGACATGTGCTTGCGCAGCGTGTAGGTGGCGGCCTGGATCTGCAGTGCCCGCGGATCGTCGCGGGCGACCCGCTCGAAGGCGCGGGCGCTCTTCACGACTTCCTTCTTCTCCAGGGTGTCCGCGATCGACGCGCTGCCCTGCCCGTTGGTGATCTCCACCTGGACGGTGCCGGTGCCCTGTCCTTCATAGTCCGGTGCGGAGAACACGCCGGCCAGCGCGTCCTTGCCCTTGCCGAAGCCGACCACAGCACCGGCCACGATCGCCCCGACGACCAGCAGCGAGATCAGGCCCGCGAAGCAGCCGAACGCCCGGCGGCCGCGCGCCCGGCGCCGGCTGGCGCGGCGCTCGACACGGCTCTCCGCCCGCAGCCCGAGGCCGGCGCCGAGATCGCCGGTCTGCTGTTCCTCGCCCTCGTTCACGTCTTGGTCCACCGATGGTCCGTTCACAGGGGCCTCCCGGGTGGGTTGCCGGTCTCACGCTCGAGGTCGAGCGCATGCTGGAGAATCACGACCGCCGCGGCCTGATCGACCACAGCACGCCGCTTGGAGCCCTTCTTTCCCCGTTCCCGCAACATCCGTTCGGCGGTGACGGTGGTGAACCGCTCGTCCACCAGCCGCATCGCCGTCCCCGCGTTCGTCTCACGCACCTTGTCCAGCACCTGCTTCGCCGTCTCCCGGATCTTCACCGCGGCCGGCCCTTCGCCCCCGGACAGGGAACGCGGCAGCCCGACCACGATCTCGAACGCCTCCAGTTCGGCGGCGAGTGCGGCGATCCTACCCAGATCGCCCGGTCCACGGCGGACCGTCTCCACAGGCGTGGCGAGGATGCCGTGCGGATCGCTGGTGGCGACGCCGATCCGGGCGTCACCGATGTCCAGCGCGATCCGCACGCCTCGTCTCATCAGCGAAACTCCATGGGTCAGCCGGTGACCTGGTGACCGATGGCGTGCTCCACGGCGCTCAGCGCGTCGTCGGCGCCGGCCGCATCCGTGCCGCCACCCTGCGCGACGTCGTCCTTGCCGCCGCCCCGGCCGCCGACCTTCTCGGCCGCGATCCGGACCAGGTCCCCGGCCTTCAGCCGCCATTCGCGGGCGGTGTCGTTGAGGGCGACCACCACGCCGGGCTTGCCGTCGTTCACGCTCAGGACCGCGACCACGGAAGGCTTCTCGTTCCCCATCCGGCCGCGCACGTCGAGCGCCAGCTTGCGCAGGTCGCCGCCGTTCACACCGTCCGGTGCACGGTGGCCGACGTACTGCACGCCGAACACGTCCTTCGCGTTCTTGGCCAGGTCGGCGCCGGCCTCCAGGACCTGCGCCGCGCGGACGCGCTCGAGCTCCTTCTCCGCCGCGCGCAGCCGCTCCGACAGGTCCGCGACCTTGGCGGGCAGCTCCTCCGGGCGGGTCTTCAGGTTCTCGCTGAGCAGCCGGACCAGGGCCCGCTCCTTGCCCAGGTAGTGCAGCGCCTCCATGCCGACGAACGCCTCGATCCGCCGGACACCGGCGCCGACCGAGGACTCACCGGTGACGGCGAGCGCGCCGACCTGCGAGGAGTGCTTCACGTGCGTACCACCGCAGAGCTCGCGGGACCACGGTCCGCCGATCTCGACCACCCGGACCTGCTCGTCGTACGTCTCCCCGAACAGTGCCAGCGCACCCCACTCCCGCGCCTCGGGCAGCGACATGTACTGCGCGGAGACCGCGAGGTCCTGGCGGACGGCGAGGTTCGCGACCTCTTCGATCTCGGACCGGGTGGCCGGGTCGAGCGCCGACGACCAGGCGAAGTCGAGGCGCAGGTAGCCGGGCTTGTTGTACGAACCGCTCTGCAACGCGTTCGGGCCGAGCACCTGGCGCAGGGCGGCGTGCACCACGTGCGTACCGGAGTGCGCCTGGCAGGCCGAGACCCGCCACTCGTGGTCGACCTGCGCGTGCACGTCGGACCCGGGACGCAGCACGCCCTCGAGGATCTCGACCCGGTGCACGATCAGGCCCTTCACCGGGCGCTGCACGTCCAGCACCTTGAGCCGCAGGCCGTCGCCGACGATCAGGCCCTCGTCGGCGATCTGGCCGCCGGACTCGGCGTAGAACGGGGTCTTCTCCAAGACGACCTCGACGGTCTCGCCCTGCTCCGCGAACTGCGCGACCGTACCGTCACGCAGCAGCCCGCGGACCTGCGAGTCGCTGGACAGCTCCTGGTAGCCGGTGAACTCGGTGACGCCCTTCTCGCGCAGCTCCCGGTAGCCGGAGGTGTCCGCGTGGCCGGCCTTCTTCGCGCGCGCGTCGGCCTTGGCCCGCTCGCGCTGCTCCTTCATCAAGGAGCGGAAGCCCTCGGTGTCGACGTTCAGGCCCTGCTCGGCCGCCATCTCCACGGTCAGGTCGATCGGGAAGCCGTACGTGTCGTGCAGCTGGAACGCCTTCGCGCCCTCGAGCTGGTGCGCACCGCTCGCCTTGGTGTCCTTCACCGCAACGTCGAAGATCGTCGTACCGGCCGTGAGTGTGCGGCGGAACGCCTCCTCCTCGGCGTACGCGATCTGACTGATCCGGCCGAAGTCGGTGACGAGCTCCGGGTACGACTTCTTCATCTGCTCGAGGCTGGTCGGTAGCAGCTCGACCAGGCTCGGGTCCTCGTAGCCGAGCAGTCGCATCGAACGGATCGCCCGGCGGAGCAGGCGGCGCAGCACGTAGCCACCCTGCTCGTTGCCCGGGGTGACGCCGTCGCCGATCAGCATCAGCGCGCTGCGGACGTGGTCCGCGATCACCCGGAAGCGGACGTCGTCGACGTGGTCGGCGCCGTACTTGCGGCCGCTGAGCTCGGACGCCTTCTCGATCACCGGGTAGATCTCGTCGATCTCGTACATGTTGTCGACGCCCTGCAGCAGGTACGCGACCCGCTCCAGGCCGAGGCCGGTGTCGATGTTCTTCTTCGGCAGCTCGCCGAGGATCGGATAGCCGTCCTTGCCGCCGCCCTCGCCGCGGACGTTCTGCATGAAGACCAGGTTCCAGAACTCCAGGTAGCGGTCGCCCGCCTCCCAGTCCCGGTCCGCGCCGAACTCCGGGCCGCGGTCGATCAGGATCTCCGAGCACGGGCCGCACGGACCCGGGATGCCCATCGACCAGAAGTTGTCCTTCATACCGAGCCGGACGATCCGGTCGTCGGGCAGCCCGGCGACCCGCTTCCAGATGTCGATCGCCTCGTCGTCCTCGTAGTACACCGAGGCGTACAGGACCGACTCGTCGAAGCCGTAGCCGCCCTCGTTCTGCGGCTTGGTGACCAGCTCCCAGGCGAACTTCACGGCGTCTTCCTTGAAGTAGTCGCCGAAGGAGAAGTTGCCGTTCATCTGGAAGAACGTTCCGTGCCGGGTGGTCTTGCCGACCTCTTCGATGTCGAGCGTCCGCACACACTTCTGCACGCTGGTCGCGCGCGCGTACGGCGGGGTCTGCTGACCGACGAAGTACGGCACGAACTGGGCCATGCCGGCGACGTTGAACAGCAGGTTCGGGTCCGGCGACGGCAGCGGTGCGCTCGGCACCACGGTGTGGCCCCGGTCCTCGAAGTACTGCAGGAACCGCCGCCTGATCTCACTGGTTTCCATGGGTGTTACCGGTAGTCCTCACGATCGTTGGTGTTCTCTATGCCGAGCGCGTCGCGCAGCTCGGTCTCCCGCTCGGCCATGCCCTCGCGGACCTGGTCGCCGAAGTGCCGGACCGCGGCGGCCAGCTTGGCCGCGGACTCCTGGACACTCTCCGGAGCGAGAACCTGGGCCTTCTTCTTCAGTCTGGTGACGGCGTAGACGCCGACGGCGATCCCGATGATCAGCCAGAAGATCCGCTTCATCGCTTGCGCGCCTTCCGCTCGGCCTTCATCTCGTCCTTGACGCGCTTCGCCACGTCCTTGCGCTGCTGGTCGCCGAGCGCCCGGCGGACGCCGTACGTGAACGCGGCCGCCTTCACCAGCGGACCGCCGGCGGTGGCCGAGAACAGCGACATCAACGCGGCCGCGTTGGTCGTCACGGTGGTCGCGTTGTCGGTGATCGTGTCGACCTTCGCGAGCTGCGCGTTGGTGGTGGCGACCGTCGTGGTCACCTCGCCGAGCAGCGGAACGCTGGAGTCGGAGACGCCCTTCACCATGATCCGGGTCTCGTCGAACACCTTGCCGAGCTTCAGGATCGGATAGGCCAGCAGGCCCACCAGGATGAGCAGCGCGCAGGCGGCTATCAGCCCCGCGACTTCACCGACGCTCATGGAAACGATCCACCTTCCGTAGCGACCTTGTGCGACAGTGCACAACTTTGTGGACCGCCCGACCTTATCGCGCTGCCCTGGCGCACTCGCCTCAGGACACCATCCCGCACATCACAGTCGCTCACCAAACCCCCGGAGCCGACTACCACGCACCGTGCGGGCGCCACGCGATCGCGCACCGTGATCACACGTGGTGGCGGGGTCGCAGTCTCGGCGTTCGGCTCGCGGAGCGGCGTGGGTTCGGTTCGGTTCGGCTCGGCTCCGGCTCGGCGTTCGGCTTCGGCGTTCGGATCGGTTACAGGGCGCCGAGGATCCCGCCGAGTAGGCGGCCAAGGCCGGTCGCGGGCGGGCTCGGCGATCCGGTGGGGGTGGGAGCCGGGGTCTGCGACGGGGTGGGTGAGGGCGTTGGCGACGGGGTCGTTGACGGGGTGGTTGAGGGGGTGGAGCTTGGTGACGGTTTCGTCGGCGCCGGTGTGGTCGGGCTTGGGCTTGTCGGGGCCGGGCTTGTCGGGGCCGGGCTGGTCGGCGTCGTTGGCTGAGACGTCGACGGGGCGGCCGGCTTGCTCTTCGGCGTACTGGTGGCGGGCGCCTTCGAGGTCGGCGCCTTGGTCGGTGCCTTGGTCGGCGCGTCGGTGGTGGTGCTTGGTGGTGACGGCGCGGCCAGCATCGGCGGCGGTGTGTTCGGGGTCGGCGACGGTGACCAGCTCGGGATCGGGACCAGCGGCTTGCCGACCGGCAGGGCCGGGCGGGCGCTCGATCTCGACGGACCCTGTGTGCGCTCGGTCGCCGACGGCGACGCCGTCGCGGGCGCCTGTACGTTCTCGGTACTGGTCGGCTGGTCGTGCGATCCGAACGGGACGAGGAACAGGACGCCGACCAGCAGCGCCAGAGCTGCTGCACCTGCATTCATCTTCAGGACTGACAAACGCCGGCGGACATGCCGCGGGCCGGACTGCCTCACAACAACAAACCTTTCGCCCCAGGTCGTCAGGCAGCCTAGCCAGTCGAGCGCTTCAATCGAAGCTCACTGTCAGTGCCTGAACGGATCCGTCCGGTGCCCAGCGCAGCTCCATCGTGCCGGTACCACCGCCCGACCAGCGGAAACGCGCCCGTTCGTCGTCGTCCTCGAGCAGCGTCATCGTCTCGGCCGGCGGATTCTCCCGGTACGCGGACGCGATCGCTGTCCGACCTTCGTACGGACCCACCGGTACCTGTACGAAACTCATGGTCGCGTCGACGGCGAAACGGCCCGCGAACATGTCCCAGTCGCCGGTGACGACCGCCTCGTTGAACGCGGCGACGTGGTCCGCCGTCCGGCTCATCGGCGGTTGCGGAGGATCTTGCGGATCGCTGCGACCCGATCGGCGTACGACGCTTCACCGCCGCGGCGGGTGGGGTTGTAGTAGTCGGTGCCGTCGATGACGTCCGGCGCGTACTGCTGTGGGAGGACGCCGCGCGGGTCGTCGTGCGAGTACTGGTAGGAGGAGCCGTGGCCGAGCTTCTTCGCACCGGAGTAGTGCGCATCGCGCAGGTGGGGCGGAACCGGGCCGACTTTGCCGGCCTTCACGTCCGCGATCGCTGCGTCGACGGCGAGGATCACCGCGTTGGACTTCGGTGCAAGTGCGAGCGCGACGACGGCCTGGGCGAGGTTGATGCGCGCTTCCGGCATCCCGATCAGCTGCACAGCCTCGGCCGCCGCGACCGCCACACCGAGCGCGGTCGGATCCCCCATGCCGATGTCCTCACTGGCCGAAATCACCAGCCGGCGGGCAATGAACCGCGGGTCCTCCCCCGCCTCGATCATCCGCGCCAGGTAATGCATCGAGGCGTCCACATCCGACCCCCGAATCGACTTGATCAACGCCGACGCCACGTCGTAATGCTGATCCCCCGCCCGGTCGTACCGAACCGCAGCCCGATCCACCGCCAATTCCAAAGTAACCAAATCCACCACAGCCCGCCCGCCGGCCCCACTCGTCACGTCGGCGGCATCGTCGGCAGCGGCAATGGGGGCTGCGGCGGTGTCGGCAGCGGGGCCTGCGGCGGTGTCGGCAGCGGGGGCTGCGGCGGTGTCGGCTGGGGCTGCGTCAGCGGCAGCGGTGTCGGCAGCGGCAGCAACGGCGTCGGCAGCGAGGGTTGTGCCGGCGGCGGCTGTATCAGCTGGCGCTGCCTCGGCGGCAGCGGCATCTGCGTCGGCGGCAGCGGACCCGGCTGCGGGGGCAGCGTCGGCTGGGGCTGTGCCGGGGGCGGGGTTTGGTGCGGTGGCTTCGCGGTACTTGTTGGCTTGGTCTTGTTTGGCTCGGGCTCCGCCTGCTGCTGCTTCCAGGTAGGTGAGGGCGCGGCGAGCGTCCCCGCCGGCCATCCGAAGCAGGTGGTCCCGCGCCTCGGGCGTCAGCTCGACCTCACCGTTCAGGCCGCGCTCATCGGCGATCGCGCGGTCCAAAAGGCTCGAGATGTCCTCGTCGGTGAGCGACTCCAGCGTCAGCAACAGGCTGCGCGACAACAGCGGCGAGATCACCGAGAAGAACGGATTCTCGGTGGTCGCCGCAACGAGCGTGACCCAACGGTTCTCGACGCCCGGCAGCAGCGCGTCCTGCTGAGCCTTCGTGAAGCGGTGCACCTCGTCGATGAACAGCACCGTCTCAACAGACCCGGTCGCACGAGCCAGATCTCGCCGCGCCCCGTCGATCACCTGCCGAACGTCCTTCACGCCGGCCGTCACCGCCGACAGCTCGACGAACTTCCGGTTGGTCTGATGCGACACCACCGCCGCGATCGTCGTCTTCCCGGTCCCGGGCGGACCCCACAGCAGCAGCGACATCGGCTGGTCGCCCTCCACCAGCCGACGCAACGGCGAACCCGGCGCCAGCAGATGCTGCTGCCCCACGAGCTCGTCAAGACTCCGCGGCCGCATCCGCACAGCCAGCGGCGCCGCAGTGTGATCCGTGTCCGCCAAACTCCCGCCCCCACGAGCAGGCGCCGGCGCACCAGGAAGCTCAAACAACCCATCACTCACAAAAGAACCCTAACCACCCCCACCGACACCCCACCCCAACCCCCACACCCAACCGACCCCCGACCCCAATCCCACATCCCACCCATCCCGCCCCATCCCACACCGTCCCACCCAAGCCCAGACCCCGCTTCGTCTCACCCCAAGCCCACACCGTCCCCCAACAGCCCATACCCCACCCCGTCCCACCCAAGCCCATACCCCACCCCGTCCCACCCAAGCCCATACCCCACCCCGTCCCACCCAAGCCCATACCCCACCCCGTCCCACCCAAGCCCATACCCCAC